>PAAY01000005.1 GCA_002698985.1 Saprospirales bacterium | reverse complement strand
TATCCGCCTGCAAAATTTGCCTCGTTCAGAATAAAATTTGCTCACTTTCGCTCAAGCATGAAAATCTAAACAGGCTCTAAATCCTGAACTCCATTTCTTCCTCGATCTGCTTTTTGATGTCCTGAGGAGAGGGGGCGGTTCTTTCTCCGGCGGGTTTGGGCCGGTAGGTTTCGAGTGCTTCCTCTTCCATTTCGACGGGTTTCTCCGGTGCATCGAAAACGCCTTCGATCTTTTCCTCTTTGCGGAACAGGGGCTGATCCTTGTCAAACCATTTGATCAGGTCGTCGATGTCCAGGTCGTTGTCACCCCGCCGGAATTCCGAGACGGGCTTCGGTGTGCCCAGAATATCGGCAGCGATGGACTGGCCCAGCTGGAAGTACGACTCCCATTGCACGGGGTCGAAGAACTGGTCGGCGGTGCTTTCGTGTGGGAATGCCGGGTGATAGATCTTGTACTTAAAGGTGTCGAACTGGAGGTTTTTCTGTCCCTTGCTGGTGTATTCCGGAACGAAGATTTTACGCGGAGGGGTCACGCTCGATTTGATGTAAACCAGGGTGCCTGTTTTGATGCGCTCCATGGCTGGCAGGTGTGCACAGGCCAGCAGTTTGTCGTCCACAATTTTTTTGGCCTGTTGGTAATAGCGGTCGTAGTCTGCTTCGGGCAGGTCAACGCCCCGTTCGGCTTTCAGATCCAGGCGGTATTTCAGCAGATCGGGTTGGCTGGGGTGGTAGAAGTAATTGACGAGGGCCTCCAGTTTGATGGTTTTGACCTCCTCTTTTTTACCGGTTTTGACGGTTTTTTTGAAGGTGACGGGTTCACCCTTTTCGTTGTAGATGTTGAATTCTTCCCAGATTTTCAGCAGGTCGGCGATGGCGAAGCGCTTGCGGGCATAGCCGCTGGAGGGTCGGGGCCGGATGATGTCCACCGGGTCCTGATCCGGCCGGAACCGGATTTCTATGCCCAGCTCGTTGCGGGCACGGATGGCCAGGTTTTCCAGATCGGCAAAAGAACTTTTGGGATCTGCCCCGGCATCCACGGCGATGATGAGCCTGCATTGGCGACGCAAAAGCTCGTAAACCGCCAGGTTTTCGATGTGGCCGCCGTCGGAGATGTTCAGCTTGCGGTTGGTGGTGCCGATGTTGGAGAGCAGTTCTTTGAAAAAATAACTGGGCCACCAGACCAGGTGTCCGAAAAGTTTTGAGGGTTTGACATCGGGGTTGTTCACCCAGAATCCGAGGCGGGCGTTGAACAGCGTCATCAGGATGCTGAGCATCTTGCTGGAATAGATGCCCATGCCCGGATTGACGGCGGCCGCCGAAATGGTGAGCGCCGCCGGCAGGGTCATTTCACGGTATCCGGGGGTGTCGCCGGTTCTGATGTATTTGCTGAGTTTGGAACCGCAGTACATCGGCGACAGCAGGAAGTAGTCGCTGGCCTTGGCGCCTTTGAATTTATCCTTGCCGCCGGGGTTTTGCAGGTTGAGGCAGGTGTTGATGAGGGGGTAGGGTGCCAGGTAGCGGCTCCGGTCTTCGTTTTTGCCGAAGGAAAAAACATCTTTGAGCAGGAGGTTTTTGAAGCGATTGCCGGTGTGAGCCAGGTAAGCATCGGCAAGCTGGTTGCGGTAGTAACGGTGGAAACTCAGCGCATTGGGGTTGAGGATGAATCCGGCGGCCAGCAGGCCGGCTGCCAGCAGCAGCATCTCCCAGGCCTGGTTGCCCACCCAGTCGGTGTTCATTTCGTAAGTGACCCCGCCAACCACCATCAGAAAGGCGATCAACAGCACGGCAATGACCGTCTCAATTTTTGTGAAGGTCTTCGAAATGCCCAGGTCGAAGATCCTGGCAACATTCAGCAGCAAATGCACCAGCATCACTGAACCCAGTGCCCACAGCGCCGGGTTGAGGATGTCCATGACAATGTTGCCCGGATAGTTGAGGTCCAGCAGCAGGTCGTCATTCTTGAAAATAGGGATGGAGGTGACCACCTTGAAAATGAGGTACGTGGCCACCACGGCTGCCGCCGGCCCCAGCAGGCTCATGATCCAGCTGATGAGGAAGCCAATGGCCAGCATCAGCGTGTTCCACAATTTGGTGAAGGCGCTCTGGCCGGGAATCAGGTAATTGCCATAGCGGCGCAGGTGTTCGATTTTTTCTTCGGCAAAAAGCTCGTCGTAACCGTTCTTTTCCTTGATGGTGGATTGAATGTAAGCCCCTGTGTAGCCCCCACCTGATACGGTGGAAATGTAGTCGGCCTTTTCCAGCAGTTTGAAAAGGTTGAGGGTGCGCAGGAATCCCAGGTTGATGGTTGCGGAGCGAATGCCGCCCCCGGAAAGCGCCAGCCCAAAGCGGTTTTTGTCAAAATTCTCAGCAGCTTCTTCTCCGAAAAGCGCTTTCCGGCGGTTTTTCAATGCGGTGGCTTCATCGGCCAGTACCTGACCCAGTTTGTACGTTTCCATGGTTGTTCGGATTTTCAGTGAGTGTACCAAAGAAACGGTAAGGTAGGATTTTTTTTGAGTGGTTTAGGGTGTAGGGTTTAGAGTGTAGGGTTTAGGGTTTAGGGAGTAGGGAGGTACCTAGCTATTCGATTGAGGGTGTTCGCATTTTACTCCTGACAGCACTCTGAGTGCTGTCAGGAGTGAGATTTCTAAATTTTAGCAGCAAAAAAGCCATTTTCAATTAGAGTTGCCTGCAAGAGTCGTTGATTGAGAGGAGTTGGCATAGATCTAAAACTTTGGGTTATAGAGATTTAGGGCGACCGAGCGGAACCTCTCTAAACCTCTCTAAACCACTCTAAACGAATGAGGGCACTTTTTGCCCCGATGGCTATCGGGGCCCTCATTCTTCAGTTCCTCAGTTCCACATTAAGGAAAAACAAGGGGGCAATTTCAGTTCAGACGGCTCGTTTTTTGGACTGTGAAATTTGGAGTTATTCTTGCAAACAAAGAGCAGTTATACCGTTTGGTTGACAAAATTCCCGCTTTTAACTACCAAATCTCCTTTTAAGTTCGGTTCATTCTCTATTATTGCATGCGGAAAAAACGAGTGCTGAAAAAACAATCGTCCGCAGCACGGTATTCTTAAAAGCTTTTCAGATGAAATTCAAACATTTACTCTTTTCTCTTTTGTTGTTTGTAGGTTTTGGTGCATCTGCTCAGGACATACACTTCTCACAGTTCTACCTCTCCCCGCTCAATCTGAACCCCGCCATGACAGGGGTCATGAATTGCAACATCCGCCTGGTGGGCAACTACCGCAACCAATGGGCGAGCGTTTTGAAAGACAATGCCTATTCAACATATTCATTTTCATACGACCAGAAGATTCCCGTGGGCCGCTATGACTACTTCGGTATCGGCGGAACATTTTGGGGTGATCGTGCCGGTGAAGCCGATTTTGCAACGGTAACTGGTAAACTTTCAGCTTCTTACGCCAAGCGCATGGCCGGTAGCCGCAAGGAGGCCCATTACCTCGTTTTCGGTGCTGAAGCCGGTGTTGCGCAGCGAAGCATAGACTTTCTGAAACTGCGCTGGGGTACCCAGCACGACGGCGAGGGCGGATTCTGCGCCACCTGCCCGTCTTTTGAAGACAGCAATTTTGATCAGGACAATTTCCTCTTTGCCGATATGGCCGCCGGTTTGATGTGGTTCTCTGTTTTTGACGAGAGCAACAGCCTCTATGTGGGCGGTGCCTTTCACCACCTCAACCGTGCCAACCAGTCGTTCAATTCCGAAAACAAGGACTTCATCTACAGCCGCTTCACTTTCCACGCCGGTGGTGAGTTTGAAGTGACCAAACGCGTGGGATTGCTCCCGGGTGTCATTGTGATGAAGCAAGGACCTTCGTTCCAGGTGAACTCCGGTACCAGCCTGCGCTTTGTCCTTGGCAGCGGCAGCCGTGTCAACAACTACCAGGCTTTCCAGTTTGGTACCTGGGTGCGGGTGTCCAACAAGGTTGAGACCGGCATCCTGACCGATGCGGTGATCCTTTCAACCCGCTTCGATTACAACCAGTTCTCATTGGGTTTCAGCTACGACGTGAACGTTTCAGCACTGAAACCTGCCAGCTCCAACAACGGTGCTTTTGAGTTTGCGCTGGTTTACAAATTCTGCAACAACGAGCGTCGCGGTGTTTACTGCCCGCGCTTCTGATAACCTGCTTTTCCTTTCTGGAAACAGGCAAAACGCCTGACCCTATGACCGGATGACTGAAGTCACCCGGTCATTTTCATTCCGGCAGTCAACAGTATTTCAATTGACCGGAATTGGTCATGCATTCCCGTTGAAATGCCTATCTTCGGCGCCGGATTCAGAAAGTTTCCAAATCGCACTTTTGACCCTTTTAGCTTCTCAAAAAATGTAACGATCCGATTGCATCTGCCGCCTTTGCGGCAGGGATTTCCGGATACAAACTGACGTAACCATGTTCGGAAGTGACAAAAAAGACAAAGCTATGAGCAAGACTTCAAGCCAGGCCTCTTCAGGCCTCTCCCTCAACACCTTTGCCACCGGCACTGAGATGGAGGGCAAACTGAAAACCACCAGTGATATCCGCATTGACGGACACCTCAAGGGCGAGCTGCGTTGCGAAGCGAAGGTGATCATTGGAACCCAGGGAAGTGTGGATGGAACAGTGAAATGCAAGAATGCCGTTATCGAAGGAAAATTCAACGGCAATCTGGATGTGAAAGAACTCCTGCACATCAAAGAAAGTGCAAACGTCACCGGCGATGTTCGCTACGGCAAGCTGGTGGTACAGGCCGGTGCCGTCATCAGCGGCACTTACAATTTGCAGGGAAGCGGCGGCAACGGCCAGCCGGCAAGTTCCAACCAAGCCAAAAAAGTTGTCGAAGCAGCCAAATCATAAAGAAGACCGGAAAAACGATCCGGTAAAGCAGTCGATGAACTACATGCAGTACACCGGCATGGCTTTTCAAATAGCGATCATGCTGGGAATCGGTGCTTTCATCGGCCAGAAACTGGACGGGTATTTTGGCCTTGAAAAGCCCCTGTTCACTGCCTTGTTCGTTCTGCTTTTTCTGGTGGCTGCCCTCTACCTGGTGCTCAAGGATTTGCTTCGCAAATGAGCATCCGGCACCTGATCAACACCTGAAACGCCGCATCAAATGAACCAAAAAAGGTACATGGGGAGGCTGAGCGTACTGACGGCAGTGCTCCTGCTCATCAGTTACCTCGCCAATTCAAAGTTCCCGGAAATCGTACCCTGGGACTTTACCCTCATCACCATTTCCATGTTTTTCTTCATGAGCACCGCCGTTTTTTACCTCGGCGTAAATGCTGCCATGAGCAAGGATTCCAATGCCTTTACGCGCGTCATCATGCTTTTCACCTTCGGCAAACTCTTCCTGTCGGCTTTGCTGGTGGTGGGCTGGCTCAAACTGAAAGCGCCTGAAAGCATGCTCTTCGTGGTGCCCTTTTTTGCGGTTTACATCATTTACACCATTTTCGAAACCAACACACTAACACACCTGAGCAAGATCAATGCACGGTGATTCGTATTGACGACCATGCAAGAAGAAGCATTTCACCTTCGGATAAACGACAAGCACGACCTTTTCATAACGGAAGAGCAGGCTGACCAGCTGGACCTGGTCAGCCCTGAACCTGGGGTCTATCACATCCTGAAAGACGGTAAACGCTACCTGGCCAAACTCGAAAAGCTGGATTTTGCCGGCAAGACCATTCACCTTCGGGTAAATGAAATGCCTTACGCCATCCGCCTTTACGACCGTTTCGATGAGCTGGTCCGGAAGATGGGCCTCACCACTGCCGTCATCCACAAGATCAAAGACATCAAAGCGCCCATGCCCGGCATGGTGCTCGACATCATGGTGGAGCCGGGTCAGGAAGTGGTGCACGGTGACGCCCTGCTGGTGCTGGAAGCCATGAAGATGGAAAACGTCATCAAGTCACCCGGAGAAGGTGTCATCAAAGCCATTAAAGTGGAAAAGGGAAAAGCCGTTGACAAAGGCGAAGTGCTGATAGAACTCGAATAAACCACGCTCCAAAACCGGGTTCCGGCATCCGCTCAGGTTGCGGAACCACACTGTGAATCAAACATCATTATGACCCGTATTTTTCTATTCATTGCCTGTACCTTTGGAATGACCGCCGTAATTCTGGGTGCTTTCGGTGCCCATAGTCTGGCGGAGGCCATCTCACCCGAACACCTGCACAGTTGGCAAACGGGGGTTCAATACCAGTTTTACCACACCTTTGCCATTTTCATCGCAGCCATTTTGGGCCGCCACCTCAACAAAAAGAAAATCCGCCTGGCCATCTGGTTTTTCATTGCAGGCGTGCTGCTGTTCAGCGGCTCACTGTACCTGCTCAGCACCGCCGACCTGCTCGGCATTCCGGATTTCAGATCTGTGATCGGTCCAATAACGCCCATTGGCGGGGTCTGCTTCATCGCTGGTTGGGCTTTCCTCTTTTACGCCAGCAACGGCTATGTCAAACGCCGCTGGTACCGAAAGGAGGATGCTGATTCAGATGAGAAGTGAGCGCCTTCACCTGCCGTTCAGTTCCTGTAAAATGTAAGAGAACAAGATGCCCCGGTTGGCGCCGGCCCTGTCGCCGTTGGCGTTGATCTGCAGGCCACCTTCTTTCATGGTCTTGCCTGCATGGTGCAGGGCCACCACTTTCCAGTCCTGGTTGAACACCGGAGATCCGCTGGACCCCGGTTCGGTATCGGCGGTGTAAAACAGCCGGTAGCCCCAAACCGACAACACCTCGTTGGCCGTCAGGGCGATCTGTTTGTCATCGCCGTTGGGGTGCTGGATGATATTCACCGGCTCGCCAACGGTGGGCAGGGCATCGGGGGCCAGTTCCAGGTATCCCCACTCAGCCAGCGGTATCTGGTCGTTCTCTTTCACTTTTACCTTCGTAAAATCGAGTGCTTCGTCGGTCACGAAGTCGGATGTGTCAAAAGAGTAGCGGTAGCGGGGTTTGCTCTGGCCGGCAGCGTCCAGCTCAAAGTTGAATTCCACATAGGAATTGGCGGTAACCGCTGCATCGCTTAGCACGTGGTGATTGGTAAAAAGGTAGCCGCCCTCCGTCAAAAAGCCCGTGCCGGTAGCCCCGTCGGGCAATACCACCCGTCCCACGCTTTTCGAGGCCTTGATGGCTTTTTCCAGCCAGGCGATTCGCACCAAGTGGCTCTTTTCTCCCAGCACCTTTTGGAAGGCATCCTCATCCTGCACCATGAAGTCCATGCCGGAGATGCCCTTCAGCATGTCCTTCAGTTTCATTTTCTTCGGAATGTCGTCGGCAATGCTGAGCAAGGCAAAGCGGATTTGCGCTTTGACCATTCCATAGCGGTCGTAGGGAATGAGGCCCCGCTGCATGTCTTTTTCAACGGCTTTCAAACGCCCCTTCTGCATCACCAGGTCATTCTCGATGCCGATATCCAGCTTGTCGTCCAGCTGTTCCATGTACTCGATGGCCTGTTCCAGCTCGTCTTCCTGGATGATCTCCTTCACCGCAGCGATGTAACTGTCAAATGCTTTTTGCATGGCTGATTGTTTGTTCTCATTTACCCGTGAAGGTAGGGAGAGTTGTTGAAACTGTTTAATCCGCCTTCGGCGGAGTTTAGTCTGCCTGACGGCAGAGTTTAGCCTCCTTCGTCGGGTTTAGTTCGCCTTCGGCGAAGTTTATTGCCTTCGGCGTTTAAGCACTTACGGTGCGTTTAATCCACCTTTGGTGGAGTTTAGATGGCTTCGCCATGTTTATGGCCAGCTAGCTCAAATCCTCAAATCCTCATTTCTCAAATCCTCATTTCTCCTCCCTATCTTTCCCCCGAAAACACGCTCAAAATGACCTACACCATCGGACTGGATTTGGGAACCACCAGCGCAAAGGCCGTGGCTTTTGACGGAGAGGGGCGGGTGCTGGCACGGAGCAGCCGGCCGATGCACACCGTTTCCGACGGTAAAGGCCGGCAGGAGCAGCGTTGCAGCGACATTGTGGAAGCGGTTGACGGCCTGCTGGCTGCATTGATCCGGGAGCTGGAGAACCCGCCGGAAGCCATTGCGCTGAGCACTCACATGCACAGCCTCATCCTGGTAGGGGAGGGCGATGAACTGCTCAGCGACTGCATCCTCTGGTCCGACCTGCGGGCCGCCGGCATTGCGGAACAGTTGCGCAGCGAAGGAAAAGCCATGGATTTTTACCGCCGCAGCGGCACCCCGGTGCATGCCATGAGTCCGCTCTGCAAAATCGCCTGGTTCCGCAAAGCGCAGCCGGAGCTGTTTGGCAGGGTGCGGTGCTTTGCCGATGTCAAAGCCCTGCTGATGCACCACTTCACGGGCCGCTGGTGCACCGATCATTCCACGGCCTCCGCCAGCGGACTCTTCGATGCGGAAGCGCTCGACTGGTATGGGCCGGCATTGGATTTTTGCGGCATCGGGCGCTCCCGCCTGCCGGAGCTTTGCAGCCCACTGGAGCTGTTTTCAGCCAGGGCAGCCGGGCCATTGCCGGAGGCGACGAAAATCGTCATAGGAGCCTCCGACGGCTGCCTGGCCAACTTGGGTGCCGGCGTCCTCGACGGGCAAACGGGCGTGCTCACCATTGGCACCAGCGCCGCTTACCGGATCACGGGGCCGCAGAAGATCAGCAGTGGGCAGGGCGGCATTTTCAGCTATTTACTGTCAGGCGGCCTGCCAGCGGGCTTCCCTTCGGAAAAATTGTACGTCAGCGGCGGCGCCAGCAACAACGGGGCAGTGGCCTACCAGTGGTTCTGCGAGCAATGGCTCGGTGGCATCCCCGATGCAGCCGGGCAGGAAGCGCTTCTGTCGGCAGCCCCTCCGGAACTTGGCGATCCGCTTTTTCTGCCGCACCTCTACGGCGAGCGGGCACCGCTGTGGGAGTCCTCGGCCACCGGCACCTTTGCCGGCATCCGGCCGCAGCACGGCAAGGCCCATTTCCACCGGGCCGTGATGGAAGGGATCCTGCTCAACATTGCCCTGGTGGCGGAAGAGCTGGAGCAGCTCAGCGGTCCGGTGCATGAGATCCGGGCTGGCGGCGGCTTCGCACGTTCCGGTGCCTGGCTGCAGATGGCTGCCGATGTCTTCGGAAGGCCATTGCGCAGCGAAGACGGCAGCGACGACAGCGCCCGTGGCGCCGCCATGCTGGCCAAAGCCGCCCTGGAGGGATCTTACCCCGCTCATTTCGTACCCGCCGCTTCAAAGGCCTATCAGCCCCGCCCTGAGCTGCACGAAATTTACCGCCAAAAGCTGGTTCGCTTCCGCCGGCTCTGTGAAAAATTGTACCCTTCTCATTGATTCGTAACCCGCCCCGCTTTCTTTCGTCGAAACACTTGCGGAGGCTGCCCCGCATTGGTTACCTTAGCTGGCAACCCCAAAAACCCCTCTAAACTTCTCTCAACCATTTCACCATGTTCTCGAGCCTATATCCCATCGCTTACCTCCTCACCCTCGGTGCCCTCACCGGCTGGTTTTATTTCCGTGACAACGAGCAGAAAGCGCCGCTGTTCCGGAAAGTGTTTTTCGGTGCCTTGCTGGCCTATGTGCTGTGCTGGTTGTTCGCCTCCGGCAGCTTTTCGTACAAACTGGCGGCCTTGCTGCGGGAGTTGCTGTTGCTGGCCTTGTTGCCGCTGTTGTTGAGCGTGTTCCGCAAAGTCACCTGGGCCTACATCGCTTTTCTGGTGGTGTCGCTCATCAGCCTGAAGAAGTGGTATTTCCCGGAGTTGGCCCGCACCTTTCCGCAGGAGGTGCTCACCGAAGCCGTGGAGGTAGATGAAGCCGCCGAACTGCTCATAGAAGTGCGGGAAGGCCACAGCCTCAGCGAAGTGCAGCCCATCCTCGATCGCTTCAATATAACGGCCACGCCGGCCTTTACCATGGCGCATCCCGAGGCCACCGACCTGGACGACTATTACGCTTTGGATGTTCCTTCGGCAAACGGAGAGCTGCTGCACGAGGTGAGGGCCGTGCTCCAGGAAAATGAAGCCGTGGAATGGCTGGAGGCCAATGAAAAGATCTTCGTGGGACCGGAAGAGGCCACCACAGCCCGCACCACCCGCAGCCGCTTTGGACTGAACGACCCTGGTGTGTCCCAGCTCTGGGGCTTCGAGGAAATGAAGGTCGGCGAGGTGGTGAAGTTCCTCGCCAATGCCGAACCGAAAAAACAGGCCCTCATCGCCATTCTGGACACCGGTGTGGATGCCGGCCACGAAGATCTGGCTGCCAACTACATCTCCACGAAAAAGATCTACGACACCGACCGCCGGGGGCATGGCACCCACTGCGCAGGCATCGCCGGCGCCGTGTCCAACAACGGCATCGGCATCGCCAGCTTCTCACCCAACAACAAGCATGTGCGCATCACCAGCATCAAGGTACTGAACGACAGCGGTTTTGGCTCCCAGCGAACCATCATCAACGGGATGTTGGAAGCCGCCGACCGCGGCGCCGATGTGCTCAGCATGAGCCTCGGCGGCCCCAGCTCCGACCGCCAGCAGCGGGCCTACCAGAAGGCCGTGGAATACGCCAATAAAAAAGGCGCCATCGTGGTGGTGGCCGCCGGCAACTCCAACCGCAACGCCCGCAACTACGCCCCCGCCAATACCCCCGGTGTCATCACCGTTACTGCCGTGGACACCGCCCTCAACAGGGCCTCCTTCAGCAATACAGTGGAAGACCTGCAATGGGGCGTGGCTGCCCCCGGCGTGGCCATCTATTCCGCCATCCCCGGCAGCCAGTACGGCCTGAAAAGCGGCACCTCCATGGCCACCCCCTACGTGGCCGGACTGGTGGGCATCCTCAAAAGCCTCAACCCAACCCTGACCACCGAACAAGCCTACCGCATCCTGAACGCCACCGGTAAAAAACTCAAAACGGGGAAGAAAACTGGGAAACTGATACAGGCGGGGGAAGCGGTGAGGATAGGGATGAGGGATGAGGGATGAGGGATGAGGGATGAGGGATGATTGGTCGATACCTTGTATTTTCCTGTTAAGCTATTCCAATCCTGATTGTAGTAAAAGGCGTTAAATGATTGCCAGCCTAAAGGACTTAATGAGCGAGTTTCATGAGGAGTATTTCCAGCGCTATTGGAAGGTGGACACAACTAAAAAGGCCATCAGTACTTTTTTTTTAAAAAAATTGAAATGAAAAAATTAATAGCCATCTTTTTCATCATTCTTCCATTTGTTTCCAAGGGAGTTAATTACTCAATTGGTGATACATTGTATGTAGTTGCAATAAATGGACTGACTATTCGCTCCAAAGCAAATTTGAAAGGCGAGAAAATAGGTGTATTAAAAACTTATGATAAGGTTTGCATCATTGACACATCTAATTTTGAAATCCAACATGATACAATCTTTGGCTTTCGTGGAAATTGGGTGAAGATACATACAACTGAAGGGTTAACAGGATATGTTTTTGATGCATTTTTAAGCACACTTCCTCCGGCTAGGTCTCTATTAGAAAATGGCAAGACAGTCCCACCTAGCTCTTTCGAATATTCCCAATGGCTACCAGTATTGCTTAGACAATACGCCATTGATAATTTTACACAAACTGGCTGTATGTTTGAGTGGTCCAACAGGGTGGATGGTACATCTGCACATGAAATGAGGATTCAGAATTTTCGGGAAGGACACGTTCTCATTGAACATCAGTATTGGGAGGGAACTTCGACTGAATTGAGTTTAAAAAATGTAAGAATTTCCGAAGTGTACTATTTGATACATCAATTTTTAAAAGATGCGCCAGAAGAAATATTCATTTTAAATGACCATTACTTGAAGAATCCGAAATCATACAGAGTTGAAGGGAGGTGTGCGGGAGAATTTATTGGATTAGGATGTGGAATTGAAGTGTATAAGGATTCTGAGAATGCCTACTCAATTAAATTCAATTTTCCATGCTGTTAGAAGAAACTGAGTAAGATGGTTTGAGTTGCTGTCAGCGCAGCCAGCCCTTCCCAACATTCACCAGTTCCCTTCATTTGTGGGATGCGGTAGGCAACACTTTTTTTACGGACACCGTTCAATCAAATTTGACAACGCATAGCCTTGGGAACGTCATACAAGCATGTGGCCAGATGTTTGGTTTTAGTGTTATCTGAATGGGTTTTACCATTGAATGATCATGGGAAATTTCATTGATTGTATTCAGGCCTTCTATCTGGCATCGATTTAGGGAGGAGTTAAGTGATGTAGGATTGTACATCATGCTGGTGATTTTGTAACACAATAGAATATGGAAAAAAAGAAGTTTTCTAGTGTTGTATCCAAAGCTTTGAAGTATTACGTGTATTTGTACGTTCATCCTGAATCAGGTGAAATATTTTATGTCGGGAAAGGAAAAGGTAACAGAGTTTTTTCCCATTTGCATGACGAAGTGGATTCTGATAAATCCCGGGTTATCAAAGAGATTAGAAGACAAGGGCTTGAACCAAAAATCGAAATTTTGATACATGGACTCGAAGATGAGGTTACTGCTTTAAGAGTTGAATCTGCTGTTATTGATTTGTTGAGAATCCACAATCTAACCAATCGGCAAAGTGGTTACAAAAGTGCATTGTATGGGAGGATGACCGTTGATCAAATCATATCTACTTATGATGGGCAGAAAGTCGATATCAGTGAACCTGCAATACTTATCAGGATTAATCAGGCATTTCGATACTCTATGTCTGAAATGGAGCTCTATGATTTTACACGGGGACAATGGAGGCTTAACCCTGTACGAGCAAAACGTGCAAAATATGCTTTCGCCGTTTATGAAGGAATTATTCAGGAAGTCTATGAAATCTTGGATTGGTATGAAGCAGGGAAGACGTTTAGCGTAAGGGATATGAATTTATCTGCAGGAGTGCATGATAAAACAGCCCTGGCGGGCAGGTATGAATTTGTAGGGAATTTGGCTTCAAAAGAAATTAGGGATAAGTATAAATATAAGTCCGTTGCTCACTACTTTATGAAAGGGAACTCCAATCCGATTTTGTATTTAAATGTTGATTAGGCGAGATCGTTTTCTCCTATCCTTTCAATTTGAAAACCGATTCCTGAAAGCAAGAGAAAAGCAATCTGAATTACCCAGCCCAGTAGGGCTACTTCTCCAACTTGTGTGGTGTTCCGAAAACTTTTTCAAGTCACAAAAAGACACTTGCCAGCCCGAATTGTTATTTGCCCGTCCCGTAGGGACGAAATCTTTGTAGCATGCAGCCAAGAATTGGCCTATGCGTGCCGTAGGTACGCTATGTGAATCCCTTGGTTGCGCACTTACGGCACGCAGACTTGCAAGTCCTACGAAGGATAACCAGAAAAACAGGAGCTAACCGGAAGTTAGCTCCTGCAAGGGAGCCTACCCATCCAACCTGGGTAGCATTTCGAAAATCGTATTGGATGCCTAAAAAAGAAGAGCAGCAGAGTTGATCCCTGCTGCTCTTTTTTATTTCTGGGCCGGCGATCTGGAGATCGCCGGTACGGTCAGATCCTGATCGTCAGGCCGAGGAGGAAATTTCGGCCGGCCTGGGGGTAGAAGCCCGTCAGGTTGTAGGTGTTGCCTGATTCCAGTCGGGCGTAGGGATCGTCCGGGCGGGCATCGTAAGAGGGCGAGATGTAGCGGTAGGTCCAGGCGTTGGCGCTGTAGCGGGCATCGAAGAGGTTGTTCACTCTGAAGTTGAGCAGTACCTCTTCGAAGCGGGAAGTGACGATGCCGACCTTCAGGTGCAGGCCGCCCACGGTGTAGGCCTCCAGGGTGGTGTTTTCGTTGGAGGTGTTGTCGATGTACTGTTTGCCGACGTGCTTGAGGGTGAAAGCAAGGTTGGCGTCGACCCGGCGGCTGGCGAAAAGATCGTAACTTATTTTACCGAAGGCAATGAAGTTGGGCGAGAAGGCGATGTCGGTGGTGCCGTGGAAGACGACCTCCTGCTCCCCAGTGTCCCAGTTGTCGATGTACTCCGTGAAGCCTTCGATCTTGTTTCGGCTGAGGGTGGCATTGCCCGACAGGGTGAGGCGGCTGGCGGGTGCCACACTGGCGCTGAGTTCCACGCCGTAGCGGTAGCTCTTGTCCACATTCTGGCGGATGGCCTCACCCACGTCGTTGATGTTGCCGGTGAGCACCAGTTGGTCTTTGTAGTTCATGTAATAGGCGTTCAGTGCGTAGCTGTGGTAGGGACCCACATGGCGGACGCCCAGTTCGTAATCAACTACTTTTTCGGGCTTTACGGGCTGCCCGTTGAGGGCATCGATGTAATCATCGCGGTTGGGCTCCCGCTGGCCGACGGCAATAGAGCCGTTGAGGAACCAGTCCTGTATGGGCTCATAAACGAAGCCGGCTTTCGGATTGAAAAAAGTGTGGTCAGCGCTGACCTTGAAGGCGAGCAGGTCGTTGTTGGTGCCTTCCGTATGGTAGTCCACCCGGCGCAGTTGCAGTTCTGCGAAGAGGCTCAGTGCATCGGATGGGCGGTACCGGGATTTAAGGTAGGTGGTGAAATCTTTTTTCTCTCCGTTTGAGAAATAGTAGCGGTGGCCGAACTGGTTGGGCAGCAGCAGTTCCCCGTCGATCAGTTCCCCAAAGTGGTCGCCGGAGTATTTGCTGACGATGCCGCCCAGGGTGAGGTTGAGCCGGTCATCGTCGGAATGGTAGTCCAGGGTCCACAGCGTTCCGAAGAAGACATTGTCGAGCCAGCGGCGGCGCACGAAATCGTAGCAGCAGTCGGGCAGGGTGTCGTTGAGCAGGTAGCGGGAGCGCTCCTCATCGGCTTTGTACTGTTCAAAAAATCCTTTTCCCGTCGTCGCAAAAGCGGACAGGCCCAGGTCCAGCCGGTCGTTCACATGGTGGTCGAAATGGAACTGGTAGTGGGTTTGGGTGTAGTCGTCCACCTCGTCTTCGTAGGGCAGGCCCGGTTTTTCGGTGCCGGCGGAGTTGTAGCGGCGGAGCTTGTCGTCGTTCACCCACTGGGCCGGCACGCCATTCCAGGCCTGGTAGGTTTCCTCGTGGCCGGAGAAGACGTTGGCCCGCAGGGCCGACTTGTTGCCGATGAAAGCTCCGGAAACAAAGAAGGATTCCAGGTCAGCCCGGGCCCGGTCGATGTAGCCGTCGGAATTGATGTGTGACAGGCGGCCGTCGAGGGTAAATCCCACGTCTTGATTCCCTTTGTAGGGCATCAGTCCGGTGCCAAACTTGAAGTTCCGCTTTCTGGTTCCGAAAGAACCGATGCCGAGGTTGGCTTCGGCGTACTCGGAGTGTTCCAGCAGGCTGGTGTTCAGGTTGATGGTGGCGCCGAAGGCCCCGGGGCCGTTGGTGGAAGAGCCCACTCCCCGCTCGATTTGGATGTCGGCGGCTGAGGAGGCGAAATCGGGCAGGTCCACCCAGAACACGCCCTGCGATTCGGCGTCGTTGAGGGGCACCCCGTTGATGGTCACGTTGATGCGGGTGGCATCGGTGCCCCTGATGCGGATGCCGGTGTAGCCAATGCCGGTGCCGGCGTCGGAGGTCACCACCACCGAGGGGGCATCCTCCAGCAGAAATGGAACATCTTGTCCCAGGTTTTTGCTTTCCAGCTCCTCTTTGGTGATCACTTGGGTGGCAAAGGGGGTGGAAGCGCCCATGCGGGTGGCTTTCAGGGTCAGGGTCTGCAGCACGGTGGCCTCCTCTTCCAGCTTTATGAGCACCTCTTTTACCTCTTCTCCTTCGGCAATGTTGAGGCGGAGGGTGGCTGTTTTGTAGCCGACATAGGATGCCTGCAAGTCGTAACTTCCTGCTTCCGGCAACATCAGCTCAAAGGTTCCTTCCAGATCGCTGGTGGTGCCTTTGGCAGTGCCGAGCACCTGAATGGTGGCTCCGGGCAATGGCACCCCACGGGTGTCGGTGATGTTTCCGAGAATTTTGATTTGAGCGTGGCCATAGCAGGCCAGGAAGAGCAGCAGCGCCGCCAGTTGTAACTTTTTCATCGTGTAGTAAAATTTGGTTGGTTAGACATGGTGCCGCCAGACGCCGGTCTGACTGTCAGGCACGAAACACGATGGGTTACCTATCTTAAATGAGTGGCTGCAATAATTGGTGAGCACTCATTTCCCTTCCCGGAATTACCCGGGCAGGTTCGATGGGTATGATCTCAGCCCCGCCAACGGACAGGGCACCCCAAATGAGACGTGCGGCAAAGATATGGCCCTTTGGGCTGTTTAGGCTGCCTGTGGCAGCGTTTAATCGCCTTTGGCGAGTTTAGACTGCCTGCGGCAGTGTTTAAAAGCCTTTGGCTGGTTTAGGCTGCCTGCGGCAGCGTTTAGGTTGTTGAATTGTTGAAGGGGGTGGGGCTGAGGTCGCTGTTTGGGGTTTAGAAAACCCTTGATTTTTCACTGCCCGCCATGTGCTTCAAAAGTGTATTTTTGCCGGCTGTTGGAGAGGGGCTGTTCATTGAACGAAAATGGCCTTGCTTCGTATAATATCCAGGCTGTTGCAGCCTGGCTCATAGTTGCCCGAAGGGCGAAGAAAAAGAATAATTAAATGGAATCTCAAATGATCAACATCACGCTGCCTGATGGCAGTGTCAGGCAATACCCGAAAGGGACCACGGCGATGGACATCGCCAAATCCATCAGCGAGGGGCTGGCCAGGAATGTCCTCTCCGCAAAAATCAACGGGGAGGTGTGGGATGCCACCCGCCCCATCAATGAAGACGCCACGGTGCAGCTGCTTACCTGGAACGACAAGGAGGGCAAAAGCACTTTCTGGCACTCTTCGGCCCACCTGATGGCCGAGGCCCTGGAAGCCCTCTACCCAGGAATCAAGTTCGGCATCGGACCGCCCATCGAGAATGGCTTTTATTACGATGTTGATCCCGGTGGACGCCAGATCTCCATCGATGACCTGCCGAGAATCGAGCAGAAGATGAAGGAACTGGCTAAACAGGCCAACCCCTACATCCGCAAAGAGGTGAGCAAAGCCGATGCCCTGAAGTATTTCGAAGAAAAGGGTGATGAATACAAGCTGGAGCTGATCTCCGAGCTGGAGGACGGAACGATCACCTTTTACCAGCAGGGCAATTTCACCGACCTCTGCCGGGGCCCTCACATTCCTGACACCGGCAAAATCAAAGCCGTTAAACTGATGGCTGTGGCAGGGGCCTATTGGCGTGGCGACGAAAAGCGCCAGCAATTGACCCGGATCTACGGAGTCACTTTCCCGAAACAAAAGGAACTGACCGAATACCTGGAGTTGCTCGAAGAGGCCAAAAAGCGCGACCACCGCAAGCTGGGTGCCGAACTGGAACTCTTCATGTTCTCGGACAAAGTGGGTGCCGGCCTTCCCATCTGGTTGCCGAAGGGTACCGCCCTGCGTAGCAGGCTGGAGGAGTTCCTGAAAGAGGAGCAGATCAAACGTGGTTACCAGCCCGTGATCACCCCGCACCTGGGCAAGAAAGACCTCTACGTGACCAGCGGCCACTACGAGAAGTACGGCAAGGACAGCTTCCAGCCCATCCATACGCCCAAAGAGGGCGAGGAGTTCTTGCTGAAGCCGATGAACTGCCCGCACCACTGCGAGATTTTTGGACACAAACCCCGCTCATACCGGGAACTGCCATTGCGCATAGCGGAATTTGGCACCGTTTACCGCTACGAGCAGAGCGGTGAGCTGCACGGCCTGACCCGGGTGCGCGGATTCACCCAGGACGATGCCCACATCTTCTGCACACCAGACCAGCTGAAAGATGAGTTCCTCTCCGTGCTGGACCTGACACGCTATGTGCTTCGCAAACTGGGATTTGACGATTACACGGCCCAGATCAGCTTGCGCGATCCGGAGGACAAGGAGAAATACATCGGTTCGGAAGAAAACTGGGAAAAAGCCGAACGTGCCATCATCGAAGCCACCGAAGAGGTGGGCCTCGAAACCATTACCGAACTGGGTGAGGCCGCTTTCTACGGTCCCAAACTGGACTTCATGGTGAAGGATGCCCTGGGCCGCTCCTGGCAACTGGGTACCATCCAGGTGGACTACAACCTGCCCGAACGCTTTGGACTGGAATACATCGGTTCGGACAACCAGCCACACCGGCCGGTGATGATCCACCGCGCTCCGTTTGGCTCCATGGAGCGCTTCATCGGCGTGCTGACCGAACACTGCGCCGGAAAGTTCCCCCTCTGGCTGACGCCGGAACAGTACATCCTGCTGCCCATCAGCGACAAATACCTCGACTATGCCAAAGAGGTGCAGTCGAAACTGGCCCTCAACAACATCCGGGGCAGCATCGATGACCGCACCGAAAGCATCGGCCGCAAAATCCGCGATGCGGAACTGAAAAAGATCCCCTACATGCTCATCGTGGGTGAGAAGGAAGCCGAAGCCGGCACCGTTGGCATCCGCAAACAAGGTGAAGGCGACCTCGGCGCCAAAGCCCTCGATGAATTTATCGACTGGTTCAAAGGGTTGATAGAGGAGGAGTAGATCAGCTGGTTTAGAGGGGTTTAGAGAGGTTTAGAGAGGTTTAGAGAGGTTTAGAGAGGTTTAGAGAGGTTTAGAGAGGTTTAGAGGGGTTTAGAGAGGTTTAGAGGGGTTTAGAGAGGTTTAGAGGGGTTTTTGAGGTTTTTGGGGGTTCACTGCTCTATTTAGGGAACCAGCCGGAGCGGGTGTGGCAAACGGGGCTTAGCCCAGCACTTCCTCCAGGATCTGGTGCGAATGGATGGCCGGAAAGTCCTCGATGTGCAGGCGGTAGTAGGTGATCAGGTGGTTCAGCATTTTTCTTCGCAATGACAGCGTCATCGGAATGTTGCCGGCTTCCTCAGCGGCAGTGTTGAGCAGGGCTTGCAGGATTTCGGCCTCCTCCGGCTGGAGGTGATAGGCATGAGGCGGCTCCACCGGGCAGAAAGTGCCGGCTTGCAGGTCAAAGTATTGATGGCTTTCATCAAAATGTTCTCCGGGCCAGAAACCCAGGTAGGCGCTGAGCCCAACCATGAAATGCAGGTGCAGGTTGGTGAATTGGTCCGATTCATCCAGCAACAGCAGCGTGTTCCGCAAAAAGGAGAAGAGCTCCGGCTGCGCTTCATGGCCCCTGATCACCTTGCGGGCCACTTCCACGATAAACATTCCCACGGCAGATTTCCTGATGTCATAAGGTACGGACTGGTAGGTATGAAAAGGCCTCACTTCCTTGAGCCGGGTGAGGGTTCTGTCCTCGCGGTGGTAGGCCACGATGTCCACCAGCGAAAGGACCTGCAACAAAGAAGCACCTACCGTTGGGCGGGCCTTGCGCACCCCTCCGATGATGTAAGAGCGCAAACCCTTCTCCTCGGTGTAGATGTCCACGATGAGGCTGGACTCACCGTATTTTTTGGTCTTGAAAACGATGCCGCTGGTCTTGATGAGCATAGGCCTGGTATTGCGCAGCGAAGATAAGCCCTGGGGCATTGTTTCATGCCTGTTGTAACTATTCTTCCTCATAGCCCGTCGAAGGGATGCCGGACGAAAGGGGGGATGCCTCCCGCAATCACTGAACGGTCAGAAAGTGTCGTCTGTCGACAAATTTCATATTCCGGGCAGTAGGATGCCAACCCGGGCAACCCTCTTTCCGGTCTGTTGTCATTGTCACGAGAAATCATCCGAAGGGAATGTCAGGGCGGGAATTTCCCGCCCGCGTTCCCTCACCTTCCCGGCTCGTTTTTGTTGTTGTAAAATCTCCATACCCGACTTATGAAAACGTCTGCATTATTCTGTCTCCTCCTTTTTGCCTTTGCGGCTTTTGCAGCTTCTCAACCCGAAATGGACCTGAGTTGCCGGGCGTACAAACCGGACCTGAGTATGGGACCGGAAAAGATCATTGCCTACGACCTGACCCATGGGCTGTGGTTGCCCGAAGGGAAACACTCCACGACCATTCAGTTCAACGATGACGGCACTGCCATTCAGTTTTCCGAAGAAAATGGAACGTCCTCCGTTTCTTTCATGATCTGGAGTGTTTCTTCGGTGGACGGACTTCCGCAGCTTTCAACCATCAGCAGTGCGGATGGGAGCCTGCAGCAATACGTCGTCACCTCCGACTGTGAGGGCATGAACCTGCTGAATACAAATACCTGGGAGGTGCAGAAACTGCTGTATCGCCCAATGGTGGCCTCGTCAAAACTGAAAGAACTCAAAGCCGATCTGAGAGGGGAGTGGACCGCTTATGCCAGTGAGCCCCGCCGTGGCCAGCCCCAGGCCGTGCGCTTTCAATTCAGCAATGACGATACTTACACCCGTTTGTTGGATATGGGCGGAACTGAAATCCCCGAGCGCGGCGTGTGGGAACTGTCTAAAGACGGCAACTTCCTGCTGCTGCATGCCTGCGCACGCAATCAACCCAATGTCTGCGAGTCCACCACTGTTTATCAGATGGTCTATTGCGACGACCACAGCCTCCAACTGAAACCGGTTACCCAGCGGGTTCCAACAAAAGAAATGGCCCTAAAGCCGCAGCCGGATGGCTTGCTCAGCTTTATCAAATAAGCCTCCAAGATGCATTGTGAGTAGTGAAGACCCTTTTCGTACAAACGGCCAATTGGCCGTTTGTACTGTTTAAAGGCCTTTGGCCGGTTTAGGCACCTGCGGTGCGTTTAGGCCCTGCGGGCGTTTAGTCCGCCTGGCGGCGGAGTTTAGATGGCTTCGCCATGTTTAGGCCCTTCGGGCGTTTAAAGGCCTTCGGCCTGTTTAAACACCTGCGGTGGGTTTAGTCCGCCTGGCGGCGGAGTTTAAATGGCTTCGCCATGTTTATTAGGTGCTAGCAGGGTGCTTCTCAGTTCCTCAATTCCTAACCACTTTCCCTGCCGCTTCCCGCTTATCTCCAAAGAGGATGCGGTAGAAATAGAGGCCGTTGGGCAGGTCGGTGTTCAGATGGGTGGAGTTGCTGCCGTTGGAGTGGCCGTCGTCGATGTGCTGGAGCACCAGGGCGCCGCGGGCATCGTAGAGTTGGATGGAGACGGGAACTTCCTTTCTGACGTAATACTCGAAGGTCAAGCGGTCCCTGAAAGGATTGGGATAGACTTTGGGTGGGAAGTAATCAGCTTCCACATATTCGGGTTCTGCCAGCAGGGCCATTTGGCTGTCCAGCCAGTTGAGGCGGGCGGTGAGCCAGTTGCGGAGGTAGAAGTATTCGTCCTGGTAGGACTGCCCAATGTAAGCGTTGGGCCAAACGTAGTTGCCGAGGGTTTGGAATCGCTGGTAGTTGCGGTTGGCCGGCCCGACGAGCATGTTGTACAGGCTGTCCACCATGCCGAAGATGCGCTCGTTGGAGAGGGTATCGTTGCGGAGGTCCTGCCAGCGCAGGCCCGTTTCCCGAAGGAAAGCCTTATCCTGCCACAGGCGCTCCCACCAGAAATGCACCACCCAGGCATCCGACGGGCAAACCTCGTTGAATTGCCAGGCCCAGCCGGCCGTCTGCCAGCCATCGCAATAATCGGCGTTGCCGAAGGCGAGGTTGAAATCCCAGACGGGACCCATGAAGAGCTTGCCGTTTTTGCTGTCCTTGTCTTTGTAAAAAAAGGTGCTCAGCCGGTAGGCATCCACGTTTTTGCCGATCTCCTGAATGAACAGGTAGTTGATGAAGGATGGCACATCGAAATACTGCCGGTAGCCGTACTGCGGCGAATCGAAATAGGGGCTCATCAGGTTGAACTCCAAATCCCTGATCCACTGCTGAATGTAAGCCTTTTGCTTTTCGGTAATCTCGTCTGGCTTGGGATAATGGTACAGAAACCAGGTGGTGCCGAAACCGTCCAGGTCGGCGGGGTAGTCGGAGGTGAAGCCGTCGTTGTCGGCGCCATCCCATTTGTCAAATTTCAGGATGTAGCCACCGGTCAGGTCGTCGCCCTGGTTTTCGTCGGGGTTGAGTTCAGCCACATCCACCCGGTTTTTGTCCCGTTTGATCTTTTCCGTGAACAGGTAAACGCCCTCATACTGTCCGTTGATGACCACCTCGCAAAACTGCACCCGCGGGGCGTAAGCCATGGTCCATCCGGCCAGGGTATAGGCGATGGCGTTGCGCATCAGGCTTTTGTCGGAATAGGGGCCGTGCAGCACCCAGTCATTCTCTTCCGGAAATCCAAACAGCGACACGTTGTTGTTGGAGCCATCCGCCTTGCGGGTCTCCAGTGCGTAGTTTTTCTTCTCAAAACCCTGGCTGGAGCTTCCCCTGATCTCGATGCCGATGAAGCCGTCGTAGTGGTTGTAAGGATCGGAGATGGAGTTGTAGTCGTCCTGGTTCCAGATGATGCCCATGTGGGCGGTGATTTTCGGTTCGTTGGGTATGGGCTGGCCGCCTTCGGTTTCGATGATGACGATGGGCAGGTTGGAATTGACGAGTTGCCCGAAGGCAAAAGCCGGTAGGATGATAGCCAGTAACAGCAGTTTGATCGTCAGCCGGGTGTGCATCGTGTTTGTTTTTTTGCGGTGCCCAAGTTAATCAAAATCGGGATAGCGGATGCCGGCCAGCTCCCTGATCCGGTCAAGGGTGTCAATGAGCAGACGGCTGAACGCATGTGACACCTTCGGATGTTCCGTCCAACCGTGTTGGAGGGCCTCTTCAACAGCCCTTATCTCGTGGTAAAAGCCGATGCCGGTTTTTGGTAGCTCGATCCTTCTGGCTTGTTCACCTTTCAGCTCCACCACCACGGAGTCAGCTTCATGGAAACGGCATTGCACAGTGATGTTCCCCTTTTCGCCATGAATGGAGCAGACCGTGTCAGTATCCGCCACGATGGTGCAATCCAGTACGGAAACAGCCCCCGACTCGTGGGTCATCACGATTCCCGTTGTGGCATCCACGCCGGTTTCTGTCAGCTTCGCTTGCGCAATGATGCCTTTGGCCGCTCCCAAAAAGCTCAGTGCTGCAAACACCGGGTAAATACCGATGTCCAGCAGGGCACCGCCGGCCAGCGCAGGGTTGTAAAGCCGCCCTTCGGGTAAATAAGGCGCCCGGAAGCCGAAATCCGCCCGCAACAGTTGAGGCTCCCCGATGGCCCCCGACTGCACCAGCTCCAGCGCATGGCTGAATGCCGGGTTGAAGCGGGTCCACATGCCCTCCATCAAAAAAGTGTTGTTTGCTTCGGCTGCGCCAATCATGGCCTCCACCTGCCTGCGGTTCACCGCCAGCGGTTTTTCGCACAGCACTGGAATGCCCTTGCGAAGACAAAGCAAGCTGTGCTCAGCATGATGGCTGTGCGGCGAGGCCACATAGACCACATCCAGATCCGGGCAGGAAAGCAGTTCTTCGTAGCTGCCAAAGGCATGCTTCGCTCCAAATTCCGACGCAAAAGCCTGCGCCCGCTCCAACGAGCGTGAGGCCACCGCCAGCAGCCTGCTGCCCTTACTCAATGCAAGGTCCTGTGCAAATTTCCGGGCGATCCTGCCCGGTGCGATGATTCCCCAATTCATGCTTTAGGTTTATTATCCTGAATTAACCACAGAGTAACCGGAGTTGAAAACAGAGTTAACAGCGTATTCCTGCTAAACCCATATAATCCTCCATAATCCTCCATAATCCTCCATAATCCTCCATAATCCTCCATAACCCTCCATCCCCGATGAATATCGGGGCCATAACCCTCCATAACCCTCCATCCCCGATAAATATCGGGGCCATAACCCTCCATAATCCCCCTCAAAAACCCACCCTCACCGCCATCACCACATTTCTGCCGGGGGCGGTGATGCCCGAGGAGTAGGGGCGGTAGCGTTTGTCGAGGATGTTTTCGATGCCGGCAGTCAGGCTGGTTTGTTCATTCAGCTGGTAGCGGGCGTTGAAATTCAGCGTGTACCAGCCGGGGGCGTAGGGCTTGCCGTTTTCGTCCCGGGCATAAAGGTAATCCTTGCTTTGCTCTTCAAGTGGCAGGTCTTCAAAAGCCCGTTCACCGCTGAAGCGCATGTTCAGGTCCATCAGCAGGCCGTAGGTGCGGTAGGTGGCGTGCAGCGCTCCGAACCAGGGAGCGGCGTGGCGGGAGGGGCTGGTGCTGCCGTCGTCCAGTTCTTCTTCGCCCTTCTGGAAATTGAAATTGCCGTGGAAGCCGAAGCCCGCCGGCAGCTTCAGTTCAGCGTTCAGCTGGAAGCCGTAAACGGTGGCCGATGCGGCGTTTTGTATGGCCTGCACCCGGCTCAGTTCTCCGTCGTAAACGATGCTGTCCATGCCGTTCAGGCTGTAGTTGCGGCGCACAAGGGCGTCGTCGAGCCAGGTATAGTAGGCTGCCACATCCACCTTCAGGTAGCGGCCGAAAATGTGGGCTGCACCCAGCTCAAGGTGGTAGGCGTATTCGGCTTTGAGGTCGGGGTTGGGCACTACCACGGCACCCGGTTCCGAGTCGAAAATTTTGCCCATGTCGTCCACGTTGGGGCTGCGGTAGCCGGTGGCGGTGTTCAGGCTGAGGGTCCATTTTTCCGAAGGGAATAAAACGAAACCCAGGCTGCCGGTGAGGGCGCCGTTGTTCAGGCTGGCGTTGGAGAATGGCAAGGGAAAGAATTCCGTGTCAAAGGTGGCGTCGATGCCGAAACTGCTGTAACGGATTCCCGCCTGCCCCCGCAGGTTTTGCGCCAGCTGCCGCTGCCAGGTGAGGTAGGCCCCCCAGGATTGCCAGGTGGCCTGCGGGTAGCGGCTTGGGCCTTCGGTTTTCTTGCCCGTCAGAATGTCCTCCTCGGTGCCGGTGGAATTCACGTCGTTCAACACGGCTTCAAATCCGTAATGGAGGCGGTTTTTATCGCTGAGCGGCAGCAGAAAATCCAGGTTGGCCGACCAGGCATTCACCTTTTCCACCCGGTGAGAGCGGTTGGTGGAATTGAAATCCCTGTCGATGCGGCTTTCTTCGAAAAACTGGTGGGCCAGGTGCAGGCTCATTTCTTTGAATAGTTTCCCGTCGCTGTGGTGATCCACCCGCAGGTGGTTCATGAGCCAGGTTTGGGGGCCATAGCGCCACTCAGCACTGCGCGGCAAGCCGTTGCGGGTGCGGATGAGGCGGTCGTAGCGAGCGTAATCGGTGGTGGCGGAGTAGTGCAGGCCGTAGCTCAGCTCCCAGTTGCCCGAAGGGCGAAAGGCCACCTTCTGCATGAGGTGGGTCATGTCGAATCCGGTGGGGCGCTGCACCAGGGGGTCGTCGTTGCTGCGCACCACATCCTGCCCGTCTATGCGCTCAACGTACCAGGGGCGCAGGTAGTCGTCGGGCCCGTGGCGGCCCATGCGCTGGTCACCGAAATGGTTGTAAGTCAGGCTGGTGAGCGCAGCCCATTTTTTCCCTCCGGCGGCAGCGTCGAAATGGGTGGTCAACTCGCCGTTAGCCGTAGCATGGCGGGCGGCGGCATGGCCGTTCACGGTTTTTTCTTTCCCTTCGGCAAAACGGGGTGCCAGGGTACTGAAGCTCATGACCCCGCCGATGGCGTCGCTGCCGTACATGACCGAGCCGGGGCCGAAAAACACCTCTGCATTGCCCACGGCGAAGGGATCGATGGAGATGATGTTTTGGAGGTTGCCGCTGCGGAAGATGGCGTTGTTCATGCGCACCCCGTCCACGGCGATGAGCAGGCGGTTGGTGGCAAAACCCCGGATCATGGGGCTGCCGCCGCCCAGCTGGCTTTTCTGGATGTACACCGCTCCCGTGTTGCCCAACAGGTCGGCGGCAGTCTGGGGGTTGCTCAGCTCCAGCTCCGACTTGTTGATGGACAGGACGTTGCCCGGCACCTCCCGGCGGGCCTGGCGCCAGCGGCTGGCCGATACCACCACCTGGTCCAGCGAAACGGCCCAGGCTTCCATTTTTACGAGGAAATCGTTGCGCTCCAGGTCGAAATAGCTCAGGCGCAGCGAGGAGTAACCCAGGCGTTGAAACTCTATGGACGTGGCTCCTTTGAATGCGCTGATGTCGGCTTGGCCCCGCTCGTCGGTGGCGGCATTGGCGCCGCTTTCCGGATCAAAAATGGTGACGTATTCGAGGGGCTCTCCGCTGCCGGCGTCCACCACACGGACGGTCTGAGCGGCGACCCATTGCAGGGTGAGGAGGAAAAGGATGAGGGTATATATGCTTTTCATGTGAAGTGTTTGAATGATTGGCATGCAAACCAATCACCTGGTGACTCCGGGTTATCAGGTGATTGGAGCATGAATTGACAGAATCCACCTCCCTGAAAGGAGAGAATAAGGGATGCCGGGTCTAGCCAAATTGTTGACCCTGCTTCTCAGGCAGCATGGCTGTGACTGTTGTCAGGAAACGGCTTGCGGAGGTGGAGCGGGTGGGGGAGTTGCGAAGCGAGTGGGAAAAATAACCAGATGGTCAGTTTTTTCACCTTCGGTAAACGACGAGCCGGCCGGTTGCGCAGCGAGGGAAAGATTGGGTAAAGACTTGAGGAAATCCTGCAGGTTGAGTTGTTTTTGCTGCTGTTGAGGGTCCGCCGGTTGATTCAGCAGTTGGTCCAGTTGTTGGCCGAGGCCGGTTTCGAGCTGGTCGGGCCAGCAAAGCAGGTGCAGGCTGTCGCCGTCAGTTTTCATGCTGACTACATCGTACATGCTGCCTTTCCATTCGAATTCATGCTTGTCTTCCCAATGCAGTTTTTCAGCCTCCTCCCGGGAAAGTCTGAGCCAGACCAGGTTGGGGTTGTTGGTTTCGGAGAGGAGCACCGCCTTCAAATCCTGCCGCACCTGCCAGCGGTGCAGCTGCATCCAGGCCGTAGTGAACAGCATGGGCGAAAGCAGACTGATGAACAATATGGTGGCAATGACGGGTCTCATGCAGGCTTACCATTTTGGCGGTAAGCTGCCTAAGCGTGGGCTTACCGGCCGTAAGGGCATTTGATGTCGCCAAAGTAGTAATAAAGGCCGATTCCGAAATAGACGTAAGTGTCGCGGGTCTTGCTGTTGCCCCTTTGACGGCCGGCCTCCCCGATGGGGTATTCCAGTTGGTTGTTGGAAAAGAACTCGGGGTTGGTGGCGTAGAGCTCCGGTGAGCGGTCAACGAACTGCACGGCAAAATCCCCTCTCAGGTCCTGCACATCGCCGAGGTCCGGATACACGGTGCTTACATCGTCGAGGTAGTCTGTGAACAGGCGGCGGGCACTGAGGTCGATGTTGAGGCTCCACTCATAGCTGAGGTCGATTTTGAGTCCCATGCCATACACCCAGCCGCCGGCCACGGTGTAATACTCCTCGCCTTTGAACTGGCCCTCGGTGCCGAGGGGGCGCAGCTCGTACCATGTGCCGTCCAGTTGAGCTTTGGGGTTGAAGTGGGTTACACCCAGCCCGAGAAAGATGTAGGGCGTCCAGTTGTAGTCCTTGCTGCCGTGCTCATATTGCAGGAAGTTGAACTCCATCTGCAAAGCGGCATCCACCACGTTGGATTTGAAATGGAGGTTGCGGGCCCGCTCAAAAATGTTGGGAGAGTCCGAGTCATAAGCCTGCACGGTGCCTGCATTCGCATGCAGTTTGATGGCCACCCTCGGGTTGAAGTTGTAACGCACGCCAAGGCCGCCGGCCATTCCCGGGTGGTCGATGCGCATGTTGGTGTTCAGGTCGCCAAAGTAGTGGCTTACACCCAGCCAGCCCCCGGCCTCCATGCCTTCCTGGGCATTTACCGAAGGAGAAAGAAAAGTGAAAATGGCAATGGAAATAGCTATGATCCTGGTCACGATCCTGAGGTTATTCATGAATGATTCGGCTGATGGTCCTGCCACCTTACGGTGCGAGGGCGGCAAAGTTACTGAATGCCTGTGGCATTGTTTAGTCCGCCTTTTGGCGGGTTTAGGCCCTTCGGGCGTTTAGAGGCCTTTGGCCTGTTTAGTCCGCCTTTGGCGGAGTTTAGGCCCTGCGGGCGTTTAAAGGCCTTTGGCCTGTTTAATCCGCCTTCGGCGGGGTTTAAACCGCCTTTGGCGGGGTTTAGGATGCCTTCGGCGTTGTTTAACAACCTACGGCCTTAAATTTTACAGCGAAACCTGCGTGTTGCGATCTAAACATGGCGAAGCCATCTAAACGCCCGAAGGGCGTAAACGCACCGCAGGTGCCTAAACCCCACCGCCAGGTGGGCTAAACGCCCGCAGGGCCTAAACGAACCGCAGGTGCTTAAACCCCGCCGCCAGGCGGGCTAAACCCAAAAAAGCTCCCCCCAGCCGCAGCCAGGAGGAGCCATCCCAAAAACCAGATTTCAGGATTGACTTGAAACGGTTTCGGGATCAGAAGGGGTAATCAAGAGATCTTCAGATTACAGGCGCACCATACGGCGGGTGGCAGTGTAATCGGTGGTTTCCAGTTTGTAGAGCAACACACCTGAACTACCCAACTGTGACTGGCTCAACTCGATTTCATTGTAACCAGCCTCGAAGTTTTCACTGATCGTCGTCAAAACCTTTCCGGACAGGTCGAACACCGTGAGGGTGGCTTTGTCTGCACGTGGCAGGTTGAAGCCGATGACGGTCACGTCACGGAAGGGGTTCGGATTGTTCTGGAACAACTCAAATTCGGTTTCCGTCTGAACGGCGTTGTTGAATTGCAGACCGAGGTCGAGCATGGTGTAGCCATTGCCTTCGTAACGGTATGCTTCAGCCGGCATGGTGCGGGTGCTGATGGTCAGCGCCTTTTGCAGGCTGGTGTTTGAGTTGGCTTTGAAAACGAGTGTGAAAACTGTAGTGTTATCGTTGAGTAGTGTGTTTTTTGTGTTGTCCCAGCTCATTGTGATGATGCCTTCATCTACCATGGTCAATCCAAAGTTGCCGTCTTCCAGGTTTGGAAGTTCGCCTTTGGCAATGTCCATGAGTTCCAGGGCATCGGTATCGAACTGCAGGGCGAGCTGGAATCCTTGCATGTTCACAAAGTCTTTTGCCATGAATGGTACTTCAACTGTTTCGCCTGCGGCAAGCTCCCGGTTGTCCACAACGAAGCTGAGTTCCTGACCGAAGGTGCGGCTTTCGGTGTCGTCGCCGTTGAGGTTGTGTGTGACGGCACTCATGTTCACGTCACCCACTTTCACGGCCACGAAGTCCACATTGTTCACATCGGAGGCCAGGTTGTTGATGTTGAAGAATTCAGGAAACTCCTCGGCAAATGGGTTCTCAGGATCGGGGAAGACGTAATCCTTGTCCACAAAGCGCCAGGAAGTGTTGTTGCTGAATTCCGGTATGATCTGGAGTACCAGTTTGCGGAGTTCAACGATGTCGGCAGTGGTCACGCTACCGCTGTGGTTCACGTCAGCAGCAATGATCTTGTAAGGCGAATCCAGTTTCTGCACATTGAGGATGTGGCGGGTCATGAGCACCATGTCGAAGGTGGTGACCCCGTTCAATGGGTTCTGGTTGTTGTTGGGCGTAAAGGTGTAATCGTGGCCCAGGTCCAAACCGTAGAACTGGAACTGACCCTGCTGGTTGGTCATTACCGGTGCCGTCAGCGGGCCGTTGCCGCTCACTTCCACCAACACATCTTGTACGCCTGAGCCGGCCGGGTTGGCGATGGCGCCTCCCACATCAGCGGTGAGGTTGCCGGAGCAAACCACCATGTTATCCTGGATGATCACATAGGTTTCGCAATAATCGGTATTGCCGGCTTCGTCGGTCACGAACATGGTCACCACGTTGGTTCCCACATCGTCGCAGGTAAAGACGTTGGGTGTCAGCGCCAGCACGAGGTCTTCGGCGGCGGTGCAGTTATCGTAGCTGCCCTGGTTGAAATGCTCGGGGTTAAGCTGAACCATGCCACCGTTTCCGTTGGGGTCGGGCATGAGCTCCACTGCCAGGCCATTCACACAGACAGGGGTAGGCTTCTTACCGTCTTTCACTTCGATGTTGACCACGCAGGTGCTGAAGTTGCCGCAGAGGTCTTCCACTTCGATGGTCACTTTGTGTTTACCGAAGGGATAATTACCGTTCAGGTTGGGGCTGCTGCCCACGGCGTCGATGCTGCCGTCAGAATCGTAGTCGGTTTGCGTATTCCATGCAAACTCGGTGCTGCAATCGTCAGCTGTTGCCTCATCCAGGGCCACCGGGCCAAAGCCGCAGTTCGGGTCCAGGCTGATCACAACGGTGTCAGCAGGGCAGGTGAGGACTGGCGGTGTGTTGTCCACCACTTTCAGGATCTGCGTGTGCTCCCAGTAACCCGGGCTGCCCGGAATATTGGGATCGTACTGGCACCAGTCGATCACGATCCACTTCCGCAAAATCTTGAAACAAGCCGGGAAGTTGGTCGGCAGCAACTGGTCTGTATAGGTCACGGCGATGTGATCGCAGGGGCCGTCGTAAACAACCGGCTCTTGGTAACCTGCGGGCAGGTCTTCTGGATCCAATGCTGGATCACACTCATCGGTCGTATAGTCCCATGGCCAGGTAATGTCATCTTCACTGAATGGATCTGAGTTCTCTACGTTAATGGTCTGCGTACAACTGGCCGAGAGGCCGGCGCCATCGGTGATGGTATATGTGCGGGTATAGTAACCCTCACCGCAACTGTTGAGGTTGCTCGTCGTCGTAATTGTTATGGTCGTGTCGGCCGGACAGTTGTCATCGGCAGTGTATGGGTCTGGCGCACCGACAGGATCGTGGCACTCGATGGTCTTGTTCGGTGGGCAGATGATGGTCGGCGCAATTTTGTCCTGCACGGTCACTTCCACCATGCAATCGTTGTAGTTGCCGCTGTTGTCAAAAACCCGCATCACAACCATGATGCTCTCGTTCAGGTCGCAGCAGTCGAAAGTGGCGTAAGCACCGAAGGGCGTTCCGTTGGGAACACAGGTGGAAGGCATGCGGCGCACTTCGAAGTAGTCCACACCGCAGTTGTCTGTACTTCCGTCGTCAAAAGTGGAGGCGGAAACGATGGCCGTGCCATCCGCATCCAATGATACGGTTGTGAATTCGTCACAAACGGCGGTTGGTTGTTTGTTGTCCACAATGGTCAGTGTGGTGGAGCAAGAGCTGTTGTTGCCGCAGGCATCCGTGGCAGAATAGGTGATGGGATGCGTACCCATGGGCACATTGGCCAGCAGGCCACCGTTGCCGTTCACCAGCCCGAATGGTGTCAGCACCTTCACGCTGATACCTGAGCAGTCGTCGGTAACCGTCGCTGCCGGCAAATCCAGCGTTGCAAGGCAGTTCACCGCAGAAGTCGGATAAACGATTGGAGCCGGACAAGTGATGGCCGGTGGTGTGGTATCCTCGATCTTGATCACCTGAATGCAGGTGAAGGGGTTGCCGTTTTGCGGGTTGGTGGGCAAGCACCAGTCGTAAATGGTCCAGGTACGCAGGATTTTCTGGCCGCCACCACAGAGGTCGAATACCTCGTCGCTGTAAGAAGCGGCGATTTCGCAGAAATTGTTGGCACCCGGCACCACATTGTAAACCACACTGTCGATTTCGATGGTGGGATAGCCTGTGCTGTCAGGAGAGGTATCCGGATTGCCACCGTCACATTCGATGGTCACGTTGGCGGGGCATACCGGCGTGTAATCGGCCAGTGAAACACGCTCCACGAAAATGTGCTGCGTGCAGGTGCTGGTGTTGCCAAGCTGGTCGATGGCGGTCCATTCCCGGTCCACAATGGCCACATAAGTGGTATTGCAGTTTCCGAGGGTAATGTCGTCCTCGTAACTGATGCTCAGGATGTTTGAGCAATCGTCGATGTCTGGTGCGGGAATGTCTCCGCCGTCGGTGGTGGGCAGGTAGTCCACCAGACAAGGCACGGTGACGTTGCCACAGTTGAACATGTCAGGGCCCAACTTGTCCTCCACCAAAATGGTTCCCCAGCAGTTGTTACCGCTCTGGATTTCCGTTACGGAGAAGATGTAGCTTTTGCCGATGTGCGTTTCGTTCACAAAGGGGCTTCCGGGAAGCGGAAAGCCCTGCAGATCGAAAAGCTGCACTTCCATGGGCAAATTGCAGGAGGTGGGATCCTCGAGGACCATGTCCACCGTCACTTCCAGCTCACAGTCGTCAGCAGTGCCAGGCAGGGATATGTTCACCTGGTCGTTACAGGCCAGTGCACACTGGGCCCCTGCCCGGTTGCTGAAGGCCATGAGCAAGAGCAGGCTCAGAACGGATAGCAAGCCGCCGAAGCGGGCCACCCTGCGGGCCTGACACAGCGTCCCAAAATAGTTTTGGTGCGTTTGCGTAAACTCGAGTTTTCTCATGGGATTTAAGATTGATTATTGAATAAAGGTTTTCAGTTTGCGGAGGCAAATGGGCCAGGCCCGCTCACGCTCCGTATGCTTCAGTTGATTAACTGCACTTTTTTGCAGAATCGCCGGCAAGCACCTTTGCCGGTGCCTGCCTCGTGGCGATTCCACGCTTCACATGGGTATCTTTCGCAAAATGGCCGGCAGCATTGCTGCCTGTGCCTGGCGGTTTCTCATAGTATGTGCCCCGTGGGGCTGGATTTTCCGGAGCCTTTGCTCCGTGCCATGGGATTTTGATTCAGATACCCGGTTTCGATAGCCCGGTGGAAAACTTGCGTGTAAATACTTGGTCAAAGTGCTGTCTGTGTAAGTGGTTATAGAATCGCAGATCTTCCGGTGCTATCGGTATGAACATGGGTTTTGGTTGTCAAAAGGAGTTCCCTCCAGCGCCCGCCTTTGCAGGCGCCGTCAATGGGTTTTGGTCAGTTATTTTCTTCGAAAAATTTGGAGCAAAATCTCCGCGTCATGAGCCGTCGGCCACCATGCGGATCACCTGGCTGTCGTAGCCCGGTACCGTCAGCCGGCAGAACAGCATTCCGGTGACCTTGTCACCGTTGAAATCGAGAACCACTTCGTGTTCTCCTTCGGTAAACTGTCCTTCCAGGGCTTTCACCACCTGCCCGTAGGCATTGTACACGGTCAGGCTGACCGGAGCATCCTCCGGCAGGCTGAAGCGCACGGTGGTCTGGTTGCGGAAAGGATTTGGAGTATTCTGATAGAGATGGAGTTGTGGAACCTGGGCTGTGTTGAAGCTGAGGGCTACGCCCATGGGTTCCAGTGTTGTATTTGCTTCGGCAATGCGTCCGGCAATGGCTTCGGCCGGAATTACATCGCTGCCAATGCTGATCATTTCTGAGAGCCGGCCATTGCGCAGCGAACGGAAACGCAGGCTGAACAAGGCACCTTCACGGGGAAGTTCAAAGCCGTCGGTATTCACCCAACTGACGGTGATAAGTCCGTCGGCAACAAGGGTGGTGCCCATGTTGGCAGCTGGATCGAATCCGCTGAAGCCGCTCTCGGCACCCTGCCATTGCAGGGCTGTCGGGTCGAATTCAAAAGTGAACTGGAAGCCGGCAAGGGGGAATGTGTGAGGGGCTACGAAGGGTATAGCATACTCCACTCCAGCCTCCAGTTCTATATCTTCGGTTGTGAAAGTAAGGTTGTCGGTAAAGTTGCGATCATCGGTTTCATCTTCGTTGAATGAACCGCCGTTGGCGCTGCCGTTCACGTCGCCAATCTTGATGCCCACGAAATTCTGGTTCCACTGGTTAATTTCCAGGTCGGGATAACTCAGGCTCTCCGGGAAGGGCTCCATCCAGGGGTTTTGCGGGTTGGGGAAAACGTAATCAGCTGCCACAAAACGCCAGGATTTGTTGTTGGGCATCTTCTCCGAAACATGCAGTATCAGCTTCTGCAATTCCACCAGGTCGAGGGTGGTTACAGCCTTGCTGTTGTTTACATCAGCGGCGATGAGCTTGTAGGGGGAGTCCAGCAGTTCCACATTCAGGATGTGCCTGCGGATGATCACGAGGTCGAAGGTGGTGACTCCGTTCGTGTGGTTCTTGTCGAACTCCGGTTTGACGGTGTAGGACTGGCCGGGTGGCAGGTTCGGGAAATCGAAAGTGCCATCCTGATCCGTGTGCACGGCGATGTTGATGCCGCCGGTCAGACCAACGATTTTGTTGCTGAGCGGGGTGCCGTTTTCTGTCTCCAGCTTGCCGGCGATGGTCACTGTGCCCTGCCCATTGCAGACGTTGAAGTTGTCCTGAACATTCACCGTTGTTTCGCAGAAGGCGCTGTTGCCGCTCTGGTCTGTCACGGTGAGGGTCACTTTTTTGCTGCCCAAAGTCTGGCAGTCGAAGGTATTGGGACTCACCTGCAGCACCAGCTGGTTTTGCGGTGTGCAGTTATCATAGCTGCCGTTGTTGATCATGGCGGGTGTCAGGGTCACATAGCCACTGGTCTGGATGGTCACCGATACACCGTTGTTGCACACGGGGTTGGGAGCCTGGGCGTCTTTCACCGTTAGTTGCATTGAGCAGGTGCTGGTGTTGCCGCAGCCGTCAAAGGCCGTGTAGGTGATGGTGTGTGTACCCTGCGGGTAAACACCGTTGGCCACCCCATCCAGGCTGTTGGCAAAAGGAGAATCGTTGACCAAAGTGATCTGGGCGGAGCAGTCCTGGATGTCCGGCATGGGCAATTCCACGAAGGCTTCGCAGGCGGTGCCCTGGATGTTGGCCGTCATGGCCGGCGGACAAGTCATCACTGGTGCGAGGGTGTCACGCACCTCGATTACCTGGGTGTGTTCCCAGAATCCGGTGTTGTTCGGATCGTTGGGCGTGTACACGCACCAGTTGATGATTGCCCAGTTGCGAATGAGTTTGTAACAGGACGGCTCAGCCGTGTAGAACAAGTAATCGGTATGGGTAATTTGCAATTGCTCGCAATCGGCGCCCGTAACAATTGGTTCTCCGGTCACTGCCGGATCGGTATCCGGCTGGCACTTGTAGTAAACAAGGTCTTCCGGAAATACCACGTCTATGGGCGTGTTGTCCTCAATGGTAATTATTTGCTGACAGCTACTGCTGTTGTTGCTCTGGTCTTTGGCGGTCCAGGTGCGGGTGATGGTGCCCAGGCCGCAAGTGTTCAGGTTGGTTTGGTTGGTGAAGGTGGTCGAGGCCACGGTGCAGTTGTCCGTTGCGTAAGGGAAACCGGTGTTGACCGGGTTGTTGTAATTCACTCCGCAATTGATGGTCTTGTTGGCCGGGCACTGGATTTTAGGGGCGATCTCGTCCAACACCTTTGCTGAAGAAATGCAGGTGCTTTCCAGGCCGTTCACGTCGATCACCTTGAGCGTCACTTCCGTATTGCTGTTCAGGTCTTCGCAATCAAAAGACACAAAGGTGTCAAAGGGCTGGTCGGCCGTGCTAACCAGCAGTTCGGCAATGCCGCAGTTGTCATAACTGCCGTTGTCGAAGGAAGTGGCGTAGATCAATATGGTGCCGTCCTCCTCCAGGCTGGCTGTCACCAGGTTTTCGCAGAGGGCGGTGGGTTTCTTTTCGTCTTTCACGGTTACGGTCATGGTGCAGGTGCTGCTGTTGTTGCAGCCATCGGTGGCTTTGTAGGTCACCGTGTGGCTGCCCACGGGCACACCGTCAAAGGGACCGAAGCCGTTGCCGAATTCCCATGAAGGTTCCACCGTAACACCGGAGCAACCGTCCTCCGCATTTGCCGATGGAAGGAAAACTTGCGCCGAACAGGCGCTACTGAAAGAAGTGACGGAAAGGTTGTCCGGGCAGGTGAGATCGGGTGCCGTGGTGTCCAGCACTTTGATTACCTGCGAGTAAACCCGGAAATCTTCGGTGCAAAAGTCGAACACCGTCCAGGTGCGGATGTATTTTTTTGCGCCTCCGCAAATGGGCAGGCTCTGGTCGGAATGAGAGATCAGCAGGTCACAACTCGTGGTATTGTCAATGATGTAACCTTCCAGCATCGGCTGACCGGTAACGGAGAGGTCGAGCGGATCATCCACACTGCATTCCAGTGCCGGTGCTTCCACACCGTCATGGTGAGGTGGAAAGACCACCATGTCAACCGTGGCCCTTTTCAGCACGAAAACCTGTGTGCAGGAATCCACGTTGCCGCTTTCATCTTCGGCGTACCAGCTGCGGGTGATGTAGCCCGTTGCGGGAACGAGGCCCACAGAATCCTGACAGCCAAGCGAAACCGTGGCATCTACCCAGGTGAGCTGGATGTCGGCCGTGTCGGTCACATTGTCGCTGACGACCGGGGTTTCCAGGCTGTCGAGCGGCGTGTTGCACCATATAAACAAGGTATCAGGTCCGCAGGTGATTTGCGGCGGGGTGTTGTCAACGAGGGTAATGATCGTGGAGCAGGAATTGCCGCTGGCAGGATGCAGGATGGTGGCCGTAAGCGGTTGATTCATCAGTGAATCAGCCAGTTGTGGGCCATATTCGTTGCCGAGGGTATCCACCACTGTTATCTCGAAATTGTTGCTGCAGCCCACCGAGCTTTGCAGAATGGTGGACGGATAAATGGTGGCCATGCCGTTGGAATCCAGCGGCACCGTTACGCTGCCTTTACAGGCCAGGGCGCATTGTGCACCGGCTTGCGGGCCTGTAAACAGGGCGGCCATCATTGTGAGCAGAAAAACGAGTGGGAATAAGTGCGTGTTGATACGATTCTGTTTCATCCTCATCCTGTTACCAGGTTTTCCGGCAAAAGCGGTTTGCCCACACAGGCGTGCTACAACTGTTTTTTGACTTACAGTAACAGCCATGAACATGAACCAACCGAACTGTAGGGGGGTACGTCGGAGGGTCAGCCATAACATCCTGCGTGGAGCAAAACCGTTACCTTTTACCATGAGATTATAATTGTTAATAATGGGATCCGTGGTAATTGACCGGAACTGTCCTGCAACCGGGGCATACGAATGCCGCCTGGCTACTGTCTGTCAGCTCCAGTAAAGGTGTGTATGGTCTTGGTAAGGATGTAAGAATCGTGTCAATCGCTGAGAGAACCTCGCAGCGGTCTCAGCCAGCAACTTTCGCTGACGGAGTTGTGTGTGGTAAGTCTTTTTTGAGAAAGGCCCAGAAAGAATTTTCTGGAGTTCGGAAGGAGTGAGTGTAGTAAGCTCGGTTTCCGGACTTTCTCATAGTATGTAGTGCTCGAGATGTGTTTGCGTGTGGAATAGGAGGGGGTTCTTGCATTTCGATATTTTTAATTTAAAAAATTGTGCCAACTTTCCTTTCCACTCCCGGGCATTGCAAATTCTATACTTATTAATCTTTTCAAAATGTAAAAAACGCTAATGGGATTCCGGCGCTTCGGTTTGCAAATCGCAAATCTTTTGCCGTCTTTCATGCCTTATTTTGAAGGCAGTCTCGCTACGCTTAACGAATTTTCATTTTCATCGAAACCGCCATCCCGCTTCCGGGGGTGCAAAATGCAGCAATACCATGACAGACATAGCCACGCCTACGGTGCTCCTCAACTGGCCCGTCGCCAAAGCCAACATCGATCGAATGGTGGACAAAGCCCGGCGGCATGGGCTGCGCCTGAGGCCCCACCTGAAAACGGCTCAATGCCTCGAAATAGCCCGCTATTTTGAATCGAAAGGGGTGGGGCAGTTCACCTGTTCGTCCTTTTCAATGGCCAGGTATTTTGCCGAAGGAGGAATAAAAGACATCACCGTTGCCTTTCCGGTAAACCTGCGTGAAGCCGAAGCCATCAATTCACTCGCTTCGCAAATCAGTCTGAACGTTCTCGTCGTCAATGCCGAATCGCTGGCCTGGCTGAAAAAAGACCTGCGGCACCCGCTCGGTGTTTTCGTCAAAATAGATGTGGGTACCCACCGCACCGGGCTGTTGCCGGAGGATGAAATTGGCATTGAAGCTTGCCTTCGGGAAATGGAAAGCCACGATTTGCTGACCTTCAAAGGTTTTCTGGCCCATGCCGGCCACAGCTATGCCGCACGCAGTTCCGAAGAAATTTTGAAGGTACACCGTGAAAGCACCGCCATCTTGCGGATGCTGAAGTCAAAATACCTGTCCCGGTTTCCCAGCCTCGAAGTTTCCACCGGCGACACACCGACATGCAGTGTAGCCGATGAGGGATGGGAAGGCATCGATGAAATTCGCCCCGGCAACTTCGTTTTTTACGACCTGATGCAGGTCGCCATCGGCTCCTGCCGGATGGAGAACGTGGCCGTTGCCCTGGCCTGCCCGGTGGTGGCCCTCCACCCTGACCGCCACGAAGCCATCGTTTACGGCGGCGGCATTCACCTCTCAAAAGACCGGATGCAATGGCAGGGAACGGAAATTTTTGGCTTGCCCGTGGAATTGTCGGACTCTGGCTGGAACCTGCCCGAACCTGGCAATTACGTCCGTTCGCTTTCGCAAGAACACGGGGTGCTGCATTGCACGCCAGCGTTCTTCGAAAAACTCAAAATCGGAGGCCTGGTGGGCATCCTGCCCGTCCATTCCTGCATGATGGTGGACATCGCCGGTCATTACCTGCTAACAACGGGAGAGCAGTGGGGAAAACTTTAATAGGGATGAGGGATGAGGGATGAGGGGTTGAAAAACCTCAAAAACGATTCAAAAACCTCAATCAAAAACCTCATTCAAAAAAACTGAAGTAAGTGCCGCCGTAGTTTCGTTGTTGCAGGAAGCGGGGATGGTCTTTGAAGTTGTGGTTGGCGTTGTGTTCCAGAACGAACCAGCCGCCGGGCTTCAGGATTTCGTTTGCGAAGATGACATCCGGAATACTGTCCAGGTTGGGCAGGGGGTAGGGTGGGCCAGCGAAGATGTAATCGAATTGCTGCGTGCAGTTTTCTACGAATTTGAAAACGTCCATTCTGAAGGCATGGATGTATTCTTCGATGCCCAGGCTTTTGGCCGTCTGCTTCACAAACTTCACTGCCGGCCCGAATTTATCAACATAAGTTACATCCCTGCATCCCCTGGAGATGAATTCATAACTGTGGCTCCCCGTGCCACCGAAGAGGTCCAGCACTTTTATTTCATCAAAGTAAAAGCTGTTTTGCAAAATGTTGAAAAGGGCCTCTTTGGCGAAGTCGGTAGTGGGCCGGGTGGGCCACTTGTCAGCCGGTGGATGAAAACGCCGCCCCTTGAATTGTCCTCCTATTATCCTCATAAATCTTGTATCTGCTAAATGAAGTGCAAAGTTCCCAAAATTGAGGAACCGAGGAACCGAGGAATTGAAGAATCGAGAGAGCTGGCAACCCCAAACTCTACACCCTAAACTTTTTAACCACAGAGTTAAACAGAGGTGCTGTACAGAGTTACACAGAGTGATTTCAAGAAGTTCCACAGAGATGAAAATGTTAGCGCCTCCAAACCCTACACCCTAAACTCTACACCCTACACTTTTTAACCACAGAGTTAAACAGAGGTGTTACACAGAGTTGCACAGAGTGTTTTCAAGAAGTTCCACAGAGATGAAAATGCCAGCACTCCCCAAACCCTAAACTCTACACCCTACACCCTACACCCTACTCCCTACTCCCTACTCCCTACACCCTACTCCCTAAACCCTACTTACACCTGCTCAGGCCAAAGAGCGTAAAAAACTGGTGGGAGGGCAGGTCGTTGAATCTTTTGTTCCAGGAGATAAAATCAGGCAGGTCTGTAAAATGAATGTCGGCCACATAGCGGAAGAGCATCTTGTAGATGTCTGAAGATTCCATCAATTCACCTGACAGCAGGAGCGGCACTTTGGCAGGGTCCAGTTGGAACTGCTCGTAAACGAGTAATGTGTAGTACATCACATCGCTGGCGGAGTGGAAGGGGAAAGAATTGTAGAACAGGGCTTTGCCCTCATTGAAGTGGACCAGTTGCAGGCGGCCTTCATAGATGTTCAGCACCACATAGTTTTCCCGGGTTTCGGTTTTGAGCCTTGCTGCGGCTTCGATGAAAGGGGTGGCCATTCCATAAAGCCGGGCAGTGGGGAATTTTTTCCGAAGGAGGTCGGCAACCGCCACATTTTGCTGGTACACCACTTTTATATCTCCGAAGCTCAATTCATCCGCCTGGGTCACTTCGCCTTCGGCAAGGTCAGTGAGTGCAGACAGGTAGGTGGGCAATTCCTCAGCCTGAAAAAGGCGGTTTGGCACAAGCGCTGCAAGAGCTTGCGGCAGTGCCACCCGGATTCTTCGGAAGAGGTACCCCATCAGCTCCTCCTTTTCCAGAAAATGCGCCAGGTTGTCAGCAAAGCTATTGGGCTTGCCATCGGTACCAGGGGCAAAGTGGATGGTTTTCAAAAAGAGGGCACGGTCATCGCCGGAGGTGATGAAATAAACCAAACTGTCCATCCCAGGCAGGATGGACAGTTGGTAAGCGGATGTGTTCCGCTTGTCAAATTCTGAAGTCGTTATGTGATAGTCTATTCCCAACTTCCACTGAGAATTGGCTTCGTACGAGATCCGAACTTGATGTACTTGTTCGGGTCATATTGTTCGTCGTATTTCTTGAAGCGTTTGTCAGCCCACTCACCCATAAAGACCTTGTAAGGGGCGCCTACTTCAACGACATCGACCAGGGTTTGCTGGTAGTTTACCGTATCTGCGTAAATCTCAAACTCAGCACCATTGCCAAAAGGCACTTTGCCCAATCCGTCCAGTTTGAGACCCAGCTTTTGCACTGAATCAATAGCCGGAAGGTAAGTCGTATCATAGGTAACGGCTTGCAGGTTGTCCGGGTCGTCGGGGTCACCGTAAACCTGGATGACGGTGAATTGTCCTTCTTCAAGGCCTTTTTTCAGTTCGTCAAAAGATTTGGCAAAATGGCCGGTCACTCCTCGATACAATTCCTGCGCTTTACGGATCTCGATCAACTTGTCAATGACGGCCTTTTCGCGGCGGTTCTTTTCCCTTTGGAAAGCAATGGGTTCCCTGATCTGGGCAAAAAGGACATAGCCCAAAAACAGGATGAGCAAAAACATTAAAGCATTGAAGATGGTGCGCTTTTTCATTCCGGCTTGTTTTGATGCAATGATAAAGTTTTTTCAACGCCAGCTGGCGTTTGAGGCTGCAATTTTACGGATTAGCCCAAATTCCCCGGCGAAGAAGCACATTTTTTTGTGCTTCGACCCGCTACTTATTGCAGCCCCACCTGCGCAGATGACCTTTCACAGATGCATCCAGGCTCATTTTGGTTGGGAAGAGCGTAAATTTTTCGATTGCCTCTTCCATAGCCAACCGCCTTACCCCCCAATCTTGCATTCTCCAACATAGCGGGCGCCCTCATCCACGATCATGGTCTTGGCCTGGATATTACCTTCGATAAAGGCAGTGGATTTCAGGTGGAGGCTGCCTTTTACGATGACTTCCCCTTTGATGCTGCCCATGATAATCGCATCCTGTGCCATTACATTGCCCTCGATGCTGGCACTTTCACCCATTACCAGGCGATTGGTACAGGAAAACTCTCCTTTCATTTTGCCATCGAAACGGACGTTGTCAGAGGAAGTGAATTTGCCTTCAATACTGGCACCTTTGGTTACCACACAGGTGTCTGAGCCTGAATCTTGGGTAGAGGTGCTTCCGGTTGGTTTGCTTTTGGACTTGCTGCCTAACATGTGTGCTTGATTTACGCTAGTTGGTTAACAATCAGGTGCGGCAAGTTTTCTCATGATGTTTTTTTCCTTCGGTAAACGGCCGGCTGCTGCTTAATGCGCAATCCGGTACTTTTGCGGCCGGGCCAAAATTAGGCCGTTGAAATTCATTTTCTTTCCTTCGGCAAAAAAAGAAGTGCAATGAACCACGTCATACTCGGCATTGAATCCTCCTGTGATGACACCGCTGCCGCCGTCCTGGCCGATGGCCGGGTACTCAGCAATGTCGTTGCCAGCCAGGAAATTCACCGTTTGTACGGCGGGGTGGTGCCGGAGGTTGCATCCCGGGCGCACCAGGAAAACATCGTTCCGGTGGTGGATCAGGCCCTCAAACAGGCAGGTGTGACTAAAGAACAACTGAGTGCCATTGCCTTCACCCGCGGGCCCGGACTCATCGGCTCGCTCATCGTGGGCACTTGCTTTTCCAAAGCCCTCGCAATGAGCCTGAACATACCTCTGGTGGAGGTACACCACATGCAGGCGCACGTGCTGGCTCATTTTGCCGAAGATCCCAAACCCAGCTTCCCCTTTCTCTGCCTCACAGTTTCGGGCGGTCACACACAAATCGTCCTCGTCAGGGATTACCTCGACATGGAAGTGCTCGGCCACACCCTCGACGACGCTGCCGGTGAAGCCTTCGACAAAACCGGCAAACTCCTCGGCCTCGATTATCCCGCCGGCCCACTCATTGACAAACTGGCCAAAGAAGGTAAACCGGTATTCGAATTCCCGGAACCAAAAATCCCGGACCTCAACTACAGTTTCAGCGGACTCAAAACCGCCATCCTGTACTTTTTGCGGGACAAGGTGAAAGAAGACCCCGAATTCATTAAAAACAACCTGGCCGACATTTGTGCTTCCGTACAACACCGCATCGTCACCATCCTGCTGTCCAAATTGCGAAGAGCAGCCCGCCAGACAGGCATCCGGGAAATAGCCATCGCCGGTGGCGTTTCCGCCAACTCAGGCCTTCGCTCCGCACTGGAAATAATGGGAAAAAAAGAAGGCTGGAACACCTACATCCCCCGCTTTGAATTCTGCACCGACAACGCCGCCATGATCGCCCTGGCTGGCTATTACAAATTCCTCAAAGGGGACTTCGCTTCGCAAGATGTGGTGCCGGATGCACGGTTGGAGTGGTGAAGGGGGGGGGAGTCAGGAACTACCAATACCTTTATGACCAAAATGCCCCTCACTGGACAACATCGATAGTGTCCAAATACCTCCCAGAAAATCAATCACTGAGAAGATAATGATGTTCGGAGACACCAAGTCCAAAATTGCAAATGCAGAAAAGAAGAAAATGATGGTAAGCCTTATAAAGGCAGTAGCTTTCATTATCACGACAATTTCATGCGTGGCCGCAAGGATGTAATACACTGAAAGTGCCATGAGCAAAATGCCCGAAAGCCTGATCCATACTTCACGGGCAGGCTCGATGCCAAAAGGTGTGATCAGCACATTTGGAATGAATAACAATAAAATGCCAATAGCGGCCAAATACACACCGAAAGTAAAAACGCTTTTTCCCGATTTACTCATAATTATTGATAAGTAAGTTCACTTCAAAAAAGTTATGAACCTCAAAACAGATGGTTTTTGAAGGATAATATCTGCCGGACTAAGTCTGTCGTCAGCGACGAAGCTGGTATTTTCCGGTGTTAAAGTTCCAGCCATGTGTTAATCATTATTTAATCCTTGCGTTCCAGGCTTTCTATTTTCCTTGCGGCATGCTCATTCATTGGATTGAGCTCGAGAGATTTCTTGTAGTTCTCGATTGCTTTTTTAGGCTCTCCCAGAATTTCGAAGGCCTCGCCGAGGCTGTCAAAGGCATTGAATGAACCGGGGTAATTTTCTGTATTCAGGAGGAAAAATGCCAATGCCTTGGACTTGTTGTCCGGGTTTCTACTTTGAAGCATTCTGTAGCCAACGCGGTTCACAAGATTTTCCGGAGGTTTGAATTCCCATGACAGCCGCTGTGAGATGGACTGAAAATGTTGAATTAATTGATCCGTGCTTTTTACATCTCTATAGGAAATTCCATAGCCATCAAAAATGCTTGAAATGCCGTTGTGAAATGCTATCAGAGGAACTGAACTATGGCTTTCATTTTCAAAGTATTCCAGTTTTGCCGGAAATTCACCTTCACATTTGTTATTCAATGCCTCAAAAAGTCTCACGTGGCGATCCCGGTTTCTGATATTTCTTTTCCCCCAGTTTGCGGTGGCTATGTAGATGTATCTGTCAAACGTCCGGTTGGTCACTGCTGCTAATTTCTTGTCCATGGTTTCTTCGTCCCAGGTTCCAAAGCTTGGGTCAACGGCGATGAATGCGTTAAAAAGGGTCTCTTCTTTTAGGTAGGCATGGGTTGCCAGCAAGCCGCCCAATGAATGCCCAAACAGGATTCTATAGGATGTCGTTCTGTAATTCTTATCCAATTCAGGGATTAGCTCATCTTCTAAAAAACTGAGAAATCGTTCTCCTCCACCTGAGTTGTTTTCTCTTACGGTAATGATTTTGTCTGGTGTGTAATCCCGCCTTCTGTCAACGTTTTGAATGCCGACTACAATCATTTCAGGAATTTTCCAGCTCCTGTATCTGTCGGCACCCATGTAATTGGCCATTCCTGATATTACCTTAAAATGGACGTTTCCGTCGAGCACTATGAGCAATGGATATTTCCTGTAGGACAAAGCTTCATCGGAATAAGATTCCGGCAGGCTGACCCAATATTCTCTGTCTTCGTTCAAAATGTTGGAGTGGAGAATTTTCGCTGTGCCGATTACCATTTGTCCGGCATCCTGCGACTTAATCTGGCTAATTCCGCTCACCAGGATTAGCACAATGAATAGGTGTTTAATCATCTTGTAGGTTTAATATGATTGCCATTTCCTAAAAACTTACATTTCAAATTTCCATCAAAACTGATGAGTATGAAAACATGCTCTATCAAGTGTGTTTGGCTGTATTGAGGGGAAGTCTAATGATTTTGAACACAGGAAGGCAAACTTAAATGGTTCATGACCCAATTATATGCATTCATGGTCTTTTTTGGAGGGTTTCATGGTTTGTTTTGGTTGAAAAGACCTCGTCAATTTACATTTGACCCACTGGTAATTGGCAACTGCCAGTACAAATTTAAACTTTAACTGCCTGGATATGGATGAGCTTATTAAGTTAATTGACATTGCTCTCTTAAACGGTAAAATCTCCGAGGATGACTACAGAGTGATTTTGAAGAGAGCAGAATCAATTGGGATAACAGAAGAAGAGCTAAACCTAATAATTTCCAAGCGGACACAATTCGTGTCAGAAGGAAAAGGTCATTCGAAAGATGTCCAAAACTCCAACATTCCTTATTTGTTGGCAATTATAGCCATTGTGATGACATTCTTTGATTGGGTAGGTTTCTATTCGACTTCAAATGTCTTGGGAAGTTCTGCCTCATGGGACACATCATTCAATGCTTGGTGGGGTAGCTATGGGGTAGTTGTAGTAATAATTTATGCCCTTGGTTGTTTTTTTTATAGCAAAAAATATAGATTTTATTGGTTCAATAGTCCGTGAAAGTATTTAATGTATAAAAGGGTGAAAGTTCTAAGTTTGAGTTTTGCACAACTTACACGAAGAACAATCACCCAATGAGT
>PAAY01000004.1 GCA_002698985.1 Saprospirales bacterium | reverse complement strand
TTGGAATACCGCTCGCATTACGACGGCAGCACACAACGGATGAGCGGGGAGGTGGAGGTGGTGAGGTGAGGCAAGTGTTGAGATTGTTGAAATTGTTGAAATGTTGAGTGAGGGCTAGCTCATTTTCCTCTACAGTTTTCTAACTCTGGCATTTGAAATCAAGCACAAAATTCCGACGCCTTTAGGATTTGGAATTTTTCTTTCAAATAACTAAATTCGTTCATCTTTTCATTAAAACTTCAATACCATGAAAACACATTATTTTCTCCGTTCTCCGTTCTCCGTTCTCCGTTCTCGGCTGAAAGTATGTCTTCCTGAAAAAGCTACAAGGTCGGGATTTTCACTCGCCTATACAGTCAGGCTGCTACTCTTTTTTTCGTTTTTCATGATTGCTGTTCAGCTCCGGTCACAGGAATACGATGTGACAAGATCTCCGGTAAAGATCGAAACGGATCATCCTTACAAAACCAGTAAAATGGGTACGACAAGTTGCGTTTGGCAACGGTACATCACTGCACCAAAAAAAGGTGCACATTTCATGACTCTTCATTTCGACAGGCTGGAATTGGCCGAAGGTGACCACCTGCTGCTCAGCACACCCGATGGTCGTCGCAGCAAAACTTATGACCACAGGGCCAAAGACAGGGGCGCTTTTTACAGCATACCGTTTTACGACGACACCATTGTTGTAAAGCTATTTTCAACGGGTGCCGAATCAGCCTATGGTGTTAAAATTGACCAACTCACATTCGGCATCCGCAAGCCAGGATATTCAACAAAAGAGCTGAGTATCTGCGGTGTTGATGAAAATGAAAACATCAAATGCGTCGAAAACACATACCCCGCAAGATATAATAACCGAACCCCAGTTGCGAGGATCATTGTAAATGGGGTACCTGATGCCACTGGATTTTTGTTTGGTTCAGATGGGTACTTCTTAACTGCCTATCACTTTTTGGAAACATCTCAACCTCCCCAACTGGATTTTGAGTGGTTATACGAGTCTGACTTCTGTCCGGGTTTTTGCGATGAGGGTGTTATTGAAGACGTCGATTACACCATGATAAAATATGTTGACAACAGCACCCTCGATTATGCCCTATTGAGACTGCACGACAGCAATGGCTCTTCCAGTTCCCTGGACAAATATGGCTATCTGCAAACGAGGAATTACGATATTCTGGAAAAGGAACCAATATATATCATCCACCATCCCCTTGGCCATTGCAAACAGATCGCCTATACTTCAGACCAGGCAGCAGATGAGGATGGCATTCCCGTCGCACACCCGCACACCTTACCCTACCGCATCGAGCATTACCTCGACACCCAGGGCGGTTCATCAGGTGCGCCAATTTTCTCCATGTACGACAACCTGGTGGTGGCCTTACACAAGGGAGGTGGGTGTCCAAACGAGGCCATCAGAATGACTGACATCGTTGCCTCCCTGCAGGAAGATGGCTTGCTGCCACCTGGAGCCATAAAGGCCACCTGTGGCGACGGTGCAGACTTCGTCGTTGCAGCGGGGAGCACCCAGACATTTGCCAAGGATCAAGTATTCACTGGTAACCTCTTCATTGAAGAAGGTGCTACAGCGACAGTGAACCCAGGCAAGGTGCTCAGTTTCGGAGCCAATAATGGAATCTACATAAAACCCGGCGGCAGGCTCATCATGGAAGCAGGCAGCGTGTTGAAAAACTGCATCTACTCCGACCATTGGCGAGGTGTGCAGGTGTGGGGCAACATTGTGGCCTCCCAGTACCCCCAGAACGGCCAATATGAGCAGGGATACCTCGAAATGAAAACAGGTGCCACCATCGAAAATGCCGAAACCGCCGTGATGTTGTACAACAATGTTTCTCCCGGCCTTACCGGCGGCATTCTGGTGGCAAACGGTGCCATTTTCCGCAACAACATCACCTCCATCGACACCCGCTATTACCAGAATTTCTATCCCTACAGCATCCCAACAGGATGGCAGGGCCAGCCCAGGGATTACTTTTCTACCATTAAACTCTGCCAGTTCATTGTGGATGATGACTTTCCCCACGAAGACAAATTCCACGCTTTCATCAATTTGATGGACGTGAACGGTGTAACCATCACCGGCTGCTCCTTCACCAATGCCATGACAGACGCCGGCAATTCAATCGCAGACTGGGGCTACGGCATATTTGCCACCGATGCAGGATTCAGGGTGCAGGGGCTGTGCAATGGCAGCACATATCCCTGTGAGGATTATACCCGCTCTGAATTCAGGGGCTTGGGATATGGTATTTTTACCGGAGTGGTAATTGGTTCCATTGATGCGCCATACACCGTCCGGCAGGCAGATTTCCACGACTGTTTTGTCGGGATTCACAACCGGGGCGTGATGGGGGGCATCATGCTCCATAACGATTTTTACCTCGGCAATCTCCCTTCGCTTGACCTGACCCTTGACCAAATCGGCATTGCCCTCAATAACTCCATCAACATCATGACTCTGGAAGAAAACAATTTCATAGAAGTGGCTGGAGATGAAAGTATTCGTACTTTCGGAATCAGTAGCTTCAATATCGGAGCTACTAACAAGACCATTCGCAGAAACACTTTTACAGGGGTGAACGTGGGCAATGAGGCTGGGGGTATTTGTGGGGATAATGATTCAGGCTTACTGTACGAATGCAACTTCAACACAGGTAACACGGAGTTCGATTTCCTTATCTGCGATAACGACTTCTTTGGGACGAACAGGATAAAAAAGGACCAGGTAAGCATGGAGCAGGACGGAGATATCGCAACCGGCAACCGATTCTCCAATACGGGCAGCCCGACCGACAGGGATTTTTCTAATCAGGGCGGCTTCCCTATTGATTATTACCACAAGATTAACGGCGGGGCGCTGGAAATACCCGATGAATATTCCGGCATTGATAATTTAATTGAAATAACAGAAAATGAATGTCCCGTTACATACTGCGAGCCTCCCTGTAAGACCCCTTCTGAAGTAGCCCTGCTGAAACAGGCGTTTTACACCGAGAAGGGCAATTATCAAATTGCTTATGGCGAGTATGAAAATGCCCTGAACAACGGCAATGATGCCCTCGCAGCGCAAAAACTATCCGAAGCCTCCCGCCACCGCCAGTTGATGGACGAAAATGGCTGGCTGGTATTGGTGCATGCCATGTATGATACGCTCACATGGAACAGGGACACCATACGCAAATGGCTGTCCAACATGGATTATTTTGGTACCGAGATGACGCTCGCCTTTGATTATTTGAACACGGGCGAGGGTGCAGTTGGGCAGGCAGTTTTGAATATTGTTCCCGTAAAATTTGACCTTACACCGGAGCAATCTGCCGATTTATCAAATGCCCAAATCCTTTTCGATATGCTCACCCAACAATCGGTATATGATTTGGACGAAGAAGCATTGGAACAATTGGATACCATTGCTCAGACCAACGGTGAATTCACCCCCGGCATTGCCAAAAATATCCTGACCCGGTACGACCGGTATTTTGGTACTGAAAACTGTGAACACGAAACGGAAATGAGAAGCGCAAAAACAGAGTCCAATCCTAATACCTCTATTACTAAGTCTCCTTTCCAGGTCTATCCCAATCCCGCCCGGAATCAGGTCACTTTTGAAAGGCTTGGCGACACTTCCAGCACAACGGCGATACTCCTGCTGACCGATATTACGGGAAAAGTAGTCTGGCGGCAGCAGTTTAAGGAGGGCGTTGTGAAAATAATCTGGCACACCTCCGGCATTCCCGATGGCATTTACTTTTACCGCCTTGTGGAACTTGACGGGACAGCATGGAGCGGCAGGGTCGTACTTCAAAAATAATAAACATTGCCCCGGCACCGTACTTGAAATGCGATGCCGGGGCATCAATTTTTATAGCCATGAGATTATTGTTTATCATCGCATTTTACCTTTTCCTGCATAACTCCATCTCCGGGCAGCCGGGGTTTTCCAAGTGGTTTGATTTTGGTACAGAAGCGACTTTTCACAACATCTTACTTGATGGAGACAGCTTAATAATTTGCGGTTCAATTTGGAATGAAGAAACTGAGAAACTCGAAGCATTGTTTTTAAAAATGGACACACTTGGTAATATCAGTTCATTTAACACATACGCAGATTCTTTAGGCAGCCATCTCTCATTTCACAAAGGTTATCCAATAATTGGTACATCTTCAGGTGGGTATTTAATAGCTGGTGACTTATTGAATAGACAGAGTGATTTCTTAATAATATGGGATTCAATGGGCGTAGCAGAAGCATTTTGGGAGTACCCGTACACTTCAAATATTAAAACCAGTTTTCTATGGGACATTTTAGAGGTTGCAGATGGGTTTCTTCTATTTTCAACTAAACAGATAGAAAACTTCAGATTGGATGTTTGGGTGACTAAAATTGATTTTAACGGTGATATTATTTGGGAAAACTCATACGGTGGGTATGATATAGATGAATCGATTGGCAGCATATGGCAGGAAGACGAAAACACCATCGTTTTGGGTTGTTGGAAATCAACCGACCAGTTTGTCAGTTTGCCTTCCCTGTTAAAATGCGGGTCAAATTGGATTTTTGCCATTGACAGTTTGGGGAGCATCAAATGGGAGTGGCAGAGCGAACCCTGTGAAGGGGACAATGTTAAAGGGCTTCACCGAACCGCAGACGGCGGCTGGATATATGCCACACGGGAATGGGCGGTTTTCAACCCTTCCAACTATGGCGCTGCCCCGAAGTTCGTGAAACGGGACAGCCAGTTCAACCTCCTTTGGGAGCGGCAGGTGGCGGAGAGCTATTGGGATAGTAATGAAATGATAGACCTAAAACCCACCCCAGATGGCAATTGGGTGGGGGCGGGTTTATGGCTACTGCCGGAACCATATAATTCATTACTGCCAGGTTATTTCTATGCTCCCGGTTGTTTGTACAAAGTTAATGAACAGGGCGACAGCCTGTGGGTGCGTTGTGATACCGTGGCATTGGATAACCCTACATGGTCTCACCGATATGGTGGCATGGCGGTTCTTCCTTCTGGGAGCATCGTAGCAGCAGGCGGCTTCGAAGAATTTATTTTTGGAGTAGGCGATAAATCATGGGCATGGGTGACTAAAGTGGACAGGCATGGCTGCATGGAAGAGCCGTGCCTGGTGACGAATGTGGAAGAAGTGAAGGCAAAAGAAAAAGCCTTTCTTCAAGTCTATCCCAATCCCGCCCGGGATCAAGTTACTTTTGACAGGATTGGCGAAACAGCTACCGCAGCGACACTCCTGCTGACCGATATTACGGGAAAAGTAGTTTGGCGGCAGCTATTTAAGGAGGGCGTTGTGAAAACAATTTGGCACACCTCCGGCATACCTGGTGGCATTTATTTTTACCGCTTTGTGGAAAATGGCGGGAAAGAATGGAGCGGCAGGGTCGTACTTCAAAAATAACAAACTTTGCCCCGGCACCGTACTTGAAGTGAGGTGTCGGGGCATCAATTTTTATGGACATGAGATTATTGTTTATCACAGTATTTTACTTTTCCTTGCTCAATGCGATAGCCGGGCAGCCCGGCTTTTCCAAGTGGTTTGATTTTGGTTCCGCAGCCAATTTCCACAATATGGTGTTAAAGGAAGATACTTTAATCATCGCCGGCACATCGAAGGATTTGACAGCCGACCAATGGGGCGCCTTGTTCGTGAAGATGGATACCAACGGGGTGATGCTGGACTATCGGCTACATCTTGACACGATGGATGGGCAGTTTGCTTTTAATCAGGGCTATCCTTTTATCTCTACATCGGACGGGGGCTACCTTTTGGCAGGCAAGGTTTTCAACAGGGAGAGTTACTTTATTTATAAGTTGGATGTGAATGGCGATATTGAATTTTTCAGGGAATACTATGAGCCTCCTGATATCCTAACCCTTTTGCCCCAACAAATTATCGAAGTTGGAAACGGTTTTTTGGTTTGCAATATCGCCCAGTTGCAAAATGGCTCAAATGATGTGCAGATAACAAAAATCAATGATGCAGGCGAAGTGGAGTGGGAACAGTTGTATGGAGAGTATTCCAAAGGAGAAAATGTAGGCAGCATCTGGCAGGAGGACGAAAATACCATCGTTTTGGGCTGCTCGAAGGCGACCGACCAGTTTGTTAATTTGCCTTCCCTGTTAAAATGTGGGTCAAATTGGATTTTTGCCATTGACAGTTTGGGGAGCATCAAATGGGAGTGGCAAAGTGAACCCTGTGAAGGGAGCAATATTATAGGGCTTCACCGGACTGCTGACGGCGGCTGGATTTATGCCACCCGTCACTTGGCAGCCTTTGACCAATCCAACTGGGGGGCTGCACCAAAGTTCGTGAAACGGGACAGCCAGTTCAACCTCCTTTGGGAGCGGCAGGTAGCTGAAAGCTATTGGGATTCGAATGAAATGATAGACCTCAAACCCACCCCGGATGGCAATTGGGTGGGAGCGGGTCTATGGGTACTGCCGGAACCATTTTATGCTTGGTCAAACGACCACAAATACACTCCGGGTTGCTTATACAAAGTAAGTAGCGAAGGTGACAGCATTTGGGTGCGCTGTGATACCGTTCCAATGGCAAATCATACTAAATTCCACCGATATGGCGGCTTGGCGGTGCTGCCCTCTGGAAGTATTGTAGCGGCAGGCGGCTTTGAAGAATTTATATTTGGAGTAGGAGATAAATCGTGGGCGTGGGTGACTAAAGTGGACAGGCATGGGTGCATGGAAGAGCCGTGCCTGGTGACGGGTGTAGGTGAAGTGAAGGTGAAAGAAAAAGCCCTGTTCTACGTCTATCCCAACCCAGCCACCACCCATGTGGATTTCTTTTTTCAAAATCCCGCCGGTGGCCGGCACAGGCAGCTCCTCATCACCGACCTTGCCGGGCGGCCGGTGCAGAGCTTTGCATTGCCGGAAGGCGAAACAAGCCTCCGGTGGAATACGGAGGAACTGCCGCCGGGGGTGTATTTTTATCGGTGGATAACTAACGGCAAGCCCCTGAAAACGGGCAAAATCCTCCTTACAAAATAATTTCACCAACTGCCTCTCCGGCAGCCGGCGGTTGCCGGAGAGGCCAAGTTTTCGTGCCATGAAGAAATGGATTTTTTTCGCCCTGCTTATTTCGTCGATTACCTCGACGGGGCAGCCGGGTTTCAACAAAACTTATGGTTTCGAGGAGGAACAGATAACCGGCTCCGCTTTTGTCAATGTACTGCTGGACAATGACACACTTGTGCTTTTCGGCACCTGTTTCCCACCTGTCGGTCCTCCCGGCCAACAGGCACTCCTGTTCGTAAAGATGGACACACTGGGTAATGTGCTACTGCAAAAATTTTACCCCGACCCGGATATGGACAAGTATGCGGCAAGCCCGAATTTCGAAATCATCAAGACCTTGGATAGTGGATATATGTTGACAGGTACTAACATAAACTCCGGCTATGGTATTCTTGTAAAGCTATCCTTCAATGGTGAAATTGAATTTTACAGAAAATACGACCCTGCCCCTGACCTGACACACCGGCCTCGCAAAGTGCTTGAAGTGGAAGACGGTTATCTAATATCCGGGCATAAATCCATTCAGAACTATGACATCCAAGTATTCCTTATGAAAGTTGACAAGCAGGGCAATTTCCTGTGGGAAAAGACGTATGGGCAGCCGGGGGTGGTGGACGTGATGAACAGTTTGGTAAAGATTAGCGACAACCATTTTGCAATTGGTGCTGCCAAGTCAAAAGGGCTGGGCGAGCCGCCTTACAGTACAAGTGATACATGGTCTAAAGGTTGGTTAATCCAAGTGGACAGCCTCGGCAATATCATTTCGACTCAAGAAAGCCCTGCCAACACACAAGCGGGCTTGAGCGGCCTAAAAAAGATGCCGGACGGTTGGCTTTTCGCCGCAGTTGAATTTAAAATTCTCAACCAGTTTGAATGGGGTGCACGCTCCAAAATTGTCCGAACGGGAGTAGATATTAGCAATGTCGTTTGGGAAAAATATATAAGTGCCACCACTCGTGCGGGAAATACCACGATTGACATTAAACCCACCCCTGATGGCAACTGGGTTGCCGTGGGGCAGTGGGCCACCCCCATTCCTCCACCGCCTTCCACAAGCCCGAATTATCTGGGTGGTTCCACTTTCAAGTTTACCTCTGACGGCGACAGCCTTTGGGCAAGGCTCGATACGGCCTTTTGGCACCCCGACTGCGGTTCGGAGAACTATCTCGGCGGGGTGGCGGTATTGCCCAGTGGCAGCATCATCGCAGCCGGCTACGCCAATACCAACTGCTATCCACCCACTGTCCGCTCCTGGGGCTGGGTGCTGAAAATTTCCAAAGATGGCTGCATAGACACCCTGCTGTGCTCCGGCATCACGCCCGTAAAGGAAGTGCAGACCCACCCGGTGGAGGTAAAGGCCTGGCCCAACCCAGCCACCACCCATGTGGATTTCTTCTTTCAAAATCCCGCCGGCGGCCGGCACAGGCAGCTGCTCATCACGGACCTGGCCGGGCGGCCAGTGCAAAGCTTTGAGATTCCGGAAGGCGAAACAAACCTGAGGTGGAATACGGAGGAACTGCTGCCGGGGGTGTATTTTTATCAGTGGATAACTAACGGCAAGACCCTGAAAACGGGCAAAATCCTCCTTACAAAATAATTTCACCAACTGCCTCTCCGGCAGCCGCCGGTTGCCGGAGAGGCCAAGTTTTCGTGCCATGAAGAAATGGATTTTCATCGCCCTGCTTCTTTCGTCGATTACCTCGACGGGGCAGTCGGGTTTCAATAAAACGTATGGCTTCGAACCAGAAATAACAGGAAACATTTTCGTAAACATCTTATTGGACAATGACACCATAGTATTATACGGTAGTGCCACGCCATCCAACCCTCCTTATTTGCAAGGGCTGCACTTCGTGAAACTGGATACCATCGGTAATGTACTGTATCAGCTTTTTTATCCTGACCCAGATGGGGACAAGTTTGCTGCAAATCCAAATTTTGATTTGATTAAGACTTCTGATAATGGCTATGCTTTGACTGGCGGGGCATTGCTTACAAATTTTGCCGTCTTTGCAAAATTATCACACGAAGGTGAAGTGGAATTTTACAGGAAATACGACCCTCATCCGAGTTTACAACGCCAACCTCGTAAAATACAAGAAACAACCGATGGCTTTTTGATTGCTGGGCACAAGACCCTCCAAAATGGAGATATCCAGGTATTCCTCATGAAAGTTGACAAGCAGGGCAATTTTTTGTGGGAGAAGACCTACGGGCAGCCGGGGGTGAATGATATAATAGGCAGCCTGATAAAAATTGACGATAACCATTTTGCGATTGGGGCGAGCAAAGGAATTCACCCAGGTTCACCGCCCTATAACAATTCCAATATTTGGGTAAAATCCTGGCTGATTCAGGTTGACAGCTTGGGGAATTTGCTGGGATCAAGTGAAAGTTCAAAGAATGAGGAATCTGGCATTGTGGGTTTGAATCGAATGCAAGATGGATGGCTCTATGGAACAAGTTCGTTCATTCTTTTAAACCAGTATGAATGGGGTAAAAAAGCAAAAGTTGTAAGAACAGGCGAAGACATAGACGACATAATATGGGAGCGGGAGATTGGTACAACCACCCTAAAATTCAATACCGTGGTTGACCTCAAGCCCACCCCTGAGGGCAATTGGGTGGCCATAGGTCAATGGGAAACGCCATTGCCCCAACCTCCATTTGATGAGCCAAATTATCTCGGAGGATTCACATTCAAGTTCAGCTCCGACGGCGACAGCCTGTGGTCAAGGCTCGACACGGCTTTCTGGCACCCTGTCTGCGGCTCGGAGAACCACCTCGGCGGTGTGGCCGTGCTGCCCAGTGGCAGCGTCATCGCAGCCGGCTACGCCAATACCAACTGCTATCCACCCACTGTCCGCTCCTGGGGCTGGGTGCTGAAGATTTCCAAAGACGGCTGCATAGACACCCTGCTGTGCTCCGGCATCACTCCGGTGGAGGAAGTACAGCCTGCGGTGGAGCTTCGGGTGTGGCCCAACCCGGCCAGTACCTATGTGGATTTCTTTTTTCAGAATCCCTCGGATGATGGTAGGAAGCGGCTTATAATCATGGATATGACAGGAAGAACAGTGCGGGCCTTTGACGTGCCGGAAGACGTCTCGTCCATTAGGTGGGATACAGGTACCAACCCTTCCGGCATCTACTATTATCAGTTGATTGCAAACGACATATCCCTGCAATCGGGCAAGATCATTCTCGACAAGTAAGTTTTTCTCATTATGCCCCGCATTCTGCTATTGGAGGTGTGCGGGGCTTCAACTATACTGCCATGAAGTGGCCATGCATTTTGTTTTTCCTGTTGCTCCCTCTTTTTGCAAAGGCACAGGAAGGGTTCATCAGTCACTATGACTTTGGACATCCGGGTATGGTTTTTACTAATTTAATTCTAACGCAAGACACGTTGGTAGTTTCTGGCATTGCGATCCAGGACACTTTCCCATACAAGCAAGTAATGACCTTGACCAAATTGGACACAAATGGAAACATACTTGCACACTTTCAATATCAGGACAGCCTTGGTGGAAATTATTCTCTTGGAGAAACTCCGAGAGGGCTCCTCAGATGTTTGGATGGGTCGGGATATTTGTTGCTTGGTCATGTATTTGAAAGAAGTACAGGAATAGCAATGAAAGTTGACAATGATGGCAATCAAGTATGGCTTCGAGAATACACAGATAGCAATTCATCACAAGATTTTTTTCGAAAAATTGTTGAAATCAATGATGGTTATCTGATTAGTGGTATGAAGCAAGCCCTTGATAACAAGCTCGATCTTTTTGTGAAAAAAGTTGACTATAACGGAGCGGAAATTTGGGAGAGGAGTTACGGCAAAGGCAATGCCCGTGATGATATCTTCGACTCCATGCTGATTCGAGATGCCAATGAATACGTCATAGGTAGCAGCAACCAGCCTTATATGGTCCCTTGGCAGCAGTTCGAAAGCAGAATAAAAATATTTGCCATTGACAGTGTGGGAAACATCAAATGGAGTTGGCTGGGTGAACCATCTCTGGATGAGGTATGGCTGGATGGGCTGAACATCAATGTTGAAGGCAACTGGATTTATGCTACTGTCAGGGCTGAATTTGAAATGGATGGCTTTATGAAACGCCAGCCAAGAGTAGTTGTTCGGGATGGCAATTTTAATATAGTCAATGCTGTGGATTTAGATGATATGGACGCAAACGGCAATTTCATTCTCAATATGTTGCCATTAGAAAATGGAGATTTTCTTGGCCTTGGAAAAAACAATGAGAAAGTTCCCAACCCTGTACTTGCCGAGGATCACGGATATGCATGGATGGTAAGAATGGAATATGATGGAGATACTTTGTGGGAGCGTAAAGACTTAGTGTTTCCTGATTCGATTTTCGCTACGGGTCAATACCTCCACTCAGCTGTCGAACTGTCCAGTGGCAGCATCATCGCTGCCGGATACTACGATTCATCCGCTGATCCTAAAAATTGGGGCATTTTAATAAAAGTGGACAAAGATGGCTGCATAGACACGCTTTTGTGCTCCGGCATCACCCCGGTGGAGGAGGTGCATCCTGCGGTGGAGGTACGGGTGTGGCCCAACCCGGCCAGCAGCCATGTGGATTTCTATTTTCAGAATGCCACCGGTGGCCAGCACAGGCAGTTGCTCATCACGGACCTGGCCGGGCGGCCGGTGCAGCACTTTGCATTGCCGGAAGGCGAAACAAGCCTCCGGTGGAATGCGGCTGAGGTGCCGCCGGGGGTGTATTTTTATCGCTATATGGAAAATGGCGTGTTGTTGAAGGCCGGCAAAATAGTAGTTGGGAAATGACGATAGTGTTCTAAATCAAATCACCTTCCTGACAGTTGCCTTGCGTCCTCACAGATCAAACCCAATATCCTTCCGGAAATATTTTCCTTCGAACTGGATGCGTTCGGCGTTGGCATTGCTGATGGCGATGGCCTGCCGGAAGTCGGGTGCCAATGAAGTGATGGCCATGACCCTGCCGCCGCTGGTGACGATGGTTCCGTCGGCCATGCGCTTGGTGCCGGCATGGAAAACGATGCTGCCTTCTACTCGTTCCAGCCCCGTGATGATTTTGCCTTTTTCGTAGCTGCCGGGGTAGCCACCTGATGCAAGGATTACCGTGGCAGCGGCCCGTGGGTCTTCTTCTATGCGAACAGCATCCAGGCTGCCCTCGTGCATGGCGACAAAAAGTTCCACCAGGTCGTTTCGGAGGCGCGGCAGCACCACTTCCGTTTCGGGATCGCCCAGGCGGCAGTTGTATTCGATGACGAAAGGTTCCCCACCCACCTCGATGAGGCCGAAAAAGATGAATCCGTGGTAGGGCATTTGTCGCTCCTGCAGGCCCTGCATGGTGGGCTGAATGATGCGCTTTTCCACTTTGTCCATTAGCGTGGCATCAACGAAAGGGGGCGGCGACACAGCTCCCATGCCGCCGGTGTTGGGCCCGGTGTCGCCCTCACCGATGCGCTTGTAGTCCTTTGCTACGGGCAGGATTTTGTAATTCTTTCCGTCGGTCAAGACGAAGACGCTGAACTCGATGCCGCTCAGGAATTCCTCCACCACCACCTTGCTGCTGGCTGCTCCGAACTTACCTGAAAGCATGGCCTTCATCTCTTCTACAGCCTGTCCGCTTTCTTCGCAAATGACCACCCCTTTTCCGGCGGCCAGTCCGTCGGCTTTCAGCACATAGGGTGCCTTTGCCTCGCTGCGCAAATAGTCCACCGCCTGGTCGAGTTGCTCGCTGGTAAACTCCCGGTAGGCGGCCGTTGGGATGCTGTACTGTTGCATGAAAGCCTTTGCAAAGGCCTTGCTGCCTTCGAGCTGAGCACCGGCTTGCGAGGGACCCACCACGATGCAATCTTTCGTGGCTTCATTTTGCCGAAGGAAATCCCAGACACCGTTGACCAGGGGCGCCTCCGGACCCACCACCACCATGTCGATGGCGTTGCCAGCCACCCAGCGGGCGATGGCTTCGTTGTCTTCTATGTCGAGTGCTACGTTGGTGCCGTGGGCTTCCGTACCGGCATTGCCAGGGGCGATGAAAAGGGCTTTGCATAACGGACTCTGGCTGATCTTCCAGGCCAGAGCATGTTCACGGCCGCCACCACCAAGAATGAGAATGCGCATTTTATTTGAGGTTTATGGAGATTATTAGGATTATAGAGGGTTATAAGAGTTATGGGGATTATCAGGATTATGAAGATTATAGAGGGTTATTGGGATTATGGGGTTTTTGCCGGGGTTCAAATCCTCAAATCCTGAGTCCACTGTAAAAAGTCATTTTCTATTGGAGTTAGCGTAAGTTCCGTTGTTTGAGTGACCTGCCTGTCCGCCTGCCTGCCTGCCTGTCGGCAGACAGGGCGTCAGACAGGGCAGACAGGAGTTTGGCCCGCACTAAAGCCTTGGTTTTGAGGGGTTGTACATTTTACTCCTGACAGCACTTCGAGTGCTGTAAGGAGTGAGATTTCTAATTTTTCGCAGTAAAGTAACTTTTTGCAGTGCACTCAATCCTCAGTTCCTCCCTGCCTGCCGCAGGCAGGAAATCCTCAAATCCTCATATCCTCATATCCTCCCTGCCTGCCTGTCCGGCGGCCAGACGGGGCGGCAGACAGGAAATCCTCAATCCTCAATTCTTCAGTTCCTCAACATCTTAATCCGGATATTCCGGAACCAAACCTTGTCGCCGTGGTCTTGCAGGGCGATGTAGCCTTTGGTGCTGCGGCCGAAGTCGGGCATGTCCTTGAACTTGCTGTTGTTGATGAGTTGCAGCCATTCGCTGGAGGTCATGTCCACTTCCACCACTTTGCGGCCGTTGAGCCAGTGCTCCACTTTGCCGTTGCGGTTGATGAGGCGCACGCGGTTCCATTGGCCGGCTGGTTTCACGGTCATGTATTTGCAAGAGATGAGGTCGTAGAGGTCGCCCGCCCGGTGCTTTTCGATGAGGGCATCGGGATGGCAGGCATTGTCCAGCACCTGCATCTCAGGGCCGGTCTGCCAGGGGTATTCGTATTTGTCGCTTTCGACGATGTTATAGATGATTCCGCTGTTGCCGCAGGGAGCGATTTTCCACTCGAGACGCAGCTCGTAGTTTTCGAAAACCTCGTCGTAGAGGATGTCACCGCCATCGGCCGCCTGCCAGCCACCCTGTGGGTTTTTGCGGGCGTTGAGGTGGATGGCGTTGTCGTCGATGATCCAGTCTTTGCCGATGGTTTGCTTGTTGAAATTGCGCCAGTTGGTGATGGATTTTCCGTCGAAAAGCAGGCGCCAACCGGCAGCTTTTTCCTCGTCCGTGAGGGTGTTGGGCTGGAAGTTCGGCCTCGGCAATACGGTGCCGGGGTTTCCTTCGGGAATGGCGTTGAGGGTGTACCAGGCCTCTGTGCTCCAGAGTGGCAGCCCGCTGTCGCTGATCCAGTGGGTGGGGATGCGGATGTACACCACATGGCCGGCTTTCAGACCCGGTATTTCGAGGAAGACCTTGCGGCGGTCGGGGCTGACGCTGGCCGAGCGCACGGGCAGGCGGGTCAGATCGACTTTGGGACCGCCGTAGTCGGCAGTGGGCACGTAGCGCCACTGCTGAACGGTGTACTCGGCAGGGTCCCAGCCGTCGCGGGGTTCCAGCGGCTGGGTGAATTCGATCTCCATGCCGTTGCTTTTGGCCCTGACGGCCAGCATCTCGAAGGCGGGTTTGCCATTGTATTTCAACCGCTGCAGGCCGTACCAGCGGTTTTGGCCGTGCTGCCAGTTGCCGGGGTTGCCGATGCCACCCACGTAAAGGGCACTGTCGGGGCCCCACACCATGCGGTTGATGCCGGCCTCCAAGCCCTGGATGAAGCGGAACACACAGCCCTGGTACTCGCCGTTGACCTTTTCCACGAACACCCGCTTCACGCCGCCATGGGTCACTTCACAATGGATCATCTGCCCTTTGTAAGGGCCGTCGTTCAAGGCCAGCGGCGTGGAGGGTGAGTTGCCGATTTCGTCCTGTGGCAGCCAGACCATGGGTTGTTTCACCGGCAGGTTGGCGGTGCCTTCGAAGTCCACCGCCCGGCTGCCGTAAAAAGCACCTTCCGTAATGTGGACGATTTTGCTGGCGGGCAGCCAGTCGCCCTGGTTGTCGGCATTGAAGATTTCGCCATCCACGCCGATGCCGATGCCGTTGGGGGTGCGCAGACCGGAGGTGATGAGCTGGATGCTGCCATCAGCCCGGGAGATTTTGAAAGTGCGGCCGCGGTCCTTCGGCTGCACCGGAGCTCCAGCCCCACCGGGCAGGATGTCGGTGGCGAGGCTGCCGTAGAAATAGCCGTCTTTGTACACCAGCCCGAAGGCGAACTCGTGGAAGTTCGTGCTCACGCCCCAGCTGTTGCAGAGGGTGTAATATTCGTCGATGATTTCATCGCCGTCGAGGTCGATGAGTTTGGTGAGTTCCTGTTTTTGGAGAACGTAAATGGTGTCGTCCACCACTTTGAGGCCGAGGGGTTCGTGCAGGCCGGCAGCGATGCGTTTGGCCGTCATTTTAGCGGGGTCACCCGTCTGTACGCCGTCGATTATGTACACGCCGCCTTCAGGATCCCATCGGCTGACCACCAGTCGGCCGTCGGAGAGAAAGTCCATACCGCCCACCTTCGGGAAAAAGTCATCGGGGCGGGCCTGGGCGAGGTCGTAGCTGGGATGTACACCGTCCACGGCCGTGCGGTCGCCGGGCAGGCGGGTGCCGCCACCCAGGCTCACGGCTACACTTGCAGAGGGCGTTTCGTCTTTTTTGTGCCAGATGGCTGCCGGCGGCACGATTTCGAAGCTGCCATTGTCGTCGAAAGAGCGCCATTGGAAAGACACCATGTTGCCACCGCCCGCTTCGAAATACTCCAGCCGGAAAGGATGGAAACCCGCTTTCAAACCGATTTCGGCGTCCTTCGGTGAATCGCCGTGCAACCCGTCGTGGTCGATGAGCAGCTCGCCGTCGAGCCAGAGTTTGGAGCCATCGTCGCTGACCAGCCGCAGCAGGTAGTTGTTGTCTTTGGGGATTTTAAGGTAGCCTTCGGCAACCAGGCCGAAGTTGTCGGTCAGCTCACCGAATTCTTCGGCGGTGGCGTGCAGGGCAGGCACCACGCCCTCGAAGACCGGTTTCGGGAAAGGCTTCAGGTCGGCCAATTGGGTGAGGTTGCGGTCGTATTGATAGACCCTCACCACAGCCCCGGGCATGAATTCAGCTTCGTCCACTTCGGCCAGTCCCTCCTGCATTTCGAGCGGCTCTTTGGTTTCGGGAATGGCCGCCAGTTTGGCTTCCTCTTCGGCATCCAATGACATGATGTACTCCACCATGATGCGGATGTCGTTGTCGGGCAGGTCGGCGTGCGGAGTCATGGCCGCCTGACCCCAGTTGCCGGAGCCGCCGGTTTTCACCTTGGCCACGAGAGCGTTCACGTTGTCGGAAGTATTGCGGTAGCGACGGGCCACATCGAGGTAGGAAGGACCAACGGTGGCGACGAAGGTGTTGTGGCAGGTCTTGCAGTCGCTGCGGTCGATCATCCGCAATCCCAGCGGGATGTTTTCGGCGGCCTCATCGCCGGCGATGCGGTTTTCATTTTTGACGAAGGGTACCTGGGTGAAAGTCGTTGCGAAGCGACAGGAAGCATTGGAAGGCAAGGTCAGCCGGCCCTGGATTTCATAACCGTGGTATTTGCCTCGAGTGACGGGTTCTTTGGCGGTCACCTCCCACTGCGCATCGGTGACGACAGCTTTTTCGAAGGCCACCGAATTGAGGTTCATCAACAGCAAAACCTCAGTGCCTTCGGGTACGCCTTGGGTGCGAAAGGTACGCTCAAAACCTGTCAGTCCATTGCCCGAAGGGAAGTACTCCGGGCGCTCGCTCACCTTTATTTTTTTGCCTTCGGGCAATGTCAGCTCGTAGTTGAGCCAGACCTGTCCGTTTTCAAAGCGGTGGCCGCGGTATTGCACTTTGGGCTCGGTCTCCTGGCCATTCTGCACCACCCGCCAGGGCTGCCGGAAACGGTTCACCAACCAGGCATCACCGATGCTGGAGGGCTGGGGCCCGTGCACGGTGGTGTACACCGCTCCGTCGAAGTTGACGCTTCCCTTCCAGGCTTTGTAAAGCGCACCGGTTTCGGTGTGGTAGGCCACCCAGAGATCGTCGTGAAGAGCCACGGTTGCCACCCTCGGGAAAGAATCCAGCACAGAGCGGATGACCCAGGGGTCGTGTGGCCGCTCCGTTTTCATCGGCTCATTTTGCTGGCAGGCTGGGAAGAAAAACAGGCACGCAAGAAGCAGGAAGGCAATGCCGGATACTTGCTGAGGGAGGTGTTGTTTCATGTACATAAGGTGCTTTGCTGAGCGGCTTTTTTGGCAGGTGCGCAAAGTTAGCAAAAGCGGACTTTCTTCCGGGTATTCCGTATCGGTTGCAGATCTGAGCCTTTCTACAGGTGGATGAGACAACCCGGCCAATCAGCCCCATGACATTTGTCAGCAAAAGAAAATGAAAGAACGGGGTAGGCCCTGCGTAGTAAGGGTGCAAATGAAAAACAATCCTTCACCAAAACCTCGAGCGATGAAAACTTCCATGATCAAACTGGCAAGCGCCCTGTTCATGCTGACGGGCATTGCCGTCCTGTTCACACAGTGTGAGTCCAATGCCAATGAACTCCAATACTTCGACCAAATGGCTTTGCAGGTACCGGCAGATGAAGCTGCCAATCCTGTAAATCCATGCACCTGCATCCTGAACGAGTTTCCTGTGGAAGAGCTTTCCGCTAATGAGCTGACGGCGCTGGTATTTATGCGGGAAGAAGAAAAGATGGCCCGTGACGTTTACCTGAAACTGAATGAAAAATGGAACATGCGGGTCTTTGCCAATATCGCAAAGGCCGAGCAGCGCCACATGGACGCCATTGGCTGCCTCCTGGAAAAATACGATATCGACGATCCAGTCGAAGGCAACGGCCCGGGTGAGTTCAACAACGACGCCCTTCAGAACTTGTACAACGAGCTGGTTGCCGCAGGCGAAGAGAGCCTTGAAAAGGCCATGTTGGCCGGCGCCACCATCGAAGACACCGACATCGCCGATTTGCTGGATTACATCGAGGCTGTTGACAATGCCGATATCAAGGCTGTCTTTGGCGAGCTGATGCGGGGCTCGAGAAACCACCTCCGGGCATTCCATCGCAAACTCGACAACCTCGGCATTGCCTACGAACCGGTTTACATCAGCGCCGACCTTTACAATGACATCGTCAGCAGCCAGCGTGAGCGCGGTGGCCAACTCTGTGGAACTTGCCCCGGTAACGGTCCTGGCAATGGTCCTGGAAAAGGAAACTGTCCTTACGGAAATGCAGGCAATGGCCCAGGCAATGGAAACGGCCCGGGCAATGGTAATGGCCCAGGGCCAGGCAATGGAACTTGCCCCAACGGGAATCCCGGCCCAGGCAATGGCCCAGGCAATGGTCCCGGTGGCTGGAAAGGCGGTAATTGAACAGCACCTTTTGAACTCCAATTTCCCAATGATCCTGATAGCAGGTGAATGATTCTGCGAGCGGGCGCCTGGCACTCATGCAGTGCAGGGCGCTCTGCTTTTTTTGAAAAACGGTGGAATCTTCCCGTTGCGATTTGGTTCTGACGACGAAGATTTATGTCACAAATAAAAATGCCAGACAAGCCTATTTTCGGCGGAGTATGATCATTGCCCAACAAATATGCGACCGCTACGATGACCTCGAACTGGTGAGGAAATCACTTGAAGAGGTGGATTGGTTTTCCTGCCTTTATGAGCGTTACGAGCAGCGTCTCAAACGCTACCTGAAGACTTTTGCCGGACTGACGGACGCCGAAGCTCAGGATGTGTTGCAAGAAGCATTCATCAAGGTCTGGCTCAACCTCAATGGCTATGATCCTTCGTTCAGCTTTTCTGCCTGGGTTTACCGCATCGTGCACAACGAGGCCATATCGGCATTGCGCAAGCGAAAATCCTATGGAAAGGACAAGACCCTGGAACTGAATGAGGAATTGGTAGAGGCCTTCACCTCCGATCTGGGTGATGAAGACCAGGCCGACAAAATGGTCCTCGAAGAAAGCCTTGTGAAAGAGGCTCTCCGGGGCATTGCGAACAAATACAAAGATGTGCTGGTGCTGCGCTACCTGGAGGGAATGAGTTACTCGGAAATTTCCGACGTGCTAAAAATCCCCGAAGGGACGGTGGCCACCCGCATCAACCGGGCAAAACGGGCCTTTATCGAATTTGTGAAAAACAATGGCTTGTCATTCGAAAAATACCGTGGCGTATGAAAGCTTCAGAAAAAATACTGGAACAGATCAGAAGAGAACAACTCCGGCCAAAACCCCGGTGGCATTTCGTGCTGAAAAATGCCCTGGCCTGGCTGGCCTTTGCAGTTGCAGTGATTTTAGGAGGTCTGGCTTTTTCTGTCATTCTTTTCGCCATCCAGCAAACGGAATTCGAATTGCTGGATCACCTAAACCATTCCGGTATCGAGCTTTTTCTGGGGCTTTTGCCTTTGATCTGGCTGGTGCTGCTCATTGCGGCACTCTTGACTTCCATGCTGTCCGTCAGGCATTCTAAAAGGGGATACAAGTATGGCATCTTACAATTAACCGGCTACAGCACCGGGCTGAGCATCCTGCTGGGCACCTTGTTTTTCATTTCGGGCGGAGCCCAAAAAATCGAATCGGCATTTGCATCAACGGTAAGTGCGTATGAAAGCATCCAGGAGAAAAAAATCCAGCTATGGACCCTGCCGGAAGAGGGTTACCTCTCAGGCACCATTCAGGAGCTAAGAGGCGACACCCTCCGCCTCACGGACTTTACCGGAAAAGAATGGGAGGTCATTTACAGGGAGGCCAACTGGCCACCGGCGGTTTTGATGGAGCCTGGCGAACAAATCAAATTGATGGGAGAGATGCAAAACGAGGCTGTTTTCGTCGCTTCGCAAATTCGCCCCTGGGGCGGGCGCAGGATGGGTGGCGGCCGGCAAAAAGGCTACTGATTCTTCGAAGGGAATTGCCATGAGGGTTGAGCAAACCTTCAATCGGGGCAAAAAAAAATCGCACCGTGAAGGTGCGACTTTGATAATAATCCCATGAACATATCCAAAAACGATTCTTTTGGGATGAAAGGCCGGGCGTTTTGCGGAGCCTTTCCCAGTATAAGTTTGCATCAGCCAATTTGTTGTTTGCGAAAGAGTCGATTTGTATCCCAAGTTTGAGTCTGCATTAGAGTTCGTATCCCATGAACTTTAAATTTTGCAGTTCGCCAGTCACTTTTGACCGGCTATTGGCTGATGCGTTATTTCTTGCATGGGGTTTTCAAAGTTGGGCAGTTCCCCCTCTCAGAGGGGGACTGACTACCAACAAATTATAATCCCATGAACATATTCAGTTGTCAAGTAGCTTTGAGAGCCCTGGGAAAAAACAGCTCGTCCCGACAGAATCAGTCGGGACGACTGACTAACAAATTATAATCCCATGAACATTGTCAAAACTGTGTGCCGGCTCTTTTAGCTGGCGGTGATTATCCCCTCAAATCCGTTGTTCCTCCTCTTTGTCACTAATCACGATACAAATGTGAGAGTATGTTCCGCTAAGAACAAAGACAAAATTAAGCCGTTGTGAGAAAGTATTTTGAGAGCTAAACATACACCAATCAGCCAAAAACCCTTTAAAAACAAGCAAAAACCCAAAACAACCTTTACAGTAATTGTGAGAAAAAACTTTTTCAAAACCCCGCTTTTGTGAGAATTTTTTTTGAAAAAAATCTTTCAACTGGGCTTGACAACGGGAAATGAATCGAAAAAGAACGGCCCGAATGCAGCTTAAGCAACAATTCTTGCAGACAGGTGTATATACCTGCCGTCGGAAATTACGGTGATGAAAGGAAGTTCATTAGCTTGCGATAGGCCCATGATAAGCCTCATCATTTTACTTTTGCGGCCGTGAAAAACCTGGAGACCATTCTTCGATTGTATGCAGAAGCGCCTGGCACCAATAAGCTCAGGCAACTGCTGCAAGGCAACAACCGGCATGTCAAGCTCAATGGCATGGCGGGTGCACAGGAATCCTTTGTCCTTTCCGGACTGTACCTGGCTGAAGAAAAACCCCAGCTTTTCATAGCCGCCGACAAAGAGGAAGCCGCATACATCCAGAACAGCATTGCCAATTTGCTGGAGTCCAAACCGGTGCTGTTCTTTCCCGATTCTTTCAAAAGGCCGCAGTATTTCGAAGAGCTGAACAGCACCAATGTGCTGGAACGCACAGAAACCGTCAACAAGCTCAGCTCCAAAGCTGGTGCGCCACCCATCATCGTAAGCTATCCGGAAGCATTGTTCGAAAAAGTGGTTGACCCGTCAGCACTGGCACAAAGCCGTATCGAAATGGTTTCGGGTCAGGAACTGGACGTTGACTTTGTGATTGATATGCTGCTGGAGTACGGGTTCAAACGGGAGGACTTCGTGTATGAGCCCGGCCAGTTCTCCATCAGGGGTGGCATCATCGACGTGTTCAGCTACGGCAATGACTACCCCTACCGCATCGAGCTTTTTGACGAAGAGATAGAAAGCATCCGGACATTTGATCCACTCAGCCAGCTTTCGGTCAGGAACCTGAAGCAGGTGTCCATCGTTCCGAATGTAAATACCCGTTTTGACAACAGCCAGAAAGTATCGCTGCTGCAAGTGCTGAGCCGGGACACCACCATCTGGGTGCGGGATTATTCCATGTTGCTGGACAAATTGCAGGAATGCTTTGAAAAGGCAGAAGCTTTTGCAAAGGGCATCAACATCATTGAAGTGGGCGAGCTGGTGGAGCTGTTCAGGAACAGGGCATTTCTGGCCCCTCACGAACTGATCGAGGCGCTCGGGGACTTCCCGACGGTAAACCTTGGTCCGGAAGCCACCGACCCTATTCCGGTAAAAAACGAATCCCTCCTCAGTTTTTCCGGCAAACCCCAGCCGAGCTTCAACAAGAACTTCAGCCTGCTGATAGAAAACCTCAACAGCAACACTGCAAAGGGTTTTCAGAACTTCATCTTTACCGACAACCCCAAACAGATAGAGCGTTTTTACGCCATTTTCGAAGACCTGGAAGCCAACGTCAAATTTGACCCGGTGATCAAAGCCATTCACCAGGGCTTCATCGATGAAGATTTAAAAATTGCCTGTTACACCGATCATCAGGTATTCCAGCGACACCACCACTATCGTTTGCGGAGGGGCTTTACGGCCGACAAGGCACTGAGCCTGAAAATGCTCAGGGAGTTGCAGCCGGGCGACTATGTGGTGCACATCGACCACGGGGTGGGCAAATACTCCGGGCTGGAAAAAATTACCGTGAACGGCCAGACCCAGGAGTCGGTCCGGATTTTTTACAAAAACAACGACGTGCTGTATGTGAGTATCAACTCACTGCACAAGATTTCCAAATACACCGGCAAGGACGGCACGCCTCCCGCCCTCAGCAAACTGGGATCAGAGGCCTGGCAAAACCTGAAGCGCAAGGCCAAGAAGAGGGTCAAAGACATCGCAAAAGAACTCATCAAGCTGTATGCGGTCAGAAAGGCCTCGCCGGGCTTTGCTTTTTCTCCCGACAACTACCTGCAGGCCGAGCTGGAGTCTTCCTTCATTTACGAAGACACACCCGACCAGGAAAAGGCAACCATCGATGTGAAGGAAGACATGATGAAGCCCCACCCGATGGACAGGCTGATCTGCGGTGATGTTGGCTTCGGAAAAACGGAGGTCGCCATCCGGGCAACTTTCAAAGCGGTGCTCGATGGCAAGCAGGTGGCCATTCTGGTGCCCACCACCATTCTGGCACTACAGCATTTCAAAACCTTCAGCGAAAGGCTGGCCGATTTCGACCTCAGGATCGACTACCTGAACCGCTTCCGCTCCACCAAAGAAAAGAACGCCATTTTCAGGAACCTGAAAGAAGGGAAAATAGACATCATCATCGGCACGCATGCCCTGCTGAACAAAGAAGTGAGATTCAAAGACCTGGGCTTGCTCATCATTGACGAAGAGCAAAAGTTCGGCGTAGCCGCCAAAGAAAAGCTGCGCTCACTGAAAGCGAACGTGGACACCCTGACATTGACGGCAACGCCCATTCCCCGGACACTGCAATTCAGCCTGATGGCCGCCAGGGATTTGTCCATCATACGCACACCTCCGCCCAACCGGCAACCCATCCATACGGAGATCAGGGTTTTCAGTGAATCGCTGATCAAAGACGCTATTTACAAAGAGGTGCACCGCGGAGGGCAGGTGTTTTTTGTGCACAACCGCGTGAAGAGCCTGCCGGACATTACCGCCCTCATCAAACGCCTTTGCCCCGATGTGGATGTGGCCATGGCCCACGGCCAGATGGACAGCAACAAACTGGAAAAGACCCTGATCGATTTCATCGACAACCGTTACGACGTACTGGTCTGCACCAACATCATCGAAACCGGCCTGGACATCCCCAACGCCAACACGATGATCATCAACAACGCCAACCAGTTTGGCCTCAGCGACCTGCACCAGCTCCGGGGACGCATCGGCCGCTCCAACAAAAAGGCCTATTGTTACCTGTTCTGTCCACCCATGTCGGTGCTGACGCACGATGCCCGCAAAAGGCTGAAAACCATCGAAGAATTCAGCGATCTGGGCAGCGGCTTTGAAATTGCGATGCGCGACCTCGACATCCGGGGGGCCGGCAACCTGCTGGGTGCAGAGCAGAGCGGCTTCATTGCCGACATTGGCTACGAGACTTTCCAGCGCATCCTGGAAGAAGCCATTCAGGAACTGAAGGAAACCGACTTCAAAGAGGTGTTCAAAGAAGAGCTGAAGAAAAAGACCACTTTTGTAAAAGATGTGCAAATCGACACCGATACGGAAATGCACATACCCGACGACTATGTGAGCAGTATTTCCGAAAGGCTCAGCCTGTACACCCGCCTGGATGCACTCAACGATGAGCGGGAACTGGCCGATTTCGAAAAGATGCTCAAAGACCGGTTTGGCAAGGTACCGCCCCCCGTCAAAGAGCTCTTCCACGGCCTGCGTCTGCGCTGGATTGCCAAAGAACTGGGCTTCGAGCGCATCATTCTGAAGAATAAAAAACTGCGTTGTTTCTTTGTCGAAAATCCGCAGTCGAGCTACTATGACAGCTCCACTTTCCAGATGATTTTCCAATACCTCGGCAGCAATGGCAGCAAGTTGGGATTGGGCCTCAAAAAAACTCCGCGCAGCCTCATCATGACCAAAGACGGCGTGGGTTCGCTGAAATCGGCACGGGAACTGCTGGAAAAACTTCAGCAATCTCTGAATGCCCTGGCCTTTACGAATGGTTAGGTATTTGCATAGTACACAATACTTTGAATAATACTTTCCCGTGCCAACCTCCCCGGCTGTTCTGCCGGATACAGGCAAGACCTGTTTGCCCCCCTCCCAAAATGAACATTTGAAATGGTAAAGGCATAAGGGAACTGACACTCATCTCTCTCATTACAAAACAACTTCATGAAAAGAATTGCCATTCTTTGTGCGCTTCTGTTGCCGCTGTACGTGCATTCGCAGCAAATTGTTGAAGGGGGCTTTTTTCTCGGCTTTGCCAACTATCAGGGCGACCTTTCCGACAATCCCATCGTGCTGAAGGAAACCAAAAAATCCTACGGCGGCTTCGTCCGGCTCCATTACGAAGACAAGTTCAAGATTCGTGGAAATGTGTATTACGGCTTCATAGGCGGCAACGACGCCAACGCCGACAGCAACAAAAAGAACCGGGGTTGGAAATTTGACGGCACCGTACTGGAAGTAGCCATCACAGGTGAATACCACCCACTCGGTCGGAGCCGTGCCGGCAGCACCGGTATCTTCCGTCGGCAAATCTCACCCTACATAGCTACCGGCCTGGGTTACACCTTTACCAACATTGACTTGGTGGTGCCGTCCAGTGATTCGGGAATGTTCCCGGAAGCAGAAGACGTGGACAAGTTTATCACCGTTCCTTTCATGTTTGGTGTCCGCATAGACCTACACGAGCACGTTTCCATCAGCGGTGAATGGGGTTGGCGGGCCACTTTCTCAGACTACCTCGACGACGTTTCACAGAATGGCAATCCGAACAGAAACGACTGGTACCTCTTTGTCGGAGGTTCGGTTTCCTATTTTTTCGGTTCCTTCTCACCGGATTTTTTCAAAGGGAAGGAATACTGATCGGCTTCCTATCTTTCCGGCTAAAACACGAATGCAGTATCTCGACATCGCCCCGGAAGTAGCTTCGGCATTGCATCAAGGAAATCCTGTTGTGGCGCTTGAGAGCACCATCATTTCCCACGGCATGCCCTATCCGGACAATGTAGCCACAGGCCGGGCCCTGGAGCAGGCCATCCGGGAAGAAGGGGCAATTCCGGCCACCATCGCCATCATCAACGGTAAAATGAAAGCCGGCCTAAGCCCGGACGAACTGGAATGGCTTGGCAAACCAGAAAACAAGATCGCCAAAGCCAGCCGGCGCGACCTGCCCTGGCTACTGATGAAGAAACTGCCCGGTGCCACCACCGTGGCGGCCACCATGCTCATCGCAGAAAAAGCCGGCATTTCCATCTTCGCAACGGGTGGCATCGGTGGCGTCCACCGGGGAGCTTCGGAGACTTTCGATATATCAGCCGACCTGCAGGAACTGGCCCGCACCAACGTGGCCGTGGTCTGTGCAGGTGCCAAATCCATCCTCGACATAGGCCTCACCCTTGAATACCTTGAAACCCTCGGTGTGCCAGTGGTTGGATTTCAAACAGATGAATTTCCGGCCTTTTACACCCGCTCCTCTGGCTACGGTGTTGACTGCCGGCTGGACAGCCCCGATGAAGTGGCCCAATTCATACATACAAAATGGAATGGCGGACTGAAAGGCGGGGTGGTGGTTGCCAATCCAATTCCCGCAGGTAAGGAGCCCGCCTACTCCACCATTGCGCAAGCGACGGAAAAGGCACTGGATGAAGCCCAGCGCCAAAAACTGCGGGGAAAGGAAATCACCCCGTTTCTATTGCGACGAATAAAGGAACTAACCGGAGGTGAAAGCCTTCGAGCCAACGTTGAGCTGGCCCTCAACAACGCCCGGCTGGCAGCCAGGGTGGCTGTGGGGTATAGTGGGAGGTAATCAAGAAAACTTAATACAGATCCAGTAAGCGCACAAAAATCTACTCATTTTGTGCACTGATCTAATTCTTTGCACAAGAACTGTGCATTGGCAAATAGGAGTGCACACTTCCTTCATCCTATTGTGCAGCGCTTGTTATTCACTTAATAGATCATAAAGTTGCCTGTTCAGGTAAAGAGATTCATTACCTACTTTCTCCAGCTCTAAAATCCCAAGGTCTACCAATCTGTTAAGATACTTACTGGCCGTGTTTCTGGAAGCTATGCCTCCATTGACCAGGAAACTGATTTTACAGTAAGGTTGTACAAATAGCATGTCCACCAATTCTCTGCTGTAAATATCTCCAGCCTCGGTTCTAACTTTCTCAATAGTATTATGAAGAAGCTCAAATATCTGATTGAGCTTTTTCAAGGTTTCTTCTGCTGTAGCTTTGACAGCCTTAAGCATGTATATCACCCAAGCTTCCCAATCACTGCTTTCAGTAACCCCAAGTAATAAACGATAATAATCTGCCTTAAAAGCATTGATAAATTTGGACAGATAAAGCACGGGTTTATCAATAAGCCCTGCTTGCGTCAGATAAAGCACATTCAGCACGCGACCTGTACGTCCGTTACCATCAGTAAAAGGGTGTATTGCTTCAAATTGGTAATGTAATATAGCCATTTTGATAAGCGGATCTATATCATCATTAGCCTTGGCAAATTCCACCCAGTTCTTCAATTTCTCATTGAGGATTTCATAGCAACAAGGTGGAGTGTACACCACTTTATATCGATTACCAAGGTAAACCTCAGAATCCCTAATTCCATCATTCTTGTCTTTAATCTTTCGATATACATTTTCTATAAGTGAAAGGTCAATCCCATTGTTTTGTTGTTGTTGCCAGCCTTCATACAAAGCTACCCTGTAACGTAAAACCTCTTTGGTTTGCGGATCGGCATCCATCGTGGATGAAGCAAAAGCCTTATAAAGTTTATCCGACGAAGTAAAAATGTTCTCAATCGAGGAGGACTCCTTCGCTTCCTGCAGGACAAGGGTATTGATGAGCATTAAAGGATTGGGAATGATTGGCATTCTTCCCTTTAACTCTGCCATGGCAGCCCTGGCTTCTGCCAGATTTTTATAAACAGCCAGCGTCTCCCAATTGGCCTTATCAGGAGGTAACAACGGCAAATCATTGTAGGGAATGTCTGGTTGAAAGGCCATGAAAATGATAAATTATCAAAAACGCTTCTTATTCAAATATACACCAACCAAGTAAGCCAGGCGATGATTAAAATTTAATCAAAGTTAAAGGCCCCAATGCTTTCTAATGACTCTTTTGCTTACTACTATCAACTGGCACTCAACTTACGAAACGTTTAACCTCAAATATATCAATTGTGGTTTGATCGCAACATGCCCAACTATTCCACTCTCCTCACAACGGAATATTCCCGTGCTTTTTCTTCGGCAAACTGTCCACCTTGTTTTCCAGCATGGCAAAAGCTTTGATCAGTTTGCGGCGGGTTTCCCTGGGGTGGATCACCTCATCGATGAATCCCCGCTGGGCAGCACGGTAGGGGTTGGCAAAGGTTTCCTGGTATTCCTGTTCTTTTTGGGCCAACAGTGCCTGCGGATCTTCGGCAGCCTGAATTTCTTTCCGGAAAATAATTCCTGAAGCACCTTTGGCCCCCATCACGGCAATTTCGGCCGTGGGCCAGGCAAAATTCATATCAGCGCCGATGTGTTTGGAATTCATCACGTCGTAAGCGCCACCATAAGCTTTCCGGGTAATCACCGTCACCCGGGGCACTGTGGCCTCGCTGAAGGCGTAGAGGAGCTTGGCTCCGTTGCTGATGATGCCGTTCCATTCCTGATCGGTGCCGGGCAGAAAGCCGGGCACATCCTCCAACACCAGCAGCGGAATGTTGAAGCTGTCGCAAAAGCGCACGAAACGGGCGCCTTTGCGGGATGAATTCACATCCAGCACCCCGGCCAGTGTCATGGGCTGGTTGCCCACGATGCCTATACTTCGCCCGGCCAGCCGGGCAAAACCGACCACGATGTTCTCGGCCCAGTCCTCGTGAATTTCAAAAAAGCTGTCTTCGTCAACGATGCCACGGATCACCTCCCGCATGTCATAGGGTTGCTGTGCGCTTTCGGGAATGAGGTCGGTCAGTTGATCCCGGAATTCATCACCGGGTTCGTAGGGCAGTTTGGCGGGCTTTTCTTCGCAATTCTGAGGCAGGTAAGACAGCAGCTTTTTGAGCTTCGCAATGCAGTCGATATCGTTGGCGGCGGTCAGGTGGGTCACGCCCGATTTGGTGGCGTGGGTATGCGCACCACCCAGTTCTTCAGATGTCACTTCCTCGTTTGTCACGGTTTTCACCACGTTGGGACCCGTCACGAACATGTAGCTGGTATGCTCCACCATGATGGTAAAATCGGTCATGGCAGGGCTGTAAACCGCACCTCCCGCACATGGCCCCATGATGGCAGAAATCTGCGGGATGACGCCGCTGGAACGCACGTTCCGGTAAAAGATGTCGGCATAGCCACCCAGTGAGCTAACCCCTTCCTGTATGCGGGCACCGCCGGAATCGTTGAGGCCAATGACCGGGGCGCCGTTGCGCATGGCCAGGTCCATGATCTTGCAAATTTTCTCGGCATGGGTTTCCGACAAGGATCCACCGAAAACAGTGAAATCCTGCGCAAACACATAGACCAGCCGGCCATCGATGGTTCCATAACCGGTCACCACACCATCTCCCAGCACCTTTTGCTTTTCCATTCCGAAGTCATTGCAACGGTGGGTCACGAACATGCCTATCTCTTCAAAAGAACCTTCGTCCAATAAGAAGTGGATGCGTTCCCGGGCGGTCAATTTGCCCTTTTTGTGTTCTTTGGCGATGCGGTCAGCGCCGCCGCCCAGTTGAGCTTCCGCAATCTTTTTCTGAAGGAGTTCGAGTTTTTTATCCATAATGGTCGATTGGTTAGAACCGGTTTCAAAAAGCGATGTTAGGTACATCCACTTACGAGGCGCTAAGGTAGCCAAAACCGCTGCTTTCGCACATCCTGTGAATAACGGGAACATACCTACCTTTGCCCCTCAATCAAACCAACTGTTATGCGTATCGACGACCTGCTTCAGAAAGCCCTCAACCTGGAAGACCTCACGGCAGAAGAAGGCGTTTTCCTCTTCGAGAATGCCGCCACGGCAGAGCTCATGTTTGTTGGCAATCGCCTCCGGCAACACCATGTGCCGGGAAATGTGGTCACCTGGATCATTGACCGCAATGCCAATACCACCAATGTTTGCATCGCCAACTGCAAGTTCTGCAACTTCTTTCGCCGGCCCGGCCATGAAGAGAGCTACGTAACCACCCTGGAGCAGTACTGCCAAAAGATCGAAGAGACTTTTGCACTGGGAGGAGAGCAACTCTTGCTGCAGGGCGGCCACCACCCTGAGCTCGGCCTCGATTATTACACGAAGCTCTTCCGGCAATTGAAAGAATGGTACCCCAACCTCAAGCTTCATGCACTGGGTCCCCCTGAAATTGCCCACATCACCAAGCTGGAGCAGAGCACCCATTACGAAGTGCTCAAAGCGCTCAAAGAATCCGGCCTCGACAGCTTGCCAGGTGCAGGCGCCGAAATCCTCGACGACCGGGTGCGCCGCCTCATCTCTGCCGGCAAATGCGGCGCCGATGAATGGCTGGATGTGATGCGGGCCGCCCACAAACTGGGACTCACCACCTCAGCCACCATGATGTTCGGCCACATAGAAACCAACCTGGAGCGCATGGAACACCTGGTGAAGATCCGCCAGGTGCAAAGTGAAAAACCGGAGGGCGCCAAAGGCTTCCTGGCCTTCATCCCCTGGCCATTTCAGGACTACGACACCATCCTTCGCAAACTCAAAAGAGCCCGCAACACCTGCACCGGTGATGAGTACATTCGCATGATCGCCATGAGCCGGATCATGCTGCCCAATGTCATCAACGTACAGGCCTCCTGGCTCACCGTCGGTAAACAGGTAGGCCAACTCTGCCTCCACGCCGGCGCCAACGACTTCGGCTCCATCATGATCGAAGAAAATGTGGTATCAGCAGCTGGTGCCCGCTTCCGCTTCACCGCCGAGGGCATTCAGGAAGCCATCCGGGAAGCCGGATTCACCCCGCAGTTGCGGAACCAGGAATACGAATACCGGGAACTCCCAGCCAACATTCTGCAGCAGGATCTGGACAGGGAAAAAATGATTGTGGATTGAGGGGGGAGGAGATAATCACTAACCTAAATCTCCCGACCGAAATCTACCTTTACTGATTACGGTTCAGCACACTGACGATCAGTCTTTTTACCGTTTCCATCTCCTCTGGCTTACTGGCAGCGACGAATAGTGTAAGCCCTGCCAAAGCCTCATTGCTGATGATGGGTTCTCCCTTGGAATTGGTCAGCATGTCATTTTGTTCCAAAAACAACAGGAAGCAAGCTGCGGCAATTCGTTTGTTGCCATCTGCAAAAGCGTGATTCTTCGTAATGAGGTACAACAGCATGGCGGCTTTTTCTTCCAATGTTGGATAGAGGTCTTGCCCGCCAAAGCCCTGCGCTATTTGGGCTATTGCGCTCTCAAATCCCTGGTCTTTTTCGAGCCCAAATACCGCCGAATCAAAATCAGCCTTCATCTGATCTATCAACTCCTGATACTCCTGCCGGCTGGGGTAATGGGCTTCCTTTTTTGTGATTCCCTGCTGATCCAATTTTTCGTGGTCGTAATCGTCCAGCAGTTCAAGGCCTTTGGCGTATTGGAGCAGCCACTCATAGCCTTCCTCTCCTGCCTTTTGTTCAATGGCCCGGCTAAGAATCTGGATTCCGGTTTTGAGATGAAGCACCTCCATTTCTTTCTGAGCCAGTCTTTTTTCGTTGATAGCATAACCCTGCACCAGGTAGTCTTTCAGGCGCTGGGTGGCCCAGATGCGGAATTGGGTGCCTCTTATTGATTTTACCCGGTATCCTACAGAAATTATAACATCGAGATTGTAATGTGTTACGAATTTGGTTTGAGATTTACCTTTGATTGCTCCATGTGCAGTGGTGTGTGCAAAATTTGCACATACCATATTTTCATCAAGTTCACCTTCCTTGAAAATATTTCGAATATGCCGTCCAATAACTGTACGATCCCTTTCGAATAGGGTGCTCATTTGTTCCTGATTAAGCCACACAGTATCATTCTCCAGCTTTACCTGAATCTCTGTACCGTCTTCACTTCTGTAAATTTCTATTTCTCCTTTTTTCATTTGTATTCGATGGTTCAATTTATTGTACTTAAATCCCTCCCAAATCTACCAAACATTCCCCTCAAACGCCAGCCGCTTTTGCATCCTCCACCTTCGCCATCGCCCTTTCACTGATGGCCGTAATGGTTAGGGAGGGATTGACACCCGGGTTGGCGGAGATCATGGAGCCGTCGCAGATGTACATGTTTTGGTAACCGAACACCTTGTTGTTTTTGTCAATGACACCGGTTTCTGCTGAATCGCCCATGACGGCGCCGCCGAGGATGTGAGCAGTTGAGGAGATCCCGGCCAGCGGTTCCAGAAAAAAGGACATGGGGTAGCCTTTCACTTTTTGGGCATAGCCTTTAGCCAGTGAAACTGCTTGCGGAATGAAAGGTGTGGGAGCAGGCCCCTGGCCCAGGCTGGTGTTCACCCGGCCCAATTTGGTAAGACGCAGTTGAAGGGTGCTGTCAAGATGTTGCATGAAGAGCAGGATGGGCGTATGGCGGGCCCAGTCGCCAACGGTGAGCACCCGGGCGATGCGTGAAGCATCTTTGACCAGGATCCGGAGCAGGTCTTTCATTCGCTGCCAGAAAGCACCGCCGCTGACCAGGGGCAGCAGGCTGAAGCGCCAGAAACCGGAGCCTTTGCCGTATCGCACCGGTTCCAGGTGGCTGTGTTCGTCCGTTTGCAGAATGGAGCCTATGGCCACCCCTTCCGAGTAATCCACCGATTTATCCAGGCTGGTGACGGGCAGCAGGCTTTCGTTATTGGTTCTCACATCGTGCCCAAGCCTTGCCGACAGGCGCGGAAGTGAATGTTGCCGCAGGCGAAGTAAAAGCGGAACCGTGCCCAGCACACCACCGGCAAACACAAGGCCTTTGCAGGTCAGTTTGTTTTTCTTCGGAAAAAACCAGGCGGTGCTTTTCCGGAAATGCACTTCATACCCTGTGCTGCCATCAGCCCCGTCCAGTGGGCGTACATCGAATACCTCCTGTTCGGCTTTGACTTCCGCACCCTGGAGCATGGCCAGGTGCAGGTAGTTTTTATCCAGGGAGTTTTTGGCATTGTGACGGCAGCCCGTCATGCAACTGCCGCAGAAAATGCAGCCGGCACGTCGTGGCCCTTTGCCATCGAAGTAGGGATCGTCCACGGTTTGGCCCGGAGGGCCGAAGAAAACCCCAACACGGGTGTGGGAGTATTTCTTTTGTCTGCCCAGTTGAGCGGCAAGTTCCTCCAATGCTTTGTCGGCAGGACCGGGATGCGGGTTTTTGGCTGCTCCCAACATTCGCTCAGCAGTCTGGTAGTACGGCTCCAATTCCTGCTCCCAGTCGGTCAGCCCGGCCCAGCTTCCGGTTTTGAAAAAAGCAGCTTTGGGCCGGGGGAGGGTGTTTGCATAGACCAGTGAACCACCTCCTACCCCCGTTCCGGAAAGGATGGTGACATGCCGGAAGAAGGTCAGCTTCATGATGCCAAACCATCGCAAGGCCGGCAGCCAAAGCCAGCGCCGCAGATTCCAGTTGGTCTTCGGAAAATCTTCGGCCCGGTACCACTTGCCCTTTTCCAGTACCAGCACTTTGTAGCCCTTTTCCGAAAGCCGCAGCGCGCTTACAGAACCTCCGAATCCACTGCCAATGATGATGTAGTCATAATCGTGTTGCATCCGGCAAGTTTACCGAAGGGAATCCTGAAAACCAACCGGGTGCACTGAATTCAGGAGAGCACATAGCGTTTTCCGGGGAGGGAACGCACCAGGCCTTTGAACTCCAAATCGAGCAGGAGGGAGGCCAACTCGGCGGGGCCGATTTCGGAGCGGTAACTCAACTGATCGATGCCTATTTCCTCGGCTTCATGGATGAGATCGATGACCTTCTTTTCGGGTTCTGTCAGTTCTTCGAAGAGCTTCTGCTGGCCATTGTCAGAAGCGCCTTCTTTGAGGTTCCAACCGAAGACCCGAGCCACATCGTCGGCACTTTCGAGCAGGTGGGCCCAGGATTTTTTGATCATCATGTTGCAGCCCTGCGAGTACTTGTCTTTTACCCTGCCGGGCACGGCAAAGACATCCCTGCCGTAGCCATTGGCCTGTTTAGCGGTGATGATGGAGCCGCCGCGCAACGCTGTTTCGACGACGATGATGCCATCGCACATGCCGGCAACGATGCGGTTGCGCATGGGGAAATGCTCCTTGGCAGGCCCCTCCTGGCTGGTAAACTCCGTCAGCAGGCCGCCCTGGCTGATCATCTTCATGGCCACTGAACGGTGCTGGGCAGGATATACCTGCTGAAGTCCGTGGCCCAATACGGCAACGGTTTCAAGGCCTTCTTTCAGGCTTGCCCGGTGGGCCGTCACATCGATGCCATAAGCCAGGCCACTGACGATGAGCGGCTGGTAGGGAGCCAGGCCTTTGATTATTTCTTCGCAAATGCCCACCCCGTGTGGCGAAGGGGTTCGGGTGCCGATGACACCCAACACTTTTCGCTGGTTGAGATTGGCGGTTCCTTTATAGTAAAGCAGGATGGGGGCATCGGCAAGTGGCTTCAGGCGCTGCGGAAATTCGGCATCGAGGTAGAAAAGAACCTGCAGGCCGTTCTGCTCCACAAACGCCAACTCCCGTTCGGCTTCGACCAGTGGTTCTTCCCGGCGCACCTGTTTGGCCACCTGATCACCAATGCCGGGTATCTTTTTCAGTTCTTTTTCAGAGGCTTCGAATACTTCCCTGACACCGCCGCAATAACTGACGAGGACTTTGGCCGTTACGACTCCAACAAGCGGAATCCTGGTGAGCGCAATTTTGTAAATGAGGTCTTTCACTAACTTTGTTTTTCTCATAGTTTTTGGAGCCCGAAAAGAAGGGAGCCGGGCAAAATGAAAGGAAAGGCTTTCCTTTGCCCGTATCATTTCGGCCATTGCAAACATAATTCAAAGAGATGAAAGGTTTCAGATCAAAAATAGAAGTCATCCTCATCGCCGGCCTGGCGATATTTTTCCTCATCTGGGCAGTCTCTAAATGCAACTCGACCAAGGCTGAGCTGCAAGCCAAAAAAGCAGCTGAAGCAGCACAGGACAGCATTGCCATGGTGGAAAAGCAAAAGCAGGAGCAGCCGGCGAAGGAGGCTGCCAAGCCAGAGCCAGCCAACACCCAGCCCCAAAAGGATCTGCTGGCCGACCCCAATGAAGAGTACGCCAGGCTTTTCGTAGTCATCGACAAACTGAAACTGCGTGAAGGCCCGGGACTCAAGAGCAAGGTGCTCACCGAGCTGCCCCTGTTCGAGCCCGTTTACTTCCTGAACGAGATGACCGACAGCACTTTTGAAGTAAACCTGGGCAGGATGGTGGTGGACGAGCCCTACATAAAAGTGCGCACAAAAAAAGGCCTCGAAGGATGGGTGTACGGCGCCGGCATCAGCTACATCAAAAAGAAACACCCCGGCACCCTGGAGTAAATTCCCAAAAAATAAACTTGACCAACATAAAACTGAAAAAATGCCAGAGAAGCTCACCAATTATGCCCTCGGTAAATGGGTGCCCCATGAAGGCCCCGGAGAACCCCAGTACGATGCCATCACCGGCGAGGTGATCTGCACCGCCGGCAGCGAAGGACTCGACTTTGCTGCGATGATGGATTACGCACGGCGTGTGGGTGGTCCTGCCCTTCGGAAAATGACCTTTTACGAGCGCGGCCTCATGCTCAAACAACTGGCCCTTTACCTGCACGAGCGGCGCAAATCCTATTACCCACTGAGCTACCGCACCGGTGCTACCAAAGCCGACAGCTGGGTGGACATCGAAGGCGGTATCGGCACCTTGTTCGCCTTCGCAAGTTTGCGAAGAAAAATGGGCAGCCAACCCTTTTACATAGATGGCGAGGCCATCAAGTCCTCCAAAGAAGGCACCTTCATCGGCCATCACATCATGACACCCCGCCAGGGGGTAGCCATCCACATCAATGCCTTCAACTTTCCCATCTGGGGCATGCTGGAAAAACTGGCGCCCACCTGGCTGGCTGGTATGCCGGCCATTGTGAAGCCCTCTGAGCTGACCAGCTTTCTGACCCAGGCCATGGTCAAAGACATCGTTGCCTCCGGCATCGTTCCGGAAGGGGCCATCCAATTGGTCTGTGGCCGCGGCGACGGCATTCTGGAACCCATTACGGAACAAGACGTGGTGACATTCACCGGCTCGGCCAGCACCGGCCGCATGCTGAAAGCCCACCCGAAGATCATCGAAAACTCGGTGCCTTTCAACATGGAAGCCGACAGCCTCAACGCCGCCGTGCTGGCACCGGATGCCACCCCTGACACGCCCGAGTTCGGCATCTTCATCAAAGAAGTGCACCGCGAGATGGTGACCAAAGCCGGCCAAAAGTGTACCGCCGTCCGGCGCATCATCGTTCCGGAAAACCTGGTGGAGGAGGTGCAATCAGCCCTCAGTGCCCGGCTGGCAAAAACAGTCATTGGCGATCCGCAGGTGGAAGGCGTGCGAATGGGCAGCCTGGTGGCCCGCATACAAGTGGAGGAAGTGAAAGCACGGGTGGCTGAGCTGGCCGAGGCAAGCACCTTGGTATATGGAGACCCGGATTATGTGGAAGTGACCGGTGCCGATGCTACAAAAGGTGCCTTCATGTCGCCGCTTTTGTTCCGAAACGACGATCCTTTCCACAACCTGACCAGCCACGAGGTGGAAGCCTTTGGCCCGGTCAGCACCATCATGCCTTACAAAACCCTCGAGGAGGCCATTGAATTGACCCGACTCGGGAAGGGGTCACTCGTCAGCACCATTGTGACGAAAGACGGAAACACAGCACGTGACTATGTACTCGGAGCCGCTGCCTACCACGGCCGCATACTCATTCTGAACGAAGACTGCGCCGGCGAAAATACCGGCCACGGATCGCCGCTGCCCAACCTGATGCACGGCGGACCCGGCAGAGCCGGTGGCGGCCAGGAACTGGGAGGCCTGCGCAGTGTACGCTTCTACCTGCAAACAACCGCCCTGCAGGGGCACCCCACGTTCATAACCGCAGTGACGCAGCAATACCAGCAAGGCGCCCGGCAAATTGAAAAACCGGTGCACGTTTTCAGAAAGCACTTTGAGGAACTGGAAATCGGTGAGACCGTTGTTACCTCCAAACACACAGTCACCGAGGCTGATATCGTCAACTTCGCCAACATCAGCGGCGACCACTTCTATGCCCATGTGGACGAAACCTCTCTCGAAGGCACCATCTTCGAGCGGCGGGTGGCCCACGGCTATTACATCCTCTCCAAAGCTGCCGGCCTCTTCGTGGAACCCCGCAAAGGTCCTGTGCTGCTCAACTACGGCATCGACGAATGCAGGTTCACCAAACCGGTGTACCCCGGCATGACCATCGGCGTGCGGCTCACGGTGAAAGAAAAAATTGACCAGGAGAAAAAGAGCGAGGACGACATCGCCAAAGGCATCGTGAAATACCTGGTGGATGTTTACGACGAAACCGGTGAAACCGTGGCCCTGGCTACCATCCTGACCATGGTGAAAAAGCTGGACCAAAGCTGATCCGGCAGATCAACCGAACGCAGCTGATGAAACCCAAAAAGTATTATTCCAAAGCCGAGGCCCTGGCAGCACTGCAGCGCTACTGTGCCTACCAGGATCGCTGCCACAAGGAGGTGCGCAGCAAACTCCTCTCGCTAGGCATTTACGGAATGGACCTGGAGGACATCATGGTGCAGTTGATCGAAGAAAAGTTTCTGGACGAAGAACGCTTCGCACGAAGCTTTGCCCGAGGCAAGTTCCGCATGAAACTTTGGGGCCGCCGCCGCATCGTTCAGGAACTGAAAAAAAGGGATATCAGCGAGTATTGCATCCGCAAAGCCCTCACTGAAATTGACGAAGAGGAATACAGCGAAGCCCTCCGGCAGGTGTTACACAAACGCTTTTCACTCGCCTCCGGCAACAAATACGAACGCCGCAAAAAGGCAACCGAAGCGGCACTCAGGCGTGGCTATGAACCGGAACTGGTTTTTGAAGAAGGGAAGAAATTGATTGGAGAGTGAGGAACTGAAGATTCGAGGATTTGAGGATACTGCTAAAAGGCCATATTTCGGTTAACAACCCCTGAAATACCATTTCAAAAAACTGATAAAAACACAATCATCAAACGCTGGCAGGGTTTTGAACCACTGCCAGCGTCTCTCAGTTCTTCAGTTCCTCAATTCCTCATTCTTCATCTCTAACATACTCCTCCCAGCTCTGGATCTTGATTTCGGGGAGTTCTTTTTTCCTGAGCTTTTCATTGAGGGCCTTCATTCGTTGCACGAAGGCATCGAATTTATCCTGAACGGTCTGGAACTGCTTTTCGAGTGCATCCGTTCTGCGCAGCTGATCGTCGGAGGGGCGTCCGGGGTAGTTGCTGATGCGACCGTAAAGCACGGCCACATCCTCCCGCAGGCGTGAGCTTTCATCCACATAGCCGTCGCCTTCCATAGATACCAGGCCATCTTTCTCTTTTTTGGTGGCTTCGGCAAATGACTTGATTTCGCTATCCAGTTTCTTTGGAGCTTTTCCGAAAAGTTTTTCCGCCTGCGTGTGCATGTCCTGCAGGGCATAGTAGATATAGCCGATGCGCTCCGTCAGGTTAAACAGCCGCATTTGTGTTTCGAGGGCCAGTTGCCGGTCTTCGCGAGGGTATTTTGAATCCGCTGCCGGGTCGAATTGGAGGTTCACCTGCTTTTCATAGGTCTGTTTTCCCTTTTGGATTCTCACGGTGTACTGCCCTTCCGGAATGGCGGGTGGGAATACCGAGCTTCCGAGGGCCTGCCGGTTCATGGTAGGAGCACCTTTGGGCATGCGCAGGCGGGTGGGGAAGTTCACCACGTTGATGCCACCGCTCTTGCCGGGTGTCACGGTCTTGATGACCTCGCCTTTCTCGTTCACAATCTCCATGGTCATTTTACCGAAGGTATGTCTGCGGCGCATGTAGTAAGCGATGTAGGCACCGTCGTTGGGATTGGCACCCACGAAATTGCCGGCACCGCCAAATGGAGCACCGCCCCTTGGCAGGCGGATGTAGGCCGGTTTTGTCTCAAAGAAATGGAGGGTGACGTTCAGCACTTCCTCATCGATCTGGCGGAGTGGCAGCAGGTCGTCGATGATGTAAATGCCACGCCCGTGGGTGCCGATGACCAAAGCCGCATCGCGGGGGTGAACCACCAGCGCATGCACCGGCACTTTGGGCAGGTTGTTTTCGAAGCGCTCCCAGTAGAGGCCGCCATCCAGGCTGATGTACAAGCCGAATTCCGTACCCAGAAACAAAAGGTTCGGGTTCTCCAGGTCTTCCCGGATCACATGGACATGGCCCTCTATTTCTTTCGTCGCAATGGAGGTCCAGGTTTTTCCAAGGTCGGTGGTTTTGAAAACATAGGTTTCCATGTCGCCTGACCTGTGGCCATCCACTGTGACATAGCAGGTGTTGCGGTCAAAATGTCCGGGCTCTACACAGCTGACCCAGAGGCCAGTCGGGAGCTCCGGTAGGTTTGGAGCCACGTTGGTCCAGTTCAGGCCGCCATCGGTGGTCACTTGCACGTTGCCGTCGTCAGTGCCCACCCAGATGACCTTTTCATCGAGGGGTGATTCGGCGATGGTGTAAATGGTGGTGTTGTTCTCTGCACCTGAATTGTCAATGGACAGTCCGCCGGATTTTTTCTGGCGTTGGCGTTGCGGATCGTTGGTGGTCAAATCAGGGGAAATCCGTTTCCAACTGTCGCCCCTGTTTTCGGTCATGAACAGGTATTGCGCCCCGAAGTAAAGCCGCTCGGGATTGTTGGGGCTGATGTGAACGGGTGCATTCCAGTTGAATCTGAGTTCGGGTTCGCCCTCACGGGCAATGGGCTGGATGTCTTTGGACTGCCCGTCGCTGCGGTCGTGGCGCACCAGATTGCCGCCCTGCGACTCGGAGTAAATGATGTTTTTATCGGTGGGATGGGGGAAGGAATAAAAGCCATCGCCCCAGTTGCTGAGGTTCCAGTCTTTGTTTTCCACTCCGCCGGGGCTGGCACTGGGGCCGTACCAGGAGCCATTGTCCTGCAGGCCACCATAGACGTTGAATGGCTCTTCGTTGTCCACACTCACATGGTAGAACTGGGAGATGGGCAGGTCCATGAACATTTCAAAGGCATAGCCTCCGTCCAATGAGCGATAGCCTCCGCCATCGGTGCCGATGACGATGTGGTCGGAATTATTGGGGTTGACCCATACGGCGTGGATGTCCGAATGCACACCACTGCCTACGGTGCGGAAGGTCTCACCGCCATCCTCGCTGATGGTCAGATTGAGGCCGCATTTGAACACTTTGTCGGCATTGTTGGGATCCACCACCAGCCTCGAAAAGTAAAACGGCCTTACGGTACTGTTGAATTCTGAATTGACCTTCTTCCAGGTTTTACCGCCGTCATTGCTTCTGTAAAGTCCCTTGTCATCCTTTTTTTCTGCCTCTATGGTCAGGTAAACTACACTGGGATCGGAAGGAGCAAATGCCACCGCCATCCGGCCCAACAAGCCCTGAGGCAATCCATTTTCTTCGGGGCTGAGTTTTTTCCAGGTTTTGCCGCCGTCGGTGCTGTGGTACAGGCCGCTGCCCGGCCCGCCGGAACGGAAAAAGTCAGGATACCTGCGATGATCCCACATGGCAGCAAACAACTCGTCAGGGTTTTCCGGGTTCATGGCCAGATCGGCACATCCGGTGTTTTCATCCACACTGAGCACACAGGTCCAGGTCTCACCAAAATCCTCACTCAGATAAACGCCCCGCTCACCGCCTGCTGACCACAGGGGACCTTGTGCTGCCACATAGATGCGGGCGGAGTTTCGGGGATCAACGATCACATTGGCAATGCGCTCAGAATTCTCCAGGCCTTTAAATGTCCAGTCCCTGCCGCCGTTGGTGGTGACGTAGATGCCTTTTCCGACGGAGGTCGAGTTGCGCACCCAGGGCTCACCCGTGCCCACCCAGACGGTGTCGGGGTGTTGCTGGTCAATGTGGATGGCTCCGATGGACTGGAGGTGATCGTCAAAAACTGGGGAGAAGTTGGCTCCTCCGCTGACGCTTTTCCAGACCCCACCGGATGCTGCACCGATGTACAACAGTTTTGGATTGGAAGCACTGCCGTCGATGGTGGATATCCGGCCGCTCATTACAGCAGGGCCGATGCTTCTGGCCCGCATATCGCCAAAAGAAATGTCAATGGGTTGTTGCGCTGAAAGCGCTACGAGAGAAAGCAGGAAAAACAAACCGCAGGTGTACAGTATTTTCATCAGATTTGAATTGATACTCAGGAAAAAAAGGAATGCGGCAAATAAAATACAGCCTTGTTTGCCGAAGGAGAGATTTCGACGAAAAGACCCTGAGAGGTGTTGGAACTTCAGCTTGGCCTACTCTTTTACCAGGTTGCAAATGATCAACTCTGCAGAAATGAGCAGCACGAAAGGAAGCGATTGGGTGATGGGAACGTAAATGGGCAGAAAGCCTCGGAAAAATTCCAGCCAGTGAATGAAAGCAATCAACCCGAAAAACAACATGCAGAAAAAGCGGATCACGGGTGAGCGGCTGTAGTCCATACCGCACCAGATGCAGAGCAGGCCTGCCAGCATCCAGCCTGCACCCAACTCCAGCCAGGGGTGTGAATCCTCACCGGTGAAGTGGCTGAGAAACATCCACAGACACATGGCCAAGCCTGCAGCGCCGGTGATGTAGTAAATCCAGGCGGGTATTTTCTTCAGTTGTTGTGCTTTCATGAAAATCAAAAGTATCGAAACGCAGCCGGGTCTGAAAAAGTTCCGGGTCGTGCAGCGTATTGCTATACAGAAGTCAGCTAAGGTTGCCCAGCAGTTCCCGGATTACCACAGCCAAACGTTGCCCGGCCTGGGCTGCAACCTGCACCACCTCTTCGTGGCTCGTGTGTTTGATTCGCTCGGGTGGGTAGCCCACATCCGTAACCACTGAAGCAGCGAAAACATCCATTCCCATGTGCCGGGCTACCAGGACTTCCGGCACGGTGGACATGCCGGCCAGGTCAGCTCCGATGCGGTGCAGCCAGGTGTATTCTGCCGGAGTTTCAAAGTTGGGTCCCTGAAGAACGGCATAGACGCCCCGGTGTGCCCTGTATCCTTTTGCTTCGGCAATGGCAAGGGCTTTATTCAAAAGCTCCTTGTCATAGGTGTTGAGCATGTCAGGAAACCGGGGTCCAAGGCGATCGTCATTCGGCCCCCGCAACGGATTGTCGGGAAGCAGATTGATGTGATCCTCGATGAATACGAGGTCGCCTACTTCGTGGCCGGGGTTTACGCTTCCGGCCGCATTGGATGCGATGAGCAATCTGGCACCCAGCATCTTCATGACCCGCACCGGAAAAGTCACTTGTTGCAAGGAATACCCTTCGTAATAATGAAAGCGGCCAGCCATGGTAACTACTGGCACCCCATTCAGTTGGCCAAACACCAACTGCCCTTTGTGGCCGGAGACCGTTGAGACGGGAAAATGAGGAATATCCCCGTAGGGTATGATACAGGCAGTTTCGATTTGTTCGGTCAAGCCTCCCAATCCTGAACCCAGTATAATGGCTACCCTGGGATTCAGGCTGGTTTTCCTTCGGATGAATTCAACGGCTTGTTCTATTTGGTCGTAGAGCATTGGCTATGAACTTTGGAATTTCGATTCGTTTTTCAGCGGCCTGCAAAAGTCGGAAATAGGACGATAAGGAACCTGAATTGGCGCTATAATCCGGATGAATAAGCAAATGAATTCCCCGCCTTCGTGATGTAGGTCACTACATCGATCTTTGTCTCTGCCGACTTTTGCAGCTCAAATCGCAATTCAAGGTATGAGTTTCGGACAAAACTTCCCTGTTGTTTTCGGGGGGATCATGATGTTGACACTGACCATTTTCACCAGCTGCACAAACGGTGAAAATGTCCCTCTTTCCGAAGAACATAAGGAGGAATACCTGAGCAAAGGCAAGGAAATTACCGCTGCCACCTTTGCTGCGCTGAGCAGTAGCTTGACTCAGGCCATGAAAGAAAGCGGCCCGACTGGAGCCATCGGGTATTGCCAGTTGCAGGCACTGCCCTTGACCGACAGCCTGAGCAGGGCCTTCAATGCCACCATCAAGCGAACCAGCGATAAGCTGCGCAACCCGGCCAACCGGCCCGCAGAATGGGAATTGGAGGTCATTCGTGACTACCAGAAGCTCATGGAAAACGGACAGGAACCAAAGCCACGGGTTTTTACAGTAGAAGACAAAGTGGTGTTCACCGCACCCATCCGCGTATTGCCCCAATGTCTGGTGTGCCATGGCCAACCGGAGCAGGATATTGCACCGGAAACTTTGCAAACCCTGGCCGAGCGCTACCCGGAAGATGCAGCAAAAGGTTACAAAGCCGGTGAACTAAGAGGCATCTGGAGCGTATCATTCAACCAAAAGTGAAGTAAAACAAGAGACGTTATGAAATCCATTCTCCTCTCATTCTTGGTTTTCTCAGGCCTGTGTTCCGCCTGTCAGGATGCAACTGACAACAATGGCCAACAAAACACCGCTGCCGTTGAACAGCAGGCAGCTGCAACAACTGAGACCGTTGCCGATACCACCCAGCTCCCTTTCACCAACCTCGAAGTGGCTGCCTTCAAAGAAAAAATGAAGGAGCCGGGAGTGGTCATCCTGGATGTGCGCACCCCGGATGAAACGGCTCAGGGAAAGATCGACGGTGCAATCGAAATTGATTTTTACAGTGACAATTTCGAAAGCGAGATCGAGAAACTGGATCCGGAAAAAACCTACCTGGTCTATTGCCGCAGCGGCAACCGCAGCGCAAAGACCTGCAACATGATGGCCTCCAAAGGCTTTAAACACTGCTACAACCTGCTTGGCGGTTACAAAGCCTGGACGCAACAACAATAATTTCCTATCCGGGTGGTGCGAAAGTATTCCTGCAATGTTTCGCAGCCCGGAACAAACCCATAGAAAAAATGACTGTGTTAGAATTTATCAGCCAGCCCTGGCATTGGGCACCGGCAGGAGTGGTGATTGGCCTCACCGTACCCATGTTGCTCTTGCTGGGCAATAAGCATTTTGGCATCAGCGGCAACCTGCGTCACATCTGTGCAGCTTGCATCCCTGCTGATATTCCGTTTTTCAAATACAACTGGAAAAAGGAGGTGTGGAACCTGTTTTTTGTGGCAGGCATTGTCATCGGGGCTTTCATCGCTTCGCAATTCCTGATGACACCCGACCCCATCCAGGTGGCTCCCACACTGGCCACTGATCTGGAACAATACGGCATTGACGATTACTCCAAAATGCTGCCTGTCCAACTCTTTTCGTGGGACATGCTGTTCAGCCTGAAAGGCTTGTTTTTCTTCGTAATCGGAGGATTTCTGGTTGGCTTTGGCACCCGTTATGCCGGCGGCTGTACCAGCGGCCACGCCATCATGGGGCTTTCCAATCTGCAATGGCCCTCATTGGTGGCCACCATTATGTTCATGATTGGCGGGTTCATCTCTGCCAATTTGATTGTTCCTTTTCTCCTCAAACTTTAAATCAATATTATGACTAAGGATATTAATTCAGATTCACCTGGAATCGATAAGCAAAAGGATTTTGAGATCCGCTCTCAAAATGCCCAGTGTGTCAACGTCAGTGAGGTTGATGATACGAAACCCTGGTTTGTCAACCTGCGCTACCTGGTGGCAGGCGTGTTATTTGGAATTGCCCTCGTAAAATCCGAAGTGGTTTCCTGGTTCCGCATTCAGGAAATGTTCCGGCTGGAATCCTTTCACATGTATGGGGTCATGGGAGTGGCCGTCGTAACAGGCATGATTTCCGTATTCCTCATCAAAAAGTTCAAGGCAAAAACCATCGATGGGGAGTCCATCGTGTTCACTGACAAGCGCTTCCTGAAAGGCCAGGTTTACGGAGGTTTGATCTTTGGAATTGGCTGGGCCATTACAGGGGCCTGTCCGGGGCCACTTTTTGCCCAACTCGGAATGGGCTTCACCGCCGTCGGCGTAACCATCATCAGCGCCATTGCAGGCACCTGGGTGTACGGATTGCTCAGGGAGAAACTGCCGAATTGATCAGAAGGCATTTCCTCAAAAAGAAAAGCGGCACTTCCGTCAAAGAAGCTGCCGCTTTTCTTTTTGCCACCGATCACCGTATCAGGGCTGAAGCTTCTTACTCAAACTTAGCGCTCTCACCATTTTGTGGTAAATGGCTGTGTTTTCATAAACACCTGTGAACAACTCCTGCCCCGGGCCAAAGGCAAAGACTGGAATCAGCGAAGCCGTATGTGAATCGGTGGTGAAACCAGGCCGGATCTTATTCATTTCCGAGCCGGGCAGGATAGAGTAGCCACCTGTTTCATGGTCGGCAGTGATGATGACCAGGGTATTACCGTCCTCTTCCGCAAAATCCAGTGCAGCGCCGACCGCCTTGTCGAAATCGAGCATTTCCGACACGATGTAATCCGAGTCATTGGCATGGCCGCCCCAGTCGATCTGTGAGCCCTCCACCATCAGAAAGAATCCTTTCTTGCCTCCGTTTCGCTTCAGGTACTGGATGGCCTTTTGGGTTGCGAGGGGGAGATAGTCACGCCCTTCGGAAGCTTTCACCGGAGCATTGGGAGAGGAGAAGTAGCCAAATTTTTTATCGAAGGGTATTTGCACCTTGTCAAAACTCACGGTGGCTGAATCCGTCAGAAAAAAGCCATTGTTTCTCATCTCATCGATCAGGTTCCGGCCATCCTGGCGGCCCACAAAGTCCGTCGTTCCGCCACCTACGAAAAAATCTATTTCGGATGCGGCAAGGTCGGCAGCGATGGCCTCGTACATGTCTCTCCGTGGCTGGTGGGCATAAAATGCAGCGGGGGTGGCATGGGTAATGGTGGATGTTACAACCAGCCCGGTTTCCATGCCCATGGCTGAAACCTGTTCCACGATATTGGGAACTGCTTTCTTGGAAGGATCCACACCAATGGCGCCGTTGTAAGTTTTGATGCCGCAGGCGAAGGCTGTGGCGCCGGCCGCAGAGTCTGTCACGAGGTTGTCCGAAGAATAGGGGATGTGAAGACCGATGTACTTGCAGCGCTCCAGGTTCAGTTGGTTCCCGTTGGAGTACATTCCTGCGGTTATCTGGGCGATCCCCATTCCGTCACCAATCAACAGAATGATATTTTTCGGAGGGTTAAATGAAATGGAATCATCGGGGACGGGCCTGGGCAGTTCGGGCTCAACGAGTTGGCGTTGGCCGCAGGCCGAGAAAAGCCCAAGCACTACCAAAAACAGGAGGATTCGTTTCATGTGAATTGTGAGTTTGGATCCGGCGAAGCGCAAGTTGCACAAAAAAAAGAAGAGGATTTACTGGGAACAGGTGTATCGGGCTGACTGTCCGCAGGTACATGGTTTTCATTCCTGTCAGGAAAACGAAAACTCCCGGCAAACCATTACCGGGAGTTTTCGAAGATGAAACAATGCCTCATCAGGCGGCCTTTAGCACTTTCAGTTTCGAGTGCTCGAGCTGTTTCATGGCGTATTCTTCGGTAAGCGTAAATTCTTTGACATCATCTTTTTTCGAGGGCAACTCAAACATTGCGTCCACCATGATCGCTTCGCAAATAGAGCGCAGGCCCCTCGCCCCGAGTTTGAATTCAAGGGCTTTGCGGGCGATGTAATCGATGGCCTCGGGAGTTACATTCAGTTTGATGCCTTCCAGGGCAAAAAGCTTGGTGTATTGCTTGAGGATGGAATTCTTCGGCTCTACCAATATCCGGCGCAGGGTGTCCAATCCGAGTGGTTCCAGGTAAGTAACCACCGGCAGACGCCCCACCAGTTCAGGAATCAAACCAAAGCGCTTGAGGTCCTGCTGGTTGACATAAGAAATAAGGTTCTCCTCATCCACCCTTTCTTTCTCATCGGCTTTGAAGCCAATGACGTGGGTGTTCAACCTTCGGGCAATAACTTTTTCGATCCCGTCAAAGGCACCGCCGCAGATAAACAGAATGTTTTGGGTATTGACCTTCACCATCTTCTGCTCGGGGTGTTTGCGTCCACCCTGTGGCGGTACACTTACATCCGTTCCTTCCAGCATTTTCAGAAGACCTTGCTGAACACCCTCACCTGACACGTCACGGGTGATGGATGGATTGTCACTTTTCCGGGCGATTTTATCGATCTCGTCAATGTAAACGATGCCCTTTTCGGCTGCGGCCACATCGTAATCGCAGACCTGGAGCAGGCGTGAAAGGATACTCTCAACGTCTTCACCGACATAGCCTGCTTCGGTAAAAACGGTAGCATCTACGATGGCAAAGGGTACGTTCAGGAAGTTGGCAATGGTTTTGGCCATCAGGGTCTTTCCCGTACCTGTTTCACCCACGAAAAGGACGTTCGATTTTTCGATCTCTACATCGTCATCGGTTTCCTGGCGCAACCGCTTGTAGTGGTTGTAAACCGCCACGGAGAGGGTCTTCTTGGCCTCTTCTTGTCCGATGACATATTGATCGAGGTAGGCTTTGATTTCTTTGGGAGTTACGGAATCAGGCAATACGAAATTGGAGGGCTTGGCTGAGGGAGCCTTCTTGCTGCGTTTGTTTTGCCCGTAAAGCTCCTCCTCTACGATGTCCATTGCCTGTTCGGCGCAGGTCTCACAGATGTGACCATCGATACCGGCGATGAGGATCATCGCTTCGGATTTATCCTTGCCACAAAACGAACACCTGTAATCCTGTTTGCTCTTTCTCATGATGATACTGTTTCTACTTTCCCTGAATCAGTACGCCGATTTGATGGGTTCAGCCCCATGTAATCTGCCGGCGCCTGAATATTGAAAAGCATGGAGTATAAAAATCAATTCAAGAAAAATGGGCTCGCAGAGGCAATGCAAACGGCGAACCCATTTTCCGGTCTTGCAGATGGTTACTTTTTGGCTCCATCCCTGTCAGGGCGAACGAGTACCTCGTCAACGAGGCCATACTCTTTGGCTTCCGGAGCCGTCATCCAGTTGTCGCGGTCACAGTCCTGCTCAATCTTCTCGTAAGGCTGGCCTGTGTGGTGCGACATGATTTCGTAAAGCTCTTTCTGCATGGCTTTGATCAGGCGATAGGAAATTTCCATGTCTGAAACCTGACCCTGCATACCTCCCATTGGCTGGTGTATCATCACACGGCTGTGCTCCAGACAGGTGCGCTTGCCCTTGGTGCCGGCGCAAAGCAACACGGCGCCCATAGAGGCAGCCATACCCGTGCAAATGGTTCCAACATCCGGAGAGATGTATTGCATGGTATCGTAAATGCCCATACCGGCAGTAACGGAACCACCGGGGCTGTTGATGTACATCTGAATGTCGCGCTTGGGATCGGTGGAATCTAAGAACAGCAACTGGGCCTGGATCACATTGGCCACATAAGAATCAATGGGCACTCCCATGAAAATGATCCGGTCCATCATCAGGCGGCTGAAAACGTCCATTACCGCCACCCTCATCTCACGCTCTTCAATCACGGCAGGGGTGAAGCCCTGGATATTCGGAACAAGGGTATTCGCTTTCTCGGCATAGGTCTCGAGGTGCATACGACTCATGCCGAGGTGCTTGGTTGCATACTTGAGGAATTCATCTTTTTGAAACATGGTGCTATAAAATGTTTGATTACTTCAATAAATCAGGATGCATTAGGAACGCCTGGATTCAAAGGTAGTTTAACGGAAAAGGCAAACATAGGTTTTACACCTTAAGCTGTCACCTCTTCAGAACCTGATTCTTCACTGGCGGGTTCTTCATTGTTGTCTTCTGAATCCACCGCTGGTTCCTCGCTCTTGAAAACCTCGGCGTACATTTCATCCAGCTTCTCCTCCTCGACTTCCTTGTCCACCACTTTGAATGCCTCTTTCAGTTTGCCGTAGAGCTTGTCGTACATAACCCTTTCGTAAGTGCGACGCACATGATCCTGGTTTTGCAGCATTCTGGTCACCATGCTGTCGAGGAAAGCCTGGTCTCCGTAACCACCCATGTATTGCCTGATTTCAGCAGCAGTTGCATTGCGCACATCCTCGGCACTTACCTCCACCTCAAATTGCTTGATGAGTTTTGAGGCAATCAAATCCCAGCGCAGGTCATCGAGAAATTCGTCAAATTTTTCCAGAATGCGCTCAGCTTCCCGGGCATTCTCTTCCTGCACATAGCGCTTGAGGAAATCCTCTGGCAGGGGCATATCTGCCCGGTTTTGATCAACGAGGTAGTTCCTCATCTCGCGAAACAGGAGTGAATTACCTTCAAGCAATTTGCGGGACTGTAAGGACCCTTTGATTCTGGCTTTGGCTTCTTCCTCTTTGCTCACCTCACCTTCGCCAAACACTTTGTCGAACAACTCCTGGTTGGCCTCGGCAGGAATGAGCTTTTTCACTTCGGCAATTTCCAACTCGAAGTTCTCGCCTACCTCCCGGCTTTCAATCTCCTCATCGCTCAGCTTGAGCAGGCTGCGCTTGATATCCTCTGGCTTGCCCTCTTTGAAAACCTTGAAGAGGTTGAATTGGAACTTGTCTCCTTTCTTTTTGCCGGACACTGCCTTGACGAAGTCATCGCTCATTTCTTCATTGATCCGCAGGTGGAAGGTTGAATCAATGCCATCTTCTTTTGCAGCGCCGTTCTGGTCCAGTTCTTTGGCATTGATCTTCACTATAAAACCAGTCTCAACCGGTTCATCCGTCTCTTCTTCTTTGCCCCAGCTTTCGAGTACTCGCTTGTACTCGTCATCTACTTGCTTGTCATCCACTTTGAGCTTGAAGAGGGTGAATTCCTTGTTCTCGTCCAGGCCTTTCACTTCAAACTCAGGCGCTTTGCCCAGTTCAAACTTCAAGGAATAGGTTTCTTTAGCATCAGGATTGAAATCGAGTTGGGGCTGGCCTTTGACGAGCAGCGGACTGCCAATGTACTTCGCGTCTTCGCTGCGCATGATCTTGTCCAGCTCTTCGGAAAACATCTTGGACACTATTTCACCAAGTACTCCCTTCCCGTAAACCTTTTTGATAAAGCTGATGGGTGTTTTACCCTTCCTGAACCCCTTCATGTTTTGAGAAGTGGCCAGCTTCTTCAGCTCTTTCTTCATCTCAGGCTCATAGTCCTCAGGTGTAACTGCAATGTCAACCACTGCATTCAATTTGTCAATTTCTTCCAGATTTACTTTGGGCATGATTTAACGGCTTTCGATAATTGAACAGAAAAATTGCGGTTTCAGGAACACCCACCTGACCATGAAGTTGAGTAAGGTCAGCAACACAGCCATTCTGAAGGAACAGTTTGAGAGAGGTTAAATAACTGATGGATGTCTTCCTGAAAACGATAAGCTATAAACAGTGCAGGTGGAGGGACTCGAACCCCCACCCCTCGCGGGACCAGATCCTAAGTCTGGCGCGTCTACCAATTTCGCCACACCTGCATTTTGTTGAAAATCAATGAACAGATTTCCCTTTTGGCAAAAGAGCCGCAAAGATACATAGCTTTTTGAGATTAAGGTTGGCTTACAGATGAATTCAAATCAGGGCCGAAACAACTTCATATCCCATCCAATTGTTTACCGAAGGAAAAAGAAAATCATGTATAAGTTCAGAGGTGAAGAAAGCTGTGTAAAAGAAATACATAGTTTTGTGTAAAGCAGCAATCGTGGAGCCATTGATCCACTTTGTTCTCCAACCTCATAAATGTAAAAGATGCCAGCAGGAACGGTTAAACCCATAACAGAGGAGGAACGGAAGGAGATACAGAACGCCTACCGTCAGCTATTGCGTTTGCTACATGGGAAGATGAAAGGAAACGACCAGGAGCAGATACGCAAGGCTTTTGAACTGGCAGCCAAAGCCCATGAAAAACAGCGCCGCAAAGCCGGTGAGCCATACATCATGCATCCCATCGAGGTGGCCCGCATTTGCATCGAGGAAATCGGGCTTGGCCCTACGGCTGCCGTCTGCGCCCTGCTGCACGATGTCGTCGAGGATACCGACCTCAGTCTGGAAGACATCAAAGAAGAATTTGGTGAGAAGGTTGCCAAGATTGTTGACGGCCTGACCAAACTGGACAACACCAGTGAATCGGAGAGCCCCCAGGCTGAAAACTTCAGAAAGGTGCTGAGCACCCTGGTGGTGGATGTGCGAGTGGTACTGATCAAAATGGCTGACCGCCTCCACAACATGCGTACCCTGGGGCACATGCCCAGACACAAACAGCTCAAAATAGCCGCGGAGACCAGCTTCATCTATGCCCCCCTGGCCCACCGGCTCGGCCTCTACAACATCCGTTCTGAGTTTCAGGACCTCTGTCTGAAAATTACTGAACCGGAAGCTTACGAGGAGATTGCCAGAAAGCTGCAGGAGACCGCCGAGGACCGTTCGAAATTCATCGAAGAATTTCTGGCGCCCATCCGCAAACAGATCGAAGAGTACGACATCCCTTACAGGGCCTTTGGCAGGGCCAAGTCCATTTCTTCCATCTACAACAAGATCAAAACCAAGAACGTCCCTTTCGAAGAGGTTTACGACCTGTTTGCCGTGCGCATCATTCTGGATGTGGACAAGAAACGGGAAAAGCCCACATGCTGGACGGTGTACTCCATCGTGACTGACATTTACAGGCCCATTCCGGAACGCCTGAAAGACTGGGTCACCATGCCCAAATCCAACGGCTATGAATCGCTGCACACCACCGTAATTGGCCCGGGCGGCCGGTTCGTGGAGGTACAGATCCGGACGGAGCGCATGGATGAAATTGCAGAGCGGGGTTTTGCTGCCCACTGGAAATACAAGGGCATTTCCAGCCAGCCCGACGTTTATGACAAATGGCTGGATCAGGTGCGCGAGATCATGGAAAACCCCAACTCCGACGCACTCGAGTTCATCAGTGATTTCAAAAACAACCTTTACCAGGATGATATCTACGTGGTGACCCCGCTGGGCGATATGATCAACCTGCCCAAAGGCGCAACCGCACTGGACTTTGCATTCCACATCCACACCGATGTGGGATACCATTGCAAAGCTGTGAAAGTGAACAACCGCATCGTACCCATGGGCTACAAGCTCAACATGGGGGACAAAGTGGAAGTCATCACCGACCGCAATCAAAAGCCCAACGAAAGCTGGATAAAACTGGTGGTGACCGGGAAGGCCCGATCGAAGATCCGATCGACCATGAAAGAAGATCGGCGTCGCAAAGGGCAACTGGGCAAGGAAGCGCTGCAACGGAAGCTCAAAAACATGAAGGTGCTCTTTGAGCCTGCCGTAGAGACCCTGGTCAAACACCTCGGGTACAAATCGCACGTGGACCTGTATTTCGATATCGCCACGGATGCCCTCAACCTAACCAACGTCCTTAAGGACTTTGAAGTCAAGGAACAGAAACTCATTCTCAAGCCAACTGAGCCTGAAAAGAAAAATGCCCTACCAGAGGAGGAGTCAGATCAGGAAACTCACATTTTCAGGAAGCTCTCTCCCAAAACCAAGATCCTGGTTAACGGAGAACCTGCCGAATTGTACCATTACAAGCTGGCCAACTGCTGCAACCCCGTACAGGGTGACGACATCTTCGCTTTTCTGACTTCAAAGGACGGCCTCAAAATTCACCGCACCAACTGCCCCAACGCCACCAACCTGCTGGCCAAATACGGTTACCGGGTCATGAAAGCCGAATGGGTAGTGAGCAGTGACACCACTTTCGTTGCAGACCTGAAAATAACAGGGATCGATGAGGGGGTGGGTGTCATCGAGCGGCTGATGCACAAAATCTCCTCAGAACTGGGTTTGAACATACGCTCTTTCCACATTGAAGGAGGTGACGAAGGTTATTTCGAAGGGAAAATCAGTCTGCTGGTGGCCAACAAAGACCAGCTCAATCTCGTCATCAAAAACCTCCAGAAGATTGACAGCGTGGAGACCGTCACCCGCATCGAGTAAATCCAGCATGGAAACGCTTTTCACCTGGTGGACAATTTCCTCCCTCATCCTGGCTGCCGGGTATGTGGCCATCATTGCCATTTACACCTTTGGATGGAAGCGCCTGCCGGTGTGGGAGCCCCCGGCAGCTTATCTTCCTTCGGTAAAATGCACCGTCATCATACCCGCCAGGAACGAAGCCCCCAACCTACCCGAATGCCTGGCATCCATCGCCGGGCAAAGCTATCCGGCCAGCCTCACCCAGGTCATCGTCGTGGATGATCATTCTGAAGATGAAACACTGGACATTGCCCGGAAATTCGCTGACAGGTACCCCCACTTTGAAGTGCTGGAACTGAAAGCCCATTTGCCCGAAGGCAAAAAAGTCAACTCCTTCAAAAAGGAGGCGATAGACCTGGGGGTAAGGGCAGCCGATGGCGAGTTGATTGTAACCACAGATGCCGATTGTGTGTTGCCGCCGGACTGGCTGATGCTTATGTGTTCATTTTACGAAGTGAAGAAACCGGTTTTCATAGCTGCCCCCGTAGGCTTTCACCGGGAGCAATCATTGTTCGAACGGTTCCAGTCACTAGATTTCTTCGGAATGATGTGCGGAACCGCGGCCGGCATCCGCCTCGGAATAAAGAACATGGCCAATGGCGCCAACCTGGCGTATTCGAAAGCTGCTTATCAGGCAGTGAACGGCTTCCGGGGCATTGACCACCTTGCCACCGGTGACGACATTTTGCTGATGCAAAAAATTGCAGCTAGCAACCCCGGCAAAACCGCATTCCTGAAAAATGAAAAAGCCACGGCACGCACCCTGGCCAAACCCACTGTAAGGGAATTCATCAGCCAGCGGGTGCGCTGGGCCTCTAAATCAACAGATTACAAGGAATGGCTGGTCACCTTCATCCTCGGCTGGGTTTTCTTTTACTGTGTATTTATCCTCACCACGCCAATTCTTTTTCTTTTCGTCGGAACAAAGGCACTGGTTTTATTTGTTTTTTTGTTATCTGTAAAAACTGTGACCGACTACTTTTACCTCGGGATGATGGCAAAGTTTTTTCGAAGAGAAGAATTGATGATGAGCTACTTTCCCGCCCAGTTGATTCACATCCTTTACATCGTTACTGTAGGTGTCTTGGGCAACCTGGTGAAACGATACGACTGGAAAGGAAGAACCGTCAGGTAGTATTTTGCAACTGAATGAAAGAGCATTTCGAAAATAACGCTGAAATAGAAAAGCTTTACCGCGAGGTGATGAAGTACGACCGCGAGGGAGACGTTTACAACGCCGTGAAGCTATGCAAGCGCATTGCGAAACTGGCACCTGACTGGTCAGCGCCCTACGCCTACCTGGGCCGCCTGTATAAAAGCCGCAAGGAGTGGAAACCCGTTTACCACTACAGCCTGAGGGCCGTCAAAAACAACCCTTTCAACGACGAAACCTGGAGCAACCTGGCACTGGCAGCCACGGTCCTGGAAGAATGGGAAATAGCCCGCCAGGCCTGGAATCAGCTGGGCTATAAATTCAGAAAAGCCGACCGGGAACTGCGACTGGAGATGGGGAGGCTGGCCGTTTGCCTCAACCCCGACAGCAACCCCGAAATAGTGGAAGCCAGCCGAATCGACCCCGTGCGGGTAATCATTGAAAGCATCCCGCAGCCTTCTTCCGGCCGGCGCTACAAAGACACCCTGCTCATCGACCTGAACCCCGCTGGCAATCACTACATCGGCCGGCACGCCGTTCCCTATTTCAATGAGCTGGAGCACCTGAAAAGGTCGCCCTGGAAAACCTTTGCCACATACTTGCACACCGGCTCCATCGACGATGTGGCCGTGCTGGCTGCCCTTTGTGAGGACAACCGGCTCGGCTTCGACAATTGGTCGCATGCATTGCGGTATCTTCAGCCCAGGTTGCACCCCAAAGTGACGGAGTACTTTGACCTGACCAATGTTGGTAAGCACAAAAGAGACCTCTACCTGGTGGCCATCGCCGCCACGGAAAAGCAGAAGGTCGAACCTGTCTTGAAAGAATGGGAAATCATCACCTTGAAAAAGTTCTCCCAACTTGAAGAATTAGGCTGAGAGAACCCTTCCAATTTTTTTCTCTAACGCTTTTCAGCATCACCAATTGAGAGCAGGTTGGCAAAGAGCCTGTAAGCCCCTGTTACGCCTGCCGGCAATTCCCTGAAAAAGCTCAATCCTGTGTAGATGTAGTACCCTTCACCGTATTTGGCCACCAGCAAGCTGCCTTGTTTGGGGTCCTCGCCGGGGTCGTTCATTTCCAAAATGGGGGTGAATTCATCGCTCCACTCGTTGGGGAAATAAAGCCCCCGCTCCTGTACCCAGCCTTCAAAATCCTTTTCGGTGATCTTGTTCGGAAAGTTCAACACCGGATGGTTGGGAGCCAGAAAGCTGACCGGCGCCTCCTCAACGGTCACACGGTCTCGGGACAACTTCAAAGGGTAGGGCGCTAGCTCCTCATCGGGGATGTTCAGACCCCGGCTGGTATTGTACTGCACAACCATGGTGCCGCCGTTTTTGACATAATCCAGCAGCACGGGCTGGAGGAACTGGATGCGCTGGAGCACATTGTAAGCCCTGATGCCCACCACCACGGCGTCGTAGGTTTTCAGGTTTTCGGCGGTGATGGCTTCTTCAGGAATGACATCTACCTGATAACCAATCTGCCGGAGGAAATCCGGTACCAGGTCACCTGCACCCATGATGTAGGCAATGCGGCCGCCCGTTTTTTTCAATTCCATACGGGCCACTTTGGCTTCGGAAGGTTCCACCACCATTTGTGGCGGAATGTGGTCGTATTCGATGTTGACGAGTGCTTTCGTGTAGCTCTCATCGCCAATTTTCAAAATGGGAGAGATCTTTCCTTCGGAATGTGAAGCCGGAGGATAAAGCAGAAAGCTTACCCGCTTTTCCTCTCCTTTTTTCTCCATTTCGAATGCAATGGTTTCCGGTTCTACCCGCCAGGTGTCGGGCAAGCAAATCTGAACCTCGCCTGCCACAGCATCTTTACCTGCCCGCAGGCGCACACTCACTTCCTGGGGTTCTTCGCTGGTAAAAAGAAAGACCTTGCTTTCAAAGTTTGCGAAGACAGGAGGTGTAATCTCAAAAGGCCGGTACACCTCGCCTTTCACGTCGTCATCGTATTTGTGCACCACCTCTTTTTCAATCACCATCGGAAAACCGGCCACGTTCAGGCTGAACATGACCTTGAACTTCCGGGGCGTTTCCGGCAAGCCGATCAGGGCGGGGTCGTCCACTTCGTACATGCCCAGTTGCCAGGGTTTGTCAAGCCAGTACGGGGCGGTGTAAGGCATTTCCTTCGGCAAACGCAGGGTATGGCTCCACCTGTGGTCCACGTTGTTTTCCAGGCTGAGGGTGAAAGTGGTGTCGAAGCCTGCCGGTACAATCCGCAATCCTTCCAACCTGCAAGCTATATCAGAGCGGTTGATGATTTCGAGGTCGAGTGTGACTTCGTCACCGGGGGTGGCGGAATAATCAGTGGCCACCGCTTCAGCGAACAGACCGAGGCAAGCCTCGATGATCCGCCGTGTATCTTCCATTTTCGCCCGCTTCCAATAACTGTCGGGCAGTTCACCCATTTTGGCGTAAGCCTGCAGCAGGGCAGGCACACTTGCAGCCGGATTGTCATGACGATAATCCAGCTCTATTTGCTTCAGCAATTTTCCGATCGGGGCGCCACCTTCCAGCCTGGACCAGGTGGTATTGATGCCGTCAAAAAGGTCAGTGGGGTCTTTGGGCATATCCCCTCTCAAAAGGTCCAGGTATTCTTCCTGGGAGCCTCGAGTTCCTATAGACCCGAAGCCCTGGCTCTTGTGCTGCGAGCGGCTCTCGGCTGCTATTTCGTTGTTGGATTTCCCTTTCAGGGGGAAGTAAGTGCCAACATCCACGGTAACCATTTTGGATTTATCGGCCTTCTCAAAGTTCTCCCTGCTTCCGTAAAACCACCAGGAAGTGTTGAAGAAGATACGGCGGGGCTGCCAGGGGCTCAGCTCCGTCAGCTGATCGGGGTAGGCGTTGGGGTTGCCGGCCTGCTCATAAGCCTCCAGCGCCAGCATTGCCGAAGCGGTGTGATGGCCGTGCGTTCTGCCGGCGGAGTTAGGGTCAAAGCGGGTGATGATCACATCGGGTTGCCAGCGGCGAATGGCCCTGACCGCATCACTCAGCACCTCGTTCTTGTTCCAGATGCGGAGCGTTTCATCGGGGTGTTTGGAGTAGCCAAAGTCGTTGGCCCGGCTGAAAAATTGGTGGCCGCCGTCCAGCCTTCGCGCTGCCAGCAACTCCTGCGTACGGATGACACCGAGCAGTTCTGCTATTTCGGTTCCGATTAGGTTTTGGCCCCCGTCACCGCGGGTCAGTGACAGGTAGGCGGTGCGGATGTGCTTTGAACTGGCCAGCCAGGAAATGAGGCGGGTGTTCTCGTCGTCCGGGTGAGCAGCCACATAGAGGGCTGAACCCAATACCTGGAGTTCCTTTATTTCGTCGTAAATGTCAGCACTCGACAGGCGCTGAGGTTTTTGACCGAAGGAAACAGAAAATGTGAGAAGGAAAAAAAAGAGGGTAATAATCAGTCGCATGGTGATTCCGTTTTTTTGCTGACCTGGCAAATATCATGAAAAGCCTGTTTGTATCTACACGAATCCTGCCGGACTTAACCCTTTGTTCACTTAATTGGAGCAATAAGACAGGTTCTGCCTGCATTCATTGAAGCGCCCGAAAATTCTTTTGCCATCGAAAGTGACCAAACTACTTTTGCGAGCATCATAACCTCATTTCACAAACCAAAATACTCAACCATGAATTCCCGGATTACAATTCTCTTCGCAACGATATTACTGGCAGGCATCTCATTGCCGGGCTGCGGAGCCTTAAAAAGCGGTTTCAACCTCTTCACCGTGCAGGATGACATTGCACTCGGCAAACAAGTAAAAGCGCAGATCGAAAGCGACCCCGAGCAATTCCCCATTTTGCCTGAACAAGGCAACGAAGAAGTTTACCGCTACATCCGCAACATCACCGGCAAACTGCTGCAAACCGGCAAGGTGGAACACAAAGATGAATTTGCCTGGGAGGTGAAGATCATCAAAGACGATGAAACCCTGAACGCCTTTGCAGTGCCGGGTGGCTACCTGTACGTGTACACCGGACTGATCAAATTCCTCGATTCAGAAGAGCAACTGGCCGGTGTGATGGGTCACGAAATTGCCCACGCAGCCCGCCGGCATTCCACCCAGCAAATGACCAAATTGTACGGCCTCGATGCCATCAGGCAGATCATTACCGGCAAAAGCGACCCCGGCCTGATCGAGCAAATAGCGCTCGGCCTGGCTTCTTTGCGTTTCAGCCGGGAGCACGAAAGCGAGGCAGACGAATACTCCGTGATCTACCTCTGCCCCACCGATTACAAGGCCGATGGAGCCGCGGCATTTTTCAAAAAGATAAAAGGCAAAGGTGGCACGCCGCCTGAGTTTCTCAGCACCCACCCGGACCCCGGCAACAGGGTGGTTGCCATAGAGAAGAAAGCCTCGGAGTTGGCCTGCAAAGGCAACAAAACCTTCCAATCCGAGTACCAGAGGATCAAAAACCTGTTGGATTAGCGACAGCCCACACCTTAATCAAGATGAGAAATAAAATTAAAAGAGCATTGACCTTGCCGGAAGCCAAGCTGAACAAGATCTCTCAGAGCATCCTCAGTGGCCGCATTGCGCTTTTTCTTTTCTTGTTTGACATTTTCGTGGGTGTTTCCGGGTTTATGTACCTGGAAGGGTACAACCTGGTGGAAGCTTTTTACATGGTGGTGATCACAGTATCAACAGTAGGCTACACAGAAGTTCGTCCACTTTCTGATACTGGGCACCTTTTTGCCTCGCTTTACATCATCTTGAACGTAGGCTTGTTTGCATATCTGTTGTCCGTTTTTTCCTATTACGTCGTAAATGGAGAGCTATTCAAACGAATGTACCACAACATCATGAGAAAGAACATCCAAAAACTCAACGACCATGTGATCATCTGTGGCCATGGCCGCTACGGCAAGGAAATGGTCCAGCATTTCTTGCTTCACAAAATGCCGTTTGTAGTCATTGAGCACGACACCGCAGTAGTGGAAGACATTCAGCTAAGTGATGATAAGATTCTGTATGTACAAGGAGATGCAACCACCGATGAAGCCCTTATTGAGGCGCGAATAACCAATGCCAAAGCACTCATTGCAGCTTTGCCCGATGATTCGGAAAACCTGTATGTGGTACTGACCGCTCGCCAGCTGAATCCCAACCTGAACATCATCAGCCGGGCCAATTCTCAGCGCTCCATCAAAAAGCTGAAGCTGGCCGGAGCAGATCACGTCATCATGCCGGAGCAGATCGGCGGTTTTTATATGGCAACTCTGGTGAGCAAGCCCGGGGCCACTGAATTTTTCTCACGGATCAGCCGCGAGAACGAAGCCGACATCCTTTTTGAAGAGATCAGTTATAATAAGGCTCCGGCCTCCTGCAAAAACAAATCGATACGGGAACTTCACATCCGTCAGAAAACCGGCACCAACATCATCGGTTATATCACCCCTACGGGCAGCTTCCAGGTGAACCCTTCCCCAGATACCGTCCTCGAACCAGGTTCCAGTTTCATTGTTATCGGGTCCAGCCGGCAAATTGAGAAGCTGAGGCAATTTCTGAAAAACATGGGCTGACGGCCCTGAATTACACCTTTGAATTCAAAAGGAACAGACCGTCATCAGTAATGGAGTGATTCAATGAAGATGGAACCCAGCTCTCCGTTTCCTATGTATTTGGCAAATGGCTGACCTGGCCCATTTGTTGGCACCTGAACTTTGTTGGTATAAAATTGTAAAGCGTTCATATTGCACGAAGGTACTTTCGCACCTTCCCGAAAATCTTCCATCCTAATACACCCGACACCAAATGCTCAGAAAACTATTCATTGTTCTGGTCGCTGTGCATGCTGCACTTGTTTTGTCTTCGCAAAACACGGCACAGCCGGAAGTCACCATCAGCGGTACGGTCATTGACGCTGAAAGCGGCGAAACCCTTATAGGCGCCACCATTTTGGTGCCCGACAAGCCCTCACTTGGCACCAGCACCAACGAGTATGGCTATTACGCCTTCCAGGTTCCTTCGGGCAACGACAGCCTGACCCTCGAGTTCAGCTATGTGGGCTACCAGCCCCGGCTTTTCAGAATTTTGCCGAAGGAAAATACCACCCTGAATGTGGAACTGAGCACCGGTGTGCAATTGGCAGAGGTGGTGGTGCAGGCCAACTCCTTCCGTGAATCGCTCAGGAGCACCGAAATGAGTGTGGAAGAACTGAGCACCAAAGAAGTGAAAGTGATTCCGGCCTTCCTGGGCGAAACCGATATTCTCAAAACCATTCAGCTCAAACCCGGTATCCCTTCCGGTTCGGAAGGCACCACAGGCCTGTTTGTACGGGGTGGTGGTTCTGACCAAAACCTGATCGTTCTGGATGAGGCAGTGGTGTACAATGCCAATCACCTCTTCGGCTTCTTCAGCACCTTCAACACCGATGCCGTCAAAGACCTGAAACTCTACAAAGGCGGCTTTCCGGCGCAATACGGCGGCAGGCTCTCCTCTGTCATCGATGTCAGAATGAAAGAGGGAAACAACCGCTCCTTTCACGGCACCGGTGGCATCGGTCTGATCACTTCCAGGCTTACGGTGGAAGGCCCCATCCAAAAAGAAAAGTCCTCATTTATCGTTTCCGGCCGCCGGACTTATGTGGACCTGTTCACCCGGCAGATCAACAAGGCCAACGAAGACAAGGAAGACTATTCGCCCATTCCCGACTACTATTTTTACGACCTCAACACCAAAGTGAATTTTACCCTCGGAGAGAAAGACAGGCTCTTCCTGAGCGGTTATTTCGGCCAGGACGTTTTTGGCTTTGAAGGTGACTTTTTCGACTTCAGTTTCAACTGGGGCAACAACACCGGCACCGTGCGCTGGAACCACGTTTTCAACAACAACCTGTTCCACAACCTCACCTTCACCTATTCTGACTACGAATACAACATCGAGACGAAAGTGACCGGTTTCTCTTTCCAGGTGGGCTCCAATGTGCGCGACGCCAACCTGAAGTCGGACTTTTATTATTCGCTCAACAGCAACAACACCCTCCGTTTCGGCGGCAATGTGACCTACCACTGGTTTGGGGTAGGCCGGCTGAAAGCAGGCAGTGACGACGGTTCGGTGTCTTTTTCCGGTGGCGATGATTTCAATGCTGCCTCGCTGGGCCTCTATTTTTCTGACGAAATGGAAATCGGCGATTCCTGGAAAGTCAATGCAGGCATTCGTTTTTCAGGCTTCCTCAATGAGGGCAAGTTTTCCGGCGGTGTGGAGCCGCGCCTTGCCGCAGTCTATTCTGTCAGCCCCGACTTCTCGCTAAAGGGCAGTTATGCCAGGATGTACCAATACCTGCACCTTGTCAGCACCTCCGGCATTGCTTTGCCCACCGACATCTGGTATCCCACCACTGAAACCATCAAACCCGAAAACTCCGACCAGGTGGCACTTGGCTGGGAATACCTGCTCGGCAGCCGCTTTTTGTTTACCCAGGAGTTTTACTATAAGCGCTTCGGCAAACAAGTGGATTTCGTGGATGGCGCCCGGCTTTTCGCCAACAATGAACTCGAAAATGAATTCGCCATTGGCCGGGGTTATGGTTACGGAATGGAATTCGGCATCGAGAAACAGGAAGGCAAACTGACCGGCTGGCTGGGTTACACCCTCGCCATGGTGCGCCGCACCGGCTTCAAACCGGTGGATGAAACCCGCACTTTCAGCGGTGACGAGAACCCCTACTTCCCGCGCTATGATCGCCGCCACGACCTCTCGCTGGTGTTGATGTACAAGCTGTCGAAGCGCCTGACCATTTCCGGAACGGCCGTGTACGGCAGCGGCGACCGCACCTGGCTGCCCGTTGGCCGCTTTGCCTTCCAGGATGTTTATGGTGCCGATTTCGAGCCCATCGTGCCGGTGTTTGGCGAGCGCAACGCCTTCCGCCTTCCCTATTTCTTCCGGGCGGATGCAGGCCTCGTTTACCGCTTCTTTCCGAAGTGGGGCGAAAGCGACCTGACCCTGAGCATCTTCAACCTGACCAACCGAAGGAATGCATTCTTCCTGTACCTGGAGCCTCAATACGAAGAGAGCATCGATCCGGAAACGGAGCCCCTGGCCATCCCAACCGGAATTAAAGCCAAACAGGTCTCGCTCTTCCCCATCCTGGGCTCATTAACCTGGAATTTCAAATTCTGACAAAAAACCAATCCGCAATGAAATACCTGCCGTACCTCATAGCATCCTTATTTGTAGCCGCCATTGCTGCCTGCGGCTCACTGGAAAAGGAAATTGACCTGAACCTTCCGGAATACCAGCCGCAATACGTCGTTGAGTGTTACCTGGAACCCGGACAACCCTTCAGCCTCCTGCTCACCCGCAGTGCACCCTATTTCGAACCATTTCCGTCGGACCTGGAGGGCTTTGTGGAAAACCTGCTGGTGGACAGTGCCGAGGTGCTGATCCACTACCAGGGCAAAACCCACCAACTGACCAACGGACTCGTGCTCAATCCTTTTACGAAGAAAATTTTCAACTACTACAACGAAGAGCTGGTTCCAGCTGACTACGACAACGACTTCGAGCTGGACATCACCACTCCCGACGGCAAACACATCACTGCTACCACCCGTATTTTACCGGTAGTGCCCATTGACAGCGTAGTGGTAGAATTTGACGAAGAGAAAGATTCGCTGGCCAGGGTGCTCACCTACCTCACCGATGATCCCAATACCAAAGACTACTACCGAAGGATGCTGCACCATGGCTCACTGGATTCCATCCCCGATCAGGATTTTACCACCTTCGATGATTTTGTTGACGACAACAAGATTGTCTTCGGAACGGGCTTCGACTTTGAGGAGGGCGACACGGTTTTCACAACCATCTTCCACATCGAACGGGCCTATTTCGATTTTCTGGAGAGCCTTCAGTACGCCATCGATGCCAACGGGAACCCCTTCGGTCAACCCAGCTCCATCATCTCCAACCTTGAAGGTGATGCCAATGCGCTGGGCATTTTCACCGGCCTCAGTTACGACCGCAAAATGATCAGGATCAAAAAATAATGCGGCATCCGGAACCTGTCCGAATGCCGCACTGCTCTGATCCATCATTGAGATTACAGGTGAATCGGCCTGTTATCGGTGGCGGCCAGCGCCGCCTCTTTAATAGCTTCGGTAAAGGTCGGGTGGGCGTGGCTCATGCGGGCGCAGTCTTCTGCTGAAGCCCTGAACTCCATCAAAGCCACGGCTTCGGCAATCATGTCCGCTGCCCTGGCACCCACGATGTGCACACCCAGTATTTCATCGGTGTCTTTGTGGGCCAGAATTTTAGCCATGCCGTCAACATCTCCGCTGGCACGGGCCCTGCCCAGGGCTTTGTAAGGGAACTTGCCCACTTTGAAAGGCACGCCTTCCTCTTTGAGCTGGTCTTCGGTTTTGCCCACGCCAGCCACTTCCGGCCAGGTGTAAACCACGCCCGGGATGAGGTTGTAATCGATGTGAGGTTTCTGACCGGCCATGGTTTCCGCCACGAAAACACCTTCCTCTTCAGCCTTGTGGGCCAGCATGGCGCCCCGCACCACGTCGCCAATGGCGTAGATGCCCGGCACGTTGGTTTGCAGGTGCTCATCCACAAGGATCCGCCCCTTTTCGTCCATCTGCACGCCGGCCTTGCCAAGTCCAAGCCCATCGGTGTAGGGTCTCCTTCCGATGGCCACCAGGCAATAGTCGGCTGCCAGGGTGAAGGTCTCATCGCTGTCACGCTTTTGCACTTCCACCTTAACGCCTTTGGCGGAAGGGGTCACGGTGTTCACCTTGTGGCCAAGGTGAAATTTCATTCCCAGTTTTTTCAGGGAGCGCATCAGCTCCTTGCTGCAATCTTTGTCCATCGTCGCAATGATGCGGTCCAGGAACTCCACCACTTCCACCTCCGTTCCGAGGCGGGCGTAAACAGAACCCAGCTCCAGGCCGATGACACCACCACCAATGACCACCATGCGCTTTGGCACTTTGGTGATGTTGAGGGCTTCAGTGGAGGTGATGACCCGTTTCTTATCGTAGTTGAATGCTTCGGGAACTATGGGCTTTGAACCCGTTGCAATGATGACCTTGTCAGTTTTTACTTCTTCCGTCTTTCCATCGCCTTTGGCAATGGAGATGGTGTTGGCATCGACAAACGATGCATGTCCGTGATGAACATCGATCTTGTTCTTCTTCATCAGGTAGCTGATGCCGCTCACGTTCTGGTTGACCACGTCGTTTTTACGGTCGATCATTTTGGCCAGGTCCACTTTCAGGCTTCCAACAGAAATGCCATGCGCCTCGAAGTCATGGGCAGCCTGGTAAAAATGTTCTGACGAATCCAGCAGGGCCTTTGATGGTATGCACCCCACATTCAGACAGGTACCTCCCAGGGTGTTGTATTTTTCAATAATGGCTGTTTTGAAGCCAAGCTGGGCGCAGCGGATGGCAGCGACATAACCACCTGGTCCTGACCCGATAACCGTCACATCGTAGTTCATAATAGTTGGAGTTTGTGTTTGGGATTAACAACAATCAAATCACCCGGATCAAGACTTTTTGTCTTTGTTGTCATTGTTCCGGTTGCGGTTTCTTCCCCTGCCGCGCCCGCGGTTTCGCTGGGGGCGTCGGCTGCCACCTTTGGCATTTTGGTTGTCACTTTTGGTTTGGTTGGATTCGGGGCCTTTATCGTCGGCAGACTTTTTTTGATTGTTTCCGCCTCTGGTATTTCCGCTCCTGGTGTTTCTGCCTTTTTTCCTCCGCTTGTTTCTTCTGCGCTTCCGTTCTTCGGGAGGCAGCTCAATCACCCCGGTTACATCTTCGTAATCATGTTCCGGCTCTTCACCAGCAGGGGTGAGGTTGACGTGCAACTCGGCAAGATCTTCGGGGAATTCACCCTTTTTATTCATTTCACGCACGGAGCGGACCTTCTCGAGGTCAAGGGTAAACAACCTGCCCCTGTTGGCGCCTTTTTCGTAGGTGTAGTACATGAGTCCCTTGAAGATATCGGTCTTCACAAGGACGGCGGTTCCCAACTTGGTCTGAAGTTTTTCGGCATCTTCAGGGAAGTTGGAAAGTGCCTCCATGTAAGTGTCCAACTCGTAATTGAGGCAGCATTTCAGGCGGCCGCATTGTCCCGAGAGTTTGGCCTGGTTGATGGCCAGGTTTTGATAGCGGGCGGCGGCCGTTGACACTGTGCGGTAGGAGGTCAGCCAGGTGGAGCAGCACAGCTCACGGCCACAGGGGCCCAGGCCGCCTATCCTGGCAGATTCCTGGCGGGCGCCAATCTGGCGCATTTCGATTTTCACTTTGAACTCCTTTGCATAGAGCTTGATAAGCTCCCGGAAATCCACCCTGCCATCTGCGGTGTAATAAAAAGTGGCTTTCCGGCCATCCCCCTGAAACTCTACATCACCAACTTTCATGTTCAGCTTCAGGGTGCGGGCGATGGCTCTGGCCCGAATCATCACTTCTTTTTCACGACTCCGGGCTTCGTCCAGTTTTTTCAGGTCTTTTTCATTGGCTTTCCTGAGCACCTTCGGAAAATACCCGTCTTCGGGCACCCGCTTTTTTCGCATCTGTGTGCGTACCAACTCACCCGACAGGGTGATGCAACCAATGTCGAACCCCGAATTGGTTTCCACCGCTACATAATCGCCGGTGGTAGCCCGGGTATAGGGTTGGTTGTAATAAAAAGCTTTACGGGCGCCATTCTTGAAGCTCACCTCCACGACATTGAAAGGCTCTACATCTTCAATATCCAGCGCAGTAAGCCAATCGTAAGTATTCAGGCGGTTGCAACCGCCAGTGGAACAGTTGCCGTTGCTTCGGCAACCGAGCGGAGTTCCATCTTTCGTCTTTACACTACACCCAGCACAAGCCATGGTTTTTATCTTTTTGCGGATCCGCTGTCGGGACGCAGGACCCGTTCATTGTCAATTCCGTCAGCCATTCACGGGCTGGCGATTCATTTTAAAAAGTTTGTGAACCTGGATGGAAGCGTCCAGGAACAACAGTTTTTGATTGGCATTACGTTCGATGTAATAGGCGCAATCATTCAGCAAGCGGCTCATTTTATCGAGTTGTTCGACACTCAACAAGCCTGCAAGGCTTTGGGCGGGCTTCTTTTCAGCTTCCAGCAACCTTGCGTTTGAAGCCTCGCCAGTCAGTTTTATCTGGGTCATTTCCCGAAGGAAATGGAGCCCGTACTGCAAGAATTGTTTTTGCTCTTCACGTCCAAATTGACAGATCTTTTCGGTCATGGCGGTTAATTCCACCCCGTTGCCGGTGTAACAATGCCGCAGCCAGGATATGAACAGGTCTGAAAAAGAATATTCCTGGTTCTGGCTGAGTTTCAAGGCGTCGTTCAGGTCGCCATCGGCCAGGTGAGCCAGCAAGTGTGCTTTTTCCGGCGGCAGTGATTTAAGCTGCTGCAGGGCCTGGGCGATTTCTTCATCCTTCAGCCTGGGAACCCTTACCAGCTGGCACCTTGAAACGATGGTTCCCAGCAGTAGTTCCTCTTTTTGGGCTACAAAGATCAAAAGGGTGTTTTCCGGTGGCTCCTCGATGAGCTTCAACAGCCGGTTGCCTTCCCGGCCCATGTACTCCGGCAGCCACATGACCAGCACCTTGAAAGGTGATTCAAAAGATTTCAGGCTCAATTTTTTGACCACGTGCAGGCATTCTGCCCGGTTGATGTTGGCCTGTTTGTTACCGGCGTCAAGGTGCTCCAGCCAGTCGTTGACATTCAGGAAGGGGTTCTCCGCCACCGCTTCACGCCATTGCGGAAGCAGCGAGTCACTGGTCACGTCCTTCCCAACAGTTGGAAAAGAAAAATGGAGATCAGGATGTATCAGCCGGGCGGCTTTCTTACAATGCCGGCATTGGCCACAGGAATCACCCTCCATCGGGCTTTCGCACAGCACATACTGGGCAAAAGCGAGGGCAAGGGCGAGGTCTCCGCTGCCAGGGCTGCCAATCAGCATGACAGCATGGGGCAGCCTCCCCCCGGAAGCCATGGACAACAAACTACCTTTTGCCCAGGACTGACCATGTATTTCCCGAAACTGCAATTCTGATCCGGTTTTATTGCCGCAACAGGCGGCACCATTATGTGAACAGGAAAAACTGTAAAAGTGAAGTGAATGGCTGTTGCTGCGAGCGCTTCAAATGGTATTCACTATTCCGGAAAATGCACAAGAATTGCACTGCCGGATACTGGCTGATGCCAATTGAATTTTATACTTGCATGACTGCGCCGCTGTATCTTCTCACTTCCAACATCCTCTGAAACCCAACAGCGGCGACTATTTATATCCAAAGACCAAATTCCTTTTCACTTTAACAGGCGTCTTTCCTGAACGTCGTTTTCCAACACAATTTGGACGCTGTAAAAGTAAGAGAACTATCCGTTACATACATGGCACTCATGGATTTATATACCCAATGCGAATTGGTATGAGAAAATCCAACCTTTTGATTTCACAGAGGGTGGGGGCCTTAGGGTTCCGATCCACTTCGTTGCGAGAATACTTGCTGCAAATTGAGTAGGCAAGGGAAAGTCATACCTCTCCTGGTTTTACCTACCTGCCGAATGTTGAATCTTTGCGGCCTGTTGACGACCAAACATTTGAGAAAAAAACAGCGCAATGAAGATATCAGTAGAACTGAGCATGTATCCTCTTTCGGAAGCTTACGGAACACCCATTCTGAAGTTTGTGGAAAAGCTGAAGTCTTACGAAGGCCTCACCGTAAATACCAACACCATGAGCACACAGGTCTTCGGACCTTACGAGCTGGTCATGGATGTGTTGAAAAGAGAAATGAAAAGCGCTTTTGAAGATGAAAATGCGGTCGTGATGGTGGCAAAGTTCGTGAACCTCGACCTGAAGCCTTGAGCATCACATGTCCCTTTTCCAGAGACGCCCGGCAATGAGCTTGTTGTAAATGGTTTCCTGTAGTGTACGGCTAACGGGAATCTTCCTGTCCGCAATGACCACCTGGTTGCCCTCCATCAGCTCGACTTTGTCCAGCGAAACGATGAAAGAGCGGTGCACCCGCAGGAAACGATCTTCCGGCAGCTCTTTTTCCAATTGCTTCAATGACAGAAGCGTCAGGTATCGTTTTTGCCGGGTGTAGATGAAAACGTAATCTTTTTCCGACTCAAAATAGAGTACATTCTCCAGCCTGATGCGAATGAACTGCCCATCTGATTTGATGAAGAAATAATCATCTCTTTCACTGGCAGCTACAGGGCTTTGCTGGCGCAACATTTCAAAATGGCTCTGGGCCTTGTTGGCCGCTTTCAGAAAGCGCTGGAAAGAAATGGGCTTCACAAGGTAATCCAGGGCATTCAACTCAAAACCCTCGATGGCATAATCCCGGTAGGCTGTGGTGAAGATCACGGCGGGCGGCTGCTCCAACGACTTCATGAAATCTATTCCTGACAGCTCAGGCATCTGAATGTCCAAAAAGAGCAGCTCCACCTCCTGCTCGTGGAGGATGGAGGTGGCTTCCAGGGCACTCTTGCAGGTGCCTACCAGTTCCAGGAAAGGGGTTTGTTCCACATAGAGTGCAAGGCCTTTCCGGGCTACGGGTTCGTCATCGATTACCAGGCAGCTTATTTTCATTCAATTGGATTTTCAAATCAACTTTGTAGCGGCCATTCCCATTCGAGAGGTGAAGTTCGTGGCGTCCGGGATAGGTCAGCTCCAAACGCCTTTGCACATTGACCAGGCCGATGCCCCCTTCACTTTGGCTGCGCAATGTGCGTTTGTTAGGGTTCACGGTATTCTCCGTCCGGAAATACAATACGCCGTCGTCCAACTTCAAATCTACCAACACATAGTAACCTTTTGAGTTGGAACCATGCTTAAAGGCATTTTCTACAAAAGGAATGAGCAGCATAGGCGCTATTTTGTAGCCGGTCGCCCTTTCGGGCAATGAAACGTGCAGGTCCAGCAGCTCTTCGTCCGAACGCAGCTTTTGCAGTTCAATGTAGTTCTTCAGGTACTCCACCTCTTTGTCCAGTTCAATGAGGTCTTTGTTGTAGTCGTACAACTGGTGGCTGAGCGTATCAGAGAATTTCAGCAGGGCCTCTTTTGCCTTTTCGCTTTCCTTTTGCTCCATCAGGAAATAGATGGTGTTCAGGGTGTTGAAAATGAAATGCGGGTTGATTTGCGATTTCAGCATGTCCAACTCGTTCTCGAGGCTTTTCTTCTCGAGGTTTATCGCGTAGTTGTTCCGCTCATGCCATTGTACAATGAACTTGAAGGCAGTGGTAAATGCCACCAGCACAGTGGTGTCAACTCCGAGGGTAAAGACCCGCTCCCAGAAATAAAACTCTTTCTGGTGGCTGAACATCTGAATGATGTAGATGACCACCCAGGCATTTACGACGATAATACTAAAAATGCTGAGCGAGTAAAACCAGTGCCTTTTCTGCTTGATCAGGTATTTTGGAATCCAGTAGTAGTAGTTGAAATACACCACCCCAATGGATCCAAAAAGCATGGGCAGGTTGAAGTTCTCCCTGAATTGCGGAATGTAAACCACATCCTGCATACTGGCAAAAACCCAATACACCAGCCAGAACATTAGGTGGTAAACCCACTCCGAAGGATATATTTGCGATTGTTTTCGCTCCATCAGGGATGTGAATTCATTGATGAACCTTGCAAAGGTAGTGCTTAGGCAACCGTATGTGCACCTATCCGTTACCTACAAGGTAGAGATCGAGAGGACTTGCGCAGAATTAAGGTAAAAGCCGCCCTCTTTTTACTCGGCAGAAGTCCCAATCTAAACCCTAAACATTCAATTCTAAACTTTTCAAAATGGCAAAACGTGCAATACCCCTGGTTGACCTGTCGCAATTCGTGGATGGGGATGAGCAGCAACGAAAGGACTTCGTAGCAGCGCTCGGCAAAGCATTCCATGAGATCGGATTCGTCGGGGTCATCAACCACGGCATCCCCAAAAAGCTCATCGAAGACTTCTACGCTGCGTCCAAAGCCTTTTTCGCATTGCCCGAAGCGGTGAAGAAAAAATACGAAGTGCCAGGGCTGGCAGGGCAGCGCGGCTACACTTCCTTCGGAAAAGAACACGCCAAGCATTCCAATGTCGGCGACCTGAAAGAGTTTTTCCAAATCGGCCAGGAAGTAGGTGACAACGAGCTTCCGCCGGAAGATTATCCACCAAATGTAAAGGTGGACGAAGCACCGGAATTTCTGGAGCTGGGCATAAAGCTTTACAGGGCATTTGAAAAAGCTGGTGCACAGCTACTCAAAGCCATTGCCATCCACCTGGAATTGCCGGAAGATTATTTTGAAGACAAAATCCACCTCGGCAACAGCATACTCAGGGCCATCCACTACCCGCCCATTACACAGGAGCCGGAAAGCGCCATCCGCGCCGAACAGCACGAGGATATCAACCTCATCACCTTGCTGGTGGGCGCTTCTGCCGGTGGCCTTCAGGTACTCACCATGGACAACGAATGGCTGGATGTGGTGCCGGAAAAAGATGAAATCGTCATCAACGTTGGGGATATGCTCCAGCGCCTGACCAACAATTACCTAAAGAGCACCACCCACCGGGTGGTAAATCCGCCCCGGGAAGAATGGCACAAGCCGCGTTTGTCCATTCCGTTCTTTTTGCACCCCAGAAGCGAAATGGATCTCAGTTGCCTGCCGCAGTGTGTTTCCGAGGAGCGGCCATTGGCCTATGAGCCCATTACGGCGGGTCAATACCTGGATGAACGACTGAGGGAAATCGGCCTTAAAAAATGAGTGACCTACCGCGAAGTGATGTGTGACATCGCGTTAAGGTGTCAATTCTCAACCGGCTATTTCTAACAGGCATTGATAAATAGACTAATTTTGCTTGCTGGCAGTGGTGGTAGCATTTGCTTCAAAGCCCTGCATTTCAAAATCACAATTCAAAAATTACGACCATGACCAATACCATTTTCCTGTTCAGCCTTCCAGGTGGAGGAGAACTGATCGTCATACTTTTCGTGGTTCTATTGCTCTTTGGCGGAAAGAAAATTCCTGAGCTCATGCGCGGTCTTGGCAAAGGCATCCGAGAATTCAACAATGCCCGAAACGCCGTTGAGAGCGAAATTAAAGAAGGCATGCGCGAAGTAGACCGCAAGAAAATCGAAGAGAAGAAGGAAGCTGACACTGCTGAGTAAAATTTAGTGTTCGCCGTAAAAAGAAAAGAGCTGGCACCTAAGGTGTCAGCTCTTTTTTTGTTTCTACCAATGATCTGAGATCAATCCACCAGGTGGCGCTCGATCTCGTCCATGGCATCGCCTTCTTCATCGAGGCGGGTAACATCTGCGAAAGCACTGAAGTTCATGCACAGGTAAGCCGGAAAGGTGAACAAAATACCCACGCAAAGCAGGAGAATTCCCAAACTTGCGATGATGCCTATGATGATCATGAAAATGAAAATCATGAACCACTTTTTGGTGATGACCTTTCGGCTGGCCTCCATGGCATCCCAGAAACTCATGTCGTAAAAAACCACAAACTTGTATGCCCAACTATAGGCTACACCCAGGTAAACGGCTGGCAAAAGCAAGAGGAAGGAGAGAATGGAAAAGCCGAAATCGGGTACGGTTCCCTGCATTCCCATGGGATCCTGCATCGCTTCCATGTACCAGCTGAAAAGCTCCATCCCGCCACCCAGAAAAACAAAAGGAAGCATGGCCAGCATGGTTACCACAAAAATGCCCAGTGCTGTGAGTGCCAGCGGGCGTACGTAATCGAACCCTTTGAAAAAGTCACTGAACTCAGTGGATTCTCCTTTTCGAATCTTGTTGGCCACCAGATAAGCCCCTACCGTGAGGGCAGGCCCCAGGATGAACTGATTGAGAAGGGCCCCGATAATGGGTATGAAGTTGACCACAGCCAGTATCACAAACATTGCAAGGGCATAGAGAATGAAACCTCCCAGGTTCTTCTGCACAGTGTTAAAACCCTGGCTGATGTAGTCCCCCATCCTGAAGTCGTAGCCTTCATTGATGATTCTTTCAATCTTTTCGTTGGCAAATTCGCTCATTGTTTTTCGGTTTTGTGAAAGACGATTGTTTCAATTGGAGGCTAAATGTACTGCTACAGGTCAAAACAAAAAAGCGCAGCCGGAATTCGGCTGCGCTTTCTTCGACGAAGGGCACCTGGGTGCTTAAAAGAATCTTGCCCTGTTGTCAGTGATATCGGCGTTTTTCATCAAGGCCTGCATCAGGCGGGTTCTGACCAGTGAGCGCAAACCCTGCTGGTTGGAGATTTTCACCTGGGCTATATTTGCTGCGGGAGCCGGCGCCGGTTTGTTGGTTGGTTTCACAGAGAAAACCCCTGCATTTCCAACCACCGGAGGAGCTACCTGACCAATCTCGGTCTTGTAAGCTTTTGCTACCACCTTTGGCTCTGCGCCTACATTCGGAATGAAGGCAGAAGCCAACGTAACATTCAATGCAGTATCAACTTTGGTGGAGAAAGTATTGGCGATGGATACGAGGTCGGTGTTGCCATTGATACGGCCGGCAATGATTTCTCCTTTCTTGCGGTTAATCACTGCTGGTTCTATCTCGGCTTTCACGTCCTTGTAACTTGGCAAACCTTCCGGACGGATGCTGTGCAGGCCGGTTACAACGTATTTTTCAGTGTAAAACTGGTTTGCAGCCTGGAAGCCAAATTCACGTGGGGCCACATCTCCCACCTCAGGCTCATCAGCATTCGGATCTAGTCCGAACGCCCAGCGAACCATTTCACGGGAACCCTCTCCGGCTCCCAGGTTTCCGACGATGTAATCATTCTTCTTGAGTGGTCCGGACACTTCCGTACTGAGGCCTTTGTCGGCAGCAGCCTTTCTCAAATCCGCCAATGTGGGGTTGTCTTCGATCAACTGAAGGGCTTCATCACGAACGGCATCCTGGGTCTCCTGGCTGGGCACGATTTGCTGTGCAATGTATGCCACCTGGTAAGACTCTTCACGGTTGTCGGAAAACTTGCGGTCGGTCACCTCGATGAGGTGAACACCGAACTGGGTTGTCACCGTGTACACCTTGCCTGGCTCGGCCTGGTAGAAGCACACATCGTTGAAAGGCTTAACCATCATGCCGGGTGCAAAGAAGCCAAGATCGCCTCCTTTGCTGGCGTTAGAAAGGTCCTGGCTGAAAGCAGGTGCCAGCGAGTCAAATGTTGCAGCACCGGTTTCAATCAGTGTTTTCAAACTGTCAATGGTCTTGACAGCAGCCAGGTAAGAGGTCTGGTCTTCAGCCCTGCGCAGAATGTGGCGGGCTCTTACAGAATCCGGCACCACTTTTTTATCCAGCAATTTCACGGCTTTGTACTCACCTGCATCGAGGTAAGGACCGTAAACCTGCCCAATGGCAAGGTCAGCAATGGTGTCAGCAATGGCCGGACTGAGCTGGTCTTTTTTGAAGTAGGCCACGTCAATGGTACCGTAGTTGGTCTCAACAAACAAAGAATCGTCTTCAGCTTGCGCAAAATCATCCACCAGATCGGCGATGCGTTGGCGGATATTGGCAGAGTCCTCAGCGGTAGGAATGACATTCAAAACGACGTATTCCAGTTTGCGGGTTTCTTCTTTCTGACGGAACTGCTCCTTGTTCTCTTCGAAATATGCCTCGTAATCAGCATCCTCGAGGGAGACATCAGCGTTGTCAATCTCATCAAAAGGAACCATGACGTACTCAAAGTCCACTTTGGTGTTCTGATCGGTGCTGATCATTTCGGCCATCCAGGTGGGTGTGTACATCGCTTTGGCGATCAGATTGGAAAGCTTGGTCTGCAATCTCTCTTTGATGATCTCATTCTCCTGATAAGCCCAGCGAGCTTTGAAATCAGCTGGCAATTGGCCATTGGCAATCATCTGGTCAATCTGGTTGGCCGTGATGATATTTTTGAGCTGATCCAGTTGCGCCCTGTCGAGCTGTCCGGTATTGGGGTTTACATAGCGGCTGGTGATGATGGGGCTCAGGCGGCTGTTGTCAGCAGAAAATTGCAGGTCGAGCAATTCAGTTTTGCTGACTCCCAGGCCGATGAGTTCGGCGTACTTTTTCACCAATGCTTCTTCCACGAAGTAGTTCCACAGGTAAGTGCGCTGTGCATAAGTGTCACCGGTTTGATTCCGGTACAACATGTCATAGGTAGCGTTGAACTCGCTGTTTTCAATTTTGCGACCTTCAATTTCACCAACCATGGTGGCACTGCCACCCATGAAACTTTGGTTGGGGTTGTCGAACATCAACATTGCAATAAACAGGAACAAAGCAACTGCCAGCGAACCTGTTAACAACCACTTCTGTCTCCTGATTTTTCCGATTAAAGCCATGTCTGTTGTACTTTACGTTTCGTTGCCGGGGCCCTGTTCAGTAAGTTCCTTACCAAACCAACCGCCGCCCGTATTTACGGGTTGTGAAGAAATAAGATTCTTAAAAAGTTGATTTTTAGCGGATTGGATCGAAAGCAGGGCGCAATTTTTTGAGAGGATACAATGATTGCCCGCCACCTTCGAAAAAATCCGGGCAAAAGTAATTTCTTTGGGCACTAAAACAAAATTTTACAGGCAGCGAGGGAGATACGCATTTGGGTTTTGCCAATAGACACACCAGCCCTGAGCCCTCCGCTTAAAATCCAGCTATCCACATTTCCACCAAACAAAAAATGGCACCCGGTAAATGCCGGATGCCATTTTGCGCTGTTGGACGCCAGACAGGTTTAATTGGCAGACGCCGTGTTCTTAGCACTTTGAAGCACCTTTTCTTTCAGTGCATTGAAAGTGATGGACTTTGGCCTTTCCAAAGGCAAGCCCAAAGCTCTGGACCAACAGGCAGAGGCCAGCACACCCAATGCCCTTGACACACCGAACAAGACGGTGTAGAAACTGTACTCCTTCAGTCCGTAGTGAACCAGAATGGCGCCCGAGTGTGCATCCACATTGGGCCATGGGTTTTTCACCTTGCCGAGGCTCTGGAGAATGGGTGGCACCACTTCGTAAACCTTCCAAACCACATTGATGAAATCATCATCGGGCAGGTGCCTCTCGGCAAATCGCTTTTGTGCAATGAACCGCGGGTCCGGTTGACGAAGAACAGCGTGACCATATCCCGGAATTACCTTGCCCTCACTCAGGGTTTTCTTGACAAATGCTTCGATCTGGTCAGAGGAAGGCTTGGTGGTTCCCAGTTCCTCCACCATTTCGAAAATCCACTTGATCACCTCCTGGTTTGCCAGGCCGTGCAATGGGCCGGCCAAAGAAGACATGCCGGCAGCGAAAGACAGGTACGGGTCGCTAAGGGTAGATGAAACTAGGTGTGTGGTATGGGCAGATGCGTTTCCACCTTCGTGGTCTGCGTGGATGGTCATGTAAAGACGCATCAGGTCTTTAAAGGTCGGATCGTCCGTTACACCAAGCATGTGAGCCAGGTTGGCTGACCAGTCAAGATTGGGGTCGGGATCGATGTGCTCACCATTGTGGTAAGACCGCCGGTAGATATAAGCTGCGATCCTGGGCAACCTGGCGATGAGGTTCATTGCATCCTCATAAACGGCATCCCAGTATTCAGTTTTGGCCATTCCTTCAAAGTACCGCTTCGCAAAAATGGAATCGGTTTGCATGGAACTGATGGCTGCAATGAACTGGGTCATCGGGTGGGTGTCCACGGGCAGTGAATCCAGCATTCGGAACGTATGCTCAGGAACAGTTGCTCTTTTCCTCCATTCCTCGCTGAGCCATTTTACCTCTTCTTCGGTCGGAATCTCCCCAACCATCATCAGCCAGAACAATCCTTCCGGCAAGGGCTCTGAACAACCGAGGCAAGGCAGTTTTTCTCTGAGTTCCGGAATGGAATACCCGCGAAACCTGATACCCAGGTCCGGATCCAGCAAAGAAGTCTCCCACAATAACATGATAACCCCCCTGGCGCCGCCAAACACCTGAGCCGCCGATACTTCAGAAACTTTTACGTTGCCGTATTCGGCTTTGAAAGCCTTCATTTCTTTGAACTGTGCCAGGGCCAGTTCCGCAAATTTCTTCTTCAGTGGATCCATACCTTTTTGTGATTTTTCGAGTTTCAAGTTGATTTTGAACGCACCCATGTTATTCTCCGGAAAAACAAATCTTCAGAAAATAACACTTTCCAATACCTGAATTTTCTTTCGGAAAAGCAGCCTGCACATCCTCAACGAACAGGCAGCCAAATGGTTTGCCTCAAAAGGCCAGCAAAAGTAGGAATTCTTCAGGCTATTGTCCGGCGGAAAATAATAAACATCACACACCGGCATTCGGTGACTTTTGCCACTTATAGGGAATGATCGGTGTTTACCGAAGGGAAAGGGTTTGGGGAGGTTTTTTATCAGGTTTTTGAGGTTTTTGGGGCAATCTTCTGCTTTACTCAAACTCGATGATGTAAGCAGCCAGGTTGGCATCCGGCGGCAACCCGAGTTTCTTCCTCAGACGATAGCGCTTGTTTTCCACTCCCCTGACCGAGATTCCCAGCAGCGATGCGATTTCTTTCGAAGACAAATTGAGACGGAGAAAAGAAGCCAACCGCAGGTCACCGGTTGTCAGTTGCGGATGCTTTTGTTTGAGTTTTGTAAAGAAGGCATCGTGCACCTGATTGAAAGCCTGCTCATAGGTTTGCCAATCCTCATCGGCCGACAGGTGGCTTTCGATCAACTTTCGCAGCCTGAACCGGCTGCGGCTGTCCATGTCCATGCCCTTCAGCTCTTCGAGCAATCCGGTCAAAGCCTCGTTCTTGCGAATGAGGTTGATGGTGGCGCTTGACAGCTCCCTGGTTTTGTTCTGCACTTCAGCTGCCAGGCGTTCCCGCTCCGCTTCCAGCCTTTCGGCAGCCAGTTCTCTTTCTTTTTCTGCCTGCATTTTCAACTGATGGCGCCGCAGCCGTGCCCGGTAAAATTTTTCGACGAAGGCAACCGCCAATAAAAGCAGACAAGCCCAGATCAGCAGGGCCCACCATTGCTGCCACCAGGGAGGCAACACTTCAAAGCTGAATTCACACTCCCCTTTATTCCCTTCGGCAAAAACAGAAAGGGTGTAAACGCCCGCTTCCAGGCCCGTCAGCTCTGCTTCCGGTTTTTCGGTCGTAAAGCTTTTTTCCACGGGGCCTGCAAGTTGCCATTCGAAAGGACCGGCATGCCACATGGCCGGTGTAGCCAGCAGCAGTCGCAGGTTGTTGCGGTTCGCTGCTGTTTGCCACAGCGTATCCTTGCCGGTGGGGTAATATGTTTTGGCCGGGTTGCCCAGCACCTCCACGGCAGCCACCCGAAGTCCGGTTTCAGGTTTTGATTCTTCCTGAACTGCTTCGGCAGGCAACAGCGCATACCCGTCTTCCAAACAGAATAGCAGGATGGAATCGGCGAGCAAAATTGCCGTTTCATAGCCGGGCACCAGCACCAGCGGATAGCGCCTGCGCAAGTTATTCCGCACTACCTCCACATTGCCCGAAGCGGCATGCACGCGAAGTCCCTTCGGCAAACAGATTTCCGTCTCAACATTCAGGTTTTCCTCGATGCCATTCAGTTGCCCATCGGCCACCCTGTACCACCTGCCACCTTCCACCAGAAACAACTTGTCCTCACAGCGATACATCCGCACATTGAAATCAGCCTCCAGGCCGTCCTTTGCACCAAAGCGCCTTATTTCCACCACTTTTGAAAAATCCTCACTCAGCTTCAGACGCCACAGGCCCCGGCTGGGATGTGCTGCCCACCAGTAGCCCCCATCATCCATAAACAGGTACTTGACGGCCTTCTGGAAGCCATCCACACGGTGACTGAACTGCCAGGTATTTTCTTTGCGGCCAAAAACCACCAGCCCAGTGTAGGTACCCTGCAAAAGCACATCGGGTTTTCCGGCAACAGCCGAGATCGTCCACCCACCCGTTACATCCGATACTCTGCGGGCATTGGACCCTTCAATCAGAAAAGTGCCTTCATTGTGACCGCAGAGCAATCCTTCAGGTGTATCGTACAGGCACCAGACCTGCCCCTGGGTCCCATCGATCAGCTCGAATCGGGCATTGCGATCCGGCCAGTTTTTCAAGAAAAGCCCCTGGTTGGTGCCCAGGTACAACTTACCGTTGCGCAGCGAAGCAGCATAGGCAGTCCCTAACTTCCCGGTCCAATCGGTGAAGCGCAGTAACGGCATGTTCAGCTCCACACAATCGATTCCCCGGTCAAGGCCCACCCAAAGTTCCCCCTGAACGCCCGGGGTCATTGCCAGCACAGTATTGTTCTGCAAACCGCTCGGACGCTCAAGGTGGTACAGCATCTCACCCTCGGCAGAAAAGACGTAAACCCCTTCCCGGATGGTTCCGATACACAGGCGTCCATCGGGGAGCAGCACTGCTTTGTTGGGCTGGGATTTCCGGATTCGCTGGTTGAAAGCGTTTGCCCAGGGTTGGCAGCTCCTGTTGCTGAAGGTAAAGAGCCCCTCGTTGCGGGTACCCACCAGCAGGGTGTCTTTTCCCTTCGGCAAAATGAAGGTGACGATGCTTTCGGCCAGTGCTTCCGACCCCTCAAGAAAGCGGAAGCCGCCACCATCCAACAGTTCATAAAGCCCCGATCCGATTCCCTGAAAAACGATCCTCCCGCGGATGTTTTCGAGGTACATGATATTGGCCGGAGGGGTGATTTGTTCCACCCGGTGTCCGTCGTACCTGAAAATGGTGGAGAATGACTGGAAGTAAACATTGCCCGAAGGAGCGTGCGCCAATATGTGCCAGACCTCTTCGGTGCGGATGGCCTCACTGTTCAGTGCTTTGCTCAATGACACGTAGCGCCACTTCCTTGCCTCATCAGGCTCAAAGTAGCCGAACTCGGCGAAGCCGCCGGCAAAGACCTTCCCGTCGAGGCAGGCCACGGCCCGCACCACCTGTCGGTCAGGCAGTTGGTATTGATACCAGCGTGCGCCGTCGTATTCCAGCAGGCCACCGTTGTTTGCGAAGAAAACAGTTCCGTCAGGCAAGGCGCAGATGTCCCAGTTCTGACTCTGGGAGTGGTAATCGCCTTTATCGAAATGGATGGTATTGGGCAACTCCTGCGCCCGCATTGCGGAAGCAAGCAGCAGCAACCCCACAATCAGGGCCGGAAGAACATGTGTTTTGGGCTTGCGTCGGAACAAATCGAGGTGAATTTCCTGCACGTTATACTATGTGGCGCAAGATAGCTTAATGCCGGCTTCTGTCCCAGTAAGCGAATCTTTGCACCATTTGGCGATTAAAATCAGTTTGAAGGACTAAAAAATGACATTCTCTGATGAACCCAGGCTGGTGATTTTTGTAATTATTGCTACCTAATTGAAAATTAGTCTAAATAACATGCGTACCTTTGCCGCCCTGTTCATCCGGCAGGAAATGCACGCCTCTCACTTCCATAAATAATGACTGTTATGAGCGAGTCAATGCAGACACTCGAGGAACACACGTCGAGTGATTACAAGTACGGCTTCACATCCGATATTGATACCGAAGTTTTTCCGAAGGGACTCAACGAGGATGTTATCCGGCAGATTTCGGCCAAAAAAGAAGAGCCGGAATGGCTGTTGGAATGGCGGCTTAAAGCCTACCGCCACTGGCTGACCATGGAGGAGCCGCACTGGCCCAATGTCAAATACGAGCCCATTGATTACCAGGACATCATTTATTACGCTTCGCCAAAAAAGAAGCCCAAATACGACAGCCTGGACGAGGTGGACCCTGAGCTGCTCCGCACATTTGAGAAGCTGGGCATTCCCCTGGAAGAGCAAAAGGTGCTGGCCGGTGTGGCTGTGGACGCCGTGATCGACAGTGTGTCAGTCACCACCACCTACAAAGAAATGCTCGCTGAAAAAGGGATCATCTTCTGCTCTTTCAGCGAAGCCGTCAAGGAGCACCCGGAACTGGTAAAAAAGTACCTGGGCTCGGTGGTTCCGCAAACCGATAACTTCTTTGCTGCACTCAACTCCGCCGTTTTCAGCGACGGCTCTTTTGTTTACATACCGAAAGGAGTGCGCTGCCCCATCGAGCTGTCAACCTATTTCCGGATCAACACTGCCAATACGGGGCAGTTTGAGCGTACCCTCATCGTTGCCGAAGAAGGCAGCTATGTCAGCTACCTGGAAGGTTGCACCGCACCTATGCGGGATGAGAATCAACTGCACGCGGCCGTTGTGGAACTGATTGCCCTTGACGATGCCTACATCAAATACTCAACCGTGCAGAACTGGTATCCGGGCGATGAAGAAGGACGGGGTGGCATTTATAACTTCGTGACCAAGCGCGGCCTTTGTGCCGGCAAGCGCAGCCGCATTTCATGGACACAGGTGGAAACCGGCTCTGCCATAACCTGGAAATATCCTTCCTGCATTCTGAAAGGCGACGACTCCATCGGGGAGTTTTACAGCGTGGCCGTGACCAACAATCGGCAGGAAGCCGACACCGGCACCAAGATGATCCACATCGGCAAGAACACCCGAAGCACCATCGTGTCGAAGGGTATTTCCGCAGGCCGCAGCCACAACTCCTACCGGGGCCTGGTGAAAGTGGGCAAACGGGCCGAGAACGCCCACAACTTTTCGCAATGCGACTCCCTGCTCATGGGCGATAAATGCGGAGCGCACACCTTCCCCTACCTGGAAGTGGAAAACAACACCGCCAAAGTGGAACACGAAGCCACCACCTCAAAAATCGGTGAAGACCAGCTTTTCTACCTCCAGCAGCGGGGGCTGAAAGAAGAGGACGCCATCAACATGATCGTGAATGGCTATTGCAAGGAGGTCTTTCAGGAACTGCCCATGGAGTTTGCTGCAGAAGCGCAAAAACTACTGGCCATCAGCCTGGAAGGCAGCGTAGGATAATTTCATTCTGAAAAAACTTAACCAACTTAGATATGCTCAGTATTAAGAATTTGCACGCCTCAGTAGAAGGCAACGAAATACTCAAAGGCATCAACCTGGAGGTGAACCCCGGTGAGGTGCACGCCATCATGGGCCCCAATGGCTCCGGTAAATCAACCCTGGCCAATGTGCTGGCCGGAAGGGAAGAATACGAGGTTACCGAAGGCTCCGTCATTTACAAAGGTGAAGACCTCCTGGAGATGGACGTGGACGAAAGGGCTCACGCCGGTGTTTTTCTGGCTTTTCAATACCCGGTGGAAATACCGGGTGTCAGCATGGCCACTTTCCTCAAAGAGGCCATCAACGCCAACCGCCGTGCCCGCGGCCAGCAGGAGCTGAGTCCGGTGGAAATGCTCAAGTTCATCCGTTCCAAAACGAAGCTGTTGGGCATGGACGAGCAAATGCTCAAGCGCTCGCTCAACGAAGGCTTCAGCGGCGGTGAGAAAAAGCGCAACGAAATGCTGCAGATGGCCTTGCTGGAGCCCAGCCTCGCCATCCTCGATGAAACGGACTCCGGACTTGACATCGACGCCCTGAAAGTGGTGGCTGATTCCGTGAACGCCCTGCGCAGCCCCGACCGCTCTTTCATCGTGGTGACCCACTACCAGCGCCTGCTCAACTACATCGTTCCGGATTTTGTGCACGTGCTCTTCAACGGCCGCATCGTGAAATCCGGCGGCAAAGAGCTGGCCCTGCAACTGGAAGAGAAAGGTTACGACTGGATCAAGGAAGAAAATGCCGTTGCCGGCTAAAGGAGTCATCAACCGCTTTCGTGAAAAAACAAATCAAGCAATGCCAACCGCCATCGCATCAGAACATATAGGCCACTTCATAGAGCTGTACGAAAAGGCCAAAGCCCTGTCTTCGCCGGCACCAAAGCTGGCAGCCCTTCAGGACAAAGCCGCTGCTCACCTCGAGGAAATGCGCTTCCCGACCAGAAGGGACGAAGACTGGAAATACACCAGCGTTCGCCAAATTGTCTCCCAAAACTGGGCTTTGGGAAAAGCCACAACGCTCAGCCCCGAACACATTGAAAATGCCGCCATCAAAGACCTCGACGACATCCGTTTCGTCTTCGTCAATGGGCAGTTTGTCCCGGCCCTTTCAACGCCTGCGTCGCAATGGCCGCAAGGGCTGACCATTAAATCCCTGGCTGATGCCCTGGAAGGTGAGGATTCTGAATGGCTGAGCGCCAAACTCGAGGCCCATGCCATGCATGACAATCCATTCGTGGTAATGAATACTGCCTTCGGGCAAAACGGGTGGTACATGGAGGTGCAGAAAGGTGCCGTCATCGAGAAACCCGTACACCTGATGATGTTCTCCACCGGGGAAGAAGCCTTTGTGCAGTTTCCCCAATTGTGGGTGCACGCACAAACTGGCAGTGAGTTTTCCGTGATGGAGCACTATTTACCGAAGGAAGGAAATACGCCGCACTTCACCTGTGCTGTCAGCTGCCTGCGGCTGGAAGCCAACGCCCATGTGCACCACTACCGCCTGCAAAGGGAAAGCGACACTGCTTTCCAGATCAACTTTTGTGAAGTGGAGCAAGAGCGGGACAGTGTATACAGTTCTTATGCAACCGACCTGGGAGGCGCCATCGTGCGCAACAACCAGAACGTGCTGCTGGAGCAGTCGAACACCGAGACACACCTCAACGGCATTTACCTCATCAATGGCGAGCAACACGTGGACAACCAGACTTTTATGGACCACGCCGTGCCCCATTGCAACAGCAACGAGCTGTACAAAGGCATCGTGACCGGTAAGGCCAGGGGTGTTTTCAACGGCAAGGTGCTGGTGCGCCCCGATGCCCAAAAGACCAATGCTTTTCAGCAAAACAGCACCCTGCTGCTCTCACCCGATGCAATTATGGACGCCAAGCCGCAGTTGGAGATCTTTGCCGATGATGTGAAATGCAGCCACGGTGCCACCATCGGCCAACTGGACGAAAGCGCCGTTTTTTACCTGCGTTCGAGGGGCCTGCCGCTGCGGGAAGCCCGCACCCTCCTGCAATTTGCCTTTCTAGGCGAGGTGATCAGCAACATGCCTCACGAACCTGTGAGAAATTTTGTGGAAAAACTCGTTCACGATAAGCTTTACAACCATTGACCCATGTCCGGAAACCTTGCAACAACCGGTGTTTTTGATGTGGAAGCCGTGCGGAAGGATTTTCCCATTCTGCAACGGGAGATGAATGGCCAGCCCCTTTGTTTCCTCGACACCGCTGCTTCCAGTCAGAAACCTCTTCCGGTATTGCAGGCCATGGACAACTACTACCGGCAGCACCACGCCAACGTGCACAGGGGGGTGTATCAGCTCAGCCAGGAAGCCACCGATATGTTTGAGGCAGCCCGCAAGGCCGTACAGCGTTTTATCGGTGCTAGGGAGGAGCACGAGGTCATTTTTACCCGTGGCACCACAGAGTCCATCAACCTGGTGGCCAGCAGCTTCGGCAGCGCCTTTTTAAAGCCAGGAGATGAAGTACTCATCACCTGGATGGAGCATCATTCCAACATCGTTCCCTGGCAACTCATCTGCGAACGAACAGGAGCCACACTGCGGGTAGTTCCCATCTCCGACGAAGGAGAGCTGGACATGGATGCCCTCGGGCAATACCTGCAGGGGCCGGTTAAAATCCTGGCACTCACGCATGTATCCAACACCCTGGGAACCATCAACCCCATCCGGGAAATTGTGAAGATGGCTCATCAATATGGCATTCCTGTCCTGGTGGACGGAGCACAGGCCGTGCCGCATTCACCTGTCAACGTTTCGGAACTGGATGTGGATTTCTATGCTTTCAGCGGCCATAAAATGTACGGCCCTACGGGCATCGGCATTCTCTTCGGAAAAACTGCGTGGTTGGAAAAAATGCCACCTTACCACGGCGGCGGAGAGATGATCTCACGGGTCACCTTCGAAAAGACCACTTACAACGAGCTGCCCTTCAAATTTGAAGCCGGCACACCAGACATCGCCGGCAGTGTGGGGCTGCATGCCGCCATTGAATACCTGCAGGGAATCGGCCTTAACAACATTGCGGAACACGAAAACGAATTACTGAAATACGGCACCGAGCTGCTTCGTGAAATACCTGGCTTGCGCCTGATAGGCAATGCTTCCAACAAAGCAGGCCTGCTTTCTTTCGTGGTGGAAGGCACCCACCCCTACGACATCGGTACCCTGCTCGACAAAATGGGGATAGCCGTGCGTACCGGCCACCACTGTACCGAGCCGATCATGGATCGCTTCGGCATTCCCGGCACTGTGCGGGCCTCCTTTGGCATGTACACCACCAAAGCAGAGCTGGATAGGCTGGCTGCCGGTATCAAACGAGCCGTGAAACTCTTGCTTTAAACCGCTTTTTTGCGAAGCGAAACCAATATCGCATGGAAAGCATCAACCAGATCCAGGACGCCATCATCGAAGAGTTTTCCTTTTTTGGCGACTGGTTGGAGAAATACGAATACATCATCGAGCTGGGAAAAGACCTTCCCCTCATCGACGAGCAATACAAAACGGAGGACTACCTGGTAAGGGGTTGCCAAAGCAAAGTGTGGCTGCACGCAAACCTCGAAGACGGCAAGGTGGTTTTCAAAGCCGACAGCGATGCCGTTATCACCAAAGGCATCATCGCTCTGCTAATCAGGGTGCTTTCGGGCCACAGCCCACAGGAAATCCTGGATGCCGACCTCTACTTCCTGGACAAAATCGGGCTGAAAGAACACCTGTCGCCCACTCGTGCCAACGGCCTGGTGAGCATGCTGAAACAGATGAAACTATACGCCCTGGCTTTTCAAAAACAATTGACCGGCAAGAACGAATAATCAAATGGACCGTGACAGCCTCAGAGAAAAGATCATAGCCGCCATCAAAACCGTGCACGACCCGGAGATCCCCGTGGACATCTACGAGTTGGGCCTGATCTACGACATCGCCATTTCTGACGACGGAAAAGTGGACATTAAAATGACCTTGACCACCCCCATGTGTCCGGTGGCCGGCTCACTACCTTTGGAAGTACAGCAAAAAGTCATGGAAGTGGAAGGTGTCAACGACGTGGACCTGCAAGTGGTTTTCGACCCACCCTGGACCAAAGAGCGCATGAGCGAAGAGGCACGGCTGATGCTGGACATGTTTTGACTATGAAGACCTTGATTCGTATGATTTATTGATTGCCTTGATTTCACCCCTTGCCTAATCATAGCACATCACATAATCACCTTAATCACAGTCCGACTTTGATTCATGTGATTGCCTTGATTGCCTTGATTTCAACCCTTGTCTAATCATAGCACATCACATAATCACATTAATCACAGCCCGACTTTGATTTATGTGATTGCCTTGATTGCCCTGATTTCAACCCTTGTCTAATCATAGTCCATCACATAATCACATTAATCACAGCCCGACTTTGATTCATGTGATTGCCTTGATTGCCTTGATTTCAACCTGTCTTTACTTTTTCCTCACGTTTGGGTTCCCCTGCTTCGCCTGATTGAACTTCTTATTCTGAACCCGCTTGAACTGAAGGCTCCGGGCACCGAAGTTTATCAATAAACCTACCTCCAAGTCGTAGGCTTCCAGGTAGTTGATGGCTTGTGCGAGGTGTACATCTTCCAGCTGGATCACCGCTTTTAACTCGACTGCGATGACTTTCTCCACCAAGAAATCTGCCCGGCGGGTGCCTATCTTCTGCCCCTTGTAGTAAACCGGCATTACAAATTCCCGGCTGAACGATAGCCCTTGCGATTCCATTTCAATGGCCAATGCCCGCTGGTAAAGCTTTTCAGGAAATCCATTGCCCAACTGGCGGTGTACCTCCATTGCGCAGCCGATGATTTTTGCGGTCAGATCAGAGTATATGTATTGTTCTTTGATCATGTGTCTGTACTTTGATTCATTTGATTTTCTTGATCATCTTGATTCTCCACGGATAAATATAATCCATCCCAACCATAGTTTTACTTTGATTTGCCTGATTTTCTTGATTACCTTGATTTCAACAACGCCTAATCACAGTCCATCATTAAATCATATTAACCAGCGTCCATCACAGCCCATCATACAATCACATTAATCAAAGTCAGACTCTGATTTTTTTGATTGCCTTGATTACCTTGATTTCAACCTGCCTAATCATAGTCCATCACATAATCACAAGAATCAAAGTCAGTAGCCTGAATTTTGTTGGAGTCTCCCCCCGCTCAGGTCAATTTCCGATTGGGGTAGCGGTAGCAGTTCGTGTTTGCCTTTTTCGAAGTTTTTGCCGAGGGCCTGCATTACATCACCGGCGATGCCCCAGCGCAGCAGGTCGAACCAGCGCTGTTGTTCCATGGCCAGCTCTACGCGGCGTTCGTGGCGGATGATGGTGCGCAGTTCCGTCTGGTCGGTGGTGGTGATATCGGGCAGGATGAAGTTGTTGGTACCGCGGGCCCGTTGGCGGACCATGTTCAGGTAGGTGAGTGCCTGGTCCGGTTGACCCAGCTCGTTGAGGGCTTCGGAGGCAAGGAGGAGAATGTCGGCGTAGCGGAGAAGACGCAGGTTGCCGGGGCCGTTATCCTGAAGGCCAGGGTGTGCAGGCACCCATGCTTTCTGGTTGTAACGTTCGTTCACGATTTCGGGGTTGTCCTGCACGATGGTGCTGCCGTCGGGGAGTACTTCACCGACGTAGATGATGGTGGCCTGCCGGCGAGGGTCACCGGGTTCATAGCTGGCCACCAGGTCGTCGCTGGGGCGGTTGAAACCCCAGCCGAGGTTGGGGATGCCACGCACACCCTGGATCATGTTGTAAGGAGACGCACCTGAGCCAGCTACAGCGGCTTGCACTGCCACTGCACCGATCTCGAAAATGCTCTCAACTCCGTTTTCGCCTTGCGGAAGGAAGATATCACCATAGCGTGGCTCCAGGCTGTACTCGCCGGAGTTGATGATGGCCTGGCACTGCTCCAGCGCTTTGGTGTAGTCTTTTCGAAGCATGTACAATTTTGCCAGGATGCCACGGGCGGCGCCTTTGGTAGCCCGGCCCAGGTCTTTGGCGGGATATTCTGACTTTTCCGGAAGGGCGGCAATGGCATCCACCAAGTCTTGCTCTATCAGCTTGTACACCTCATCCACCGGGCTGCGCTGTTGGGTGAAATACTCCTCTTCCTGCAGGGGTTTGGTAATGATGGGCAAATCGCCATACCACTGCACCAGCCGGAAGTAACAATAAGCCCGCAGAAATTTTGCCTCACCCACGAGCCGGTCCCTCAGGGCTGGGTCCATGTTTACCGAAGGAATGTTTTCAATGGCCAGGTTGGCCCGGAAGATGGTGTGGTAATGCCCTTTCCAGGATTGCTCAAAGACCTGGTTGGTGGCATCAAAGGTGAAATCATCCAACTCTTTTACGTAGAGGGCATCGTTTTCCGTGCTGCCTTTGTCGGCATCGTCGCTGATGATGTCAGTGATACCGATCCATGGGAAGGCGCACATCTCCCAGGAGCGGAAATTCTGGTAAATGGCATTCACTGCCCAGATGGCCTGGTCCTCGTTTTCGAAATAAGTGTCGAAGGTGAGTTGCCCTTTGGGCTTCCGGTCGAGAAAGTCCTTTTGACAGGAACTGAGGATAATTAGGATTCCAACCAGGGTAAGACCGTATTTCATTGCAAGATTATTTTTCATTTTTCATCAATTTGATCAATCATCTTATCCCTCCAAAGAGGGACAAAAACGACATAATTCGTCTCTCCACAGAAAGACACTCTCACTTTCAAAAACCTACATCCAATCCAAACTGCCAGGATTTGGCGATGGGGTAGCCGCCGAAATCCAGCCCCACCTCAAAGGGATTGCCCGCATTTGGAAACTCCGGTGAATACCCCGTGTAAGACTGCCTGGTCCAAAGGTTGGTGCCGGAGGCATAGACCCTGAAATGGCTGATGCCGGCCTTGCCGAGCCATTCCTGCGGCAGGGAGTAGCCCAGCACCACACTGCGCAGGCGAAGAAAATCGCCGTCGTAGATAAACCGGTCGGACACTCTGTAATTGTGACCGCCGTTGGTGATGCGGGGTTCCGTCTGGCTGGGCTGTTCGGGGCGCCAGCGGTCGTAGTAGTGCTGCTCCCAGTTGTACACCCCGAAGCGGAATGTTTCTTTGGCGTTGAAAACCTTGTTGCCTGACTGCCCGACGAAGTCGATGGCCAGGTCAAAGCCCTTGTAGCTGGCCCCTGCCGAGAGGCCATAAGTCAGTGTCGGAATGGGGCTACCGAGGTAGGTGCGGTCGTCTCCATCGATGAGTCCGTTGCCGTCGAGGTCTTCGTAGCGCAGGTCTCCTACCTGTTCGCCGCCCAGCTTAGGCAGGGTGTTCAGTTCTTCTTCATTCTGAAAAACGCCAGCCACTTTGTAGCCGTAAAAAGCACCGATGGGCAAGCCTACGACGGTGTGCGAAGCCGGTTCCCCTTGCAGGAAAGCAGCGAAGATTTCATTTTTCCCTTCGGCCAATTTCACCACTTCGTTTTTAACCGGGCTGAGTGTGGCACCCACATTCCAGCTCAACTCCCCACGTTGGCGCCAGCCGATGGTAATGTCCCAACCCCGGTTGCGCACCTCGGCGGTGTTCACCACAGGATCTTCCTGTGAACCTACATAGTCGGGAATCGGCACGGCGGCGATGATGTCGTAAGTGAGGCGGTTGTACCAGTCGGCTTCTATTTCGAGGCGGTTGTCGAAGAAACCCATTTCCACGCCGAAGTCGGCCTGGCGGGAGGTTTCCCAACGGAGGTTTGCATTGGCAAGGCTGAGGAGGGTAGCGCCGTAATTCAGCGCTTCATCCGGGCCAAAAACAGCGTAAAGACCACCCACCACGGTGCCGGTGCTGGGGTAAGGGCGAGAGGAAGCCTGGTTGCCAAGCACCCCGTAGCTGAAGCGCAGTTTCAAGCGGTCGAACAAGCCGAGATTCTGCACGAAGTCTTCGTAGCCGGCATTCCAGCCGATGCTGAAAGAAGGAAAATTTCCCGTTCTGTTTCCTTCGGCAAAACGGGAGCTCTGGTCCGTCCGCCACGATGCGGTGAAGAGGTATTTGTCTTTGTAGGTGTAGTTGACCCTGAAGAGGTAGCTAATAAGGGCTTCGTCAACGGCGCCGCCGTAGTTCATCTGGGTGGTGTCGTTGCCGGCAGAGAGGAAAAGCAGTTCATCCACCGTTCCGGGGAAGTTTTCCCGGCTTCCACCCAGCCATTCCGAGTAGCGTTCCTCAGCGGTGTAGCCACCCAAAACCGTCAGGCGATGGTCGGCCCATTCGTTGTCGTAGGTAAGGGTTTGCTCCCATATCCAGTCACGTCCCATGCTGACGCCGGCACTCAGCCTGTCGGCAACATTGCGCTGCGAAGCGCTAACTTCAAACTGGGGCTCGAAATAGCGGCTCTGGCTGTCGCTGCGGTCAAAACCGAAATTGCTGCGGAAAGTAAAATGCTGCAGGAAACGCACATCGGCGAAGATGTTGCCGAAGAGGCGGTTGGCTTTTGAATGGTTGTTGCTTTTGTAATAAAGGTCCGCCGCTGGATTGCCGATGGCAAGGCCAAAGAAAGTGGGGTCGCTGAAATCACCGGTGCTGTCCCGTGGTGCAAAAACCGGCGGCATGCGGTAGGCGCTTGACACCACACCGCCCGGTGCCGACTGCCGGTTGCTGGAAGCGTAGCTGGCGTTGGCGCCAATACTCAGCCAGGGCTTCACGTCGAAGGTGGTGTTCAGACGGAAGGTGACCCGCTCGAAATTGCTGTTTTCGACGATGCCATCCTGGTTAAAATAGTTGCCGCTGAAGTTATAGGAAACACCTTCGGCGCCACCACTGGCAGCAAGCTGTACGCTGGCCATGGGTGCATCCCGGAAGACAACATCTTGCCAGTCGGTGCCCTCACCAAGTGCAGCGGGATCGGGAAAGTATTGCTGGTTGCGAAATTCATTGTACAACTCCGCAAATTCAGCGGCGTTGAGCAAGTCTATTTTGCGGGTTACCTGCTGCACGCCGTAATAGCTGCTCAGGCTGAGGCTGCCCTCCTGTTTTTTCTTCCCTCCTTTCGTCGTAATGATGATGACACCGTTGGCACCCCGGCTGCCGTAGATGGCTGCGGCCGAGGCATCTTTCAGCACCTCCACGCTCTCCACATCCTGCGGGTTGATGAAACCGGCGTCATTGGTGATCATTCCATCGATGACATACAGCGGGTTGGCGTTGTTCAGGGTGCCCGTGCCACGAATCCGGATGACGGCACCGGCCCCCGGCTCACCTGAACTGGGTGCCACATACACCCCTGCCACCTTGCCCTGCAGTGCCTGCTCGATGTTTGGCGTCGGAATGCGCACCAGGTCTTCAGACTTTACCGTTCCAACGGCCCCCGTCAGGTCGCTTTTCTTTTGCGTTCCGTAACCGACCACTACCACCTGTTGCAACAGGGTGCTTTCCTCCTGCATGGCAACGGCCACTTCTGTACGCCCCTCCAGCGGCAGCTCTAGCGGCTCATACCCGATGTAGCTAATGGCCAGTGTGGCATCCGAACTTTGAACCTCCAGTTCAAAGCGTCCATCGATGTCCGTCACGGTGCCGTTGGAGGTTCCTTTTTCCATAACCGTGGCCCCAATCAGCGGCTGCCCGGATCCTGCATCCGACACAGTGCCCCTGACCAGTATTTGGGCCGCCAGGCCCGAACTGAGCAAACAACCCAGCAAAAAGAAACTCAGTCTGAAAATGTAGCGTTGATGCATGAGAAATTTGATTTAAGATCTGAATAATCATCAATAAACAGTGGCGAAACCAACAACTAAATCATTGCGGTAAAGCCCACATCCTGAACTCTCCTTCCTGGTAAGGCCGAAATAACCCTCATAATCCTCCATAATCCTCCATAATCCCTGCCTGGCGGCAGACAGGCTCCATAATCCTTCACTCCACCCGTTCCACCACCACCGCCTTCACATTGTCAGAACTGTTGCCCACCTTGATTTCAAACTCTCCGGGTTCGATGGTCCATTCGAGGTTTTGATCGAGGAAGGCAAAGTCTTTTTCAAACAGCGTGAAGCGCAGGTCCTTCGACTCGCCGGGTTTCAGACTGACCTTCTGAAAGGCTTTCAGTTCTTTCACCGGCCGGGTGACGCTGGCCACCTTGTCACGAATGTACAGTTGCACAACTTCTTCTCCTTCCCGGTTGCCGGTGTTGGTCACTTTGACCTGCACCTTCACCACTTCGCCGCTTCTGAAGCTGGTCTTGTCCGGCTTTGGTGAGCCGATTTCAAAAGTGGTGTAGCTGAGACCATAGCCAAAGGGAAAGAGTGGCTCGTTGGACTCATCCAGGTATTGGCTGCGCCACTTGTCGTTGGGCTGGTAGGGGCGGCCGGTGGGCTTGTGGCTGTAGAAAACCGGAATCTGTCCAACGTGGCGGGGAAAGCTCACGGGCAGTTTTCCCGAGGGGTTGTAATCGCCAAATAGCACATCGGCGATGGCGTTGCCGGCTTCGGTGCCCAGCCACCAGGTTTCCAGCAGTGCCGGGGCATTTTCGCCCAGCCAGGGGATGGTCAGCGGGCGACCGTTCATGAGCACCACCACCAGCGGTTTGCCGGTTTCCATGAGGGCCTTCACCAGGTCTTCCTGCACACCGGGCAGGCTGATGTCCACTTTCGAAGCGGCTTCCCCGCTCATCTCCCGGCTTTCGCCGATGGCAACGACGACTGCATCCGCCTGCCGGGCCATTTCAACCGCCCGGGCAAAGCCGCTTTTGTCATCTCCAGTGATCTCACAGCCTTTTGCCGTCAGCAATTCCACATTCTCGCCCAATTTGTTCCTGATCCCCTCTACCAGGCTCACACAATGCCGCCCTTCCCCTGCGGCCGACCAGAAACCGATCAGGTTGTCTTTGTCGGCTGCCAGCGGGCCGAGCACGGCCAGTTTTTTCGTTTCCTTCGGCAATGGCAGTACACCTTCATTGCGCAGCAAGACGATGGACTTCCGGGCCACATCCCTTGCAATGGAACGGTTGCGATCCGAGAGGATCACCTCCTTTTCCCGCTGTTCGTCACAAAAGCGATAGGGGTCTTCAAATAGTCCGAGCTCGAATTTTAGCCGGAGCACCCTCCTCGCTGCCTCGTCAACCCGCTCGATGGGCACCTTGCCTTCCTCCACGAGACCTTTCAGAAAGCGGTGATAGGCTGCACTCTGCATGTCCATGTCAGAACCGGCCATCACGGCCAGCTCACTGGCATGTTTCTCATCAGCAGCCACCCCGTGCTCCACCAGTTCGTTGATGCTGGTGTAGTCCGTCACCACCATACCTTTGAAGCGCAACTCATGGCGAAGCAGGTCTGTGAGCAGCCACTTGTTGGAAGTGGCAGGCACGCCGTTCAGTTCGTTGAACGCCGTCATCACCGTTCGGGCACCGGCTTCGATGGCTGCCTGGTAAGGCGGCAGGTACACTTCCCTGAACATGCGCTCGCTCATGTCCACGGTGTTGTAATCCCGCCCGCCGAATGGCGCCCCGTAAGCCGCAAAATGTTTTACGCAGGCCAAAATGTGATTGGGTTCATCGAAGGTCGCCTCGCCTTGAAAACCCTTCACCCGTTGCGCAGCGACGACAGAAGCCAGAAAGGGGTCCTCACCGGCACCTTCCATGATGCGGCCCCAGCGGGGGTCCCGGGTGATGTCAACCATGGGGGCAAAAGTCCAGTGCAGGCCAGCGGCTGATGCTTCATCGGCAGCTACTTCGGCGGAAGCTTTCACTGCTTCCGTGTCCCAACTGGCTGCCTCAGCCAGCGGTATCGGGAAGATGGTCTTGAAACCGTGAATCACATCATAACCGAACAGCAGAGGGATTTTCAGCCTGCTCTCCTCCACGGCGATGCGCTGCAACTCCCGCGTGAAGGTCACCCCGTGGGCATTGAACAATGCACCGCAACGACCCTGCATGATGTCTTCCCGGTAGCCGGGACGGATGGTGGGCCCCGTACTGCCCCAATCGGTTGTGAACAGGGTCATCTGCCCGATCTTCTCATCCAGGGTCATCTGGGCCAGTACGGAGTCCACCCGCTCGTTGATGGGCTTCTGACGGCTTTGCGCAGCGAGGCTGTTGAATAGCAAAAGGAGGAAAAGAGAGGTGATGAGGTTTCTCATGATTTGAAGTTTTTGATGAGGGGTTTTTGAGGTTTTTACGACCTGAAGGTCGTTTTACTTGCACAGCCTAAAGGCTGTGCTACTGGAAGCCGGCCTTTGCCAGTCCGGCCTGAATGTAGGGGTTCTCTTTCATCAGGTTCCACAAAAGGCCGGAACGGTGGTTTTCGATCTGGAGGAGGATGGGGCCCTGGTCGATGCCGAGGTAGTCCACATCAAACCATCCATTTTCGTTGCCTTCGCCAAAGATGTAGCTCGGGTTGAAGGCATCTTTGAAACCGTATTTTCCAACCAGTTGATCGTAGTAATTCGTCCACATGAACTCCAGCGCCGGAATACACACTTCCGGAGCGAAAGGCACCGATCCTCCGGCGGCGGTGGGTGCAATGGTTCCGTCGTCGATAACCTGGAAGGCGCAGGCGCCCCGGGCCCTGTAGGTCCAGAATTTGGCGGTGCGCCCATTGTATGCTCTTTCTTCATTGGCGGGACCGTCGCAGGCCGTGAGGCCCCAACAGTTTTCGCCGTATCCGGCCCAGCCCAGGGGATTGGACAGACAGTAGTTCCGGTTGGCAATTGTTGCCCGACGGGAATTCTCGAAATAGTCGATGCCTTTTGACCGCATGTATTCGTCCTGAACTCCCCGGAAATCAATCCAGATGTGGCTGTACTGGTAGCCAAACAGCGGATCGAACTGCACGTACTCCTGCCCCTGGAACTCATCCCAGACGTAGGTTTCGCACCACTTCTGCCAACTCCCGGCGGGGATGGGGTGCGTGGGCGAGCCCATTGCCATGATGAGCAGGATCATGGCTTCGTTGTAGCCATGCCAGTCGTTTTCAATGAATCCACTTTCCGGATGCCAGCCCATGCTCATTTTTCCATTGGGCTTCATCATCCAGTCCCATTCCACCCTTCGGAAAAGGAAATCGGCCAGTTTGCGGATTTCCTTTTCTGTTGGGTTTTCTTCGTCAAAATAACTCATCGCACTGAGCACGCCGGCCATCAGCAGCCCGGTATCGATGGAGGAGAGCTCCACCTTTTTGAAGCGGAGCGATTTGTCGAGGGTAAGAAAATGGTAGAAAAAACCTTTGTGTCCGGCAACCCCTTCTGCTTCCGGGCCCTGCGGCAGATCTGCCAGCACCCGAAGCGTTTTCAGCACCCTTTCGGCACCCTGCTCGCGGGTGATGTATCCACGCTCGATGCCCACCAGGTAGCTGCTCAGCCCAAAGCCGGTGGCAGCTATGCTGGAAAATTGTTCCGTCGGCCAGCGGTCATGCACCTGCCAGTTGGTCTGTTCACCGGTGGTTTCCCAGAAGTACAGGAAGGTGCGCTTTTGCAACTCATCCAGCGAGAAAGGCACCAAAGCTCCTGCCCCGGTAGCACCATCCCCGGAATCCGGAGATGGTGTGCCCTGACAGGAAATCATTAGTATGAAACAAAAAAGTAAGTACCGCATCGGTGCAGTTGATACAGTTCAGTCTTATTGCTTGATCAGCTTCGCATTGGCAACCAGCCGTCCGTCTTTGGTGAAACCACCCAGGGTGTAAACCCCGGCAGCCAACCGGCTCATGTCCACCTCCACGCTGCTGTCGGTGCCGATCCACAGACTGGCCACCCGTTTTCCGAAGAGGTTGTACACCTCTACATAAGCCACCTCTCCGGGGTTTTCAATGCGGAGCAGGTCAGAAACGGGATTGGGTGAAATGCGCATGCTTTCAACCACGGGTGTGAAAACGCCGGTTGTGATACAGTTGCCGTCGCCAATGACGATGTCGTCGAAATAGGAAGTCACATCCACGCCGGTGGGATCGATGAGCAGATCAAAGAAGACCGTGAGACGGGCATACTGTGCATCATCGGGTACGGAGCTGAAATCATAGGTCAGCTCTTCCCATTCACCGGTTTTGGTGTTCTCCACGGGAAGTTCGATCGGTGCCACAGGAGGATCTGCCAGCGAGTTTTCCAGCTTGATGGCGAAGTTGCCGATGTGATCCATGAGGACTTTGACCTTGGCGGTCTTGTTGCCCTTGAAGTCGATGGGAGCATCCAGATCGGCGTACATGCCAGCCCAGGGTGCACCATCGGAAGCTTTCACAAACTCACCCACTTTGGCAGAAGTGTTGATGCCGGATGGGTTGGGATTGTCCACAACTTCAAACTGCTTGCCCTCGGCTTCGAGGTGGCCGTTTGCGAAGTATTTGAAATTGGCAATGGTCGAGGTCTCTTCCTCGTGGTTGTCGATGCAACCGTTGTAGGACTCCCGGCTCCAGCGAATGTTGTCGATGTAATAGTTCTCGACGCCGCCAGCATGGTCGTTGCCGCCGTTGAAGAAGATGCAGACCCGCTTGTGGTCTTCGCCGGCTTGCGAAGCGAAGTCAATGGATACTTTCTCCCAGTCGTTGGGGGCGGTGATGTCCTGCCATACCTCAAAGGGAGCGCTGCTGCCACCTTCCAGTTTGTAAAGAACCGGCACTGCGTCCGGAGCATTGATTTGGATCTGGAACTGGTTGTACACCGACAGATCGATGCCATCCGGAAACTCGATGCACAGGGCGGCCCAGGGTTCGTTGGGCTGGTCTTCGTATTTGCCCACCTGGGTGGAGCTGTTCACAGGTGTCAGCAAGGGGTTGTTAACGACGGAAAGAAGGTCTCCGCCGGCACCGTAGTTATAGTTGCGCTGGCACTCGAAGTCGTCGATGATGTTTGGAACCGGCACCACGCCTTCACAGGGGTCCACGGTTGACTGGCCCTGCGTTACATTGTCGAAAAAGAACATGGCTCCTTGCTCGGCAACGCCGGGGTTGAAGATCAGCTTCATGGCCACCCAGTCGGTAATGCTCTGGTAGTCGGAAAAGTCGAAGGAAACGGTTTCCCAGGCCTCGGTGGTGTTGATGTTGCGCTCCACCTCTTTGTTGCCCTGGCTCACACTCTCCAGTTGCATGATGACGCTGGTGGCTCCGGCTGGTGCCCAGATGTCCACATTGAATTGTGGTTTCTGTGAAATGTCAATCACACCCGGTGCCACAGCGGCAACGGTTGAGAAAGCAGAGCTTCCTTTGGTGTATTTGCCCACCATAGCGGAGGTGTTCACACCTGTCGGATCGGGGTTGGCCACCACTTCAAAGGTGCCGTGAAGAACGGTTTGCTGGTCCAGTGGTTCCCAGGGCAGGAAGGCACCGTTTTCGAAGTCTTCCAACACCGTTTCGCTTGCTTCGGCAAAACGGATGTCGTCGATGTAGTACACATCGCCGGGTTCAGGCTCCTGACCGGCATTGAAGAAGATGACGATCTTTTTGTGGTTGGCAGCAGCCTCACTGCTGAAATCCACATTGTATTCCACCCAGGTATTGGCCTCGGTCACATCCACCCATATTTCCTTGGGGGCTGAAAGTCCACCTTCCAGCTTGAACAGGATCTGCGTGGCCTTGGGAGACCAGATCTTGGCTTGCAGCTGGTTTTTCACCGACAGGTCGAGGGCATTCTGGTAATCGATCAGCAGGGCAGCCCATGGCTCGCCGATGGGGTCTGCATAACGGCCCACTTTGGCGGAGTTGTTCACGGCACTGGGTGCGGGATTGTCCACCACAGTAAGGCTGTCCCAGCCATTCACGTAGGTGGCGTTGCGGTTGCACTCGAAATCGTCGATGATATCGGGGTCAGGGGTCACACCTGCGCAGGCACCTTGCGGAACGGCGCAGAGGTTATCGAAGTAATAGGTGTCGCCGCTCTCTTCCACACCAGGGTCGAAGAAGATGATGACCTTGTTCAGGTCCGTCATTCCGGCGTTATCCGAAAAATCAAAGGTGTACTCCTGCCAGGCGTTGGCAAGGCCGATGTTTTTTGTCTTCTCGATGGCACCACCTGGTCCTTCCAGTTTCAGCAATACCTGCGTAGGTGCCGTGGCATATACCTGCAATTTGAACTGGTTGAAAACACTCAGGTCAAACGGCGTGGCAGATTCTGCCAGCAGCAGGCTGTAAGCGTGCATGTTGCTTTTGGTGTATTCGGCGCACATGGCACTGCTGTTCACGCTGTTGGGATCGGGGTTGGCCACCGGCGTGTTCAGCACCCCGTCAAAGGCGTTCCAGGTGAGGTCGCTCGGGTCGTCGAAAGTCTCGTAGCAGGCGGTGTTCGGCACGGCCTGCAGGTCGTCCCAGTAGAAGGTTTCCTCCACACCGGGCAGGAAGCTGTGGAAGCTGACCAGCACTTTGGTCAATCCGGTGGGATTGGAGGCCCCGGCGGTGAGATCGAAGGTGTACTCCACCCACTGGTTGGCCACGGTGATGTCGCGGAACTGTTCCACCGGAGCGCCGCTGCCTTCGAACTTCAGCAGGCATTTGGACGGTGCTACGGGCGACCAGATCTTCAACTTCAACACGCCGTTTGCAGCCATGTCGGCCGGCATGGGCAGGTCGGCAATGACGAATGGAAAGTCGCTGTTCGGATCGGTGGTGAAGGCCCCCACAAAATCACTGGTATTGATACCGGTGGCATCGGGGTTGGCCACCACGCCGTCGTAGGTGCCGTTGATGCCCACCCAGGGCAGGTCGGCGGTGCCTCCTTCAAAATCTTCGTAAAGCACTTGGGCATGCGTCCAGCTGAATGCAAAGCATGCGATCAGGATGAGTAAAATGCGTTTCATACAATTTTGAGTTTAGTGATTAAATTTTGGAGGCCTTTCGGCCCCTGTCCATGTTGTCTCCGGTCAGTTGGGGCTTATTATCAGTTTCTTCGCAACGACACCCGCATTAGCCGACAGGCGGAGGAAATAAAGGCCTGCAGGCAGGGCGGCGGTGTTTAGCTGGGTGGTGTTTTTTCCTTCGGCAAACGGGGTTTCGGGCAGCACCTGCCTCAGTACCCGTCCCCGGGCATCCAACAGGTCGATGGTCAGGGTTTCCGGCCGGGTGAGATTGAAAGTCAGGGTTGCTGTTGCCCCCGCCGGATTGGGTGCGATCGTCATTTCATTTACCGAAGGAAGAGCCTCCGAATCAGGCGTCAGGTCTTCCATGAATCCGATGGCATCCAGGGCAGGCTGTATTTCCGGGTTGGCCATGAAGAGGTTCCACAACAGGCCCGACCGGTGGTTTTCGATCATGCCGATGATGGGGCCCTGATCGATGGCCAGGTAGCTGTCGGCAAACCAGTTCTCACCGATGTTGTAAGCGTCGTAAAAACCCATGGGGCCCCAGAGCCGGTCGCCCAGGTCGCGATAAAAATGTTTGAGGGCGACCATGCTTTCGGCCGGTGTGTAGGGCATGCTGGATAGGGCTGCGGTAGGTGCAATGGTTCCGTTGTCACGGCTGGTGGACGCCTCGTGGGCCAGGTAGCCCCAGGGATCGTCGCTGGCGGTGAGGCCCCAGCTCACAGCTGAGTAGCCTGCATGGCCCAGCGGATTGTCGATGCACCAGGCCCTGTTGATGAGGGTGTGGTTTCGGTTGCGGGTGAAGTAGTTGGTGAAGGCGTCCTTTTTGTCCCGAGGGTCGAAACCCAGAAAAGAGTAATGGGCAAAGAACAGGGGCCCACCCCTTGCCGGCCCAGTAGCTAGCGGGTAGCCGTAATAGCTGAGGCCGTGAAAATAGTTTTGAGCCGTCCAGCCGGTGTTCCAGTAAGTGGCCGGCACCGGATGGGTTGGCGAGGCGATGGCCAGGATGTAAACGATCATGGCCTCATTGAAGCCCCTGATGGGGAAGTTCATCTGCCAGGCGTAGTTGGGCGACCAATGCCAGTACAGCACCCCCGAATTGTTTTTGGTGTACCAGTCCCATTCCACATCTTCCCAAAGGCCGGTGATGGCCTGCCGCAGGGCATCCTCCAATGGGTTGTCTTCGTCAAAATACTGGCGGGCAGCCAGCAGGCCCTGCATCAGGAAAGCCGTCTCCACCAGGTCGCCGCCGTCGTCGAACTGGCTGAAGGGAATGGTGTTGCCGTTGGTGCCGTTCATCCAGTGCGGAAAGACGCCGTGGTAGCGGTCGGCAAATTGGAGGAAGCCTACGATCTGCAACAGCCGGTCCCGGGCCGCTTCCCGCGTGATCCAGCCGCGGTGCGCTGCCACCAGCATGGCCATGATGCCGAAGCCGCTGCCCCCCATGGTTACGATATCTCCGCTGGTGTTGCGCTCCCGTGCAAGTCCGCTCACCGGGTGCCCAAACTCCCAGAAATAGCGAAAGGTGTAGCGCTGCACCATGTCCAGCAGGGCCGAGTCGCTCTTGGGAGCAATGACCGCTTCAACGGTATCGGATGAAGCAATTTCCTGCAAGGCGCCGTTCAGTGCTGACACCTTGTATTGAAATTCAAAGCTGTTCCCCGTTCCGGGAAAGCCTGTAAAGTCCAGCCAGTAATTTTCTGTGGTAATGCCGAGGGTATCGAAAGAAGCACCGCCTACGGAACGAAGCACCCGGTACCCGGACGGAGGGGTTCCTGAAGGAGCCTCCCATTGCAACTCAGCATGGCTGTCGTAGCCAAGGGCCGTCAATGGAAAATCGCCCTGGGCCCGGATGTTATTTATGACGAAAAGAATCATCATCGCCAACATCCAGACGATGTTTAGGTGTTTCATGTACTCCCGGTTTTTGAGAAGCGCAAGGCTTCCGGTTGAAATGGGTGGTGAAGTTCGTCCTAACTACTCCGGCACCCAAATTTTCTACCTCATCACCACTACGCCATGGGGAAAAATCACACTTGCCATGAACAAATTTTCTTCACAAAACATAATATGGTTCGACTGCAACGTTAATGCTCAACTCTTTCCAACATGTAGTATTGATGACCATCATCAAATCCTCCTGATCTACTTCAAGCGTTCATTAATCCGTTTTATCTGAATTCAAATTTTTACCTGAACGAAATCCAAAACAGGACCAGTCAATGCCTCTGGTTTTGATGGTCCGGCTAACCACAAAACATTGTGATTATGAAACCCATGAAGCAATTTTCAATCGGTTTGATGCTGTTTGCCAGCCTGTTGTTCTTTTCCTATGGCTGTAAAAAGGACTCCAACAATGACCTGCAAGGATCCATGCGGCTTGAAATTACTGACGCCCCAATCGACGATGCCAACATCCAGGGTGCATTTGTAACCATTGCCGAAGTGAAGGTGGATGGCAAGGCCGTCACCGGATTCTCAGGTAAAAAGACCGTCAACCTCTATGCCCTTCAAAACGGGCAGACCGAAGTCCTGGGAGACCTTGAACTGGATGCAGGCACCTACTCAAACATCACCCTCGTGCTCGACCATGCTTCCGATGCCAACGGTAACAGTCCGGGTTGCTATGTGCTTACCACCGACAATGTCAAACACAGCCTTCAGGCTACCGCATCCACCACCCAGGAGATCGTGATCAACAGCAGCCCGTTTGAAGTCACCAATGGTCAGACTTCCAACCTGGTAATAGATTTCGACCTTCGTAAAACAATCCGTTACGAGGACAATTCCTCAACGGATGACAAGTATGATTTCGTAACTGACAGTGAAATTCAAAGTGGGGTGCGCCTCGTGGCAAAAAACAAGGCAGGTACCATCAAAGGCCAATGCGAGGACAACCTGGGCATAGCTGAGAAGATTGTCGTTTACGCCTACAAAAAAGGCACTTACAACAAAGAAACCGAAGTGAACGGTCAGGGGTCGAGCAAAATCACTTTTAAAAACTGCGTCAGCTCAGCCACCGTCGATGCACAGGGCAATTACACCCTCGCATTTTTGGAGGAAGGTGACTATGAGTTGCACTTCATGGCTTATGAAGACAGTGACGCTGACGGCACCATGGAGCTGAAAGGTGAGTTGGCCCTGAGTCTTACCGGAGGGCTGAGCCTCGACCTTTCAAACATCTCGGTACAGTCTGAGAGCCAGGTAACGGCCGCTGTATTGGTTACCGGCCTGATTCCTTAATTCGGATATTTTCCAGACAGATAGCTGCATCCGGTGTGAGGCCGGGTGCAGCTTTTTTTTTGGCCAAGCGCATGCTTTGAGTGCATGACCGGTTTTCTGATTCATTGCTTCTTTTCATGCACTATACCCAAGTCGAAGTAGTTTGGAGAAATTCCAGCATTAAACTTCAGCAGGAATTGGTAGTTTGGGTCCCGAAAACTTTCGGGATCGCCGCCCAAACCACTTCGTTTTGAGTATAATGCCGGACATCTAACCACATCATTTCAGAATGCGAAAAAAAGCTGGCCTCACAGCGCGGGATTTTACGAAGGTAGTTTTCCAAAGGGTCGTAATCATTCACAACCACCAACCTTTTAGACGATGAAGAAGACCCTGCTGATTTTTTCGATGCTCATTGTGTTCATTGGCCTTTTCCAGGCCTGCAATGACAAAGACGAAAGCCCTTGCACAGAACTGACCTGGTACCAGGATTCCGACGGTGACGGCCTCGGTAACCCGGATGCCAGCCTGACTGCCTGCGAACAACCGGAAGGCTATGTAGAAAATGCCGATGACCCCGATGACAGTTCAACGGGACCCGTGCTGCACCCGGCATTTGCTGAATTCGACTCCAACAACTTCACCATTTACCTCGATGGGGAGGAGGTGGTGATCGAATCCAACGGCCTGCCCAACCACACTTCTCCCTACTGGTCCAGCACACATGAAAGATCTACCATCGGGCCAATGGGAGAGACGATGGTCACCCCCGCTGCTGCCGAAGACCACCCCCTTTGGGTGCCACCTACAGTGACTTCCTATGAGCAAATGGCCCCCGGCAACATCGATGACTTCAATGGCTCGTACACCCTCAGGATTCCAGTAAGCCCTGAAAAAGCCGGCACAACCAGCTCCACGGGTCTCGGCCCCATTGGGATGGCCGTCAGCGGTGCCATGATCTACAACGACGAGGAAGGGCCCAACGTCCCGCTCGACAATGCCGCCCCATCCCTTGACTACACCGGTGCACACACCGGCCCGCAGAGCTACCACTACCACCTGGAACCCAAAGCCTGGTCGAACGACGATGACAAACTCATAGGCATCATTTCCGACGGCTTCTTTCTGTATGGAAGAAAATGCGCCTCCACGGGAACCTATCCAACGGACCTCGATGAATCAGGTGGACACTTCAGCGCCACCCAGCACAACCCCGACGGTGAGTACCACTACCACATCCAGAATGAACTGTACCTGAACCAGTATTACCTGCTTTTCCCGGGTGATTATCAAGGAACACCAAATGCGATTCACTAAGCTCATTCCCGAAATACTCGTCGTTGCGGTCATTGCCATGGTGTGGCAAGGCAAAGTGGAGGTGAATTCCAATGGAATCTCCTTCGGCAACTCCGTTCAAACGGTCTCTGGAGATTCCTTGCACCTCGACCCCGCTGAAGGGCTTGTCTATTTCAATGGCAAGCCCTTCACGGGCACCTCCCAAAGCTTTTACCCCAACGGACAAATGGCCAGCTCTATCGAATACCGGCAAGGAAAGAAACACGGCCTTTACCGCAAGTGGTACGAGGAAGGCCTGCTCAGCTTTGAAAGCGAGTACCTGGACGGCAAACAGCACGGCACAGCCCGTACCTGGTGGAGGAACGGCATTCTGCGATCCGAGTCAAATTTTCTGAACGGCGTGCCAAATGGCGTGCAAAAACAGTGGTACAGCTCAGGAGCCCTTTTCAAAAAGATCAACCTCGTCAACGGCAAAGAGCAGGGTCTGCAGCAGGCCTGGCGACGAAACGGGAAGCTGTACATCAACTACGAGGCCCGCAATGGCCGCATCTTCGGCCTCAAACGTGCTACACTCTGTTATCAACTGGACGATGAATCCCTCAAACTCGATGAAGATGAATAGGATTTTATGGGGCATGATCCTGCTGACTGTTGCAGCTTGCCAATCCAAACAGGAAAAGCTGAGCCGGGTCAACACCTTGCCCTACTACAGCGATGCGACCTTCACACCACAATGGCTGGATCCCGGTTCGCCGGCCATCGATACCCTGCACCAGATCCCGCCTTTCACCCTGGTGAACCAGGACGGCGACACCATCACCGAAGCCGACGTGGCCGGTAAAATCTACGTAGTGGATTTCTTTTTCACCACCTGCCCCGGCATTTGCCCGAAAATGACCGACAACATGGCGCTGGTTCAAGATGCTTTCCTCGACGATGACCAAGTGCTCATCATCTCACATTCCGTCACCCCCGACCGGGACAGTGTGCCCGTCCTCAGAAATTATGCAGAAATGAAGGGCGTGGTATCCGGAAAATGGCACCTGGCGACCGGCAACAGGGAGGAGATCTACCGCCTGGGCCGGAAGTCCTACTTCGTGGAAGAAGACCTCGGACTAAAAAAAGAGGACGATGAATTCCTGCACACCGAAAACTTCGTGCTGGTGGATGGAAACCGGCACATCAGAGGCATTTACAACGGACTGAACAAAACCTCCGTCAATCAGCTCATCGCCGATATTCGGACGCTGGAACTGGAGGAGATGCAGTGAGGCCATTTTTGCTGAGCAGGCACACATTGTCAAAACAGTTTCATAAATCCGGTTGCCGGTTGGGGAGGCAGCGAGGCCTTATACCTTTGCGCCTTTCCTGACCAAATCAACTGTGATCATGCTCAAAAACACCCTGTTTGCGGCCATCGTGGCCTTTCCCCTTGCACTGTTTTCACAAACCGACACACTCCTCACCCTCCCCACTTTCACCTTGTCAGAAAACCGGCTGGAGTTGCCCGTCAGCGAGGCCTCCCGCCAGGTAGTCATCATCAGCCGGGAGCAGATCGAGGCGCTCCCCGTGCAAAGCATTTCCGAAGTGCTGCAATACCTTGCAGGCCTTGACGTGCGGCAGCGCGGGGTGCACGGCGTGCAGGCCGACGTGTCCATTAGGGGCGGAAGCTTCGACCAGACCCTCGTCCTCGTCAATGGCATCAAACTCATCGACCCCCAGACCGGGCACCACATGCTCAACATTCCGGTGCCCTTGGAGGCCATCGAGCGCATCGAAGTGCTGAAAGGCCCCGCCGCCCGCATCTACGGTCAGAATGCTTTTGCCGGTGCCATCAACATCGTGACGAAAACACCGGAAGAGGCAGGCCTGGAAGTGGCCCTGGAGGGTGGCAGGCACGAAACCTTCGGCGGTTCATTGAACGCTTCCCACACAGGCAAAAACCTGAACCAGTTTTTTTCCGTCGGAAAACAGCACTCCAACGGCTATCGCCACAACAGCGATTACGACCTCTCCAACTGGTTTTACCAGAATTCCTTCACCTTCGGCAAGGGCGAGGCAAGTGCCCTGCTCGGCCACACCGAGCGTGCCTTTGGCGCCAACGGCTTTTACGCCAGCCCCGACTACACGGAGCAGTACGAAGAGGTGAAAACTACCTTTGCCGCCCTGCAGTGGTCCGGCCGGCAAAAGGCACTTTCTTCAAAATACCGCCTCAGCTGGCGCCGCAACCACGACGAGTACATCTTCGTCCGGGAAAACCCTTCCCTCTACCACAACCGGCACACCAGCCACAGCCTCACTGCCGAAGCCCATTTCAGTTACCGCAGCAGCGCCGGCATCACGGGCGCAGGACTGGAAGCCAGCCAGATGTGGCTCTCCAGCAACAACCTGGGGGATCACGAGCGCCTCAGCCTCACCGCCTTCCTCGAACACCGCCTGGAGCTCTTCGAAGGCATGCTCGACCTCACGCCCGGCATGGCCCTGGCCCATTATCCCGATTACGGAACCAGGGCTTTCCCCGGCCTCGATGCCGGCCTGGCCCTCAGCGACGAGCTCCGGCTCTTCGCCAACGTGGGCTACACCTGGCGCATCCCCACTTTCACCGACTTGTATTATGAAGACCCGGCCAACGAAGGCAACCCGGACCTGCAACCGGAAGAAGCCCTGACCTGGGAAGCCGGTGCCCGCTGGCAGGTGCCGGGATTCACCCTGCAGGCGAGTTGGTTTCGTCGCAACGGAAAAGACCTCATCGACTGGGTGCGGGCCGCTGACACCCTGCGCTGGAAACCCCTCAACTACCGGGAACTCAACACCACCGGGGTGGATATGAACATGAGCGTTTTCTTCCCCCTCTTCGCTCCGCAACTGAAAGCCCTGGAGCGCCTGAGCATCGGATACACCTGGATAGATTCCGAATTGCAAGACCCGGGCGAGGGCCTCTCCAGGTATTCCCTCGAGCACCTGCAACACCAGTTCACGGTTGCACTTACCTACAAACCCCTCGGCAATCTCCGCCACACGCTTCACTGCCGCTACGCCGACCGGGTTTCACTGCCGGCTTACACCGTGGTGGACACCCGCCTGAGCTATTCTTTCGAAAAAATTGAAATCAACCTGTCCGTCAACAACCTCTTCGACAAATCCTACCGCGAAAGCAACCTGGTGCCCATGCCCGGCAGGTGGTGGATGGTGGGGGTGAAGTGGAGGGGATGATCCCGACATCCGTTGGGAGAGGAACTGAGCGCACTGCAAGAACCCCTGTTTCACGAAAAAAACAAGGGCTAAGTGGAATATGGGCTTATTTCAGGGAGGCCTGGAATCGGGTTGAAATCTTGAGTAGCTAACAAACAAATTTCGGTCTTTGCGTGCCGTAGGTACGCTACCGGGGATTCTCATTGCATACCTACGGCACGCAGACACAAAATATTCGATAAAATCCGGGATGGCTCATGCGGCCAAGAGGAGACCTAGCGCAACCCCTCACAAACATTTTATTTTCAGGGCTTTTCGATGTGGAAAACTCCCGATTTATGCTACTTTTGCGCCGCTTTTGCCGGATGGTGATTTTTTGCCGAAGGTGAAAGGGAGTGTAAACCTGGCGTTTTCCGTTGATTTCAAACAGTTTACGCCTTAACGTTAACCTTTAAAAGCATTCTGTCAATGCTGGAAGAAAAGAATACCGAAAACGTAGAAGAAACTGCAGAAGAGACTGCAGAAACTTCAGCAACCGAAGAATCAACCGAAAAGGTTGAGGAAACTAAGGAGGAAACTCCTGAAGAAACAAAGGAGGAAGCTTCTGAGGAAACCAAAGAAGAAACTTCTGAAGATACTCCTGAAGAACCCACTGCCGAGGCTGAAGAAGAAGTTGCCGAAGCAGAAGAGGCTGAAGAGGAGGAGGAAGAAGAAACAGGAAGCGACGACGATGACGACGATGCTCCTGCAAGAGAGGAAGAAGAGATCGAGCGTGAAGATGTCAGCCTCGAAGAACTCGTTCAGCAAGACACCAACTTTGATGACTTTGACTGGGAGGTTTCTGACAAATACGGCATTACCTATTCAGAAAAAGAGCGCGAAGAACTGCTGAAGCAGTACGACGATACGCTCACGGCCCTCAAGGAAAATGAAATCGTCAAAGGCCGTGTAACCGCCATCAACGACGGCGATGTACTCCTCGATGTCAATTTCAAATCCGACGGACTCGTTTCACTGGGCGACTTCAAAGACATGCCCGACCTGAAAGTGGGCGACGAAGTGGAGGTGTACGTCGAGAAGCAGGAAGACGAAAGGGGCCAGCTCGTGCTCTCACGCCGCAAAGCCAAGCTCCTGCGTGCATGGGAGGCCATCAGAGACTCCTACGAGAACGGAACAGTTATCAAAGGTACCATCATCCACAAGACCAAAGGCGGTCTTATCGTGGATTGCGGTGGACTGGAGACCTTCCTTCCCGGCTCTCAAATCGATATCAAACCCATCATCGACTACGATCAGTTCGTTGGCAAGACCATGGAGTTCAAAGTGGTCAAGATCAACGAGCAGATCAAAAACGCTGTGGTTTCTCACAAGGCCCTCATCGAGAGCGACCTTGCCGAGCAGCGTGAAGCCATCATCGCCAGCCTCGAAAAAGGCCAGGTGCTGGAAGGCCTCGTCAAGAACATCACCGATTTCGGTGCCTTCCTCGACCTTGGTGGCGTGGACGGCCTGCTGTACATCACCGACATCTCCTGGGGACGCATCAACCACCCGAGCGAAGTGCTCCAGCTCAACCAGAAGATCAACGTCGTTGTACTCGATTTCGACGAGAACAAGAAGCGCATCTCTCTCGGTTTGAAACAGCTGCAACCCCACCCATGGGACGAAGCTGCCAAGAACATCAAAGAGGGCGATGTGGTGAAAGGACGTGTGGTCAACGTGGAAGACTACGGTGCATTCCTGGAAGTGATGCCAGGTGTAGAAGGCCTCATCCACATTTCTGAGGTATCATGGAGCAACCAGCAGATCAACGCCAAAGACTACTTCACCGTTGGTCAGGAACTGGACGCCAAAGTGGTTTCCATCGACCGTGAAGACCGCAAGATGTCACTCAGCATCAAGCAACTGACGCCAGACCCATGGGACACCATCGAGGAGCGCTTCCCGGTTGGCAGCCGCCACACCGTGAAAGTGAAAAACCTCACCCAGTACGGCGTGTTTGTGGAGCTGGAAGAAGGCATCGGTGGCATGATCCACATCTCCGACCTCTCCTGGACCAAGCGTTACTCACACCCCTCTGAGTTCACCAAAGTGGGCGAAGAGATCGACGCCATCGTTCTGGAAATCGACAAGGAAAACCGCAAGATCTCCCTCGGCCACAAGCAGACCGAGGAGAATCCATGGGATACTTTCGAAACCGTATTCCCGGTTGGCTCATACCACGAAGGAACCATTGTTCGCCGCGACGACCGTGGTGCCATCGTTCAGCTGCCGCACGGCCTGGAGGCCTTTGCCCCGGCCAAGCACCTGAAGAAAGAAGACGGCTCCATGGCACAGGTTGAAGACACCCTGATCTTCAAGGTGATCGAATTCAACCGCGACGACAAGCGCCTCCTCGTTTCTCACACCCGCTACCTCGACGACATCCGCCGCGAGGCCGATGAGCAGGTGAAGGAAGAGAAGCAGAAAGAGGTCAAGGAAACCCGCCAGGCCGTTCGCAAAACACAGGCTACTGTGGAGCGCAGCACCCTCGGCGACCTCGATGCGCTGAGCCAGATCAAAGAACAGCTGCAAGAGCAGGAAGCTCCCGCCGAAGAGGAGAAGCCCAAGGCTAAAGGCAAAAAGAAAGCTGCCAAAAAAGCCGAGGAACCTGCCGCTGAAGAAAAGGCTGAAGACAAAGCTGATGAGGCCAAGGCTGAAAATACCGATGCCACTGAAGCTGAAGACAAAGCCGATGATAAAGGTGAATAATTTTTCACCGGGCCCAAGCCGGTAAACACCGGCAAAAAGCCTTTAAGTACTGCACCCGGTCGGAGTTTTTCCGGCCGGGTGTTTTTTGTTTGGACCTTGCCTCACACAGAGCCACAAAGACCACAGTGTTGACCATCATGGAGCGGTGTCAGTATCGAGCAGGGAATTGCTAATGAACAGAATTACACCCATGCTCTGCCAGCACCTAGCCCCTTTTGTCATCCGCCGGTAGGCGGATCTGCAACCGGGGCGTACAGAGCACTATAGGCGCCCATCTACCAGCCCGTTCATTCGGAGGATCCACCTGCGGTGGATGACAAAGAGGGCTAGCATTGACTGAACAGCAGGAATAGAGCCAGCACGCACTCCCCTTTTTGTCATCCGCCGGTAGGCGGATCTGCAACCGAGGCGCTCAGGGCTTTATAGGCGCCCATCTACCAGCCCGTTTATTTGGAAGATCCGCCTCACGGCGGATGACAAAGGGGGCTAGCATTGACTGAAAAGCAGGAAGAAAGCAAACACCCACTCCCTCTTTTGTCATCCGCCGGTAGGCGGATCTGCAACCGAGGCGTGCAGGGCTTTATGGGCGCCCATCTACCAGCCCGTTTATTCGGAGGATCCACCTGCGGTGGATGACAAAGGGGGCTAGCATTGACCGGAAAACAGGAATAGAGCAAGCACCCATTCCCTCCTTTGTCATCCTCCAAGTCTGCCCATCAGGCAGGCGCAGGGGGATCTGCAACACTGCTGACATTTCCCAGCTCAAATTGCAACTATTCCCAATTTGAAATTACCTTTCGGTTCAGGTTGCAACCTGATCTCGGTAACTCACATCCTCAAATCCTCTCCCGACGAATGTCGGGATCAGTTCCACAACAAAAACACATTTATGAAGCACCTTTACGTCTTACTCATCAGCTCAATTTTCTTCTTTCAGCAGACTGCCACTGCGCAGGTATTTGTGAAACACGACGCCAGCGGCGCCAACAACGGCAGTTCCTGGGCGGATGCCTACACCGACCTCAATGACGCCCTCAACAATGCCAGTGACGGCGACCAGATCTGGGTGGCCGGCGGCAGCTACACCCCCGGTGGCAGCAATCCCATGCCCACCTCGGTGTTCAGGGTGAAAAAGGCCATTGCCATTTACGGCGGGTTTTCCGGAACGGAAAGCAGCCTGGACGAGCGGGACCCAGCCGCAAACGTCACCACCCTCAACGGTGACATCAACGGCGACGACATCCCCAACGATTTCAGTACCAACCGCTTCGACAACACCATCCACATCATGTATGTGGACAGCTTGCTGAACGGTGCCGTAACCATCGATGGCTTCCTGTTCAAAGGCGGGCATACCGGCACCGACAATACCCAGCCGGGTTACTTCTGGCAGGGCGGGGCCATCCATGCACAGCACCAGGTGAATGTTCGCCAATGCAGTTTCACCGGCAACTTTGCCCGCACGGGAGGCTGCATTTACCTGAGCAACAAATGCTCTGGGTCTGAAATTGCGGACTGCTCTTTCACGCAGAATTCCGGCAGCTCGCAAAGCGCCGGCATCTACATGGACAATAACTCGGAAACGGTGGTGAAGCGCTGTGAGTTCGCCGGCAACCAGACCACCCGGGGAGCCTGCTACGCCTATTTCTGTTTCGATGTGCTGGTGGACAGCTGCTCCTTCTCCGGCAATGTGAACACAACTGGTGCGGGCGGGGCTTTTTACAATTTCAATTCGGTTGGCCTCACCCTCAGTAATTCCTCTTTTACCAACAACGTGGCGGTGAACTCCGGTGCGGTTTATTACGACGCCAACCAACTGCAATTCGTCAGCTCGGAAAACTTCTTCGTTAAAAACTGCGAGTTCATTGACAACAACAACACCGGCGGCGTGGGCGGTGCCTTCCGCAATTTCCAGGGCAGCTATACCCTGGAGGATTGTTATTTCGAAAACAGCTCCTCCACCGGCTCTGGTGGCCACATCCGGAACGACACCAACGGCGACAACGTGGTGTACCGCAACTGCACCTTCAAAAACGGAAGTTCAGGAGGCTGGGGCGGTGCACATACCTGCTATGGGACGGGCAATTACACCATCACCAACTGCACGTACCTCGAAAATTCTGCAACCAACCTGGGCGGTGCCTCCAACATCGGCTTTGGTGCGCACGTAATGGTGGACAACTGCACTTTCGACGGCAACGAGTCGCAGAACAGCTCCGGCGGGGCACTTTCATTGCAGAATGACTCCACCACCCTGGTGGTCACTAATTCTACTTTCAGCACCAACAAGGCATCCGGCAACGGCGGCGCCATTTTTTCGGGCAGCAACAGCAGTTCCAGCTTTGTCAGCATCGATGCCTGTGAGTTCTGGGCCAATGAGGCCAATTTTGGAGCGGCCGTTCATGTGGCTGAGAACGGAGTTCCGGAGAGCAGTTTCGAGGCAAGCAATTCCATCTTTGGTTTCAATTTCGCCATGACCCAGGGTGGGGCGCTGAACATGATTGACGTGGATGCCAACATCGTCAGTTGCCTTTTCTTCAACAACGTGGCGGACGGCACCGGTACAGGCGGCGCCATTTCCAACAACGCCAGCGACTCCAACCACGTGGAGGTCTTGCTAATGAACAATACTCTGGCGGACAACTTTGGCCTGCTGGCCGGTGGTATCGCCAACTGGACCAGTGATTTGGTAGCTTCTTCGACAATGACCCTGCAGAACAACATTTTCAGGCAGGGCGGAGCCCTCAACTACGTCATAGAGGCAGGTACGCCGGTTGCCGTTTCCAACGGCGGAAACATGTCTGACGATGACAGCATGACCGACATCTTAAACCACAGCTCCGACCTCAATGGCATGGAGCCGGACTTTGCCGATCCCGGCGACTTCAACTACCAGCTCGCCGACGACAGCCCCGGCATCGATGCCGGCATTGACGATGGTGCTCCCGAATTCGACCTTTTGGGCAATCCCCGCATCAACGAGGTGGACATGGGTGCCTACGAAAACCAAAACGTGGTGAAGGCCGGTGAAACCCTGTTGGAAAACAACGGCATGCTCAGCCTGTCGCCCAATCCGGCTCCGGGTGGCCGTTTTAGCCTGAGCCTGGAAAACGACTGGGTGGGGGAATTGCAGCTCCGCATCTATGACATCACCGGCACCCTCGTTTTGACGAAGGAAATGAACAAAGCCGCCGGCAAGCACAGCGAAGCCCTGAGCCTGCCCCTGCGCCCGGGTGTGTACCAACTGCTGCTCACCAACGGCAAAGAGGCCCTTGTGGAAAGGCTGGTTACTTTTTGAGAAAATCGACAGATTGATCTTCGCAAACTCAGGCTGCAACCACTGGTTGTGGCCTGAGTTTTTTTGGCGCCCATGTACCAGCCCGTTCTTTTGGAAGATCCACCTGTGGTGGATGACAAAGGGGGTTAGCAATGACTGAACAGCAGGAATAGAGCCAGCACGCACTCCCTCCTTTGTCATCCGCCGGTAGGCGGATCTGCAACTGGGGCGTTCAGGGCATTATGGGCGCCCATGTACCAGCCCGCTTTCTTGGAAGATCCACCTGCGGTGGATGACAAAGGGGGGTGGGTTTTTGTCATCCTCCAAGCCTGCCCATCAGGCAGACGCTGGGGGATCTGCAATTGGGGCGTGTAGGGCACTATGGGCGCCCATGTATCAGCCCGTTCATTTGGAAGATCCACCTGCGGTGGATGACAAAGAGGGCTAGCATTGACTGAAAAGCAGGAATCAAGCAAACGCCCCCTCCTCCTTTTGTCATCCGCCGGTAGGCGGAGCTGCAACCGGGGCGTTCAGGGCACTATGGGCGCCCATCTACCAGTCCATTCATTTGGAAGATCCGCCTCACGGCGGATGACAAAGGGGGCTAGCATTGACTGAACAGCAGGAATAGAGCCAGGGCACACTCACCCTTTTGTCATCCTCCAAGTCCGCCCAGCAAGCAGACGCTGGGGGATCTGCAATTGGGGCGTTCAGGGCACTATGGGCGCCCATGTACCAGCCCGCTTTCTTGGAAGATCCACCTGCGGCGGATGACAAAGAGGGGGTGGGTTTTGTCATCCTCCAAATCTGCCCAGCAAGCAGACGCTGGGGAATCTGCAACCGAGGCGCTCAGGGCACTATGGGCGCCCATGTACCAGCCCGCTTTCTTGGAAGATCCACCTGCGGTGGATGACAAAGAGGGCTAGCATTGACTGAACAGCAGGAATAGAGCCAGCACGCACTCCCTCCTTTGTCATCCGCCGGTAGGCGGATCTGCAAATGGGGCGTACAGGGCATTGTGGGCGGCCATGTACCAGCCCGTTCTTTTGGAAGATCCACCTGCGGTGGATGACAAAGGGACAGCAAGGGAGTACTCAGAACCTATTCGCCGCTTCCCTGTAAATGACCTCCAGCATGGTTTGACCGACGGCCTTCAGGGTGCGGGGGTTGATGATGTCGAGGTCATCATCGTGGGTGTGCCAGTGGGCACCAAAGCCGGTGCTGGTGGCGGCGCTTTTGTTGATGATGTCGATCATGGGGATTTTGGCGATGGTATTGACGAAGTAGTGGTCGTCGGTGATGGGGCCGGATTTGGTTTCCACGAAGTAGTTTCCATAGCCGAGGTCTTTGGCCAGTTTCCACACCTTGTTCACCACCTTGGGGGCATAGTTCATAGAAACACCTTCTTTCGGGAATTTGGCGTTGGCAGCGCCGACCATGTCCAGCAGGATGCCGTATTTAGGGCGATAGCCCGGAGGAACGATATTGCGGGACCAGTGTTGGGAGCCGAGGCACCAGCTTTCCGGTTGCGGATTGCTGTCGTCATCGCTGCCCTGGTCTTCGGCGTCGAAGAGCAGCAGGTCAACGCCAATATCAGCGGGATGGGCTTGCAGCTGGCGGGCTATTTCCAACAGGACGGCCACACCACTGCCGCCATCGTCGGCACCCAGGATGGGCTCTTCCCTTCTTTCTTCGTTCAATGGGGAATCGGCGTGAAAACGGCTGTCCCAATGGGCAGCCAGCAGGATGCGCTTTGACAACTCCGGACGGTACTGCGCCATGATGTTGTAACCCTTGAGCTGTTCTCCGTAAAAAGCCTTGGCCTTGAACGGCTGCTCGATTACCTCCAGCCCATAGGATTTGAATTTTTCCACCAGCCAGTCTTTGCACTGAAGGTGGGCTTCGGTGTTGGGCACACGGGGCCCGAAGGCCACTTGCGCAGCTACAAACTGGAACGCGGAATCCCGCTCGAAGCGCGGCACCACCACTGGTTCCAGGTCATCCTCAACGGTTCTGGGCGGGTGGTCGGATTTGCAGCCCATGGGGGCTTGCAGGGCCAGTATTGCCAGAAGCAAAAACAGATTTTTAAAGTGCTTGCAACTCATTTCGACTTTTTAAGGAAGATGGGATAAATCAACGATCCAATCAGCCCGAACAGGATAGTAGAAATCACGTGCCCTGTCAGAAACATGCCCGTGGCGTCCACATTGTAATCGTACATGCCGTTTTTTTCTGCGAAAACGACAGGGAATGTCGGGCTGATGTAAACGATGAAAATATACACGAGCAGGGTGCTCAGCGGTATGAGCAGCAGGGTGGTGATGGCACCGGCCCAGAAGCCCTGTTTCCAGGTCATCAGTCCGCCATAATCCTGCTCCCGTTTTTCACGAAGCATGAGAATATAGCCCACCACGAAAATGGCGATGCCAAGGGTCATGTCAACCAGGGTCCAGGTTTCGTAATTCTCAGGCGTGTGGAGTCCGAGAACTTTCTCCAGGTTGAACAACAAAAACGCCAGGATGGAGATGATGACAGCCCACTTGGTTTCGACTTTCATAACTGAATGGTTTGGTTATCCTTTACCGGTTTTTTTGAGGTAGGCTTCGTAGCCTTCAGCTTCCAGGGCCTCGTACTTAACGGCCACCCCGTCGGCAAGTTCTTTTTTGTATTCCAAAACCCGTTTCATCAGTGCCGGGTCAGCGCTGCCCAGAATTTGCGCAGCGAGGATGCCCGCATTTTTGGCGGCATTGAGCGCCACGGTGGCCACCGGCACGCCGTTGGGCATTTGCAGAATGGAAAGGACGGAATCCCAACCATCGATGGAGTTGGACGACTTGATGGGTACCCCGATCACCGGCAGCGGCGACAGCGATGCCACCATGCCCGGCAAGTGCGCAGCTCCGCCGGCACCGGCTATGATCACCTTTACGCCTCTTTCATGCGCTCGCTTCGCAAAGTCGAACATCCGCTCCGGGGTGCGGTGCGCAGACACGATGGTGACCTCAAAAGGCACATCAAAAGATTTCAACACATCTGCGGCCTGCCGCATGACAGGCAGATCCGAATCGCTTCCCATGATGATACTGACCATGTAACTAGTATTTGATTCTACTGTAGTAATTCAATTTACGTGGGCTGCTCGCAAAGGTAGTTGGTTGGGGGTTAGAGATTATGGGGATTATGAGGATTATAGGGATTATGGGGATTATGGGGTCATGACTCACCTTCCACCTTGTCACCCACCTTTTCCATCCTTTCGGTGAGGTGCTTCACGATGTTGAACTCACTCAGGAATGCCCGGGCCACTGCCCGCAGAACGGTGTATGCCGGTATGGCCAGCACCATTCCCAGGATGCCGTTCACCTTGGCGCCCATGAGCACCACGATGAAGATCTCCAGCGGATGTGCCAGCACACTGGCGGAAAAGATATAGGGCTGCAAAACGTAGTTGTCCAATGCCTGCGCTCCGGCAAATACCACCAGCACCTTGATGATGAGCGGCTGCAGCTGGGTATAAAAGTCGAGGTCGAGTCCGGAAGAGATGGTGAATACCACACCGAAGAGGGCACCTATAACCGGACCTATGTAGGGAATGATGTTGAGGAAAGCGGCAAAAAAGCCTATCAGCAGCGCATTCTTGACCCCGAGCAGGGTGAGTGCAATGCTGACGAAAGTGGCAATGGAAAGCATCTGCAACAACAAGCCCCGAAAGTAACGGCTCAACAAAGTGGCACTGTCATCGATGGCTTTGCGCACCTGCTCACTGTATTCTTCCGGCATCAGGGCCACCAGGAAGTTGACGAAAAGCCCTTGTTCACGAAGGAAGAAAAAGGTGATGAAGACCACGGCAGCCATTCCCACCAGGATGTTCCCGGCAGCAGCAATGATGTCCTTGAAGATAACCCCGATCTTGGCCGGTTCAAACCAGTCAGAGAAGGTGCTTTCCAGCATCTTGGCAAGGCTGTCGGTGGGATCGATGATGCCCAGGGAATGCAGCTCGTCTTCCAGGTTGTGGAGCGGATCTTCCAGTGCCTTGGCAATGGCGTGATAGTCCACTCCTGCCAAGTTGTTCACCTGTTCGATGATGGGCGGCAGGAAAATCCAGATGAGCAACCCCACCACCACAAAGAAAGTCAGCAGGGTCAGCACCGCTGCCATATTGGTCCCAATCCGGAATTTCCAGATGCGGATGTAACGCATGTAAAAATTCATCAGCGGCTTGCCGATCATGGATAGCACCCAGGCAATGAGGGTGTACGCCACGATGTCGCTGAAGTAGTACACCAGTGCACCTATCAGCAAAAAGCTGGCAATCAGCGCCAATGTCCGGTTGGATATTTTCATTTAATAGGTCGTTGTGGAGGATTATGGAGGATTATGGAGGATTATGAGGATTATAGGGATTATGAAGGATTATGAGGTTGTAGGTTGTAGGTTGTAAGTTGAGCTGGCCTGAAATACTCTGTTCGACTCTGTTTTCAACTCCTATTACTCTGTGGTTAAAAAGAGTAGATAGTAGAGTTGGAGGAGCTAGCACTTGCATCCCTCATCCCTCATCCCTGAATTATGGGGATTATAAGGATTATGAAGGTTTAAGAGGGGCACGGAACCAGCGGAGCTCGATTCCTCAGTTCTTCAGTTCCTCAATAACCGGCCAAACGAACTGCAAATCCACCTCCAGTTCATTGCTGAGGCTGCGGCATACGGGGCAGCCCCGGGCAGCTTCTTCCAGCAGCGCCTTTTGCTCCGCCGTATAGGGCTTTTCCGGAAGCTGGATTTTCAGTTCCACCCTGCTGATGCGGCGCGGGCCGCTGCCCATGATCTTGTTCACCTCGCAGGTGGTCCCTTCGATGTCGATGCCATTGTCCCGGGCCCTGATGCCCATGATGGTGATCATGCAGGAACCCAGCGCTGTGGCCACCAGATCGGTGGGGGAGAAAGCCTCGCCCTTGCCCTGGTTGTCCACCGGGGCATCGGTGATGATCTCCTGGCCGGAGCGCAGGTGCGTGGCACGTGTTCGCAGATTTCCTTCGTAAACTATTTTGGAAGTCATAATCGATGAATGATTTGCTAGTTGGTGATGAAGGCTGAGCAAAATTGCGAAAATAGCTTCACAAATCGGGGAGGGCTAAGTCTGTAAAGTTTTAGAATACAAATCCATGAGCTGCCGGGTAAGCTTTTCCGGATGGAATTGCCGCCAGGCGAAGGCATGGGCCTGCTGAGCCATTGCTGCTGCGGCAGCCTCATCGTCGAGCAGATGCCGGATGGCCTCCGCCAGCTCGCCTGAACTGGATGGATCGATGGTGATGGCGTGGGGGCCGGCGGCTTCGGGCAGGCTGGAAACATTGGAGGTGATCACCGGCGTCCGGCAAAAATGGGCCTCCACCACCGGCAGCCCGAAACCCTCGTAAAGGGAAGGGTAGATCAGGCCTTTTGCCTGCCGGTATAGCTGCTTGAGCTGCCTGTTATCGCTTACGGCCAGCCACCAGAAATGTTCGCTCAAGCCATGGCTTTGCAGCAGTTCCATGACGAATTTCTTGTAAGCCTTGCCATTGCCCACTACCAGCACCGGCAGCCGGTAAGTCTCAGGCAGCAAACGGTAGGCCTCCACCAGCAAGGCAAGGTTCTTTCGCTCGATCACACTTCCGACGTACAAAAAATACGATTCGGGTAGCTCGAATGGGAGGGCTGGCACTTCTTTTCCTTCGGTCAAAAACAGCTCGTTGACGATCGGATAGATCACCTCGATTTTTTCTTCGGCAATGCCGTAAAAACGCACGAGGTCCCTTTTCGTAGCCTCGCTGATGGCAACCACCGCATCGGCCTCCCGGGCTGCCCTGGAAAACTTCAGGTCATAAATCTGCCGGTCTATCCAATTGTAAGTCCCGGGGTAAACCCTGAAGATGAGATCCATGATGGTCACCACCGATTTCACCCCTGCTGCACGGAGCTTTACCGGCAGCTCATTGCTGAGGCCGTGGTACAGCTCGATGCCATCGGCTTTCAATTGTGCTGGTATTCCAAAGGTTCGCCATAGCCCTCCGGGCAACAGGTGCGGACGGTGGGTGTGCACATGCTCATGTTCCAGAAAGAAACGGGTTTCGGCATTTTCAACGATCCGTGGCGTGTAGAGGTGGTATTCGTGTTCCGGAAACTGACGCAGCAGGCCTGCCAGCGTGGCGCGATTGTGGTTGCCCAGTCCGGTGAAGTTGCAGTACAGCCTTTTTGCGTCAAAACCTATTTTCATTACCTTTCGAAAAGTTTAGCGGACAAGGATTAGCGCAAAGGAGGAAAAAGTTTTTCGATAAAAAGCCCTTTTTAGCCATGGATCAAAAACGAAGCGTGAATCCGTCAGATGATTATTTCACGAAGAAAGAGATTCTGAAAAGCAGCGCCAAGGGAATCCTGGTCGCATTGCTGGGCTTTGTTCTGTTCTCCGGGATGATTTACTGGAGCAACTCCGGCCGTGAATACCCTCTTACAGACAGCCCACTGTACCTCGACGAGATCAGGCACTTCCCGGCCGACAGTTGCGGCACTCATGTGGTGCTCATCCAACCTTGGATGACGACGGCCGACTACAGCAACGAGCAAAATTTCCGGAAGAAAATTTTTGGCTACATCGACAAAGGGCTGGAGCAAGGCCTCATACCCAAAGGCTCACTGATCGTTTTCCCCGAACACATCGGCACCTGGCTGGTGGCGGCCGGAGAGAAAAAATCGGTGATCGATGCCCCCACCATTCAAAAGGCCATGACCACCATGCTGCTGAGCGATTTTTTCAACTCCGGATTTTCGCTGCGCAACATTCCCGAAGGAAAATCCAGGGTGCCTGTCGCCATCTTCCGCTACAAGTCACCGGAGATGAGGCGCATCTACCGGGCAGTATTTTCCGAGGTGGCCAGGAGAACAGCATCCCATGTCATCGCCGGCAGCATCGTGGAATACACCGACCCCAAAGACAGCCTGAATGCACCGGGTCTTTACAACGTATCCTACATTTTCAACGACGGCGGAGCGGAGGTGGCCAAAGTATTCAAAGCCTACCCCACTTCCGATGAACTCGACTTCCTCAATGCTTATCAAACACCCTGGCGGCGTTCGGTGGTCACTCCCGTGGGCCTCACCCAGGTATTCATCTGCGCCGATTCCTGGCAACCTCACGCTTACCTCCAGGCCAAAGCCGACTCTGCCTGGTTTGTTGCCGTTCCATCTTTCATTACCGGCACCGGCCACCTGCAACAAAAATGGCAGGGCTATGACGGCTGCCCAACGCCAGAAGACGTTGCCCACGCCGACATCGGTAACATCACCGAAGCCGAAGCCTGGGATCGCTATGCCCTGCCCGGCAGACTGCCCCTGGCCGGTACTAACAACGGCTGCAATGTGTTCCTCAGGGGTGAGCTGTGGGACCTGGGCAGTGACGGCCATTCCTACTTCATCCGGAATGGCGAACTGCTCAAAGGTGATACAACAGCGCGAGCCTGCATTCTGAGTGCCTGCTTTCAGCCGGGCAGGTGGGGGGGTGGGGAGGTGAGAAATGGATGGTACTAACTGCCAAGTTTAAATGACTTCAAAGTGGCAGTTTCTAAATAAAGGCTTTTGCAATTCAGTAGAGGTAATGATTTTCATTGAACATCAAGTGTTTCAATGGCCCACTTGGTGAGAAATGTGTTATGCTTAGCATTTTTGGCTAGCACATAAATTTTTGTCCCACTTGAATTAAAGAAAACATATTGGCCAGCCGGAGTGTCCAAAACTCCACCTCCTTCCCCATCGGGAACCATGAACTGACTTATTCCAATATTGTCATAAAGTTGCAAGTTGGCATCCAGGATTTTTACAAAACCTGTTATCGTGCTACTTCCCTTATCCAGGAATGCATATTTATCGGCTTCTGAACTGTGATCTAACCAGATGATGTTTTTAAAAGGAAGTGTGACTGTAATGGACATATCTTCAGATTCATCAGTTGATGAAACAAGAACTTTTCCTTCCCTGGTAATAAAATGCTCGCCTTGTTCTTCAAACCAGGCCTTTCCAGAAATGGAATTGCCACCAGTATTGGAGGAATCGTGAATAAAGCTTGCACCATTGCTTGTCAAAGAAAATTTTTTGACGGGAAACAAAGTTCCCCAATAATTATGAAGTATATACATGAACTGCCCTGAGGGATGTATAGCAGTATGTGAACCTGCCAAAATTTGTTCTCCAAGGTACAGATTTGAAGCACCCGATTGCAGGTTCAACTGCCAAAGATTGTAAAGACTGGAATTTGACAAAATAACATAAACCCACGAGTAAGGTCCGTAAGCAATATTGGAAATATTGCCCGGAGCGGCGTACTCATCCTCCAAACTCATATTATCCAAATCCACCAGTGTCAACAGGTTGTTGTAACCTACCACAGCAGATTGCCCATCCTGTGCGATTGCTAAAATTTCAGGAGAGAAGCTAAGAGGCAATGCTTCAATATTTTCACTTACGGGGTCAATTTTTACAATTGAGGACGGATTCACTGTTACAGCAACTATGCGATCATGAACTTTGTCATACCTGGCATCTATCACTTCAAAGTCCAGATAATACTTGTTATCCACATAATTCTTTACCCCGGCAGGTATCGAGATCATGGACCCCACATCATTTTGAATAGTAATCGTTGAATTGTAGGTTTCACTTGCCAGGTTGGCTCTATTTGCTGTCAAAACCAACTGAACGGAATCAAATTCCTGAATAGTTCCCGAGTATATGTTGGAGCTAAAAAGCCAGGAAGGAAAATTTGAGAAATTCCATGAAAATGGAACACTTCCATAGTTTTTGACATAGAATGACACAGTATCTTCCAGGTAATCCATCTCAATATTGTCAGTTGAAACAGTCATAACTACATACGGACTGATTTGAGCGGAAACTTCGATGTTTAAATCTCCATCCTGCGAATTAGAAACCAATACCCCCTGACCAATATAAGACCCTGCAGCAAGGCCGTGCTTTTTCAATTTAAACTGAACCTCTCTTTTTTGCCCAGGAGAAAGCATTCCCGAAGAACTATTTACAGCCAACCATGTGGGAAGATTTTGGAACTCCCACTCCAAAATCCCATACCCTATATTTTTTACAGTGACAATTTCAATAGTATCATTTTCCGTAAATAAAACAGAGGAGGGATTAATTTCCGCCAATGGTTCTCCTTCCAACACATATTGTACATTGATGTTGGCTTTTCCTGCACCATTCGTTATAATCTCTACTTCTCCATTATGAAGCCCGGGAGAAACCAGGGCTGAGTCAGCCCTCACCACAATCTCAACCACCTTGTCGTTGACAGTTCCGGAAGAAGGATTTACGACCAACCACGAAGGTTTTGAAGAGATGGTCCATTCATACTCGGCTGGTGGCTGAACGGAGAGGTAAATGCTGGCTGAATCTTCATTTGCCAGAACGATCTCTTCTGGAGAAATTACAATTTGAGATTCAACCACTGGGGCAATGCTCTCTTTCTTCTTGCAACTGCTCAATAACGCTATTGCAAGCATCATCATAAATCCAGCTAAAAAATGTCTAGCGCTCATTTTTACTAAAAAGTTTTTTCAACCTGTAAAGTCATTAACTCAATTGAGCATTTATATTCAACAAATCAGCGGTTGGACTGAGAAGCCATCGAGCATTCCTGACATTCGCTACTCAACGTCAACTGTAATCACAGCCCAATCTTTGAGTGCCGGGGAACTCCAGCTGTTCTTCACCAATGCATGAATTTTTGTGCCATCACTGTTGAAGAAGATAAAACGGCATCTTGAAGAAAAAATCGCTCCACCACCTGTACCATTTGGAACTAAAAAACCTGCCAACTCAACAGCTCCAACATGATTAAAATCTGAATCAAAAAAATGGATTGTATCATCTGGGTCATTAAAATTATCCGCAGAAACCAATATATATTTCTCAGCTTCTTCACTGTTATCCAAAGATACAATTGGCCTGTATTCGTATGGAATGCTACCTACCGGCTTCATATCCCAATTGAATCCTCCATTTGAAGTAAGAATCTGTCCTTCACTGTTAATCAGCCTGTTTGCGCTTTCCGAAATCCAAATATTTCCAAAATAGCTTCCACTGGCATTGTAGGTCGAATTATAAGAATAATGGGGCCCATTCGAATTGATCCAGAACTTGTAAATTGGATTCGGATATTGGCTGTTGCTGACATAAAAGGAATTTGAACCAGGCACAAAACGGGCATAGGACTTCTGAGGAATAGGCGCCTCTGAATTCTTTTCAAACTCTCCTGTTTGAAGATTTATCTGAAGCAAATTTGAGCCCCCGGTGCCCTCTACCAATACGCAAACCCACTCATAAGTAGAAAGCAGTATATCAAAGGCCTTTCCAGAGACATACTCATTAACAATGGTCATGTTATTCAGATCAATTAATGACACCCGGGAGTTATGGCCCACAGCCGCTGCCTGTCCGTCCATTTTCACGGAAACACAGTTGGGTGAATAATTCAATACAAGACTATCGACTGTTTTTTGAACAGGGTCCAATTTCAACAAAGCCGGAGGATTATCTTTGACAACGATGATTCGATCATGGACTTTGTCATATTCTGCATCTACTACATCTCCTTCAATATACCACTTTTCATCTTTAAATTGCTTAACCTGAAGAGGAATCACCAATTCCTGCCCTCCATCGTTTTGTATGGAAATTGCATCGTTATATACTCCGGTCTCAAGGTTTTCCCGATTTACAGTCAACAGCACTTCTGTAGAATCAAACTTTTGCAAATAACCGGAATAAATACCAGCGCTCAGAAGCTCTTCAGGGAAATCGCTGAATTGCCAGAAAAACGGAATGTTGCCCCGGTTGAAAATTTTCAGATAAACAGAATCCACAAAATAATCCAAAAATATCTCGTTATGCGATGCAGTCATTTCAAGAAATGGCTCTACTTCCACTTCGAATCCAACCGAAACGCTATCAACCGAAGAATTAATGGTGAATAATCCATTATCTGCATGAGAACCCAATGAAAGCCCGAAACGATCCGCTATGGCACTTACTTCAACATTTTCACCATAAGACAAGGATCCGGAATTGGGGTCAACCTCGATCCAATCCGGAAGTTTTTTGAATTCCCAATTGACGATACCATATCCAACATTGGAGATGACAAACTTCTTTTCTTTCTCACCTGCAGCAAAAGAAATTACATTTGGCTCAACCAGAACCTTTGGTTCACTTTCCAAATTAAAATTTACGTTGACTTCAGCAGATCCTGCCTCATTGGATTTTATTCTTAATGTTCCCGCATAAGATCCCTTGTCGATATTGGTAGGATCCCCCTTCACTACAATTTCTACCGGATTTTTATTCACGGTTCCGGAAGAAGGATTTACGACCAACCACGAAGGTTTTGAAGAGATGGTCCATTCATACTCGGCTGGTGGCTGAACGGAGAGGTGAATGCTGGCTGCATCTTCATTTGTCAGAACGATCTCTTCCGGAGAAATAACGATATGGGGTTCACCGACCGGCTCCGGCTCCTCTTTCTTTTTACAATTTATTAGGAGCGTTGCAGCCAATAACAATAACAGCAAGTTTTTGAAGTAACTGATTTTCATTTTAAAAATGTGTTCATTCAAAACTAATACAACCATACATTTCCAGGAACTGGGTTGAGAATCGTGGGTATACTCAAAACGAAGTTGTTTGGGCGGCGATTTCGAATTCCGATCCCAGCTGAAGTTTAATGCTTGAATTGCTCCAATCCACTTCGTCTTGGGTATAGCTTTTCAGTGCGTTAATAGAAGCGCTTGGGTTCGACAAATATAATACGGAGAATGTGCTTTCAACAATTTTAACAATGAGAGCACTGCAAAAAATGCCTTCATTCGTTGAGAGAGGTAGGTGATGGGGCTCTATAAACTCCTCTAAACATCTATAAACTTCTCTAAACATCTCAAAACCAAAGCGCTGATTACTATCTTTATCCCAAACAAACCCCTATGTGCGACACCTTCGTCACATTGCCCGACAGGGCGAAGAATCACACCATCCTCTTCGCAAAGAATTCCGACCGGGAGCCGGAGGAAGCACAGGCCATCGTGCGGATTCCAGCCAGGCAGCACAGTGAGCGAAACGTTCGCTGCACCTACATCGAAGTGCCCCAGGCTGAGCGCAGCTATGAAGTGCTGCTCTCCAAACCCTTCCAGATGTGGGGTGCTGAAATGGGCGTCAACGAACACGGAGTTGTCATTGGCAATGAAGCGGTTTTTACCCGGCTGCGCATAGAGAAGAAAAACACCGGCCTGACCGGCATGGACCTGATTCGGCTGGCACTGGAAAGAAGCCGCACCGCCCGGCTGGCACTGGAGTGCATCATCGAGCACCTGGAAATGTACGGACAGGATGCCTGTGGCGGCTACCGAAACAAAGGCTTCTTCTACCACAACAGCTTTCTCATTGCCGACCCGAAAGAGGCCTGGGTGCTGGAAACTGCCGGCAGGCACTGGGTGGCACAACAGGTAACACACGGAGTGAGGAGCATCTCCAATTGCCTGAGCATAGAAAAACGCTATGAACTCATCAGTTCTGAGGCCATTGCCTACGCCAAGAAAAGAGGCTGGCACCGGGGTCCGGATGAATCTTTCAATTTCAGAAAAGCCTATTCCGACTGGCTCTATACCACCTTCGGCAGGGCCCGTATCAGGATGAATACCACCAGAGGAGCTGCAGAAAGCTGTGAAGCAGGCGTTTCTGTTCCGGATGCAATCCGGATTCTGAGCAGCCATAACCTTCCCGACCCCCAGTTCAGGCCTTCAAAGGCAAACACGGCCTCCATTTGCATGCACGCCACCGGCCTGCTCAACCCCAGCACCACCACGGGCTCCATGATTGCAGCGCTCTCAACGGACGGTCCCATCACCGTCTGGCTCACCGGCACCTCCATGCCCTGTCTTTCGGTTTACCTGCCCTTCTTTTTCGGAGGCCGGACCCTGCTCGACAACTGGCCGCTGCCCGGTGATACCCCTGACGACAGCCTTTGGTGGCAGGCCGAACTGCTGCACCGGGAAATCTGCAAGGATTACCAAAACCGCAAAGCCCTTATCGATGAAGAAAGAAGCGCCTTCCAGACCAGGGTGCTGAACGAAGCAGAAAGGCTGATAAAATTGAACCCGGGTGCGGAGGCCTTGGACCGCTTCTCAGCCCACTGCCTGAAGGAATACCGCCACTTGCTGGAAAAATGGTCGGCAACCATTGCCACTGCACCCCGTAAGAAAAGCTGGTGGACACCCTGATTTTTTGTCGATTGATACACAAGCTGGTAACACATGCAATTATCTCTTACTTTTGGGAACCGATTGCAGAGGACCTGAGGCCGTATGATTTGTTGAAATGTTGAATTGTTGAAATGTTTAGGTTCAGTAACCGTTTAGTTTTTTGCCAATAGTCCCCTTCAACAATTTCAACAGTCTCAACAGCTTCAACACCCTCTTCACATCCCACGGACTGATTGCTGCTTATGCGTATAATCCCATTACTACTGAGCATTGCTTTTAGTGTTTTCTTCGCTGCGCAAACGAAGGGGCAGAACTGCGGATGTGAAGATCAGGGCAATTGTCCGCAAACATTCCCACCCAACTCCAACACCACCGTTTGTTACGACATCACCGACGCTTTCAACAACGACCTTGCTGACCCTGCCCAGGGTGTCTGCGGTGTGTATGTGAAATTCCGGCACGGCCGCATTGGCAACCTCAACCTGACTCTTACCAGCCCCGACGGCACCCAGGTCACCCTCGTCGATGCCAGCAGCAACTGCAACACCTGGACCCCCGTGGCACTGTGGGACATCCAGTTCGTACCCTGTGGGGACACCTGCGAACCCGACACCGTGGGCACCTGCGCCTACCCCTGCACCTTTGAGGGCTGCCCGCCCAACTGCGCCTGGCAAAACGCAACCTACACCGGCTCTTACCACCCCTTCAGCGGCTGCCTCGAAGACTTCAACACCGGTCCGGTAAACGGCCAGTGGTGCCTGGAGGTGAGCAACGACGCCATGTTCAACGGCGGCGAGATCTTCGATTTTGAAATCGTACTTTGCGACCAGTCGGGCATCTTCTGCTGCGAAGCCGACGCCGGCAACCTCGCTTTCGAGCCCGATGTGCTGGCCTGCCAGGGCGACAGCATTCTGGACCTCAGCCCCAGCCCCATCTATGGCGCCGCCGTTCCCGACAGCAGTTACGGATACACATATACCATCTTCGCAAACGACAGCCTGCTGGCTTACGACAGCCTCACCGACCTGACCGGTTACCAGCCCGGCGAATATGAGGTCTGCGGGCTTTCCTTTCTCTGGGCCGACAGCACCAACCTGCCGGCTGCCGGCACACCCCTCACCCCCAACAGCATCTACAACAACCTCAACGGACCCAACCCGGACTTCTGCGGCGACATTGATACCAATTGCATCCTGGTGAGCATTTCCGCACCCATACCACCGGTGTTCCTCACCGATACGATTTGCGGTGGCGATACGGTTTACATCGGAACTTCGCCATACATCGCCTCCGGCAACTACAGCGATACCTTGTCCACCCCCGGCGGCTGCGACAGCATTGTGAACCTCAGCCTGACGGTGCTGCCGGCCGATACACTCATGCTGGCCGACACCATTTGCAGCGGGCAGTCAGTCATCGTCGGAACGGACACCCTCGGCAATACGGGCATCCACGAGGTGCTTTTGCAAAACCGCTTCGGCTGCGACAGCCTGGTGGTGCTCGACCTGCTGGTGGTACCTCCTGACTCCACCTTCCTGACTGACACCATTTGCGGCGGCGATACGCTCTACATTGGCAGCATGCCTTTCTTCGAAACGGGCATCCACTCCGTCACGCTGACCTCTTCATTCGACTGCGACAGTGTGGTCGTGCTCGATCTCACCGTCATCGAGATCCTGCTGGATGTAGAGCCCAGCGATGAGCTGACCTGCGCCATTCAGGAGGTCTCACTCGATGCCACGGTGGTGGCCACCACCGGAACGCCAAGCTACCTCTGGAGCACCACCGGCGGCAACATCACCGGGCCGCTGAATACGGCCACCACCACCGCCGATGCCCCCGGCATGTACACCGTGTCGGTGCAGGTGGCAGGGTGCAGCCTGAGTTCCGACATCACCGTCGGGCAAAACATACTACCACCTACCGCTCTTCCGCTGATAGCCGGCCCCGACACCCTCACCTGTGTGGTTGACAGCGTACAGCTGGACGGTTCAGGCAGCAGCGGGCAAGGTGGGCTGAGCTATATGTGGTCTTCGCAAAATGGCAGCCCACTGAGCAATCCAAACAGTCCCTTGCCAACGGTGGCAGACCCCGACCTCTACCAACTCATCGTGTTGGACAGCCTGAATGGTTGTGCCGACACGGCTGCCATCGAGGTGTTTCAGAATATCCTTCAGCCTTCGGCCAATGCCGGCCCTGACGACACCCTCACCTGTGTCCTCACCAGCCTTCAGTTGGATGGTAGCGGCTCCGCCGCAACGGGTGGGGTACAGTACGCCTGGAGCGCAATTTCCGGCAACTTGCTGCCCCCCGTAAACATCCCCAACCCCACCGTGGATGAGCCGGGCTCTTATCAGCTCATCGTCACCGACATGGTCAACGGCTGCCAGGACACCGACCTGGTGATGGTGGCCATCGACACGGTGCCGCCGGTACCAGCGCTCGCATTTCCCGAAGGAAATACCCTGACCTGCACCCTGGACAGCCTGCACGCCGATGCAGGTGCTTCAGCCGGAAACCAATTGCAGTTTCTGTGGAGCGGCCCCATCGCTGCCGGACAGGGAAGCCCCATCGCCACCATTGCGGAACCCGGAAATTACACCCTGGAGCTGACCGACCAGCTCAATGGCTGCACAGCCGATACCAGTTTCAGCATCGGCATCGACACCGTACCTCCCGTGGCGGATGCGGGGCCGCCGGGCTCGGTGAGCTGCACGGTGCTTTCGGTAACGGTGGGGGGCAATGCCACCTCCATGGGGCCCGGGTTCAGCTACCAGTGGAGCAGCGGTCCCGGTGGGGCCTTCGTCGGTCCAACGGACCAGCCCTTTGCAACGGTGGAAGCTGCCGCGACCTATTACCTGACCGTGACCAACGATGCGAACGGCTGTACGGCCATCGACAGCACCGTCATTGCCAACAATGCCAATCCGCCCGTGGCCAACGCCGGACCTGACCTGATCATCGACTGCGACCACCCCACCGTAATCCTCGACGGCAGCAACTCCACCATCGTGCCTTTCACCATCGTGCAGTGGCACAACAGCAGCGGCGACCTCATCGGCACCACTCCGCAGGTGCAGGTGGATTATCCCGACACCTTTGTGCTTTCCGTCAGCTTTGCCTTTTGCGAAGACAGTGACACCGTCATTGTGACGGCCACCGCCATACCACCCGTGGCGAATGCAGGGCCAGACATGGAGCTGGACTGCGACACCGGCCAGGCCATTCTGGATGGCACCGCTTCCACCAGCACGGGCAACCTGTTCATCCAGTGGACCAGCCCCGACGGGCAGATACAGGGCGGCACCAACACCTACACGCCCACCGTCGGTGAACCCGGAACCTACATCCTGGCCATTACAGACATCGACAACAACTGCACGGCCAGAGACACGGCCCTGGTCACCCTCGACACCTCCGCCTGCACGCCCTTTGCGGATGCAGGCGCCGATGGCCTGGTGAACTGCTACCACGTTTTCGACACCCTGACGGCCAACGGCACGACGGGGCCTTTTGTGGATTACGACTGGACGGCCATCAGCGGTACGGTGGCTGATCAGAGCGACCCCTTTGCGCCGCTGGTCAGTTCCGGCGCTTTTGTTTTTACCGTCAGCAACACGGCCACGGGCCTGTTCGCAACGGATACGGTCTTTGTAGCCGCCGACACGGTGCACCCGGTGGCCTCGGCACATCCCGCCACTTTTCTGTCGCTCACCTGCCCTGAGCTGGCAGGCTGCTACGCCCTGGATGCCAGCGGCAGCAGTCAGGGGCCGCAATACAGCTACCAATGGGAAAGCATCGACGGGAATTTCTGCACACCCACCGACCAGCTGAACGTGGAAGTGATGGGTGTGGGCATTTACAGCCTCCGGGTCACCGATACCCTCAACGGCTGTTTTGACGAAGACGCCGTTTTTGTGCAACTGCTGGATTTTGCCCCACTTGCCGATGCAGGTTCCGACCTGCAAATGTCCTGCGGCGATACCACCATCACGCTGGATGGCAGCGGCTCCTCAGCCGGCGCCAACTACCAGTACCAATGGTTCAGCAACGGTGGCACGGTGGTCAGTGGCGGCAACACCACCAGCCCGGTGGTGGCCCCCAACAACCCGCAAGACACCTTTTACCTCGAAGTTTACAACAGCATCAACCAGTGTGCGGACACGGCCTCGGTCATTGTCTTTGCTCCCACGGGATGCTTTCCGCTTTGCCAGGCCTCCGTTTCCGGGCCGCTCACCTGCGCTGACACCACCGTCACCCTCAGCGGGGCGGGCTCCACCCTCAGCGCCATCACCTCTTACAACTGGAGCAGCACCAACGGCAGCTTTTGCGCAGCGACCGACAGCATCATCAGCTGCGCCAATGCGCCCGGCATTTACACCCTGGCTGTCACCAATACTTTCAACGGCGTGCCCTTCACCACCACCTGCCAGGTGCAGGTGCTTCAGGACATCGCCCTTCCTTCGGCCAATGCCGGCCCTGACCGCAACCTGACCTGCCAGGACACGGTGCTCAACCTCGATGGCAGCGGCTCCTCGAGTGGGCCTGAGTTCACTTACCAGTGGACAGCCAACCCCGGAAACATACTCAGCGGGGCCAACACCTCCATTGCGACGATCAATGCCACCGGCAACTATACCCTGACCGTGACCGATACCACCAATGGCTGCACGGCCACCGATGTGGTGACAATCGAACTAGACACCCTGCACCCGGTGGCAGATGCAGGCCCTGGTGCCGAGCTGACTTGCAGCAACAGCAACGCCACCCTCTTTGGCAGCGCCGTGCCGGCCAACGTCAGCTACCAATGGACCACCCAAGACGGCGACATCTGCGCCGGGCCCAACAGCCAGAACCCCGTGGTCTGTGCCGCAGGTACCTACCTGCTCACCACCACCCTCATCAGCAATGGTTGCACCGATACCGCTTCCGTGATTGTGACAGCCGACGACGATTTTCCGGTGGTGAGCGCCGGACCTGACCTGAATTACACCTGTACGGATACGGTGTTCACCCTGGCCGCCACGGCCAGCGGCGGCGCCCTGCTCGAATACCAGTGGACGGCTACCAACGGCGGCTGCATCAACGGTCCGGATGACATCCTGCAAATCACCGTAGGCTGCCCGGGCACCTATACCCTGGTCGTCACCGATGTGTTAAACGGCTGCACGGCCAGTTCGGTCATGGAGGTCATCGCCGACACCCTGCCGCCCCTGGCCGATGCCGGCGCCGACCAGTTCATCACCTGCCAGCAACTGGTGGTGCAACTCGATGGAGGCAACTCCCAACCGGCAGGCATGCTGTCCTTTGAATGGAGCACCACCGACGGGCACATCCTCAGCTCCACCGACCAGCCCCTGATCAGTGCCGATTCGGTGGGTACTTACCAGCTCACGGTGACCAACCTGGCCAACCAATGCACGGCCACCGACAGTGCCGTGGTGAGCCTGGCCGGCGATATTCCGGTGGTGAGCGCCGGGCCCGACACCACTCTCACCTGTGCCCGCACCAGCCTGGCGCTGGATGGCAGTGCCTCCTCGTCTGGTCCGGGTGTGTTGTACAATTGGGTCGCCCTGCCGGGCAACATCGTGGCGGGTGCCAACACCAATGCCCCCGTCATCGACGAGCCGGGCACCTACATCCTCACCCTCGAAGACACCATCAGCCTCTGCCTGCTCACCGACACCGTGGAGGTAGGACTGGATACCGTAGCGCCTTCGGCGCAATTGACACAGACGCCGGACACCGTCACTTGCGCACAGCCCAGCGTAACGCTGGATGCGGGCAGCTCTGTCCCCATGGATTCGCTCAGCTTTTTGTGGGTCGCCCTGTCGGGCAACATTGCCGGGGCTGTAGATGAAAGCAGTGCCACCGTTACCGAAGGAGGTGCTTACCTGCTCACCGTGACCAATACTCGCAACGGCTGCACCGACCAACTGACGGTGAACGTTGCCGAAGACACCGAAGCGCCACTGGTGGAATTTGCCGAGGCCCCCATACTCAATTGCTACAACCCCGAAGTGCAACCCGAAGTGCTGCCTCCCACGGCCGATCCGATTTACGGCTACGCCTGGAACGGGCCACAGCCCATCCTGAATCCTGGCAGCAATGCCCCGACGGTGTCCGAACCGGGACTCTACTTTGTGACGGTGACCAACAATGCCAATGGTTGCGAAGCGACGGGAAGCATTCTGATCACGGAAAACTTTGCCGAGCCCAATGCCGTGGCGAATGCCACCGGAGCGCTGGATTGCGACAACGAAGAGGTGTTGCTCAGCGGAGCCGGTTCCAGCACCGGCAATGTCAGCTATCAATGGACCACCACCTCCGGCGGCAGCATCGGCACACCCAATGCCATCAACACGCTGGTGAACGCCCCCGGTTGGTACAGCCTGACAGTGCAGTTCCTCAACAACGGCTGCACCGCCACTGACTCGGTGGAGGTGCTCAGCCTTGCGGACCCCATCGTGGGGGCCAATATCGAATTGACACCGCCCGACTGCATCATTCTGGAAGGCAGCCTGAACGTCACAGCGGTGATCGGTGGCGCAGATCCGTTCTTCTATTCCATCGACGGCGGCATTGCGACGAACATCCCTGAATTCCTCTACCTGGACCCCGGCAGCCACCTGCTCACCATCGAAGACCTGAACGGTTGCAGCCTGGATACCACGATTTACCTGCCCTATCCGGAAGAAGTGCTGGTTGAACTGGGCCCCGACCATTTCATCGACCTGGGTGAAACGGTTGATTTGGAAGCCCAGCTCAGCATTGCGCTCAGCGAAGTGGACACCCTCTGGTGGCTCAACCTGTCCGACAGCGTGGAGTGTCCCACCTGCCTCAGCCAGACAGTGGCACCGTTGGAGACCACTGTTTACCGCATTTATGTGGTGGATGCCAACGGCTGCATGGCCGAAGACAAAGTGACCGTCTGGGTGAACAGCCGCCAGCCGGTGTACGTGCCCAACGCCTTCTCGCCCAACGGCGACGGCACCAACGACAGGCTCATCTTTTTCGCCGGGCCGGAGGTGGCCCGGGTGAGGTACTGGCACATTTTCGATCGCTGGGGCAACCTCGTTTTCCAGGCGGAGGGCTTCCCGGCCAACGACCCGGCATTCGGTTGGAACGGTCTTTTCAATGGGCAGCCCATGAATGCAGCGGTGTTCGTTTGGAAGGCGGAAGTGGAGTTCCTCGACGGCCGCACGGAAGTTCTCCTCGGCGATGTGACACTGTTGCGATAACTTTGCCGCCCTTATGAACAGGGAGTTCCTCGTCAACGTGATTTTTCTGGTGCTGGTCAACCTGCTGATCAAGCCCTTTTACGTCTTCGGCATCGAGCGCAGCATCCAGGACCGGGTGGGTGCCGAAACCTATGGCCTCTACGCCACCCTGTTCAGCTTTTCCTACCTCTTTTTCATCATCAATGATTTTGGCCTTCAGCAATTCAACAACCGGACGATAGCCCGGCACCCTGCGCTGCTGGGCAAGTACTTTCCCCGGATGCTGGCCGTCAAGCTGCTGCTGGGCTTCGTGTACCTGGGGGTGGTCTTTGCTGCCGCCTGGCTTCGGGGTTTCGACAGCGGGGTTTACTACCTGCTGTTTTTCATCGCCCTCAACCACCTGCTCATTTCGCTGGTGGCCTTTTTGCGCAGCAACATCTCCGGCGTGGGCCGCTACCGGACCGACTCCGCTCTCTCGGCCCTGGACAAGCTGCTGCTGAGCATCATCTGTGGGGTGCTGCTCTGGGGACTTCCCGGCCGGCCGGAGTTTCGCATAGAGTGGTTTGTGCATGCGCAAAATGCCAGCTGGCTCATCACCGCACTGGTGGCCCTGCTCATCATCAGGAGCATCCTGAAGAACCCCATCCGGCTGAAGCCCCGCCTGCTGTTTGGCTGGTCGGTGATGAAAAGCGCTGCCCCCTATGCCCTGGCCATCTTCCTGATGACGGCCTACACCCGGCTGGACATGGTCATCCTGGAATGGATGCTGCCGGACGGCCGGCATGAAACCGGCATCTATGCCGCTGCCTACCGCCTGCTCGATGCCTTCAACGTCGTCGGGCTGCTGTTTGCCGGGCTGCTGCTGCCCATGTATGCCCGGCTTTTGCGCCAGCGAGAGAAAGAACAACTGCACCAAAGCCCGGCCAAAGCCGCCACGGAGCTGTCCTCCCTCGTCAAACTCGCCTTGCAACTGATCTGGGTGGGTACCATCCCGCTGGCCCTGGCCTGCTTCTTTTTCCGGGAGGAACTGATGCTCTGGCTCTACCCCCGCACGGCCACGCCCTATTACGGAAGCGTGCTGGCGGCGGTCATTCTCAGCCTCATTCCATTCAGCGGCACCTTCATCGTCAGCACCCTGCTGACCGCCAACGACAGCCTGAAACGCATGAACTGGCTGTTCACCATCGGCATCGCCCTCAACATTCTGCTCAACGTTTTGCTCATTCCACATTACAAAGCCGTGGGCGCCGGTGTGGCTACGCTCTTCACCCAGAGCCTGGTCTTTATCGCGCACGTCTGGCTGACCCGGAAAATTCTCCACTTGCCCCGGCCGGAGGGCGGCTGGCAGGTGCTCCATGCCCTGCTATTCGGACTGGCGGTTGGAGCCGTGTGTTATGGGTTTCAGCAGTGGGATGGTCCGCACTGGCTTTTACGTTTTGTCCTCGCTGGCGCAACGGGCCTGCTGCTCGCATTTCCCTTTGGAATGTTGAAGCTGAAAAGGATAGTGGGGTTCTTGAGGGGTTTTTGAGGGGTTTTAATCCGCGTCTTTCGTGCCATCCGTTTAATCTACGATCGGTTTTTTGGGGAGTTTTTTTGAGTATCTGCCAATTAAGTTCAGCTTGCGCAACTTCGATTCCTGAGTCCCCCGTGCCGATCCCGAATCCCGAAATCCTTCGGGATCGGGATATCGGCATCGGGGCAAAAAGTCATTTTTTCAGGAATCGATTGTTCATTTAAGAATTAACCTCCCCTGAATTCTTGAATTATCGATGGTTACACTGCTGTTCACCTTGGCTAGCGCCTCCTCCCCCCTTGAGGGGGGACAGGGGGGGGAACACCCTGATTACCAATGATTTCCCTCATTTGAAGCAGTTTTAGAATTGCAGGAGGGTTAATATTTACAGATACTTTCAAATTGTAAAAAATCACCCCCTTATCCCCCCTCGAGGGGGACAGAGTCTGCTAAATTGCAAAGATTTACTTCATAGCTACTTTTTGCAGTGGACTCATTCCTCCCCGAAGCCGATAGCTATACGGCTTTCGGGGTTCAGTTCCCCGTCACATCAATTCTGAAAGCCTAAAGCTTACTTTTGCAGGCGCAATGCGCCTCGCATGGCGTTGTGCACTAAAATCAACAATGCAAAATGGAAAACAGAGATAACTTGCTCGATGTGCTGGCAACCTTGTTCAAGTGGAAGAAACTCATCCTGGTGACCTGTCTGGCCACGGCGGTGATTTCGGCCATCGTGTCCCTGCTTCTGCCGGTGTATTACAAAGCCACTACGGTGTTTTACGCCGCCAGCCCCGACCTGGCCGTGCCGGAGGCCATCTTCGGCAACTCCTCCCAGGCACCGGACTATTACGGAACGGAAAACGACATGAACCGCCTGATGAGCATCGCCAACTCCAACGAGCTGGCCACCTTCATGATCGATTCCTTCAAGCTGTACCAGCATTACGACATCGATCCGGAGAGCCCAAAAGGGCCTTATGCCATCAGGCTGAAGTGGGCCAAGCATTTCGAAGCACTCAAAACCAAATACGACGCCATCGAACTGTCGGTGGAGGACCAGGACAAAGAGCTGGCCGCCCGCATGGCCAATGCCGCCAGGGAATTCATCAACCAACTTGGGCAGCAACTCATCAAAGAAGGGCAGGCCAAGATTCTCAGCACTTTTGAAGACAACATCCGCAACAAAGAGCAGGGCCTGCAAGCCATCAATGACAGCCTGCAGAAAGCACGGGAGACTTACGGCGTCTATAACCACCTGGCCCAGAGTGAGGTGCTGACCGAGATGATCTCAAAGGCCGAAGCCAAGCTGTACAACAAACAGGCAAAAATGGAGGCCCTGAAAGGCAACAGTCGTTTCCGCGATTCGGTGGCAGTGTTGCAGGCCAGCATCGTGGGCTACCAGAAAGAGCTGGAACAACTGAACAAACGCCTCCAAACCTTCAACCAGGGCATGACCACCGTGGAGACCCTCAAGTCCGCCCAAACCGAAGCCAGCGAAAAACTGGCGGAAGACAAAGAGCATTACAAACAGCTCAAAGCCGCTTACAATTCCGACTTCCCGGCCGTACTGCTCATGGAACCTGCCACCGTGCCAGTCATCAAAGAGCGGCCAAAGCGCATGATCATCGTGGCGGTATCCACCATTGCAGCGCTGGTTTTCTCGGTGCTGGGGGTGGTAGTTTTTGAGACCTACAAAAACGTTGACTGGCAGAAAATCATGAACAAGCCCTGATCCTGCTGCAGCCGCCACATGACCATCGCCGACAGAAATACCAGAAATCTCATCATCGCCTTTTCGGCCATCACCGTTATCAGCGTGGTAGCCGGCATGGCCGGCAACTGGTATTTCCTGCTCGGCATTCCGGCGCTGGCACTTTACGCCTACCTGGCGGTTGTGGATTTCAAGCAGTTGTTTTTCCTGCTGATGGCCTGCCTGCCCATCACGGTTGAGGTCTGGCTGCCCAACGGCACCGTCACCGACATCCCCACCGAACCGATGATGGTGTCGCTGATGGGGATTTACCTGCTGTATGTGCTTCGCAACGGCGCCACCATGAAGGCGGGCTTTCTCAGGCACCCCATCACCATGCTGCTGCTCTTGCACATGGCCTGGATGTTTTTCACGGTGCTCACTTCCCAGGCTTTCGTGGTCAGCCTGAAGTGGTTTCTGGCCAAGTGCTGGTATGTGACCACCTTTTACTTTCTGGCCGGCAGCATTTTGCGCAGCGAGAAGGACCTCAAAAAAGTGCTGTGGGTGGTGTTGCCGCCATTGCTGCTCACCGTGGTCTATGTCACCGTGCGGCACGCAGCATACGGTTTCAGCTTTGCCGAGGTGTACAAGGTGATGCACCCTTTCTACCGCAACAAGGTGATGTATGCCTGCATGCTGGTGGTGTTCATGCCTTTCGTCTGGTACGGCCTGACGTGGTACAGGCGGTACAGCTTTGCCTGGTTTTTCCTGGTGTTTGCGCTGGTGCTGATGCTGGTTGGCGTTCAGTTTTCTTACACCCGGGCAGCCTATGTTTCGCTGGTGCTGGCGGCCGGTGCCTATTACGTCATCAAGTGGCGGCTCATGAAACCCGCCATTGGCTTTGCTGCCATCGGGGCGGTTCTTTTCATCGCTTCGCAATTGCAAGACCGGCACTGGCTCGACGAAAAACCGGTTTACGAAAAGACCATCACCTACGACCGCTTTGAAGACCTGCTCTCTGCCACCACCAAAGGCCAGGACGTGTCCACCATGGAGCGGGTGTATCGCTGGGTGGCCGGCGGCCACATGGTGGCCGAGCGCCCACTGACCGGTTTCGGTCCCGGCACTTTCACCACTTTTTACAAGTCGTACACCGTGGCGGGTTTCCGCACCTACGTCAGCGAAAACAAGGAAGGCTCCGGCATCCACTGTTATTACCTCCAGACGCTGGTGGATCAAGGCTTTCCCGGCGCCCTGCTTTTCATACTGCTGGTGGTGGTGGTCCTGCTCAAAGCCGAATCGGTTTACCACAAAAGCAGCTCTCCCGAACGCAAACGCGTGGTCCTCATGGTGGCCCTTACCACCGTCGTCATCGACAGCCTGCTACTCATGAACGACCTGGTGGAAACCGACAAGGTCGGCTCCTTTTTCTTCCTGTCAATGGCCGTTATCGTGAACATGGATTTGGAGGAGAGGAAGGAGGGGTAGGCTTTTATTTGTACAACCTGTATTTCCCATCATCTGCGATTAACTTTATCCCATTGCATAACCTGGCAGCTTCAGAGAATTTTCCTTGAACGATTACGCTTCCTTGTTCCAATGGGCAGGGAACCATATCAAACTGCATGTCTTTCTCAAAAAAGTACAAATAGGCAAGAACATCCAGTTCGATTTCTCCATCAACGTAAATGGTTCTGGCATTTTGAAAGGTAGAGGCGTTTTCTACGATGAAAGAAGGTTTGGGATTTGTGTCTGAAAATAGAGCTACCTGGCGCCCTAATGTAAAAGCCAATATTCCCCCAAAAGCATATTTCACAAATTTTGAACGATGCCAGAAGTGCCGGATAAACCAGAAGGTTACGATGCCGGCAAATGGGATAACCGGAGCCATGTACCAGCTATGAGAATCGGCTGCAAGTGCGAGAAATAAGGCCAAAGGGAAGTACAAACACAAAGAAAGCATAAGCAGCTTCTGGCGCTCGTCTTTGATCAAAAATGAAATGAACCTCGATCGGGAACTAAATAAAAAAACAAGTCCAAAAGCCAGGGCGATAAAAAACAGGTAGTTCCAAACGTTGAACATTTTGTCCAGACTGTAAAAGAAGAACTGTGGGTCGAACAGCATTTTTTCTTGTCCCGTAGTTTGAGAAAAACGCTCCCAGATATCTTTGGAAAATAATCTTTTGAAAGAAAAACTTTTGGAATGTCCAGGGTAGGGTTCCGCTCCTAATGATGCTTTCAACAGAAACCAGATAACAGGAAATGCAACGACAAGTCCAATTGCCATCCAGGTCTCTTTTTGTTTGATCAGCAGTTGAATTTTCTTCGTCAAAAGCGCATACAATGCCAACCCGGGCAGGAGCACCCATGCAGCAGGCCCTTTTGTCAAAAATGCCAAGCCAATGAACAATCCTGCCCAATATGCCGACTTCCTTCTCCCAAAATCAATTACCCGGAGTGAAAAAAATACGCTTAACAACAGGAATAAAACCAGCATGGAATCTGTATCCCCCGTACGGCTCACGTGCCAGCCAATCAGCCCTTTTACACTCGCCAGCATCAAACAGGTCCATGCGGCGAATCTCGGCGACCGGTATAAAGTGATAATCTTGAACAACACGAAAAATGCAACAATCATCGCAAGGGCTGAAGGCAACCTCAGTAAGCATTCACCAACACCAAACAGCCTGAATGACAATGCCTCACACCACACCACAAATGGGGGCTTGAAATTGGATACTTCTGGAAGACCCCGGTAATACAGGTTCACCAGGTCCCCCGTCCTAATCATCTCCATCGCATTGATGGCCCTGCGGGCTTCATCCCATTGCGATAACGGCTGCTGACCCAATTTATAAAGGCAGAGAAATGTGATGATTCCAAAAGTGAAAAGAAGGAGAAGCTTGTTTTTCATCGATACCCAGCTTGCGGAAAAGATTGTTCAAAGTTCCTTCCTCCTCAATACTCCTTTTGGAGTTTGGAAGCCAAATCCAACAAGGCGCTTCGATTATCCATGTTAGGCTCATGTTTCAATTGCTTCTGAATTTGGATGAACTGGCTTGCAGCTGATTTGAATTTTTCAGATTGGGTTAGCTCATTCAGCCAGTGTGAAAAATCAAAGAGAGACTCATCCGTGTGGCTGTACTCGAAGAATTCAATCACATACTGAGGTTTTTCCAGGTTTGAATATTCTTCTTTGTCAATAGGAATTACTGGCTTCCCCAGGAATTTATCGAAGATATAAGTGTTGCTACAGAATGTCCTGAAGGCCATTTTTTCGGCTTTTTCCAGTCTTTTTGTTTTGAAAAGAATGATGGTACATTCAAATAAAAAATCAGGAAAACCGGCATCATCACTAAAGTTCTTGTCAAACCAATTCAAATAACGCAAGCCACCGGTGTAATCACCCAATTTAATGTAGAGGGCGGGGGGCAAGTATCTCAAACCTCCGCCGTCATGGTACTGACCTCCCCAGAACCTTTTATCAGCAGCAAGGTCAGCCTTTATTCTCTTGATCTTCTTCCGGATCCGTTCTTCTTGTTTTGGTGTCATGGATGAAAAAATCGAAGTTAGTGATTCTAAAGTTTTGAACTATACTTGCCACATCGCCTGACAATGCCTGATGAAATGGAGCACAGGACGTTGTCTATTGCCATCTTTGGAAACAAGCTGTCTTTGGCAAACTGGGCCTTACAAACCCCGCACAGCTTCTTCCCGCGGGAAATTACAGTTTTTAGCTGCAAGCTCCCTCCGAATTGGGAAGGGGCTAGAACTGTTGCAAGTCGCCACACGCCTGCCTCTATATTCTTGCTCGGATGATTTTTCTTTTTTTTATCGAATATTTCTAAAATCATTGACCTAAACGACTCTTGCAAAAATTACTGAACCTGCAATTAGTAAAAATAACAAAACATTTAAAATTGCTCCCGCCCATTTGAACCAGGTTGATGGTTCCTTTTTCACGAAGCTTAAAGTTGTCAGGACTATACCAACCAAGGAAAATATTTGTATTGAGATTACAATTATCATTGGTGGCGCTGAAACACCTTGGCTTGCAGTAATCGTCTTTGGAATACTTAAAAAGAGATAACCAAATAAGCCCAAAGTTATTAGTGAAGCCAGCAAAGAAAGTTTTGAAAACCTCTTTTGGGCATTCTTGATTTCTATTTCATCTAAAATTTCATTCATGGCAAATGGGCTTACTTGTTTCCGTTTGCCGATAGCACCCCGATATTAGAATGTCGTTTATTTCACCATTACAACACGCAACCTCAACTTAAACCAAAAACGCCATGAAAAACCTCACGAAAAACCTCACCCCGCCTGTCGGTCCAGCCGTTCCAGCAGTCTGGCCGTTACCCGAAGGAAATCCATTTCAGTGATGATACCGATGAGTTCTTTTTCTTCGCCCTGAACCACGGGCAGGCAGCCGATACGGTGGTTGCGCATCAGTTTCATGGCTTCCAGGATGGTGGTTTTCGGCCCCACGGTAATGGGGTCTTTGATCATGATGTCTTTCACGGTGGTTTCCTGGTCTTCTTTTCCGTTGAGCGATTTTTTCTGGCTCATGTAGTGGCGCAGCAACAACCTCGAGGTAACGAGTCCCAATAGGTGACCTTTTTTGTCTTCCACGGGCAGGTAGCGCAGTTTGCGCCAGTCCATGATCTCCGTCACCAGATCGATGATATCTGATTCTTGCACGGTGAAGAGGTCGGTGGTCATGAATTCCTCTACCCGGAGACGGGTGGGCACGTATTCCTCCAGGTTATCGGCATCGGGTTTTTCCCAGAGGTGGACGGGGATTTCCTTTTCCTGGTTCTTGACCATGGTGGCCGCAATGACCGCACTGGCCTCATCGGTAGTGATATTTTTCTTCAGTTCCGAAAACACCTGCAACTGCCACCTGGCGCCATTGGTGTGGCGTTTGGCCCTTTCTTCGATGACTCCGAGGTAGCGGTCAATGTCCTCTTCGTTGATCTTCTGTTTGCGAAGGCCCTCTTTGGCTATGGGGAGCAATTCTTTGAGGATGAGTTCAGCGGCGTTGATTTTGACACCTGAGCCCCGCCAGTTGAAGTTGGAGTCAATGCCGAATTGGGCCGCTTTCATGAAGTTGTCCCGGATGTCGTCCCAACTGAGTTCCCTGGTGATGTCGGGGCATTGTTCCTTCATGCCCACCATGGCGCCGAGCCAGAAGGCGGCGTTGGCCACTTCATCGAGTACGGTAGGCCCTGCGGGCAGCACCCTGTTCTCGATGCGCAGGTGGGGTCTGCCATCCTTGCCGACGCCGTAACAGGGGCGGTTCCAGCGGTAAACGGTGGAGTTGTGTACCTGGAGGGCGGTCAGTTTTGGTATGCCGCCGTTTCGCACAATGGCCAGGGAGTCTTCCAGTTTGGTAGCGGTCATCAGCACCCTGAAGCGGGCGATGTCCTCCCGGTAAATGTCGAGAATGGAATTGCGTATCCAATCGTGTCCGAAATGTACCCTGGGGCTGCGTTCACGAAGGTGGTCATTGCTGCTGCGGGTGTCCAGGGCCTGCTGAAACAGGGCGATGCGGGTTTCATGCCACAGCCTTTTGCCAAAGAGCAAGGAAGAGTTGGCCGCAATGGCGATGACCGGAGCTGCCAGTGTTTGCGAAATGTTGTAGAGGCTAACGAAGTCCTCCGGAGCCACCTGCAGGTGAACCTGAAAGCTGGTGTTGCAGGCTTCGAGCAGGGGTGAGTCGTGCTGCAGGTTCAGCTCATCGATGCCTGCCAGGTTGAGTTCAAAAGCAGATCCCTGCAATTCGGCATGCAGTGCTTCCATCAGGGCCAGGTACCTGGGGTTGGGTGTCAGGTTTTCCATCTCCAGGTCAAAACGGCGCAGGGTGGGCAGGATGCCGGTGAGGATCACATGGGCGCCCATTTTACGAACCGTCTTTCTGATCTTTTCAAGGTAGTCCAGGTTTTCCTGCTCCATTTTCCGAAGGGCATCTCCGGTAAATTCCTGAGGCGTCAGGTTGGTTTCCAGGTTAAACTGCGCCAGTTCCGTATCCAGCCAGGGGTATTTGTCCATCTTTGCCACTACCTGCTTGTTGATGCAGGCGGGCTTGAAGGATTTGTCGTGGATGAGGCACATTTCCTGTTCGGCACCGATCCGGATGACATCTTCTTCAAAAAGGCCCCGGTCCAGCATATACTCCAGGGCTTTTATGTCGTTGAGCAGGTGTTTGACAAACTCCTGGCGGTCTTTCTCACTCTTCGCAATGGCAACTGTCTGAACTCCCATGTGGGCAGGTTTGAATGGTTTAAGAATGGGGATGAAAACGGTTCAAAGCAAAAGAAGGAACTTTGAGGAAATTATTCAAAGTAGCTTCGGTTTAAAATCAATGAAGGCATAAAGTAGTTTCACAAAAATTTTATCATGGCCAAGCGCATTTTACTTTTTATATCATTTGCCCTCGTGATCGGGGCCTGCAAAAAGGACGATCCGCCCCTTTTCACCATTCCTGTTCAGAATGTGATCTTCAGCGTGGATCCCACCATGCAGCCACCCTTTACCTATTACATTCCGGTAAACAACGTGATGACCAATGCCATGAACCTCATTGATGCGCACGGCATCGATACCAGCGAAATAAAGAGCATCAGGCCGGGAAAGGCCTCCCTGCAGGCCCTCTTTGGCCAGGGTGACCTGGATTTTCTGGATGCCGTTTCAGTGAGGCTCTGCCCCATCGGCTCCAACAAGGAAAACTGTGGGCAGGAGGTCTTCTACCGTGACCCCGTGCCCCTCCGCACCGGCATTGACCTCGACCTGGTGCCCAGCAATGTGAACGATGTCCGGGATTTTGTCTTCCCCGATCGCATCAACATCCAGGTGAAACTGGAGCGGCTCCGGGATTTTCCAAAAAATACCTTTGATGTAAGGCTGGACATGGAGTTTGAGGTGCGGTAGGCCCTTCGGGCGGTTTATTCACCTTTGGTGAGTTTAACAGCCTTCGGCTGGTTTAGTCCGCCTGGCGGCGGAGTTTAACTCATATCTGGCAACCTCAGTTATTCAGTTCTTCAAATCCTCAGTTCCTCAACTACGCCATCATGGCGTAGTTGTAACCAATCGTTTACTTTTGCGGCTGCGTAAGAAAATCGGGTATTCGTCTTCCCTCGAAATGACTCCATCCTAATCAAAAACACCATTTTCATGAACACGGATTTTTTGAAGAAACTTGGTATCAAGAAGCACAATGCAGGTACCAGCACAGGATTGCAATCTGTAAAAAGCAGAAAGTACATTCCATCTTATACGCCGGTTGACGGAAGCCTGATCGGCAGTGTCAGCCAGACCACCGCTGACCAGTACGAAGAAGTAATCAGCAAGGCACAGGAAGCCTTCAAAGTTTGGCGGATGATCCCGGCACCACAGCGCGGAGAGATCGTTCGTCAATACGGCGAGCAACTTCGCAAATACAAAGACCCGCTCGGACGGCTGGTGAGCTACGAGATGGGCAAAAGCCTGCAGGAGGGCTGGGGCGAAGTGCAGGAGATGATTGACATCTGCGACTTTGCCGTGGGGCTGAGCCGCCAGCTTTACGGCCTCACCATGCACAGCGAGCGTCCACAACACCGCATGTACGAGCAGTGGCATCCGCTGGGCATCGTGGGCATCATCAGCGCTTTCAACTTTCCGGTGGCCGTGTGGAGCTGGAATGCCATGATCGCCCTGGTATGCGGCGACGTGGTGGTTTGGAAGCCTTCGGAAAAAGCGCCGCTTTGCAGCGTGGCCTGCCAGAACCTCTTCCACAAAGTATTGAAAGACAACGACGTTCCCGAAGGTGTTGTCAGCATTATCAACGGCAACTACCGGGTAGGCGAGTTTATGACGAAAGACAAGCGCGTGCCGCTGGTTTCTGCTACCGGCAGCATCCGCATGGGCAAGATCGTCGGCCAGACGGTGGCAGCCCGTCTGGGCCGCAGCCTGCTGGAGCTGGGTGGCAACAACGCCATCATTGTGACGCCCAATGCCGACATGGATGTGGTGCTTCCGGCAACCGTTTTTGGAGCGGTAGGCACCTGTGGCCAGCGCTGCACCAGCACCCGCCGGCTCATCATCCACGAGAGCATTTACGACGATGTAAAAAACAAACTCGTCAATGCCTACAAACAACTGCGCATTGGTGATCCACTGGATGTGAACAACCACGTTGGTCCGCTCATCGACAAGGATGCCGTGAACACCTACCTGGCAGCCCTCGAAAAGATTCGTGAACAGGGTGGCAAATTTGCCGTGGAAGGAGGCGTGCTGGATGGTCCCGGCTACGAAAGCGGTTGCTATGTGAAACCCTGCATTGCCGAAGCAAAACCGGACATGGAAATCGTGCAACAGGAGACCTTCGCCCCCATCCTCTACCTGCTCAAATACAAAGACCTCGACGAGGCCATCGCCATCCAGAATGGCGTTCCTCAGGGGCTGTCCTCGGCCATCATGACCCTCAACCTGCGGGAGAGCGAGCGGTTCCTCTCGGCTGCCGGTTCTGATTGCGGCATCGCAAACGTCAACATCGGCACCAGCGGGGCTGAGATTGGCGGCGCCTTCGGAGGTGAGAAAGAAACCGGCGGTGGCCGTGAGAGCGGCTCCGATTCATGGAAAGCCTACATGCGCCGCCAAACGAATACCATCAACTGGGGCGACAAAGTGCCGCTGGCACAGGGCATCAAGTTCGACCTCGGTTAAGCGCCTATTTTAAAAATATGCGAAGCCCGGTAAGTGCATGCTTGCCGGGCTTTTGTTTTCAGGAGCTGACTTCGGTTCAGCTCCTGAATTGAAAGCCACCCATTCCCCCAAATTCCCTACCTTTCGCTGGTGGCATCAAAATTTCGATACCGGTTGCTGTTTGCCTGGTTGTTCATTCTGCTGGCCAGGTCCTGGGAGTGTTACTCGCAAGAGCCGGTATTCACCCATTACAACGAGCGCAACGGCCTCTCCCACAACACGATTACCGCATTGTACCAGGACGAAACGGGTTTCATCTGGGTGGGCACGGCAGAAGGCCTCAACCGCTTTGACGGCAATGCCTTTCGGGTGTACCGGCAGGTAGCCGGCGACAGCAGCTCCCTGAGCAACAGCTACATCCGTTGCATTTTCCCCGACAATGAAGGCAGTTTTTGGGTGGGCACCCAATCCGGCCTGAACCATTACGATCCGGTGCGGGATTGCTTTACCCGACACCTCAACCCGGACCCAACATTGCGCGAAGCAAAAAACTACATCCTGGGTGGCACAGTGGACCAGAAGGGCCGTGTGTGGTATGGCACCTACGACGGGCTCTACCGACTGGACACCGGAACCGGAAAACTCGACCATTGGGGAGAAGACCACACGGCACCAGAGGGCATCAACTCCAATGCGGTGTGGGAAGTGTTGCAAGACCGCCATGGCAACATCTGGGTGGGCACCAGCAATGGCCTTTGCGTGGCTGCCGATGCCGGGCAGCCGGAGTTCTTCAAATACTTTCCGGATGCCGGGCAGGATGGGGCATTGCGCTCCACGCGGGTTTTCGACCTCATGGAAAATTCCGATGGATCCATCTGGCTGGCCACCCGCGATGGCCTGGCCAGCGTCTCCGGCAGGCCGGAGGATTTGCGCTTTGAACACTACTTTTCAACAAACAGCTCACAGGCCGGCCCTTCGGTAAACTTTATCTGGCGTTTGGCTCCTTCGGCAAACGGCGGCCTGCTGCTGGCCACCTATGAGGGTGGCATGGACGAGGTTTCATTTGCCGAAGGAAAACCCGGGGCGCACTTTGCCCACCACCGGCACAATGAAAAGCAACCGGCCAGCCTGGCCAGCGACGAAGTGAACTGCGTGCTGACCGACCGCAACGGTATGTGGTGGATCGGAACGGCGGCGGGGCTGGATTTCAGGGACCCGGCCAATACCCGCTTCCAGCTTTTGAGGAACTATCCCGAAGACCCGCTGAGCCTTCGCAAGAGCCATGTGCAGGCCCTCCACATCGATCGCAATGGCGACCTGTGGGTGGGCACACGGGGCGCCGGCCTGCAACGGCTGCCGGCAGAGAAACTGGCCACCGGGGAATACGAGTTTGAATCTTTCCCCCACAATCCCGCTGACCCGCACAGCCTCTCCCACAACGACGTTTTCAACATTTCCGAAGACAGCCACGGCTACCTCTGGGTGAGCACTTACGACGGCGTCAACTACCTGCCGCTGCCTTTGGAGGGGCCACCCCGATTTCAGCGCTTTACCACCGCTGACGGCCTGGCGCACAAATACGTAAATCAGGTTCTCCAGCGCCAAAACGGCGATTACTGGATCGCCACTTATGGGCGAATGAACCTCCTGCGCTTTCACCCGGCACAGCCGGGCAACATGGAGCTGGCTGAATACAACATGGACCTGGAGCGAGACGATGCCCTGGTGAATGCCACCACCCATTCGGTGACGGAAGACCGTTTCGGGCAGCTTTGGATAGGAACCTTCAACGGCATCAGCAAGTTGCTGTCGGAAGCGGGCGCCGGCACCTTTGAGAACTACCTGCACCAGCCGGAAGTAGCGAACAGCCTCAGTAACAACTACGTCAGCCAGGTTTTTTGCGACAGCAAAGGAAGGCTCTGGGCCGCCACCAACTCCGGCCTGGATTTTCTGGAACAGACCTCAGCCTCAGCACCGGTCAGTTTTCACCATTTCGGTATGGCGCAGGGTTTTCCCGGAGAGGCGGTGCAGAGCATTGTGGAAGACAAAGCCGGGCGTCTGTGGCTGAGCACCAGTGGCGGGCTGGTCTGTTTTGATCCGGAAGTTGCGCTGGCGGGTGGAGATGCTGTGCTGGCAGTTTTCGATTACCGGGACGGCCTGCAGGGCAACCTGTTCAGCGAGCGGGCGGCGGTGCTGCACCCGCAAAGCGGGCAGTTGTTCTTCGGCGGTGCCAAAGGGCTGAACATCTTCCGGCCGGATTCGCTGTGGCAAAACCCCTTTGCCCCCAAGGTGGTGTTCACCGGCTTCCACCTGTTCAATGAAGCGGTATTGCCCGGAACGGGCGAAGAAAACCCGCTGGACAGCGCCATCACCAGGTTGCGGCACATCACGCTGAATCATCGACAGAATGTGTTTGGGTTCAGCTTTGCAGCCCTCAGCTATTCCCAGCCGGAAAAGAACCGGTATGCCTACCGCATGATGGGCTTTGACGAGCGCTGGCACCACCTGGGCCACGAGAACGCCGTTTCGTTTACCAACCTGTCGCCCGGTGATTACCGACTGGAGGTGAAGGCGGCCAACAGCGCCGGTTTGTGGAACGAAGTGCCGGCAGCGCTGGACATCACCATCTTGCCGCCGCCCTGGCTCACCTGGTGGGCCATGTTGCTGTACGGGTTGGCAATGGCAGGAGCGCTTTACGGCTTCTACCGCTCCCGGCTGGCGCGACGCATCCGGATGGTGGAGCAGCAGGCCCGGCTGGAACAGGCCCGGCTGGAGGAAAGGGAAGCCCTGCGCCGGCAAAACGCCGCCGACTTCCACGACGAACTGGGGCACCGGCTCACCAAGGTTTCCCTCTACCTGGAGTTGGCCGAAAGGCAGAAAGAAAATGAAAGTCTGTTCAGCGCCTACCTGCAAAAAATCAAAAAGCAGACTGCTGGCTTGTCCGCCGGCATCCGGGACCTCATCTGGACCCTCGACCCGGAATCGGACAACCTGTTCGACTGTGCGGTGCGCCTGCAGGAGTTCGGTGAAAGCCTGTTTGACGGAACGGAAACTGCCTTCAGTTGTGCCGGCCTTTCCGATAGGCACCGCAGTGTGACCCTGGCCCCCAACCAGCGAAAACACCTGCTGCTCCTGTTCAAAGAGGCCATGAACAATGCGCTGAAATACGCCGGTGCGTCGCAATGCAGGCTTTCGCTATCCACAGAGGAGGAGCTGCTGACCGTCAGCCTCTCCGACAACGGGGTGGGCTTTGATCCGGCAGCGCAGGCCAGTGGCTACGGCCTGGGCAACATGAAGGCCCGGGCGGAAAAAATCGGCGGAAAACTCAACATTGACAGCCGGCCCGGGCGGGGAACCACCATTTCCCTGCGGATGCAAATGCCACGGATGGGGTAGGGTTTACCGAAGGAAAAGCCCTTAGTTTGGGGCAAGCTTTTGCGAAGACAAAAAAATATGATCACGGAAAACATACATGTAGCCATCGTTGAAGACGACCCTGAAATCAGGCAGACCCTGGCCCTCATCATTGACGGCACGGCCGGCTTCTGGTGCAAGCTCACCTTCGAAAACGGCAAGGAAGCGCTGAAGCCCCTGCAGGAAAACTACGTGGACGTGGTGTTGATGGACATCGAAATGCCGAAGATGAACGGCATCGAATGCGTGCGCAGGCTCAAACCCCTGAAACCGGAAGTGGATTTCCTCATGCTCAGCATCCGCCAGGACGACGAGGCGGTGTTTCAGTCCATCTGTGCGGGTGCTTCCGGCTACCTGCTGAAGGACACGCCCCCCGCCGAATTGCTGGTGGCCATTCAGGAAGTGAAAGCCGGCGGAGCCCCCATGAGCGCCGGCATTGCCCGCAAGGTCATCCAGTCTTTTCACCAGTTGAAAGCCTCGCCACTCAGCGAGCGGGAAACCGAAATACTGCGCCTACTTTCGCAGGGAATGAATTACAAAAGCGTCGCAAAATCGCTCTTCCTCAGCCCGCACACCGTCAAAACCCACATCAAGAATATTTACGGAAAATTGCACGTGAACTCCCGTGCCGAGGCCGTGCGCAAAGGCATCGAGGACAAGCTCATCTAAGCGGAAATACCCCATCTGTGCGATTTACCCGCCTCCTTCCGGGAAATAGCTTTGCCGGCAAATTCAACCGGTAACACCATGAAAAATCTGACAATCCTCCTTTCACTTTTGTTATTCTTCGCTGGCGCAATGGAGGCGCAAACCAGGGCCAAAAAGAAGTCCGATGATTTCATCCCCGGCGACAAGGTCATCTTCCTCGACAGCCTGAAATCGGAACAACTGGGTGAGTTTCCCTCCCGCTGGGACCTCAAAAGCGGCACAGTTGAAGTAATGGAAATGGACGGCCACGGCGTCATTGGTTTTGTCGCTTCGCAATCGGTCATCAACCCCCTGATGGACCGGGAAAACTGGCTGCCGGAAATCTTCACGGTGGAGTTCGACGTGTACTTCCACAACCGGGGCAACGAGGCCTACACCCTGATGTTCGACAACAGGAAAATGGATGTGGTCATCCGCAATTCGGCCATCAAGTTTCAGGGCACGCTGACCCGTTCCGCCAAACGGGAGAAACCCAAAGTGGGCTGGCAGCACGTGGCCGTTTCCTTCAACACGCGGGCCTACAAGGTGTACCTGAACGGGGAAAAACTGCTGAACGCACCCGCCATTTCGCCCCGGCCCAACCGGCTGATGATCAAAGCCCTCAGCTCCAACACCCGCTACGACAAATACGCCATGGTGGCCAATGTGCGCATTGCCGAGGGCGGCGTACCCCTCTACGACCGCCTGGTGACCAACGGCCGCTTCGTCACCAACGACATCCATTTCGATTACAACCAGGCCACCCTCCGGCCCTCCTCCCGGACGATCATCGAAGAGGTCGTCGAAATGATGAAGGCACACCCGGAGCTGAAGCTCAGCATCGAAGGCCACACCGACAGCGATGGTGCTGCCGATTACAACCTGGCCTTGTCGGAAAAGCGGGCTGCCGCTGTAAAAGCCGCCATCGTGGATGCCGGCATCGAGGCCGGACGGCTGAACGCTATCGGCTACGGCGAGGAAAAACCCATCATGCCCAACCACAACCCCGAAGCCAAAGCCGCCAACAGACGGGTGGAATTTGTACTTCTGAATTAAAGTTTAGAGAAGTTTAGAGATGCTATGTACAAAAGCAAGCAAGTTCTTTGAAAAGTTTATAGATTGGCCCTACCAAAGGAGGCTGTGTTTTTTGCACGGTCA
>PAAY01000003.1 GCA_002698985.1 Saprospirales bacterium | reverse complement strand
ACCACGCTCGTGTCGGGAACATGAGAAAGTAACCAGGACTCAAGGCCGGCAGGCCCGCAGTATGCGCAATTTGCCGTTCAGGTCGCTTCGCAACTCCACGTTCGCAAAGCCCTGTGCTTTTACTTCAGCGGTAGAGGCTTCGGCGTGAAATTCATTCAGTTCGAAAAAGAGCAGCCCACCGGGGTTTAGTTTTTTGGTCGCAAATTCTGCAATGGCTTTGATGAAGCGCAGCGGATCGTCGTTGCCGGTGAACAGGGCCAGGGCCGGCTCGTGCTCCAGTACCTGCGGCGGCATCACCGCACGCTCTTCTTCGATGATGTAAGGTGGGTTGCTGACGATGATGTCGTACATCGGGAATTGTTCCCAGGTTTTTTCATCCAAAATATCGGCTTCGTGGAAGGTGACCTCAACCTGGTTCAGTCGTGCATTTTCCCGGGCCGTTTCCAGTGCTGATGGGCTCACATCGAGGGCGTGCACCGTCAAATCCGGCCGGCGCTTTTTCAAGGCTACGGGAATGCAACCGCTGCCGGTGCCGACGTCCAAAACCCTCAGCCCCTTTTTCCCTTTGGCTTCTTCCAGCACCCAGGCAACCAGTTCCACTGTTTCCTGACGGGGTATCAGCACTGAGGGATTCACCACGAAAGGCAAGCCGAAGAACTGCGTCTTGCCCAGGATGTATTGCAGGGGTTCCTGTTGCCGCAGGCGAAGGAGAATGGCCTGCAACTGCTCCTGCTGAGAAGCGTCCAGGGCGCCGCTGCCGGGCTTCAGCCCAAAGGCGTCTTCCCAAACAATTCTGGCCAGACTGGCGGCCTCCCCCTCCCCCACTTGCGCAGCGAGGCGATCGAGAAAAAGGGTATGGAATTCTTGCCAGACCATCACGAGGTTTAATGGTTTAGGCCCTTCGGGCGTTTAGTCCGCCTGGTGGCGGAGTTTAGGTCCTTCGGGCGTTTAATAGCCTTCGGCCAGTTTAGCCCATCCTGTTTTTATAATCTTTGTAATTAAACCGCCGGAACAGCTCCGCCTCGCCATTTTCCCGAAGGAAATAAATATCCGGATGGCGCACGCCGTTGAACATGGTGGTTTTCACCAGGGTGTAGTGCATCATGTCTTCAAAAATGAGGCGGTCGCCGGGTTGCAGGGGTTTTTCGAAGAAATATTCACTCATGTAGTCGCCGGCCAGGCAGCTCACCCCACCAATGCGGTAGGCGTGCCAGCCCTCCACGGGTTCTTGCGAGGCAGCTCGTATGCGGGGCTTGTAGGGCATTTCGAGGGTGTCGGGCATGTGGCAAGTAAAGCTCACATCGACGATGGCGGTGCGTATGCCGCGGCTTTCGTGAATGTCGAGCACGGTGGCAATGAGCGGGCCGGTTTCCCAGGCGATGGCAGACCCCGGTTCCAGAATGACCTGCACGCCCCAGCGTTCCCTGAAGCGGCGCAACAGTCCGATGAGGTGGGCGGTGTCGTAACCCTTGCGTGTCATCAGGTGGCCGCCGCCCATGTTCACCCATTTCAGTTTCGGAATGAGGTGGCCGAATTTTTCTTCGAAAGCCGCCAGCACCTTTTCCAGGTCGTAGCTGCTCGACTCGCACAGGGTGTGGAAGTGCAGCCCGTCGATCCCTTCGGGCAATCCATTGACAAAAGCGGTCTCCACCTCACCCAGCCGGGAGCCGGGAGCAGCGGGATTGTAGAGCTCCACCTTCACCTCCGAGTACTCGGGATTCACCCGGATGCCACAACTGATGCCGGCCGGTATGCGGTCCCGGAAGCGCTCGTACTGGGCAATGGAATTGAAAGTGAGGTGCGAGCTGTATTTCACGATCTCGTCGAACTCATCAGGCAGGTAGGCCACGCAGTAGGTGTGCGCCTTGCAACCCATTTCCTCGTAAATCAGCCGGGCTTCGTTCAGCGAACTGGCAGTGGCCCCTGACAGGTATTCCCTCACCATCGGGAATACCCGCCACAGCGAAAAGCCCTTCAGCGCCAGGATGATCTCCACACCCGCCTCGCGCTGCACCGAAGCGATCAGCTCCAGGTTTTTCCGAAGGAGCGCTTCCTCCAGCACAAAGGCCGGCGAGGGTATGTCGTTGTAGTTGGGCATATTTGGATTATGAGGATTATGGAGGATTATGGGGATTATAGAGGATTATGGAGGATTATGGAGGATTATGGGGATTATAGAGGATTATATGGGGATTATGGAGATTATGGAGGATTATGGAGGATTATGGAGTTCAGTAGGGCTAGCAGATTCATCCCTCATTCCTCATCCCTCATCCCTCATTCCTCATCCCTTTTCATCAATCCACCTCCAAATCCACATCGAACTGCTCGTGCCAGGGGAGGCCCTGGGGGCCGAGTTCAGCGAGGAAGGGGTCCGGGTCGAATTGCTCGACATTGAAGACGCCGGCACCACCCCATTTGCCGGTCAGCACCATTTTGGCACCGAGCATGGCGGGCACACCGGTGGTGTAGCTGACGCCCTGTGCGCCTGTTTCTTTGTAAGCCTCGGCGTGTGAGCAGTTGTTCCAGATGTAATAGGTGCGCTCCTTACCGTCTTTGATGCCCCGGATACGGCAGCCGATGCTGGTTTGTCCGGTGTAATTCTCACCGAGTTCGCCCGGGTCGGGCAATACGGCTTTGAGGAACTCCAGGGGCACAATGTCCACCCCTTTGAATTTGACGGGTTCGATTCCGGCCATGCCGATGTTCTGGATTACCCGAAGGTGGGTGAGGTATTCTTCGGAAAAGGTCATCCAGAAGCGGGCCCGTTTGATCGTTGGAAAATTTTTGACCAGGCTCTCCAGCTCTTCGTGGTAAATGAGGTAGGAGCGTTTGGGGCCGATGTTGGGGTAATTGAGGTCTTTCCAGATTTCGTGGGGTTCGGTTTCCACCCATTTGCCGTTTTCATAGTAGCGGCCTTTCTGGGTGATCTCCCGGATGTTGATTTCCGGGTTGAAGTTGGTAGCGAAGGCCTTGCCGTGGTCACCGGCATTGGCATCCACGATGTCGAGGTAATGGATTTCGTCGAAGTGGTGTTTTGCGGCGTAAGCCGTGAAGATACTGGTGACACCGGGATCGAAGCCGCAGCCCAGCACGGCGGTAAGGCCGGCCTCTTTGAATTTGTCCTGGTAGGCCCATTGCCAGGAGTACTCGAATTTGGCCTCGTCCTTTGGTTCGTAGTTGGCGGTGTCAAGGTAGTGCACACCGGCTTCCAGACAGGCGTCCATGATGGTGAGGTCCTGGTAAGGCAGCGCCACGTGGATGACCAGTTCGGGCTGGAAGGAGCGGATGAGTTTGACGAGTTCCGGCACATTTTCGGCGTCAACGGCGGCAGTGGTGATGTGCTTATGGCCGGTGGCCTTCTTGGCGTCTTCGGCAATGACGTCGCATTTGCTTTTGGTGCGGCTGGCCAGCATGATCTCCGAAAACACATCCGGATTCATGGCACATTTGAAGGTAACTACCCGGCCCACGCCGCCGGCTCCGATGATGAGTACTTTTGACATGTATCTCTTGGCTTTTATTGCTGTCCGGAATTGCGTCAACCCCTTATCAGCGTTGGTTAATACCTTTACCTTTCGGCGGCGCAAAAGTAGGGATTGGGTTTAGAATTGTTCATTGGAAAATGACCTTCATAAAGTGATGCAAAAAATGACCTTCGGAGAATTCCTGGATTCCGTTAAAAAAGGCCAAATACCTTCCGGATTGAATCCACTCCTAAAGTCGCTCTGGCACGATGCAAATGGGAATTGGCATAAAGCCCATGAAATCGCTCAGGACATCGCATCGGCTGACGGGAGCCTGATCCACGCCTACCTGCACCGGAAAGAAGGAGACCTCTGGAACGCCAATTACTGGTACAAAAGAGCGGGAAGCGAAATGCCCCAGGTCAGCCTGGAAGAAGAGTGGGAATTGCTGGTCAGGAAATTTTTGTGACCAAATCAGCGGGGTTCCTGCACGAAAGCCAGCTTGGTGTATTTGTACTTTTCTTTGGAAAGTTCTTTGCGAAGAAGGGCCATGGTTTGAAGCGGCCCCTGATCGGCAGCCAGGTTGACCAGCCAGGCGGGAATGTGACCGCCGGGGTCAGATTTCATGTAGTAATCCACCCGCACTTTCCCATTGCCGATGGGGGTAAAAGTCCAGCGCAGGTCGGCCAGGGTAATCCTCACAAGATCCTCCTTTTCCGGCATCAGCCAATGGGCGGAAGTCGTTTGGGAATGGATGGCCAGCGTATGGGGGTCTTGCCAGAACTTGGAGTACAGCACCAGATCCCTGTTGCTGAAAGGCCAGGGAAAGTCCATTTCGGTATAGTAGTAAATTTCCTGGTCTGAAATCTTGCGGATGGTCTCGGATTTTACGGAGGCGTAAACCCAGTCGTCAAAGCCCTCTACATTGGTGAGCAGGTAGGCGATGGCATTGAGCGAAGCATCGATGGTGGAAGTAAAACGCAACTCTTTGATTTTTGAATGCGGTGATTCCCTGACGTACACCTTCACACCACCCCGGTCTCGTTTCAGTTCCCACCCGGTGCCATATTGCGCCTGCAATGTGGAAAAAGAGAAGAGCATAAAAAGCACAAGGCTTGTAAGATTCCGGGTAAATTTGCTCGCCTTCATATCTTTGTTTTTGTTGGGGGAAGCGAAAACCAAAACGCACGACCCGGCAATTCGTTTTCTGAGTCCTCCTTTTTCGGCTTTTTTATTCTGACGAAGACATTGAACATACTACCATGAAACAATACCTCGACCTGTTGCAGCACATCCTCGATCACGGAACTCCTAAGTCAGACCGTACAGGCGTAGGCACCCGCAGCGTTTTTGGCTACCAGATGCGTTTTAACCTGCAAGAGGGCTTCCCGCTTTTGACGACGAAAAAACTGCACCTCAAATCCATCATTTACGAGTTGCTCTGGTTCCTCAATGGCGACACCAACGTGGCCTACCTTCAGGAAAACGGCGTCCGCATCTGGAACGAATGGGCCGATGAAAACGGCAACCTGGGCCCCATTTACGGCAAGCAATGGGTGGCCTGGGAGCGCAAAGACGGCAGCACCGTCAACCAGATTGCCCAGGCGGTAGACCTCATCAAAAACAATCCCGACAGCCGCCGCATAATCGTCAACGCCTGGAACGTGGGCGACCTGCCTGAGATGAAACTCAGCCCCTGCCATGCGCTCTTTCAGTTTTACGTTGCCGACGGAAAACTTTCCTGCCAGCTCTACCAGCGCTCCGCCGACGTCTTTCTCGGGGTGCCTTTCAACATAGCCAGCTATGCCCTGCTGACCCTCATGATGGCACAGGTTTGCGACCTGCAACCCGGTGAGTTCGTTCACACCTTCGGCGATGTGCACCTGTACAACAACCACATCGAGCAGGCACAGCTGCAATTGACCAGGGAGCCCCGCTCCTTGCCAACAATGGAAATCAACCCGGAGGTGAAAGACATCTTCTCATTCAAATACGAGGACTTTCAACTGAAAAACTACGATCCCCATCCGCACATCAAAGCAGCGGTGGCAGTGTGAATTGGTGTAGGGAGTAGGGAGTAGAGAGTAGGGAGTAGAGACGTTGCAGTGCAAAGTCTAACACCTCCAAACGCCACTGAAAACATAAAACCGGAAAACCGACAAAGCCATGGAACTCCATTTAGCCGGAAAAGTGTTCATCGTGACGGGAGGCTCAAGTGGAATCGGAGAGGCCGTAACCCGTCAACTCGTTGAAGAGGGTGCGATTCCCGTCATTGCGACGAGGGAAAAAGAGCGGAGCCTCCAGATGGTGAAAGAATTCAAAGCCCTGGGCAAGAAAGCGCATGCCATTATCGGTGAGCTTCGCAAAATTCCATTCTGTAAAAAGGTTATCCAGGAAACTGCACAACGCTTCGGCCGCATCGACGGACTGGTGAACAACGCCGGCCGCAACGACTGGCTCAGCCTGGAAGCCGGCACTCCCGACCGTTTTTCATGGACACTCATCGACAACTTGTACCACTACCACGCACTGGCCCACTATGCCCTGCCCTGGCTCAAATTGAGCAAAGGCAGCATCGTCAATGTCTCATGTCGCATAGCCGTTACGGGACAAGGCAACGCAAGTGCCTACGCTGCCGCCAAAGGCGCTCAACTGGCACTGACCCGGGAGTGGGCCACCGAACTGGCCAAGTACGGCATCCGGGTGAATGCAGTGGTGCCTTCGGAGGTGGATACCCCCCAGTACCAGGAGTGGCACGGCACCTTCGAAAAACCAGCCAAACACCTGAAAAAAGTTGCAGGAAAAGTGCCATTGGGCAAAAGGCTGACGACCCCTGAAGAAGTGGCGGCCGCCATCGTTTACCTGCTGTCGGAACGGTCCAGCCACACCACAGGACAATTCCTTTTTGTGGATGGCGGCTACACGCACCTGGACAGGGCGCTGTGAGCTTTGCTGAAATACCTCTATCCCAGCTCGAGGTTTGTCGAAGAAGCAACAGCGGAAGATAGGGATGCCTCACCTTTGCCGCCGTTCAGGCTTTCTTTTCTTCGCAATACGATCACGGAAAAGCTTCAAAAGCCTGTCAACGTTTCAATCCCGAATCAAGTCCGGGATCATGAGCAAAAGCTCACGACCCTCAACAATTCAACATTTCAACATTTCAACAGTACACAGCCATGCTCAACCACGAAATTGACTACCAACTCTACGGCGAGGAGATGCAATTCGTCGAAATCGAACTGGACCCTGAAGAGACAGTCGTTGCCGAAAGCGGCAGCTTCATGATGATGGACGACGGCATCGAGATGCAAACCATCTTCGGCGACGGTTCAGGGCAAGACAAAGGTTTCATGGGCAAGTTGTTCAGCGCCGGCAAGCGCCTGCTCACCGGCGAAAGCCTGTTCATGACCGCCTTCACCAATGTGGACGTCATCAAAAGAAAAGTCTCTTTTGCCGCCCCTTACGCCGGAAAGATCATCCCGCTGGACCTGTACGAACTGGGCGGCAAGGTGGTCTGCCAGAAAGACGCATTCCTTTGCGCAGCGAAAGGTGTCAGCGTCGGCATCGAGTTGCAACGAAAGCTCGGAACCGGCATTTTCGGAGGCGAGGGATTCATCATGCAAAAACTGGAGGGCGACGGCATGGCTTTCGTCCATTCCGGTGGTATGGTCATCAGAAAGCAGCTCGGAGTGGGAGACACCTTGCGGATGGACACCGGCTGCGTGGTGGCTTACACCAGCGGTATCGACTTTGACATCGAGTTCGTGGGAGGCATTAAGAACACCATTTTCGGAGGTGAAGGCCTTTTCTTCGCAAAAATGACCGGCCCGGGCACAGTCTGGTTGCAATCTCTTCCCATCAGCCGTCTGGCCAGCAGAATCCTCCGCTACGCCACCGGACCCCGCAAGGAAGAAGGCAGCATTCTCGGCGGCCTCGGCAACCTCCTCGATGGGGATGGAATCTGAAGTGGTGTAGGGTGTAGGGTGTAGAGTTTAGGGTTTGGAGGAGCTAGCTCCGTGGAACTCCGTGTCATTAACTGCTTTTAACTCTGTGGTTAAAAGGGGGATTATGGAGGATTATGGCCCCGATATTCATCGGGGATGGAGGATTATGGAGTTTAGCAGGGCAAGCTACGAGCCACAGCCTGCCCCGTGCCGATAGCTATACGGCATTGGGGAGCTACGAGCTACCAGCTACCAGCTACGAGCCACATCCTGCCCCGTGCCGATATCCCTCACCCCTCATTCCTACCAATAAAAAGCGGCTATTTCTTCCAGCTTTTTCCTTTTCAGGTCGGGCACTTTCACCGCTTCGGCCGGGTAGCCGACGGGTATCAGCAGAAAGGGGCGTTCGTTTTCCGGGCGCTCGAGGATTTTCTGAAGAAAATTCATGGGGCTGGGGGTGTGCGTGAGCGACACCAAACCCGCATTGTGGATGGCTGCCAGCAGGAATCCGCAGGCCAGGCCGACGGACTCGTTGACATAATAGCACTTGTGCTTGTTGCCCTCCGCATCCAGCTCGTAGGCCCTTTTGAATACCACGATCAGCCAGGGGGCGATTTCCAGAAAGGGCTTATGCCAGTCGGTGCCCAATGGTGCAAGGTCTTTCAACCATTCTTCACTCATTCGGTGGTGGTAGCTCTCGTATTCCTCTTTTTCGGCAGCTTCCCGGATCTGCTTTTTCAGTGCCGGATCACTGACGACACAAAAGGTCCAGGGCTGTTTGTGAGCACCCGAGGGAGCCGTGGAGGCCGTCATGATGAGGTTCTCGATGACTTCTTTCGGAACGGGCTTGTCTGAAAATTCCCGGACGGTCCTGCGGCGATTCATGTACCTGTAAAACTCCCGACTTCGCTCCAGGGTCTCTTCTTCGGAAAACTGAACCGGCGTGTAATTGACGAAAGGATAGGTGCTATTGCTGTCCATCGATGAGTTGTTTGTATAAATTTTCAGAATGGCACAAAGGTGTAAAAAAATACCAGCCATCCGGACATGAAAATAGCCGGTCAGCACCTTGCCAACCGGCTATTTTCTTGAATGGCCCAATCTGCAAAGCAATGTTACATGGCCTTGCGAGACTGATCATCTGTTGACATGTGGATCCTTTTTCCACCTTCTTTACTTTGTGCATCACGAAGCTTCGCCCCTGTGAGTGCAGCGAAGAAAACCACGAAACCAACAATGGCCAGCCACCATTGCCCGGTGAAACCGGCGATGATAATGACAGCCATCATGATGTAAAACCGAAGGACCATTTCTGCAAGATTTGTTGCGTACAGCTTCATGATGAGAGAGTTTTATGGTTAAACAATGACTGGGCGCAAGGTAGAAACTGACAATCCGCATGGAGATGAGCCTGCTCACCCTGAAGAAATGACTTTTGTCACCATTTTGTCATGAAAATTGAGAAAAACAGACTGCACCTTCGCAACCAATTTCACCAAACTGTGTTCATTGGCCTGTATTTGAAACTTGAATCATCCGACCATGACCAAAATTTTGACATTTCTCATCGCCACTTTTGTGGCAATCACCGCCCTTGCCCAACAACCCCAAAGAGGCAACTGGGGCGGCAACCAGCAATCCTCCATTACCGGTAAAATCACCGGTACCGTTCTAGACTCCGTCACCAATGTGCCGGTGGAATATGCCTCCATTGTTCTCATCGATGCCAAGTCCGGCAAAGAAGTGAACGGCACCGTTACCGACGAAAAAGGTGAATTTAAATTCCCTTCGGAAAAACTGGGAGAATACAAGGTGCACATCTCTTTCCTGGGCTATGACTCCAAAGTGATAGACGGCGTCAAGCTCACCGGAGAAAAACCCGACTTCGACATCGAAACCATCAGCCTGCGCCCCTCTGAGCTAATGCTGGCAGAGGCCACCGTCACCGGGGAAGCCTCGGTGGTCGAAAACAAGATCGACCGCATCGTTTACAATGCAGATAAAGACGTGACGCTGGGCTCTGGCGATGCCACCGACTTGCTTCGCAAGGTGCCCCTGTTGAGTGTTGACCTCGATGGCAATGTAAGCCTGCGAGGCTCCTCCAACGTGCGCATCCTCATCAATGGCAAGCCCAGCAGCATGTTCAACGGCAACGTGGCCGATGCGCTGAAAATGTTCCCCGCCGACCAGATCAAAAGCGTGGAAGTCATCACCGCCCCCTCCGCCCGCTACGATGGCGAAGGCACTGCAGGCATCATCAACATCATTACGAAGAAAAGCCGGGTGGACGGTTTCACCGGCTCCCTGAACCTGGCACCTGGCAACCGCCAGAGCACCTCCTCGCTGAACCTCAATGCCGCCAAAGGCCGTTTCGGCGTCAACGGCGGGGCTTTTGCCGTTTACTCCTTCCCGAGAGACGGAATTTTTGAATTCGAAAGGGGCGCGTTGGTGGACGGCGTCCGGCAGGAACCCAACTTCACCCAGTACGGCAAAACCGAAAGCAGCCGCCTCGGTTTCAGGGGTAATTTCGGTGCCTATTACGACATCAACGCCTACAACTCGATCAATTCGAGCATTTCTTTCGGCGGCTTCACTTTCGACCGGGACGGAAACACCGATGCCACCCTCCGCTACGACGACATCGAAGAAATCTCAAACCGGAACAACAAGTCCAAAACGCTGAACAGCCGCTTCGACTGGACCACCGATTACATCAAGAAATACCCGAACAGCGAAAGGGAGTTCAGCATCTCGTTTCAGTTGAACGGTGATATCAGCACTGCCGACAACAAGCTCCTGCAAACAGGCAACTGGGAGTACCTCAACATCGATGAGAAGAGCAAAAACGACGGCCTGAACCTGGAAACCACTTTTCAGACAGATTACATCCACCCATTCAGCAAAGCCGTCAAACTGGAGACAGGAGCCAAAGCCATTCTCAGGAACATCAACAGCGACTTCGCCTTCGACGCCTACAACTTCGACACCGGCATTTACGAAAGGGATTTCAGTCGCTCTGATGAGTTCAATTACGACCAGAACGTCTATGCGGGCTACATTTCACTGAATGCCAAACTGGGAGAGAAATACGGATTGCTGGCCGGCACCCGCTACGAGCGGACCGAAATAGACGGCAATTTCAGATACACTGAAAACACCTTCACCAACAGCTATTCCAACCTGCTGCCCAGCATCACGGTTTCCCGCAAGCTGAAAGGCTTCTCCAGCGTCAAGTTCAGCTACAACCAGCGCATCCAACGCCCCAGCCTTCGCTTCATCAATCCGTATGTGGACCAGCAGGACAGGAACAACATCACCTTCGGTAATCCACAGGTAAAACCGGAATTGTCGCACAACTTCGAAACGGGTTACAACACCTTTTTCAAAGGAGTGGTCGTCAACGTGAGCATGTACTACCGCCACACCAACGACGTCATCCAGCGAATCCTGGATGTGGACTCCATCTCGATCACCACCTACGACAATGCCGGCACGGACAATTCAGTGGGTCTCGGCATTTTCGGAAGCGGCACCATCAAAGAAGTGTGGCAATTAAGGGGAAATGTGGACATCCGCCGGGCCAGCCTCAAAGGTCAGATCAATGGTTTCGATGCCAGCAACACCGGTTATGAAATGAACTCCTTCCTGAGCAGCACCCTTTCCATCTCCAAACAAACCAAAGTGGAGCTGTGGGCCATGATCCGCACACCGAGGGTCACCCTGCAGGGAACCCAGGCCACTTTCTGGATGTACAGCATCGGTTTCCAGCAAGACCTCTTCAACAAAAGGGGCAGCCTGGGCATCCGCATTGCCAATCCTTTCCACCGGGCATTGCATTTCGATTCCGACCTGGAAGGCGATGACTTCTACCAGATCAGCAAATTCGAGTACCCCTTCCGCTCCTATGCCCTCAGTTTCAACTATCGCTTCGGTAAATTGGACTTCAAAGCCAAAGAGCGCCGCAGCAGGGTGAAGAATGACGACCTCAAAGGCGACGGCAACGGTGAGCAGAACTTTTGAGAAGAGGGTTTTTGTGGTTTTTGAGAAGGTTTTTTGCGACTGACAGCACCCGGAGTGCTGTCAGTCGTTGAGTTTTTGAAGGGTTTTTGAGAGTTTTTTGAAGGCTTGTCCTTCGGGCAAAATTGGGGAGCAGGTTTTTTGAGTTCAAAAATTGGGATTTACCCTAATGGCCTGTTATCTTTGCGGCCGTTTTTCAAGCAGCGCCGGTGTTTCCCGTTTCAACGCTGATTCATCGGTCTGAATTCACTGACAAAATCTTTAGACATGTTCGCAATCGTAACCATAGCCGGTCAGCAGTTTAAAGTGACAGAAGGTCAGGAGATCTTCGTCCACCGGTTAGAAGCCGCTCAGGGAGACAAGGTTACTTTCGACGATGTATTGCTCGTCGAAAAGGACGGCTCCGTGAAAGTAGGCACGCCGATCGTGAAGGGCGCCAAAGTAAGCGCTACCATTCTGGAACCACTTGTAAAGGGTGACAAGGTCATCGTTTTCAAGAAAAAGCGCCGCAAGGGCTACCGGGTGAAGAATGGTCACCGCCAGCAATTTTCGAAAATCAAAATCGAAAGCATCGGGGCCTGATGCAATCCTGCGCCATGGCCTGCGTGGTTTGACAAGAGCACCGCAGCCAGCGCCTAAGTTTAACCTGAAAACAGTAAAAGAAAATGGCACATAAAAAAGGTGAAGGTTCAACTCAGAACGGCCGGGATAGTATCAGTAAACGTCTCGGTGTGAAACTCTACGGTGGTCAGCTGGCTCGTGCCGGCAACATCATCATTCGTCAGCGTGGCACCAAATTCCACACTGGCCAGAACACTTACTTCGGTAAAGACTACACCATCCACGCAAAAGTTGATGGCATTGTTTCTTTCCGCAAAGGCCGCAGAGGATGGACTTTCGTTTCCGTTCTGCCTTTTGACGATGTACAGGAAACCGTAGCTAAAGTTGAAAAGCCCAAAAAGGCAAAGCCAGCTCCCAAACCGGTTGTGGAAGAACCGGTAGCTGCTGCGCCTGAAGCTCCGGCTAAAGAAGAAACTCCGGCTAAGGAAGCTCCCAAGGCTGAAGCCAAAGCAGAAAAAAAGGAAGAGCCCAAAGCAGAGAAAAAAGCTGCCAAAGCTCCTGCAAAAGCCAAAAAGGATGACCTGAAGAAGATCGAAGGCATTGGTCCGAAGATCGCTTCCATCCTCACCGACAACGGCATTGCAACCTTTGCAGAACTGGCCGCCACTGATCCTGAGAAAATCAAAGAGATCCTGGCAGAACAAGGTTCACGCTATCAAATGCACGACCCAACTACCTGGCCACAGCAGGCTGCATTGGCCGCCGAAGGCAAATGGGACGAACTGAAGGAATTGCAAGACAGCCTCAAAGGTGGTCGCACTGAATAATACACTGCCTTAGACAGGCAAAGCATACAGAAGAACGATCAAGCCCTGCATGGCATCACGCTGCGCAGGGCTTTTCGTTTTGTCGTCGCAAAAGGCAGGGCTGCCCTCCCCTGCCCTCTCGGGTTTTCATATCACATTCAGCTCCGCAAAGTATTCCGCAAAAGCTAACTTTGCAGGCGCACATGGTGGCCTTTTTCCACCTTTTCTTTTGAACCAGCCAAATATTTCCATACCGTGACAAAGCAACCACCCATCTCCTTCAAAGAAGCCATCCTGCAAGGCATTCCTGACGAATTGCCTCCTGCAAAACCCTATGAAGAGACAGTGTCGCACGCCCCAAAGCGGGTGATCGATGATGTGCTGTCGGCCGAAGAAAAACGCCTGGCAGTGGCCAACGCACTCCGCTACTTTCCGAAGAAATTTCACCAGGTGCTGGCACCCGAGTTTGCCGAAGAGCTGGAAAAATACGGACGTATATATATGTACCGCTTCCGCCCGGACTACGAGATGTACGCCAGGCCCATCGACGAGTACCCGCACCGGTCGAAACAGGCAGCGGCCATCATGCTGATGATCCAGAACAACCTGGACCCCACCGTGGCCAAACACCCGCACGAGCTGATCACCTATGGTGGCAACGGCGCTGTGTTCCAGAACTGGGCACAATACCTGCTCACCATGCAGTACCTGGCCAACATGACCGATGAGCAAACCCTGGTCATGTACTCCGGGCACCCAATGGGTTTGTTCCCTTCTCATGCAGAGGCGCCAAGGGTTGTGGTGACCAATGGCATGATGGTGCCCAATTATTCGAAGAAGGAAGACTGGAATAAATACAATGCACTGGGCGTGACCCAGTATGGCCAGATGACTGCCGGATCCTATATGTACATCGGGCCACAGGGCATCGTCCACGGCACCACCATCACCCTGCTGAACGCTGGCAGAAAAATGAAGCTCGGCGCTGACGACCTACGGGGCAGCATTTATGTCACCTCCGGCCTGGGTGGGATGTCTGGCGCACAGGCCAAAGCCGCCGTCATTACGGGTGCCGTAGGTGTGGTGGCAGAGGTGGATCCAAAAGCCATCGAACAGCGCATTACCGACGGCTATATTCAAAAGGAGAATGTCTACACTGACCTGGATGCCCTCCTTCGGAGAATGGAAGAATGCCGGAAAAACCGGGAGGCCATCGCCCTGATCTACGCCGGCAACATCGTTGACCTGTGGGAGAAACTGGTCAAAGAGGGCGTGCACATTGAACTGGGCAGCGACCAGACCAGCCTCCACAACGTGGACGATCTGGGCTATTGCCCGGTTGGTTACACCTACGCCGAAGCCCAGGAACTGCTGGCCAAAGACCGCAAGGCATTCAAAGAGGCGGTTCGCAAATCGCTCATCCGGCACGTGGCGGCAGTCAATGCAATGGCCGAACGCGGCATGTACTTCTGGGATTACGGCAATGCCTTCCTGCTGGAGGCCGGACATGCCGGTGCTGACATCTGGAAAGATCAAACCCGGGGTTTGTATCGCTACGCAAGTTATGTGGAAGACATCATGGGACCCATGTGCTTTGACTATGGCTTTGGCCCATTCCGATGGGTGTGCTGCTCGGGCGAAGAGGAAGACCTGAACAAAACCGATGCAATTTCTGCCGCTGTGTTGGAAGAAATTTACGCCACCGCCCCTGCCGAAATCCATGGTCAACTGAAAGACAACATCCTGTGGATCAAAAATGCCCGTAAGAACCTGCCCATCGTCGGCTCCAAATCGCGCATCCTGTACGCCGATGCCGAGGGCCGCATCAAAATTGCCTCGGCTTTCAACAAGGCCATTGCCGCAGGCGAACTGAAAGGACCGGTGGTGCTGGGAAGAGACCACCACGATGTGAGCGGAACGGACTCTCCCTTCCGGGAAACGGCCAACATCTACGATGGCTCCCGCTACACCGCAGACATGGCCATCCACAACGTCATTGGCGATTCCTTCCGGGGTGCCACCTGGGTCAGCATACACAATGGCGGTGGTGTCGGTTGGGGCGAGGCCATCAACGGCGGCTTCGGCATGGTACTGGACGGCAGCCCGGAGGCCCAACGGCGACTAGAAGCCATGCTCTTCTGGGACGTGAACAACGGCATCGCCCGCCGCTCCTGGGCCCGCAACCCCAATGCCCGCTTCGCCATTGAAAGGGAAATGGAGCGCTCCAAGGGCTTGCAGGTTACCCTGCCCAATCTGGTGGATGAAGGCTTGCTTGATGGGCTGTTTTGAGAGGTTGGCCCCGTGCCGATCCCGAAAACTTTCGGGATATCGGCATCGGGGGGAGGAATTAAGCCATGACCCCATCAACACTTCAACAATCTCAACACTTCAACAAAAAAGCCCCCCGGCGGTCCGGAAGGCTTTTGCATAAATGCTTCACTCATTGGGGAACCTATACGATTCCCTGGTCCAGCATTGCGTTAGCGACTTTTACAAATCCGGCAATGTTGGCTCCTTTCACGTAATCAATCTTGTCGCCGTCTTTGCCGTAGGTCACGCATTGATTGTGGATGCTAACCATGATATCCTGCAACTTCTTATCCACCTCGTCTCTGGTCCAGCTCAGGCGAAGTGAGTTTTGAGACATTTCAAGACCGGAAGTGGCCACACCACCGGCGTTGGAAGCTTTGCCAGGAGCATAGAGGATGCCTGCTTTCTGGAAGACGCTGATGGCTTCATTGGTGCAGGGCATATTGGCACCTTCTGCCACTCCCTTGCAACCGTTTTTGACGAGGGTCTCCGCATCCTTTGCATCGATTTCATTCTGGGTTGCGCAAGGGAAGGCCAGGTCACAAGGCAATTCCCATGGGCGTTTTCCTTCCATATATAGTAAACCGTAACGCTCCGCAAACTCCTTGATACGGCCTCGCTTGTTATTCTTGAGGTCTTTGATGAACTCAAGTTTTTCACGGTCGATTCCATCCTTGTCGTAAACGGTGCCATTGGAATCAGAAACACTGTGGACAGTGCCTCCGAGATCGAGGATTTTCTCGATGGCAAACTGTGCAACATTTCCGGAACCGGAAACCAGGCAACGTTTACCCTCGATGGAATCACCCTGGGCTTTCAGCATTTCCTGCATAAAGTATATCAGGCCATAACCCGTTGCTTCTGGCCGTATCAGGGAGCCACCGTAATCGAGACCTTTGCCGGTGAGAACACCAATATGCGTGTGGGTCAGCTTTTTATACATTCCATACAGAAAGCCAATTTCCCTGCCTCCAACGCCAATGTCACCGGCTGGCACGTCAGTATCAGCCCCAATGTGACGATACAATTCAGACATGAAGGCCTGGCAGAAACGCATCACCTCTGCATCGGACTTGCCTTTCGGGTCGAAATTGGATCCGCCTTTGCCACCGCCCATGGGCAGGGTGGTCAGGCTGTTCTTAAAGACCTGTTCAAAGCCGAGGAATTTCAGGATGCTTTGGTTTACCGAAGGGTGAAAACGCAAACCACCCTTGTAAGGGCCAATGGCATTGTTGAATTGAACGCGGTAGCCACGGTTCACCTGTACATTGCCTTTGTCGTCCACCCAATTTACACGGAAGGAAATCACCCTGTCGGGCTCAGTCAACCTTTCGATGAGTGCCGCATTCTGGTATTTCGGATTGGCATTTACAAAGGGAAGGATGTTTTCAGCCCATTCTGTAACTGCCTGAAGGAATTCGGGTTCGTTTGGGTTCCTGTTCTTGATGAGCTGGAGGAACTCTGCTAATGAGTAGTTGGTTGCTTTGGTTAGGATTTCCATAATTTCAAATTTGGTGATAAGTATATCAGGGCATTGCATGGGCAATGCTCATTTCCAAACCTAGGTGCCTGCGCCCCAGTGGTATTGGTGCAGAGGAAATTGAAAAATGGTGAGTTGACCTGTCCAAAATCGTCTCACTGTGCAATTTGTCTGAGCTTTTATGGCGTGATTATCGCGAATTTTTCGCAAGCTAAGTAATGCTTTATAGCGCTGGGATGACAAACATCATTGCTGAATAGAGAAAAACGCTACCTTGACGGGGTCTTAACCATGCCTTCCGGGTAAATCCCTTAAATAACTCAGCAGCCATGAAGCGCATTATTTATACGCTTGTAATCCTTCTCCTGGTACTCATCGTCGCAATCACCTTGCGCACCCTCCTAAAAGCGGGAACCTTTAAGAACCTTCAATACCACAGCGAGTTTACTGAAAGCATGGTAAGGGGTGTAATGGGAGCAGAGGATATCCAAATCGACAGGGCCAGCCAAAAGGCTTACATCTCCTCTTGTGACCGACGAAAGGCCCTAGCCGGGGAGCCCTACACCGGAGCCATTTACTTTTTGGATCTCTCTTCGGAAAAACCAGACCCGGTGAAAATGCCATCCACTTGGTCGCCCGCTGATTTCCGTCCGCACGGTATTTCCCTTTTCCGGGATGCCGATAGTTCCCTTTGGTTGTTTGCTGTTAACCATCCCGACCCCGGCCCTTCCGTGGAGGTGTTTGAAATCCGGAATGACAGTCTCTTCCATACCGAAACCATTACCGGTGATTTCCTCAAAAGCCCCAATGACCTGGTAGCCACCGGGCGGCGGCAGTTTTACTTCACCAACGACCATGGTGCTGATGCTTCCGTTTCCCAATGGAAAGATTTTGTACTCATCGGCACTGGTGAGGTAGGGTACTTCGATGGGGAAAAAGGGCATATACTTGAAGCGGGCCTGCGCTACCCCAACGGCATCAACACCAGCCCGGACGGCAAGGAGCTGTTCGTAGCACTGACCACCGACGGCAGCATTTCCGTTTACCAAACCGAGCCCTGGTCTTTCAAATACAAAATCCACCTCGGCACAGGCGTTGACAACCTCGACTTCGACGAAGCCGGAAACCTCTGGACCGCAGCCCACCCCAAAATGCTGGCCTTCCTCGCCCACGCAAAGGACCCGGCCAAACGCTCTCCTTCCCAGGTACTGATGCTCACACGCGACGAAAACGGCCAGTTCACGCAGGTCGAAGAGCTCTACCTCAGCGACGGTAATCCCCTCTCCGGCTCATCCGTCGCTGTCAACTACTATGGGAAGATTTTCGTGGGCAGTGTTTTCGAAGATGGGGTTTTGGTGCTGGAGAGGAGGTGAGGAACTGAAGAATGAGTGCCCTCATTCGTTTAGAGGGGTTTAGAGAGGTTTAGAGAAGTTGAGAGAGGTTGCGCTCGGTCGCTTCTAAATTTCTGTAAACCATAACTTTAGAATAAAAATTAACCTTTCTCAACCAACGACTCTTGCAGGCAGCTCCAATTGAAAATGGCTTTTTGCAATGCACTCAGGAACTGAGGAACTGAGAGAGTGCCTTTACGCCTACCGTTGAATGCTGGGATCAACCCCTCTCAACTCCTCTAAACCCCTCTCAACTCCTCTCAACCTTCTCTCAACCTTCTCCATTCACAATTTTGTTTGAAAAGCTGCATCATCGCAGAAATTCAAACAAATTGATGTTACTTTCAAAAGCATTATGACACCTATATGATTACACTTTCCGCCTTTCAAAAAATATATTTCTCATTTTGATTAAAATTTTTTGTTTTAAATGTTGCATTTTTAAAACATGTTCTACATCTTTGCCCCGTCATCAAACAAAATGTATTGAACATGGAACTTCAAATCCTGGTCAGCAAGAAAGGTACAAGAGTGGTTCTCGCCTCTGAACTCTACATGGCACTGGATCTTCCAAAGGCCGAGTACTCCCGGACGGTAAAGAGGTGGATCAGAGACTTTTACAATTTCCACGACGGCATCCGCCAGCCGGAGTATCTGAGGGATTTTGCGAAGCGACCGGGAAAAGACAAGCTCCTCGATGACTATTACCTGGGGCTGGAAATGGCCAAGCTCATCACGCTGCATTCCAAAAGCAAACACAAACTCAAATACGCCACCTTCCTCCAACGCATGCAGGAAGAGGTGATGCCCGAAGATAAATTTACCAAAGAGCAGGTGCTGGCAGTTCTCGAGCTGGCCAAAGTGATGGGGCTGGTATCCTGTCAAACAGCCTGCGAACGCAAGCACCTGGAAATTTACGAAGCCCGCAATGGTGGCAGCGCAGCCAACTGGTGGAACTTCAGGGCAAAGTTGCTGGGCTATTCCACCAATGACCTGAAAAAGGCGCTTCAGAAAGCCGGCGGGAAAGCCTCCGGCAAAACTCAGCGCCAAATGCTGATGCACATTGACAAATACGAAATGGTAAGAACGGCGGTCATCGATCTGTTCATGGCACTCGGAAAAAGCGAGACCTACGCAAAAAACATTGCCGATCTGGCCAAGGCCTTTGCCAAAGAGATGAATGTGGAAATTTTTGACGACCGCAATTCCATTCCTGCCTTCCTCCCCGAAGTGAATGAAAAACTGGTCAACCAGGTCCGTAATATGGAACCCGGGCGCCAGTTTCAACTTTGGGAGCCGCAGAAAATGGCCAGTTAAGCAGGTGCTTCTTCGGCCTGCCGGCCAAAATCAATTTAGCCAATTCTCAATTCCATCTTACGTGTTCCGATAGTGTTTCCGTCCCAGCCGGGGTAAGACCCGGGTTGGGATTTTTTTTGTTGCGAAGCGAAGGAAAGTGCGAATTTCGGCTCTTGTTCAATTCCTTATTTTTGCCCGCTCCTGTGTTGAATGCACAACGGGACAACAAAAGGCTGGCTCAAACGTATTGGAATGCCAGACCCAAACCGGAACCCCGCAACAAAACTGACACCATGCAATTCCTTTACCCGACATTTTTGATTGCCGCACTGGCCATAGCCATTCCGGTCATCATTCACTTGTTCTATTTCCGTCGGTTCAAGAAGGTCTATTTCACCAACGTGAAATTCCTCAAAGAGGTAAAGGAAGAAACCAGCGCCAGGCAAAAGCTTCGCAACCTGCTGGTATTGCTGATGCGTTGCCTTGCGGTGCTGGCCCTCGTTTTCGCCTTTGCCCAGCCCTTCATTCCGCAGGGAACGGAAGTAAAGCAAGGCGACAATGCCATCAGCATTTTCGTGGACAATTCTTTCAGCATGCAGTCGCTGAGCGAAGATGTGCCGCTGGTGGAAAAAGCCAAACAGCGGGCCCGTGAAATCGTCAATGCCTACCGGGAAGAAGACCGCTTCCAGATTCTGACGAATGATTTTGAAGGCAAACACCAACGCCTGGTGTCAAAGGAAGAAGCGCTGGCACTGGTGGATGAAATCAAAACCAGTCCGGCCGTGCGCAACATCAGCCAGGTGCTGACCCGCCAGAAACAGGTGCTGGGTACCAGCGCTGCACCCAATTCCATCAGTTTCATCATTTCCGATTTTCAGCGCAACATCACTGACCTCGGAGCTTACCGGGACAGCACTCTTCAGGTCAACCTGGTGCCCTTGCAGGCCGTGCAGGAAAACAACGTAAGCATTGACAGTGCCTGGTTCGAGGCACCTGTCCGCACCCTCAACCAGCCCAATAAATTGTTCGTCAAAACGCGTAACTGGGGCAATGAAGACGCAGAAAATGTCCGACTTTCAGTAACCTACGACGGTGAGACCAAGCCCGTGGGAACCCTTAACATTCCCGCCGGTTCGGAAGTGGTGGATACGGTGGTAATCAACATTGACATAACCGGCTGGCACGAGGCGGTACTCACCCTGACTGATTACCCCGTGCAGTTTGACGACAGCTATTATTTCACCTTTCACGTGGCTGAATTCATCGATGTTCTGGTCATCAACGAACTTGCCCCCGATCCCCGCCTCGATGCGGCTTTCAAGAGTGCCGGCTATTTCAGGGTCACCAACCAGCTATCGCGCAACCTGGACTACTCTACCTTTCCAAGCTATCAGCTCATCATCTGCAACGGGGTGAAGTCCATTTCCTCGGGCCTTTCTTTTGAACTGGCCGAGTATGTGAAAAATGGTGGAAACCTGCTGGCCTTCCCCCCTCATGATGCCGACCTTGCCAGTTGGAACGCCTTTTTGAAGAACGTGCCGGCTGATGAAATACAGTCCTTTGAAGCCGTCAACCGCCAGGTAACCGACATCAACACAGAGGAGTTTGTATTCAGAGATGTGTTCGAAAACCGGAGTGCCAACCTCAGACTGCCTTCCACGCAGGGCAATTTCAGGATCGGCACTTCAGCCCGTATAGGTGGAGAGCGCCTGCTCACCTACCGTGATGGAAGTACCTTTCTTTCGAAGTACCGTTCCGGAAACGGCATCTTCTACCTATGTGCTGCACCGCTGAGTGATGAATACAGCAACCTGGCCGGCAGCGGGGAGATCTTCGTTCCGATGTTGTATAAAATGGCCATTTCCTCTGCCCGGAGCAGGCCCATCGCCTACACCATCGGTGCCGACCAGGTCATCGAAGCGGACAACCATGTGCGTGGAGGTGAAAGTGTTTACAAACTGCGGGGTCAAAATGAGGAGTTCATTCCCCAGCAGCGCATCGTTGCCTCAAAAGTTTACCTGACGCTTCAGAACGAAAACCTGGAAGCCGGGTATTACGACCTGTTTTTGCAACCCGACACCATCCTGGCCAAATTTGCCTTCAACTACAACCGGAAGGAAAGCGACCTGCGCTACTACTCCATTGACGAGCTGGAAAACCAGCTGCCGCCAAATGTGAATGTCATCGGCGGTTCTGCCCTGGCCAGCCTCACAGATGTCATTGCGGAGCGAAGCACAGGTATCCTGCTCTGGAAGTGGTTCGTTATTTTAGCATTGCTGGCCCTGGCTGCCGAGACCCTTCTGCTCAGGTTCTGGAAAAATTGATACTCCGGTATTTTACCTACCTTCACCGGAAACTCAAAATTCCGGTCATGCAAAACTGCTACTCACTCACCCTCCGTTTGCTGGCATTGGCAACCATGTTGTTTTCAGGCCTTGCCATCAATGCACAATCTGCTGATAGCCTCGCTTCGCAAAGAAGCATCTTTGACCTTCTGCCGGAGGATGAAGTGGCTGAGGTGATCATCACCACTGACTACAAACAACTGGAAGCCAACCGAAAAACGGATGACTACCAGCCCGGCCACATCCAGTTCAAGTTCAAGAAAGAGCTGCTGCTGGACATGGACATGAAGATCAAGTGCCGTGGCAAGTTCCGCCGCATGAAGTGCGATTTTCCACCGCTCAAACTGAAATTCAAGAAAAAGGACCTAAGAAAAAAAGGCCTCAGTGAGGTCAATGAACTCAAACTGGTAACCCATTGCCTGAATGACAGGGCCAAGAGCCGTGAACTGGTCATCAGGGAGTACCTCATCTACAAGTTGTATTCTATCGTCTCAAATTACAGCTTCCGGGTCCGGCTGGTCAAAGTGCGTTACGCTGGTCAGAAAAAGCGCTTGTCCAAGATCAAACACTACAGCATTCTGATCGAGGACGGCGAGGATCTGGCAAACCGCTACCAGGCCGAACGTTTTGAAGACATGGGGGTCAATCCGGACAGTCTGCATCGCTTTCAGGAAATATGCACCTCGCTGTTTCAGTACATGATCTCCAATTCGGATTACAGTTACACCATGTGCCGAAACACCGAACTAATCCGTCTGCCCGATGGCAGGATCGTATGCATACCCTACGACTTTGATTTCAGTTGTATCGTAAAAGCACCCTATGCCAGGGCCAATTCACATCTGGGGCAGCGATCGATCTGTGACAGGGTCTATCTTGGTTTCCCCCGTCCTGCTGAAGAAGTGGAACCCGTTTTAAGGTATTATGAAAAGAAACAAGATGAGCTCCTGAACTATGTCAACGATTTCAACCTGCTGCCTCAGTCCTCCCGGCATGAGATCATGTCCTACCTCAAATCCTTCTTCGATGAAATCCAGGACCGGGAGCACATCATGGAGGTGATTCAGAATTCAAAAGGAGTGATGTAGTTGGTTAATGGAGGATTATGGAGGATTATGGAGGATTATGGAGGATTATGGGGGTTATGGGGGTTATGAGTTGTAGGTTGTAGGTTGTAGGTTGTAAGTTGACGCAGGCGTACTCTGTTCAACTCTGAGAAACAACTCTGTTTATCTCTGTGGTTTAAAAGTTTAGAGTGTAGGGTTTAGAGTGTAGAGTTTAGGGCGCTAGCTCCGTGGAACTCCGTGCCAAAACTCTGTGCAACTCTGTGAAACAACTCTGTTTATCTCTGTGGTTTAAAAGTTTAGAGTGTAGGGTTTGGAGTTTGAAGGAGCTAGCTCTTTCATCCCTCATCCCTGAATCATTGGGTTTAGCAGGATCAACTACGAGCTACAGCCTGCCCCGAGAACTCGGGGAGCTACCAGCTACCAGCCTACCCCAAGGCTGTCACGTTTTCACAAATTGTCCCTTTGGGAGCAGTTGCTGTTGTTGGGGGCATTTACCTTTGCCCTTTCTTTTCAGAAAACCATTTGCATGTCCGTCCTCATCAATGTCATTTTCATTCTGTATGCTGCTGCCCTTGTTGCCATCACGGCATACTGCCTGATGCAGCTCAACCTCCTTTACAAATACCGGCAACATCACCGGCGTCTGCGCCGGCAGAAAAATGGCACATCAAAGGTTGGTGCAGGCATCGAGCACCGTCCAGATCAGGACTGGCCATTCGTTACCATCCAGTTGCCCATTTTCAACGAAATGTACGTGGTGGAGCGGCTGATCGACAACATCATGCAGCTCGATTACCCCAGGGACCGCTTTGAAGTCCATGTGCTCGATGACTCCACCGATGAAACGGTGGACATTACCCGAAGGAAAGTTGAAGAATACCGGGCAAAGGGTTTCAACATTGCCCAATATCACCGCACCAACCGGCAGGGTTACAAAGCCGGAGCCCTGAAAGAGGCCATGCAACACGCCCGTGGCGAGTTCGTAGCCATCTTCGACGCCGACTTTCTGCCCAGGCCTGATTTTCTCAAAGCCACCCTGGCCCATTTCGAAGATGAAAAAGTGGGCGTGGTGCAAACCCGCTGGGAGCACCTCAACGAGAACTATTCCCTCATCACGCGCCTGCAGGCCCTGCAGCTGAACGTGCATTTCCGGGTGGAACAAAAAGGCAGACACGCCGGCAACTACCTGCTCCAATTCAACGGCACCGCAGGGGTCTGGCGCCGCCAAACCATTGACGATGCCGGTGGCTGGGAGGCCGACACCCTCACCGAAGACCTGGACCTCAGCATCCGGGCCCAGCTGAAAGGCTGGAAAATCATCTTCCTGGAGGAGGTGGGCTCACCGGCAGAGTTGCCGGCAGAGATGCACGGTCTGAAATCACAGCAGTTTCGCTGGATGAAAGGCGGTGCGGAAACCGCCCGCAAAATGCTGCCAACCGTCTGGCGCTCAGATCTTTCCTTCGGTCAAAAAATCCACGCCACCATGCAGCTGGTGGCCAGCACCGTGTTCGTCTGCGTGTTCATCATGGGTGTGTTCAGCGTGCCAATTCTGCTCTATTGGAGCAACGTGCAACTAGGCTCAACCCTTTTGGAATACTGTTATGTGGGCATGCTGGCCCTCATCGCCGTTCATTACACCGCCAACGTGGAGATGCAGCAAGAAAGTGGGGCCTATTGGAAACGTTTGGCCAAGTTTATTCTGCTTTTTCCATTGTTCCTCGCACTGAGCATGGGCCTTTCGTTGCACAACACCGTAGCCGTCGTGCAGGGCTGGCTGGGCAAGAAATCGGCTTTCGTCAGAACGCCCAAATTCAACATTACAGGACTGAAAGACAACCTTTGGAACCGCAAGTACCTCTCGAAACGCATCTCCTGGACGACCGCCATGGAGGGTATGCTGGCCGTCTTTTTTGCCTATGCGGCCTGGTCGGGCTACCAAAGCGGCAACTACGGTTTCCTGGCCATGCACCTGAGCATGGCCCTCGGGTATTCCTTCATCTTCTACTACTCGCTCAGGCATGTCCGCATCCGCCGTTGATCCACTTGTTTCTTTCTCCTCGCTTCGCAAATCAATGAATCTGTTTTTCTTTGGAAAGATTATGTTATGGGGATTATGGGGATTATGGGGATTATGGAGGATTATGGAGGATTATGGAGGATTATGGGGATTATGGAGGATTATGGGGGTTGTAGGTTGTAGGTTTAGCAGGGGTACTCTGTTCAACTCTGTTTTTCACTCCTTTTACTCTGTGGTTAATTAAAGTTTATGAGGATTAAAATGATGATGGAGTTGAAACACATTCATCATTGCCAAAGGCGAAGGAAAACATGGACTTAAAAAAAGGCATTGTCAGAAAATCAACTGGTAGCTGGTACACCGTAAGGCTGGAGGACGGCCGCACGGTGGAATGCCGCATCAAGGGCAAGTTCCGCCTCGATGGTATTCCGCTCACCAACCCCGTTGCCGTAGGCGATGAGGTAATGGTACAGATGGAAGCCGACGAGGATGTGGGCACCATCCAGGAAATACTGCCACGCCGCAACTACGTGGTGCGTCAAAGCCCCCGGAAGAAGCACTCCCTGCACCTGCTGGCCAGCAACGTTGACCAGGCCGTGCTCATCGTCACCATTGTGGAACCCAACCTGAAACCCGGCTTCATCGACCGCTACCTGCTGATGACCGAACCCTACAACATCCCTGTGGTCATCGTTTTTAACAAAGCCGACCTTTACGACGAAGGCCACCTCAATGTTTTTGAATACCTGCAAGACATCTACGGTGATATTGGCTACGATGTACTGCTCACCTCAGCCACGGCCGGCACCGGTCTGGAAGCATTGAAGGAAAAGCTGGCGGGAAAAACCTCGCTCATCAGCGGCCAATCGGGTGTGGGCAAATCAACCCTGATCAACGCCATCCAGCCCCAGCTGAACTTACGCACCGGCGAGCTTTCCGACTATTCCGGCAAGGGGCAGCACACCACCACCTTTGCCGAAATGCACGACCTCGATTTCGGCGGTGCCATCATCGATACCCCCGGCATCAAAACCCTCAGTTTCAACAACCTGGAGCTGCTCGACGTGGCCCACAACTTCCGTGAGTTTTTTGAATTGTCGTCGCAATGCAGGTTTGGAGGGCAGTGCCTGCACCGCAGCGAACCCGGCTGCGCAGTGAAAAAGGCCATCGAGGAGGGTATCGTCAGTGAACTTCGTTATACTAACTACCTGGCCATCCTGGATGAAATCGAAAACCAGAACTATTGGGAGATCAAAGACTGGTGACCGGGGTTCCGGATGTGCCGAGTTCTTTTCAAGCCTTACTTTTAGGGTCTATAAACAACCTTTCACGAAATCATCCGGAATGAAGTTCTTTACACCTCTTGCAATTCTGCTTTTATCCTTTGGCTTGCGGGCGCAGGATGTTACCTGGGCCGAAGACGCTGCACCCATTTTCTTTGAAAATTGCGCAAGCTGCCACCGTGATGGTGGGATAGCTCCGTTCAGCCTCACCACTTACGAAAGTGCTGAAGCCAATGCCTCCCTCATCAAATGGAGCCTCGAAACGGGGCACATGCCACCCTGGCCACCCGACCCCAACTACCAGCACCACGCATTTGAAAGAACCATTACCGACGAGGAAAAGGAAACCCTCATCAAATGGGTTGACCTGGGCGCTGCCCCCGGCAACCTTGCCAATGCCCCCGCCCCGCCCGTTTTCCCGGATGAAGGAGACCTGCCCGGCAACCCGGACCTCGTTTTGCAGATTCCAACCTACACCTCGCAGGCAGCCGGAGCTGATGAGTACCGCTGTTTCGTTTTCAAAAATCCACTCACCGAAGACCGCTACGTGAGTGCCTGGGAGATCGTTCCCGGCAACCGCGAAATCGTACACCACGTGGTGGCATTCCAGGATGAAAGCGGCCAATGTGCCGCCGCCGATGATGCCACCCCGGAGCCTGGTTACATCTGCTTCGGCAACAGCTGTGCTGGCGCTGAGATGTTTGGTGCCTGGGCACCGGGTGGCAATCCCCTCACCTACCCGCCGGGCACAGGCATCAGGCTGAAGGCCGGTGCCGACATCGTCATCCAGTTGCACTACCCTGCCGGCAGTGTTGGCGAAACCGATTCCACCAAAATTCACTTCTTTTTCACCCCCACCAACAATGGCATTCGGGAGGTGAAATTTGCCACCGTGGCCGACCCCTGGACCACCAACCTGAACACCCCTTTCGTCATACCTCCCAACACCATCAAGACCTTCCACACCCGGCTGGACCTGAATTTCGGAATCGATTTTACAATTCTCAGGGTCATGCCGCACATGCACTTGCTCGGCAAATCCATGAAGGCCTGGGCCAAATTTCCCGACGGCAGCATCCAGCCGCTGATCTCCATTCCGCAGTGGGATTTTCACTGGCAGGGCATGTACGCTTTCCCAAAATTGCTGCGCATCCCGAACGGCAGCAAGCTCGAGACAGAGTTCGTCTATGACAATACGACCAGCAACCCCTACAACCCGAACAGCCCACCCAAAACGGTTTATTACGGCGAAGAGACCACCGATGAAATGCTCTTTCTCTTCATGGAATACCTGCCCTACCAGCCCGGCGATGAAAATATCGTCATGGACAGCAGTATGCTTACGGCGGTGTTTGAGCCTTCGGGCAATGACTTCCCGGGGGAGTTGTCCGGTATCAGCCCCAATCCCGTTGAGGATAAACTGGAGCTCACATTCACCTTGAATACCTCCACCACGATCAGCGTTGAAATCGTCAATTTAATGGGGCTGGTACAGCACAAGCCTGTTAGTGCCGAGCGATTTACCGAAGGCAAGCACCGCCTGGAACTAAATGTGGATTTGTCTCCCGGTTTGTATTTTGTAGTGCTCCGCAATGCCGATGGCCAGTTGAAAAGCGCTAAGTTTGTCGCCAAATAAGCCGCACATCAAGCAGGACACCCGGCAATATTTTTTTACAACTCTGAGCCTCTTGCAAAACCCCATAATTCACGAAAGACTATTGTTTTTGATCCCGAATGCCTTCGGGATTAAAAACAAGCGCTAACCGGAATATGGCCTTTTTGCAGGGCTCTCAACTCTCAAATCATCGGTTATGAAAAGACACTTTACGCTTTTGCTCAGTCTGTTTGCCATTTTGAGCACTCAGGCCCAGATCACCATCACCGCCAACGACATCACTGCCATCGGCATCACCGCCGTTCAAACGGTTGACACCCTGCCAGATGCCAGCATTACCGAAGGTGGCGCAGGTCTGCAAAGCTGGGACTACACAGCATTGAAAGACCAGGAGGAATCCGATTTCACCTTCCTCATGCCTGACGAAACGCCGTTTTTCAGTGAGTTTCCCAATGCAAACCTCGCTGCCAAATCCGACTCCCTCGGTTATATCTATTTCACCTTCAATGACCAGGCTTTCAAGATCATTGGCACCCGGGCGCATTTCGAGATAGACTCCGCCACCAGCTTCGATGTGTCTGTCCGCATCAATCCCGGCCAGTCGCTGTTGCGTTTTCCCGCCACGTTTGGGAACAGTTATGATGAGACCACACTGCAGACCATTGCCGTGGAAGGCGCTGCCATTGGCTTTCCGTTTGACAGTGTGAGACTGGAAACCACCACCAAGCGCAACGTCAGCATAGACGCCTATGGTGACCTTACGACGCCGGTTGGCAACTACGAAGTCATCCGTTCTTCGGAAATGAATCTGGCCTGGGACTCCACCTACATCCTTTTTGCCGGAGTTTGGCAACTGGTGGATGGCTCTGCAGAACCCGACACCTCCTACAACTACAATTTCTGGACGAACACCAACGGTCTGGGCTTTCCGGTGGTGCAGGTGGAATACGAACCGGAGTTCGACGCTTATTCTGTCACCTGGCTAAAAAGCATCGTCACTGCTGACAACGAGGCCCTGCAAGGCCCCGCTATGGAACTCTTCCCCAACCCTGCCTCCGAATTTCTGAACCTGAGGTTTGAAGAGGCGCAGTCGGGCACCGCAGAAGTATTCGACATGAATGGAAAACTGGTCGCTTCGCAAAAACTCGACAGCAGTGAAGCGCAGATAAGGGTTTCCGGCCTGGCTGCCGGCACGCACCTGCTGGTTCTGAAAGACCAGAAAGGCAGGATGCTCACCTTCCGGCTTTTCCAGAAAAGCTGATTTTACCCTGTCACGGACTGTCCTCAGAAATCAGATGGGGACAGTCCGTTTTCCCCTCCTTTGGTACAGGCTTTGCCCTCCTCAACAATACACACGCAAGCCCCCTCTCCAATCCTCCTCCCGTTTTTCAGAAAAAACACTGTCGTAGCCCAAAGTTTCAGAATGCTTAACCCTGTTGGTGGCAACAGCACACTGCTTTTCAGCTGCTTTTGCCTCTTGGTCTCACTCGCCTGCTTCGGCCCTCCGGGCCAACATGGAAACAATGGAAAGAAGGCGAGGCGCTAACTGAACAGACACCGTGGCGAATGACTCTTCGGAAAATTGCCTGAAGAACGCCATCCGTTCACATTTACAAAAACCGCCACCCCCCGCGACGAAAACTATGGATGTCTTGAACAAACTGGCGCGTAAAACCGCTTTCATAGCCGTGTTTTTTGCGGGGCTGCTTTCCACAGTCCAGGCAAAGGACCCCGCCATGACCGCAGGGCATTTCACCACAGAAGCCTGTCACAAACTTTCCCGCGCTTTCGAACACGCACTTTCTGCCAAAGCAGCCGCACTGGCCCTTCCTCCACCGTGTATTCTTCTGGACAACACCGGCTTTGAATCCGGATTTAGCGATTGGTACAAATACGGTTCCGTCAGCATCACTGGCGATGCCTGGTCGGGGAGTTCAGCAGCAGAATTAAAGGGATTTTATTCTTACGTTTCTCAAACCAAAACCGGCATCCTGCCCGGCAGTGTTTACACCATTAAAGCCCACGCAAAGCGCACTTCCAACACCTGGAGTGCCATCCTTGCGCTTCGTTTCTACGATTCAGGCGGTTCACTCATCAGCGAAAACACGGTGAACGTAACCAGCACCTCCTCCTACTCCGAGTACCAGGTGAGTGCCATGGCTCCGGCCGGTTCTTATCACATTCAGGTGTACGCCTTGAAATTTGGCGGAACCAGCCTGAAAGTGGATGAGTTCTGCCTTTCAGAAGAAACGCCTCCGATGGGTGAATGTATCCTCATCCACAACGAAGGCTTCGAAAACAACATGGACAACTGGCTGATAGCCGGTGGTACGGTAACCAATACATCCGATGCCTTCACCGGAAATTCAGCGGTGAAGGTGGTCAGTAACGGTGCCACATTCTTCCAGCGGCTGGCCGTTCTCGAAGGACAAACCTATGAACTGACGGCCTGGGCAAAGGTTGGCGGAGTGCCCAACTACGCTGAACTCTATGTGGAATGGAAAGACGTGAACAACCAGACGCTTTCCAGCATTTTGCAGCCCATTCTGGAATACGACGTGGTTTACCGCCAGTTTTCCCTGAAGGGAAAGGCACCGGCTGGTGCAGTCATTGCGGAGGTGGGAGGATACAAATCGGGTTCATCCTCCACTTACCTGTTTGCCGATGATTTCTGCTTCAAACAAATCGACCCGCTCGGTGGCAACGATTACCCGCTGGGCTGTGGCTGCTCTGACAACATGGTTCCCAATGGCGGTTTTGAAGAATCCAACGTGAGTTCCTTCCCTGTAACCCTGGAAGGCTCACCTGCAAAGGCCATGTCCAATGGCGATGCCAGTTCCATCGAGCCGTGGTTCGTAGCCATCTCATCCAAATACATGTTTTACGTAAACGACCAGGCCGATGTGGTCAACAACCCGGAAGGTGACTACTTCGTATGGATACCCGGCGACGGCGACTGCTACGTTGCTGACGTGGATTTTTCCAACAACCTGGTATTGGAAGACGGCCAAACTTACCGCTTCTGCTTTTATGCGGCGGCATGGACGGCCTCACTTGCCAACAACGGATTGCCTGATGGCGGCACAGAACCGCAACACCCGGCCGTGCTCAACATGGAATTCGATTTCGTGAGCGGCTTCAAACCGGTATTTGCCTGGGCGATACCCTCCAGCGACAGTTGGAACAACCTGAGCTGGACGCTCTGCGAGTACACGTTTACCTACAACATCCAGGACCCCATCAGCAGCTTCATCTTCACCAACTCCAGACCAGGTGTCGGCGTGGCCATCGATGCCGTATCATTGACGAAGGTGAACTGCCCGAATACCATCGATGCGGGAATCGGAGGCCTGGCTTATGAGCGCTGGGGCAACATTCCTGGAACGGAGATCAAAGACCTCGTCAGCAACCGCAACTACCCCAATAATTACAACGAGACGGGCTATATCTACAACTTCCAGGGGCCCAACAACTACGACAACAATTACGGAACGAGGGTCTATGGTTACATCGTTCCGCCTGAGACCGGCACCTATACCTTCAATGTGACTGGTGATGACAATTGCCGCCTGTACCTCAGCACGGATTCTTCCTTCCTCAACAAATCGAAGATCTGCGAAGTGCCGGGTTACACCAGCGTGACCCAGCACACCAAATACTCCGAACAAACCTCCGGCCCTGTAAGCCTGGTGGCCGGCAATAAATACTATGTTGAACTGCTCCACAAAGAGGGCGGCGGTGGCGACCATTTCCAGGTGTATTGGAAAACGCCCTCCAACAGTTCCTGGAACATCATCCCCGGCTCGGCCATGGCGCCCATTGCCTACCAGGAAGTCTGTTACAACGACCGCGATGACGACTTCGACGGACTCACAGATTGCGAAGACGACGACTGCGGCCCTATACTGGTGGGAAACTACACCGTTACCGACGAGAATTGTGGTTCCGGCGGCGGCGCTATTGACGTTTCGCCGCAGGCAACGGATGTGCCGCTCAGCTTCCGATGGAGCGACATGCCCGAAACGGCCTGGTGGACTTTTGAACAATCGACGGATGATGTATCCGGCAATGTGAACCACAACAACGGCGTGAACGGCTACCCCATCTACTCCCGTGACTGCGTTCAGGGGCGCTATTCGATCTATTTCAACGGCAGCACCTATGTCCGCTACAGCGTGGACAACGGTTTCATGGAAAAGAATTTCACCAAAGCTACGGTCGCATTGTGGTTCAAACCGAACAAACTGAACGGCATCCAGACCCTGTTTGACGAAGGGGGTTCTTCCGGAGGCAAGGGATGGGCCATCAGGTTGTCCAACAACGTTTTACACGCCGGGGTAAAGAGCAGTTCTCAGCTGTATTCCGACGCGACACACATAGTGCCCAACGATGGTCAGTGGCACCACGTGGCCATGGTTTTTGACGAAGGAGATTTTACGGTTTACCTGGACGGTGTCCCATCACCTACCATCAGTACCGGCCTTACAGAAGTTAAAAACCACGGCAACAACGGTGGCCTCGGCAACTCCATCTCCGGGTCCGTTTTGAACGGTGGCAACACCTACTACAACGGACTGATGGACGATGTGAGGTACTACATGGACGTAGCCTTGTCACCCGATCAAATCGCCGACCTGGCCAGCCTCACCGGCGACCGCACCAACCTGCTGGCTGGCAGCTATGCAGTGACTTTGTCATCCGCATCCGGCTGCACCACCACGGCTGTCATGAATGTTGCCTCTTCGAGCAATTACACCGATGGAGGCACCATCAGTGGCGATGAATCGCAATGTGTGGCCAGCTACGACCCGGCTCCGATCACAGAAGTAAGTGGTCCTTCCGGTGGTGGAGCAGGCACCGCTGAATTCCAATGGCAAAGCAGCACCGATGGTGGTTCAACATGGACGACCATTTCCGGCGCACAGAGCGCCACCTATGACCCACCAGTCATCTCACAAACCACATGGTACCGGCGGGGTGCCAGGCTGGTGCCTTGCCTCGACTGGATTTGGTCGAACGCTGTGACCAAAACCTTTGTGTCCAACTTCACCAATGCAGGGGCAATCAGCGGAGCAGAAACCAGTTGCGACAGCTACGACCCTGCGCCCATCGTCAACGTGATTTTACCATCGGGTGGCGATGCCGGGACGGCAGAATACCAATGGCAAAAAAGCACCGATGGCGGCGCTACCTGGACCGACATTCCGGGGGCCGTCACCGACAGTTACGATCCCGGCAGCATCAGCGTAACTACCTGGTACCGCCGGGGTGCCCGCCGTTCGGCTTGCGCCAATTACCTGTACACCGAGCCCGTCATCAAGACGGTGGTGAACAATTATACCGATGCCGGCTCCATTTCCGGAACGGAAACAAAATGTGGTTCCTTTGACCCGGAGCTGATCGGCAGCACCGCTGCGCCATCCGGTGGACAGGGTGGCTCGCTCGAATACCAGTGGCAGAAGAGCACCGACGGCGGCAGCACCTGGACAGATGTGCCCGGCGCCAATGCCGAAACTTTCAACCCTCCGCCCATTATTCAGACGACACAATTCCGGAGAGGGGCCCGCAGAAACCCATGCAGTGCTTTCATATACACCACGCCTGTGACCAAGATGGTGGTGAACAATTTCACCAACGGCGGATACATCACCGGTGATGAGGTGCAGTGCGGCAGCTATGACCCGGGCCTCATCGACAACCTGGCCCTGCCCAGCGGCGGTGTGGACGGTACCATCGTGTATCGCTGGCAGAAAAGCACCAACCTGGGCGCCAACTGGTACACCATTGCCGGGGCCAACGCTGCGACCTACGATCCCCCTGTCATCACCCAAACCACCTGGTATCGCAGGCAGGCGCAGCGTTCACCTTGTTCGGCATGGATCAACTCGAACACGGTGGTTAAAACCGTGAAGCCATTGCCAACGGCGATGATAGCCACCTACCCGGCCACCGACAACGGCTACCTCTGCGAATTGATACAATACACATTTGAAGCTGCTCCTTCGGCAAACGGCACCGCCTACAGCTGGGATTTCGGCCAGTTTGCCACGCCGCAGTCGGCCACCGGCGCAGGCCCGCACGCCGTCAGCTTCAACGTACCCAACACGGTGGCCTCCACCACTGTCACCGTCATTCTGACCACAGACCTGAACGGCTGCCCGACAGCCGACACCATGCAGTGGCAGGTACGACCCCAGATCATCGTTACCAACCTGACATCCACAGATCCATCTACCTGCAATGTTTCCGATGGCACAATCAACATAACCACGAATTATCCCCCCGGTACTTCCATTGAAGGAAGCATTGACGGTGGCACCACCTGGTCAGCTCCGCCGTTCAGTTACAGCGGATTGGCCGGTGGTGTTTACGACATCAGGTTGCGGTACAGCGGCCAGGAATGTGAACTCGAGTGGGGTTCTGTAACCTTGACCGAGCCTTCCAGCCTGGTAGCCGCCATTCAGGTGAGCCCTACGGAGGTCTGTACAGGCTCGGCAGTCACCGTTTCCGGAACGGTAAGCGGCGGCAGTGGGCCATACACCTTTACCTGGAATTTCGGTAGCGGCGCCACGCCGCAAACAGCCACCGGGGCAGGCCCGCACAGCGTGAGCTTTGCCAACGGCGGCAGCCGCACCATCCACCTCACCGTGCAGGACAGCTTCTGCTTTGGCTATGCCGACACTACCTTGAGCATCGTCGGAAACTTTACACAGGGCGGCGCCATCAGCGGTGAGGAAGACCTCTGCAGCAACATCCCGGCCAGCACCATCACCTCGCTGTCGCAACCCTTCGGTGGCACCGGAGGAGCGGCAGAATACCAGTGGGAAAAGCGGGAAAGCGACGGCATGGGTGGCTGGACGGCCTGGCAAGACATTGCCGGTGCCACTGCCGATACCCTCAGCCCGGGTACTATTTCTGTTACCACGGAGTTCAGGCGCAAAGCCCGCAGATCGCCCTGCTCGGCATGGGTGCTGAGCAACAGCGTTCAGAAAAGAACTTCCGAGGCTCCACAACCCACTGACGACCTCTACACCACGGCCTGCCCGGGTCTGTTCTTCTACGACAACGTTTCAGACAACGACAACTCGGTGGTCAATCCGGTGTACAGCATCGCCACGCCACCGCTGAACGGAACCATCGACATGGATGCCGACGGCGAGTTCATCTACACGCCCAACTCTGCGTTTTGCGGAACGGATCAGTTCACCTACCAGGTTTGTAACAACGGCACCAGTTGCTGCGCCACGGCCACCGTTACCATTGACCTGGGCGACACGGAAGTTCCCGTGCTGCAAAACATCCCGCCGGATGAAATGGTCTTTTGCGACGACGAGATACCCCTGCCTCCCATTGTGGACGCCTGGGAAAACTGCCAGCAGGTGACCCTGGCCATGAGCGAACAATCCAACCAGGGACAAGACAGCTGCGCCATTTACAGCTACCTGCTCACCAGGGTCTGGACCGCACAGGACTACTGCGGCAACTCCGTTTCCAACCAGCAAACGGTGACCATCCAGGATGCCACGGCACCTGACATTTACCGCATTTACACCCTGCCCAACGGCAAGCGCCTGGTGGCCGGTGTGATGGAGAACGTGACCCACCGATGGAAGACCGTGCGGCTGCCAGTGCAGTTTGCCACCAAACCCATCGTATTTGCGCAGGTCGTCACCAACAACGAGGCTTCAGCGGTTGTCACTCGCTTGCGCAATATTTCTACAGAGCAGTTCCAACTCCGCATTCAGGAACAGGAAAGCGGTGACGGAAAACACGCTCCGGAAAGCGTGGCCTGGATGGCCATAGAAGAAGGCGTGAACAGCACGGGGCTGCCCTTTGAGGTGAGTAAAAAGCTGGTGAGCAGCAATCCGGTTGCCCTTTCGCTGGCGCAATCCTACACCACGCCGGGCTTTGTCACCTGCCTGCAAACATTCAACGAAAACAATCCTGTGGCAGTGAGGTACTCCGGCCTGACGGGCAGCAGTGCCACCATCTACTGCCAGGAAGAAACATCGCTGGACCCTGAAACCAACCACGGCTATGAAAGTGCTGGCTACCTGGCGCTTGAAGCAGGCCAGGCCCTGACACTCGCTGACGGTGAAGCCTTCGGTGAAACCGGCCAAATCAGTGTTTCCGATGCTGCGCTCACCGTCAACCTGGAATATGACTACCACAACCCGGTGGTCATCCTCGGTGGCATCTCCAACAACGACGGTGCTCCGGCAACCATACGGGTGACTTCCGTGACGGCAAATTCCTTCACCGTGAAAATTGACGAATGGGACTACCTGGATGGCACCCACGGAACTGAATCCCTGTCCTATCTCGTAATCGAAGGCAGCCTGCCTTTTGACCGGGAAGTGGAGTGCAGTGCCATCCCCGATCCGCCGGTTTTGGGTGTTGACATCGTCGGAATGGACAACTGCGACGTTTCAACCGCCATCACCGTTACCGACAGCCCCTACAGCTTCGATTGCGGTGCTGACACCCTGTTCACCCGAACTTATTACATCGCCGATGAATGTGGCAACAGCACGACCTTGGTACAGCGCTTTTTCCTCAGGGACACCACCCCACCCACTTTCACGGTGCCCGCTGACCTGACCATCACCTGCGCCACCAACAGAGACGACCTGAACATCACAGGCGACGTTTTTGACGAAGCAGACAACTGTGCGGACGGACTGGAAGCCAGCTACACCGACAACCTGGCCTACCTCGACGGCTGCGATGGCTATGTGTTGCGCATCTGGTCATTGAGTGACTATTGCAACAACACAACCGTGAAGTACCAGAAAATAACGGTCTATAATGAAAACGACGCCGATGGCGACGGACTGGCCGACCTCTTCGATTTGGACGAAGACAATGACGGCATCCCCGACGATGTGGAAGGCACCGGCGATACCGATGGCGACGGCATTCCAGACCGCCAGGACCTCGACAGCGACAACGACGGCATACCTGACATCATCGAAGCCGGATTCCAAGACAAAAACGGGGATGGCATCGTGGACCTCTTCGGCCAATCCGACTGGGACCTGGACGGCGACGGCATCGCCAATGATCTGGACGGCGATGAAACCAACCCCGATCCAGTGGCTTCCTCCAACTTCGATCCCTTGTCTCCCATAGCAGACAGAGACGGCGATGGCGTACCCAATTACATCGACACCGACAGTGACAACGACGGCATCCCGGACCTCATCGAAGCCGGAGGAGTGGACAAGGATGGCGATGGACAGATCGACTATCCCATCGAAAATGTGGCCAGCTCACTGCCCGATGCCGACGGCGATGGATTTTACGACCTCTACGACCCCGATGACGATTCTTCTTTCGGAATAGACCAGCCGGGTGAGGTACTCATAAAAATTACCGGAGGGGTGTACACCGATGGCCCCAATACCGGCGCCCCGGATAAAGACGGCGACGGCATCCCCAACTTCCTGGACACCGACAGCGACAACGACGGCATACCCGACCTCATCGAAGCCGGCGGCATCGACACCGATGGCGATGGCAAGCTCGATTCCCTGTTTGCGCAGGATACCACCGGTAACGGCTTTTCTGACTTCTACGAAAACAACCCGCTCGTCATTACCGACGGCGACGGTGCCGTGGAAGACGGCCGACCCGAAGACACCGATGGTGACGGCAGCGCTTACCAGGGCGGTGACCTGGATGGTGACGGAGTCCCGGACTACCTCGACGGTGATGGCGACGGCGATGGCATCCCGGATATCATCGAGATTGGCCTGGCTGATCTCGACCTGGATGGAGACCAGAAAATCGACGTCTTCATCGACACCAATGGCGACGGTATGGTGGATGACCTCGTTGGTTACATCGTTACCGAAGGAGATGGTGCTACCCAGGATGGGAAACCAGAAGACGGGCCTGATCCCGACACTTCACCTTTCATCATCGGCGCAGCTGACGGTGAATTTGGCGAAACCAACAACCAGCCCGACCTGGACGACGACGGCGACACCAAACCCAACAACAAAGACTTGGACAGCGACGGTGACGGCATACCGGATGCCCTGGAAGACAAAAACGGCAACGGCATCATGGACGAGGGCGAAACCCACTGGCTGCGCACCGACAGCGATGGCGACGGCATACCTGACGGCGTGGAAGATGCCAACCACAACGGCATTTTCGAACTGGGCATCGAAACAGACCCCACCGATCCTGACACCGACAACGACGGAATTCCGGACGGCGTGGAGGATGCCAACCACAACGGCATCGTGGACGGCCCTGCAGGCAGTGAATCCAACCCCCGTGACCCCTGCGATCCGCTGGCCGGCACCACCTGCATCGGCGTTTACCTTCAAATAAAGGTGAAGCTGCACGGCTGCCTCCTGGAAAGCGCCAATCAGACAAAAATGCGGGATGACCTTCGGAAAAAAGGCCTCATCCCACTCACGGAGCCCTTTACGGAAAACCCATCCTTCCAGCATGTCATAGGCTGCGGTGGCGAGACGATCGACCCGAGTGTGCTGATGGTGAGCGGCGACAACGCCATCGTGGACTGGGTGTTCATCGAGCTGCGCTCTCCGGACGATGCCCATGAAGTGGTGTCAACCCGGTCAGCGCTGGTGCAACGGGACGGGGATGTGGTGGACACAGATGGCTCTTCACCGGTCTTCTTCCCCAATGTACCCAGCGGAGATTATTTTGTGGCGGTGCGCCACCGCAATCACCTGGGCATGGCGAGCAACCATCCGATCCACCTGACCCCAACGGTGGCGGTGACGGATTTTGAAGACGATAATTTCGAAGCCTACGGAACTAACCCTGCCATCAACTACGGCGGCCAGCGGGCACTGTGGTCCGGCGACCTGAACGCAGACCGCAAAGTCATTTACCAGGGCCCGAGCAATGACATTGCGAGCATGTTCTTCTTCATCCTGAGCAGCCCCGACAATACCTTGCAACTGATGAATTACATCGCCACGGATTACACCACCACCGATTTCAACCTGGATGGTGTGATCATCTACCAGGGGCCAAACAACGACCGGAGCAAGCTGCTGTTCTACACCATCCTGGCAAGCCCGGACAACATCAACCTCCTGGCCAATTTTGTGATCAACGAGAAATTACCCTAACACTGAGACATCCTAAATTTTTATTTTTCATGAACCGGAACACGTCAGTTCCGGTTTTTCTTTTTCTTCGCAAAATGCAAGCGGCAGCCTTACAATGAATTAAAGAAGCGATCATCACTGTGTCATCTTACACCCCATCCTTGTATGCAGAACGGTATGTTAAGCACTTATCCGGTTCAGAATTGGATGAAGCACTGCAAAACGGCTACTTTCCCACCGGTGTAAAATTATCCACAGCCATTGCTGCTCGCTATGACGCATCATATAACATTTCGGCCAGGCTCTATTTGCGAGCACCCATAAGCCCGCCCATCTTCAGCAAAAGCAAGCGAAAATTACTTAGAAAAAATTCCAAACTTTTCCAGTATGAAGTGAGGGACTTCTATTGCGACGAAGAAATAAACCGGCTGTGGAAACAATTCAAATCCAATGCCCACAACTGGCAATATATCCCGAACCTGGACGAGCACATATTCAAGGGTGAATCTGCAGACAACTTCCCATCTAAGTTGCTGCTGCTAAGGAATGAGGGGCAATTAGTGGCTTTCACAGTGATGTTCGAGGGCCATAAGAGCCTGGCCTCGCTGGAAGCAGCCTACGACCTGAACTACAGCAAATACAGCCCGGGGATTTACACCATGCTGCTGGAATTAAAATATGCGCAATCGCAAAAGAAAGATTTTTACTACCCCGGGTTCATTTACAAGGATGTGCCTATGTTCCAGTACAAAAGGCGGCTCGGGGGATTGCAGTTTTTCCAATTAAAAACCAGACAGTGGAGAAGTTTTGAAGACCTTAAACCAGATGACTGGGTGTATGAGACAATGAATTCGAAAATAATTCATGCTGATACCAGAATGTCAAATTCGGTATCCAATCTAAATGTACTGGCATTGGTAACATTCTTTCCTCCCCATAGTGATGAAGCAAAATATGGACTAAAAGGGTTTGTTCCCGGCCTGCTGGTTCAAAAGTCTTCTACTCAAACATATTTGTACTACCACCCACTTAACGAAGAATATATCATTATAAGTAAAGAATCAGCGCAGCATTATGAAGACAACCCAAAACCGGCGAAAATCATACGGACCAAATCTACCGAAGAGGCCTTGAATGCGCTTGATACGTAGGCCATTAGTGCCCGACCACTTCGACGCCTGCACATTTTCCGGCAAAATCGAGCGCACGCACTTCCGACCAGGCATGAGGGCTGCATTGCTGAAGGAAGCCCACATGGCCTCCGTAATTCGTTATTTCCAGTGAAATATACGGGTGCGTTTTACAAGCTTCCACCGGATAACATTCCTTCGGCAAAATGGGGTCATTTTCCGCCTGCACCAACAATACCGGGACCCTGGCACCGAACATGAAATTCCTGGCAGAAGCTTCTTTGTAAAAATGAGCCGCATTTTCAAACCCGTTCAGCGGAGCTGAAAACCATTCGTCAAAATCCCGCCAGCTTTTCACCCGTGGCAACAGGCTGAGGTCAAAAGTGCCCGGATATTGCTCCTCCTTTATTGTTATTTTTTTTGACAAATAATGCAAAAAACGCTTTTTATAAATGACATTGTCCGGTCTGTCGAGGATGGCCGCACCGGCTTCCAGGTCGGTTGGTGCTGAAAACGCAATGCCACCGGCGACCTGAGCCGGAACGCCGGAACCTTTTACCCCGAGGTATTTCAAAGTCTGATTGCCGCCCATCGAGAAGCCGGCGAGCACAAGGGTTTTGTAGCCTTTGCTTGCGCCATATTCCACCACCTGGCCAAGGTCTTCGACATCACCGTGGTGGTACATCCGCCGGGCCCGGTTCATTTCTCCGCTGCAACTGCGATTGTTCCAGGCCAGCACGTCCCAGCCATTGGCAAAGAAAAGCCTGGCCATGCCGGCCATGTACTGCCGCCGGCTGTCGCCCTCGAGGCCATGACTCAGCACGATCAGTTTTTCATTGCCGCCTTTCAACCAATCGATGTCCAGAAAATCGTCATCGGGTGTGAAGATTCGTTCCCGCTCATAGGGCAGGCCGTTTATTTTCCGGAATAATGCAGGGTAAATGCTCTCCATGTGTCCGTTGAGCAAAAACCACGGACGCCGGAATTTTACGTTTGTTTTTACAGCCACTGAATAAAAATTAAAATTCTACGGAATATAGCTCGTAAGAAGCTTTTTCAGGTGAGCAAACAGCCAGGCGGTCGCCTTCTGCAATGATGTAATATTGGCACTTTTTCAGGCCGGTAATTTCACGACTCCATTCCCCTGCTTCTTCCACGTTCATCGGCACCCGGCGAAAAGGGTGTTTTTCATTTTTCCGGAAAACCAGGTAAACATTTTCGGCATCTTTTACGCTGGCTTTGATTCTTATGCCGTCGGTTATTTTTTCGTGTTTTACCTCCAGCACCTGCGGGTTGGTGCCCCTGAACAGCGGGTGGTTGCTGAGGTATTCGGTTCTGGCTTTGAACAATTCTTCCAGGCCGATGGCTTCGCTGTATCCAGTGCTGACGGTTTTTTTCAGATTATCCCTGAACCCCTTGTAGGTGTACAATTTTTCGGGGTCGTTTTTCACCTCTTCGTCAATCAGAGCCTGTATTTGTTTGGCCCGCTCCAGCCAGCGCCCGCTCACCAGCCAGTCGTTGACGATGGTGCGACAATGTCCGACGTATATTTTCCGGTAGAGGGGGTTGCTCAGCAGGTTGGTAATCAGGGGGCGTTTCGGGTTTCTGCTTTTGTAATGGGCAAACATGCTGTATTCCTGCAATTCGGCATTGGTGAGTTCCCCCGCTTTTTCGCCATCCCACCGGAAGCCGCCCAGCGAGATGTTCATATCCCACACGATGGGGGTGAACAGGCTGTCGGGTGTGCGGTAAAGGTAGTAGTTGTGGCTGAGCCTGCCGGTGTAGCTGTCCAGGTTGACCACCACGTTGTTGAAGGCGTGCATCCACAGCACGGCATCCACGTTCATGGCCGATTCAATTTCATCGGGCTTGGAATTCAAGAGCTTGATGAGGTCGATCAGTTCCAGCCAGCCTTTATCAGATTTACTTTCCAGTTCGTACCAGCCGTCGTAACAATAGGGATCATCGCCCATGTACATCAGGGAAGCCTTGTCGCCCTTCGGGCAATTAGAAAAGTCCTTCTTTCTGATCACATCGTATTCCGGGTCGCACTTGATAAAGGTCTCTTTGTGGTTCCCGAAATGCTCTTTCAGGAACACCTCATCCACCGCCTGGGTATTGTTGTACAGGCCCAGGTATTCGTCATTGACCCATACTTTGGCAAAGTTGCAACGGGAAGCAGGCATGTACTCCCGGGCTATTTCATAAGACAAAATTTCCCGAAGGAAAGAAGGGTCCTGAAAGACATTGGACAATTTGATGGTTTCATAACCGCCCGGAAAAGTCTGGTCCTTGTCCCGGTAGTCAGCTTTCAGGTTGAAGGGCAACTTTCTATGGCCTTTTGAGCGGGGATTATTAAACGAGCTGTTGCCTTTGTAGCGGATGCCCACGTTTTCAAATTTCCTCCCGTCCACATACACGGTCCCCATCAGTCGGTCATTGGAGCCGCTCATTTTGGTGGAGTCCAGGATCTGGTGCCAATTGGCCTGTTTGAAATAGATTTTGATTTCAGCAATTCGGGTGCTGTCGTAAAGGTCTTGTGCAAGCAGGGAGGAAAGCCCCATTGCGACGATCAGGAAAAACGAGAGGAGGTATCTTTTCATGGTCGGAAATAGCAGCCTTGCCACAGGCGATTATTTGTTTAGCTCCGCCAAAGTTACATGAAGCGGTTCCCTCATGTATTGCGCGGGATAAAAAGCCAGGGCACCAGCGTTTTCAGCCACAATGTAATACCAAATTTCCCCATTCGCTCCTTCCGGTTCTATTACGGCGCCAAAAACACCGTCACCGGCTGCTCCGTCGTGGTGCTTGCCGTCGTCCACCATTTTCACCCTGGCATAAGGCTGAGTTTCCGAAGATTTGTAATACAGCCACACTTCCTGCGGCAGGTTGCTTACAGAAACCGAAATGCTGAAATTATCGATGGTGTCTTTTGACATGGGCTTGCGGCGGGCCACATTCACCTCCTCCACCACGGGGGCCACCAGGTCCAGCAGGCCGTTTTTCTTCAGAAACTCTATCCGCCTGCTCATCAGTTGAACGATGCCGGGTATTTTGCTCTGTTTTCCGATCGTTTTTTCCAGGCTTTCGTCAAAATCTTCCAGGGTGTAAGCCCAGTTTTGGTCAGCTTCCAGGGCTGGCCGGATCAGCTGTTGCAGCTCACGGGCACGGGCTTCATACTTGCCCGATTTGAACCAGTCGTTGAAGATGGTGCGGTAATGGGCCAGGTAAATCTTCCGGTTGTTTTCAGAAGCAAGAAGCTTTGATACCAGTGGTTTGTACGGATTGTCGGCATGCAGCATGGGATCCAGTGAAATGAGCTGCCGGGTGCGCAGATCGGAGCCCTCACCGGTATTTTTATAGCTGCCAAAGGCCAGGTTGAGGTCCATTGGCACCGGTGCCAGTTTTCCTTCTTTGTCTTCGCAAAGCGCATAATGGGTGCTGTGCTTGCCCAGGTAGCTGTTGAGGTTGACGGTGAGATTGTTGAAAGCCAGCCACCAAAGGGTTTTGTCCAGGTCCAGAAACTGTCCAGCCTTGGCCGGTTCTTCTTCCAAAGTTTTGGCAAGCTGAAGCAAACGCTCTGGATTGGCGTTGTTCCGAAGCTCAAAATTGTATTCATAACAATCCGTTGAGGCTTCGTACTCCAGCGCACCGTAAATGCCGTTGCGGCATCCTTCCGGCGCCTGGTCCGTCAGGTTTTTCTTCGCAATGAAAACCGCTGCCCTGCTGTTGTCAAAATTCCTTCGGAGAAACGGGCGCTCATCCACTCCTTCCACATTGACAAAGAGTCCGTAATAACTGTCGTTTATGTAAACCTTTACGTAATTGGCTTTCGGCGCCGGCATGTAAGTCCTTGCAATCTCGTAACCCAGCACCTCCCGCACCATGCTCGGGTCCCGCAAGGCTGGAGAAAGGTACAGGCTGCGGTGACCCTGCAGGTTGGCCACCCGGATCTTGTTGTTCAGCTTGATGGTAAGCCCATTGCGAAGCGAGCCGGGAGAAAAAGCCCTGGAAGCCGTGTACTGTACCCCGGCTCCGTCAAATTTGAAGCCATGTGCCTCTATGGTGCCTTCCAGGAAGTCGTCACCGTTTAGCCGAAGCGAATCAAGGTAGTAGGTCCAGTTTTCCACCGGAAAGGTGATGCGGATTTCCCGGATGCTGTCGGTGATGAAAAAGTCATCAACGTTCTGGGAATAAGCGAAATAGCAACTGCCGATGATCAGCATTAAAACAGCTAGTGGTCTCTTCATGGTTACTCAGAATTGCAAAGGCTGCAATATTAGGGAAGTTTGGAGTTTGGAGTAGAGAGTAGGGAGTAGAGAGTAGGGAGTAGAGAGTAGAGAGTAGGGAGTAGAGAGTAGGGAGTAGAGAGTAGGGTTTAGGGTTTGGGGTTTAGGGTGTAGGGTTTGGGGCGCTAGCTTATTTGTTTCTAAGAGGCGCTTCTCAGTTCCTCAGTTCCTCAGTTCCTCAAATCCTCAATTCTCAATTCTCAATTCTCAATTCTCAACAATTTCTTCGAAATAGCCGGTTTTGGTGTTCTTTTTCACCTTGTTCCACGGGAAGTAGCGGCCGTTCATGACGACGTACACCCCGGGGGGTAGCGTCTGGACGAAGGCCAGCGCAGAGCCAAGGTTAAAGAATCCGTCGGAAGAAGTTCCGAAGGCATAGGGAATCATGGCACCTGTCAGGACGATGGTTTTGTCTTTCACGCCTTTGGCCGCCAGGTAAGCAGCCGTTTTCACCATGGTATCAGTGCCGTGTGTGATCAGAATCTTGTCATAAGGACAGTGGAGGCAGGAATGCGCTATGATCTCCCGGTCAGCATCGGTCATGTCCAGGCTGTCCAGCATCATCAGGGTTTTCAGGTCGTAATCGATGGTGCAACGCCCACGCTCCAGCATGGCCGGCACATGGGTTTCCTTGAAATAAAGCCCACCCGAGATGTAGTTGTACTCTTTGTCGAAGGTGCCACCGGTTACATAAATCTGTATCATAGTGCTGTCTGGTTTGTTTTTCGCCAAAGGCAAAGATGGTAAAAAGGGATGAGGGACACCCCGTGCCGATATCCCGATCCCGAAGGATTTCGGGATTCGGGATCGGCATCGGGGGAGGAATGAGGGATGAGGGATGAGAGATGAAACAGCCATCCCCCCAACCCTACTCCCTACTCACTACTCTCTACTCCCTACTCACTCCTTCAAAGCCGCATCCCTGACGGCGTGGGCCACTTTCCAGGCCACGGCTTCATCCAGTGTAGCAGGGATGATGTAATCCTTTCGGGGTTCTTTGAGGTGATCCGCAATGGCGATAGCGGCGGCGAGTTTCATGGCCGGTGTGATGCGTTTGGCCCTTGCGTCCAGTGCGCCCCGGAAGATACCGGGAAAGCCGAGCACATTGTTGACCTGGTTGGGCAGGTCACTGCGGCCGGTGCCAACGATGGCGGCACCGCCGGCATAAGCTTCATCGGGCATGATCTCCGGCACCGGATTGGCCAGTGCCAGGATGATGGGATCCTCGGCCATGGTGCGCACATCCTCTTTGGTGAGCAAATTGGCCATGCTGACGCCGATGAAAACATCAGCGCCAACGAGCGCATCCTTGAGCGTTCCGGAAACGTCCTCAGAGTTGGAGTAGCTGAGGGCATTTCTTTTGGAGCTGTTCAGATCCTCCCTTTTGGAACTGATGATTCCCTTGCTGTCACAAAGGATGATGTCTTTCACGGGTACGCAGGCATCCACGTTGTCGAAGCCCACACAGCGGAGCAGCTTGGCAATGGCAATGCCGGCAGCACCGGAACCATTGATCACCACCTTGAGGTCTTCCAGTCTTTTACCCACCACTTTCACAGCGTTGATTAGGGCAGCCAGCACCACGATGGCGGTGCCATGCTGGTCGTCATGAAAGACGGGGATGCCGAGGTCCTGCAGCCGTTCTTCCACCTCAAAGCTGCGGGGAGCGGCAATGTCTTCCAGGTTGATACCGCCGAACACCGGAGCAATCAGACGTACAGTCTCCACGATTTTGTCGGTGTCCTGCGAGTCGATGCAAATGGGAAAAGCGTCGATGTTGGCGAAGCGCTTGAAGAGCAGGGCTTTACCCTCCATCACCGGAATGGCGGCCCTTGCGCCTATGTTCCCCAATCCCAGCACTGCCGAACCGTCAGAAACGATGGCGACGGTGTTGCACTTGATGGTGTAATCGTAAACGGATTCCGGATTGGCAGCTATTGCCCGGCAGGGCTCGGCCACACCCGGCGAGTACACCAATGACAGTTCTTCGGTGCTGCGAACGTCAATTTTGGGGGTAACCCGCAGTTTGCCTTTGAGGCGTTGATGAAGGATGAGCGATTCTTTGAAATAGTCCATTTGTCTTATGTTTTTCGTAGCCGGTCACTGCCCGGCAATTACTGAATTCCAGGAAAGTTCAAAATCCCACGGTAAAGCCTGCCAGCAGGATGGGGCCTTCGCCCGTGGGGCTTCCGTCGGTGTGCACGTTCCATTCCCTGCCAAATGCGAGGCTTGGAGCCAGGAACCAGGATTCCGTTTTCCGAAGGCAATAACCAAGCTCCAGGGTGGGCTGCACAACCACAATATCCGTATTTCCAACGGCCTCGTCGGGCTGCCCGATGTTATCTTTCCAGTCGATGCTGTTGAACCAGAGGTCAGCGCGCACACCGGCAAACCATCCCTTTTTTCCTTCGGCAAAATAGCGTTTCAGGCCTATGGTGCCTCCCCAGCCCTGGCCTCGTTCATCCTCGTGTTTCCCGGCATCGCCGTGGCGGATGTGGTTATAGCCCAACCGGAAGGAAGCAACGTAATGTTCACTCAACGGGACTTCCAACCGCAGGCCTGGTATCAGGCCCGTCGGGTAAGCCTGAAATTCGAAGCCTATATCTGCGCTATGTTGTGCCTGGCTTTTGACGAAGCAAAACAAAAGGAAAAGACAGAGTGCAGCCGATGTTAAGCGTACCTGATTTTTCATTTAAGAATGATTTGGAAGCGGCGAAATTACACTTATGTCAGACAAGCATGTCGTTGATTTGCATCATTCGCACAGCTAGTCGGAAAGTCAAGGGCAAATTCATTATCCTTGTGCAGTTTCGTCTCCAATAGAACAACCGCAGATGCAACAAGCCGATCCGAATCTCATAAAGGAAGCCCTCAAGGAAAAAAATGTTCAGCTCGAAGTTTCTGACCAGGACCTCCAGCACCTGCGGAGCAATCAGCCATTCATACTAATCGCCAACACGGCCATGAGCCAGTTTGACCACCTGGCGCTGATGTATGTGATGAGCCAGTCCGGTCAGCAATACCGCATTGTTTCGAGGAAAAAAACAATACCTGAATCTTTGGGGGATGTATACCTGCCACTGAAATACAACATCCTCCAGGTAAACGACTACCTCAACAACATCTACAAACACCTGAGAAATTGCCGTGACCGGGGCGTTTCCGTCTGCCTGCAAATCAACTTTTCAGACACCAGCCTCGACAACCTCTTGCGGCAGCAATTTTTCAAGGGGTTGGCAAAGGTGCTGAGAAAGGTGGAAATGCCCATCGTTCCGGTGCGGCTGGAAGCTCCACCCGGCGGCCCTTTCCTGCGCAATTCGGGTCCCGTGCTCATGCGGGTGCGAATAGGCGCCCCCATCAGCCCGGAAGAGCAACAGAAATTCCCGAAGCCCTCGGTGTTCAAACGCTACCTGCAGTCGAGAATCTACTGCCTGGGGTCGGGGCTTAAACTGCGAAAGGTGTATTTCAAAAATTTTCTTCAGCCTTCGGCCAACGAAGAGCCACTGGCAGCGCCCATGCCCAACGAGGCCATTGCCGAAGAAATCGAAAAGCTGAAATACGAAAACCTGGTGGCCACCCAGGGCGATTACGACATCTTCGTGGCCAGGGCCCGGGAGATACCCAATGCCCTCGAGGAAATCGGCCGCCTGCGGGAACTCACTTTCCGCTCCGTTGGCGAAGGGACCGGCAAAGCCCGTGACCTGGACGAATTTGACATTTACTACCGACAGTTGATCCTGTGGAATCGCGTTGACCAGCGCATTGCCGGAGGCTACCGCATGGGACTGGGCGATGAAATCTTTGGGCAATACGGCCCGGAGGGCTTTTACATCAGCAGCCTTTTCAAAATCAAACCCTGCTTTTATCCGGTGATGCCAAAGTCGGTGGAACTGGGGCGTTCGTACATCGTTCCGGAATACCAGAAGCAGTGGCTGCCGCTCTTTCTGCTTTGGAAGGGCATCCTGTATTTTCTTCTCAAAAACCCACACTACCGCTATCTCTACGGCCCCGTCAGCATCAGCAAATTCTATTCGGACATTTCAAGAAGCCTCATCGTCTCCTTCATCCGGAAATACTATTACAACGAAGAACTGGCCCGGTGCCTGAAGCCCCGCAAACCTTTCCGCTTTCGCTCCGAAAAGGTGGACATCGAACTGCTCACAGACAGCCTGAGCGACAACCTCAAAGGCCTCGACAACCTCATCGAGGACATCGAACCGGACCATATCCGCCTGCCGGTGCTGGTGCGGCAATACATCAAACTGAATGCCCGCTTCATCAGCTTCAATGTGGACCCCAACTTCAGCGATGTACTGGATGGATTCATCATCCTCGACCTCAACGATGTTCCCCTTTCCATGATCGAAGCGCTGAAGCGGGAAAGCCAGGATTGAGGTTGGGAGGATTATGAGGATTATGAGGATTATTGGGTTTATTGGGGTTATTGGGGTTAGCAGGGATACTCTGTTCAACTCTGTTTGCAACTCTTATAACTCTGTGGTTAAAAAAGTGTAGGGTTGAGAGTGTAGGGTGTAGAGTTTGGAAGCGCTAGCTTTTTCATCCCGACGAACAGAAGATCATCGGGAAGAGGTTTTTAAAGGTTTTTTGGGTTTTTACCGGGAGTGGGAAGGCAGACAGAAAGCAATCCGCCGATAGGCAGACAAAAACTACCTTTGCAGCCACAAAAGCAGAAGAATGAGTAAGATCCGAGCAATTAGCAGAGGAATTGGACTAGCACTGTTGACCTGCTGGTGTGTGGCTCCGGTGGTTTTCCGTTACCTCATTGGCACCTGGGATGCCCACCACGCCCTCGAGACCCGGAAACGCTGGGCCCGGAAGGCCATCAAGCTTTTGGGCATCAAACTTGAAATGACGGGCAACCCATCCGTTCAAGGCGCCTGCCTTTACATCGGCAACCACCGCTCATACATAGACCCCATCGTGGCACTGACCCAGGTGCCGGCATGGCCGGTGGCCAAAGCGGAGGTGGCCTCGTGGCCCATCTTCGGCATCGCCGCAAAAATGACGGGCATCCTGTACGTAAAACGGGAAGACCGCAACAGCCGGGCGTCCACCCTGAAGGCCATCGAACAACTGCTGGATGAAGGCCACCAGGTTCTGATCTATCCGGAAGGCACCACCCACCTGGAGCCCTTTACCCGCAATTTCAGACCGGGCACTTTCAAAATGGCCGCCAGCAAGGGCATTCCCGTTGTTCCTGTTGCCATTCATTACACCGATCCGCTGGATGCCTGGGTAGGGAGCCAGACTTTTCCGCCTCATTTTTTGCGCACCTTCGGTAAAAAGACCATCGAGGTGAAATTGGCTTTTGGCGAACCACTCATGCACGAAGACCCTAAAATCCTCATGCAGGAAACGAAATCCTGGATCGACGAGCGTTTGGATGAATGGCATGGCAACTCGACGGTAAAACAAAAAGCTGCCGCTGCCACAACTTGACCCAGCATTGCGAAGCGACCATAATCAAAACCCTATGAAGATCAGGATCATTGCCGTTCTCTTTTTCGCACTCTTTTTCTTCGCCTCCGGCAAAGCCCAGAATGCCCGGTTCGGAGCCGGCATCGTTGGTGGACTGAACGCCTCCCAAATCCTCGGAGATGACACCGGCGGCTACAACAAACTGGGATTGCAAGGTGGCCTCCGCGGCATTGCCCACCTGACCGACCGCAGCGACCTTTACATCGAGCTGCTCTATTCACAGCGGGGATCTTACCAGAAAGGAATCATAGATATTGACCTCAAATACGTTGAGGTGCCGGTGGTGCTCACCTTCAAAGACTGGCTGGACGAAGAAGCGGAATTTTACAAAGTGGCTGCCAACATCGGCTTTTCTTACGGCCGCTTGCTCAACGCCACCGCCGAAGGCTCCAAGCACGATGACATCGTCAACCTCTTCAATGACAACGACATCAGTTTCACTGTCGGGGCTGAATACTTTACAAGGGAAAATTTCGGCTTCGGCATCCGCTGGAGCAAGTCCATCAACTTCCTCTACAACAAAGACAAGCACGACCCCGGCCGCAATTCCCTAAGAGGCTTCTTCCTGTCGTTCAGAGGAGTGTTTACTTTTTGAGGAATGAGGAATGAGGAATGAGTGCCCTCATTCGTTTAGATAAGTTTAGAGAGGTTTAGAGAGGTTTAGAGAGGTTCCGGTCGGTCGCTCTTAAACTTCTGTAAACCATAACTTTGAGATAAAACCAACCTCTTTCAACAAACGACTCTTGCAGGCAACTCCAATTGAAAAAGACTATTTACCCCGATGGCTATCGGGGGACTCAATCCTGAGCCTACTGCAAAAAGTAGCTATGAAGTAAATCTTTGCAATTTAGCAGACTCTGTCCCCCCTCGAGGGGGGATAAGGGGGGTGATTT
>PAAY01000002.1 GCA_002698985.1 Saprospirales bacterium | reverse complement strand
TGATGTTCTGAATAGAAGTTTGATGTGGGTAGGGGGACTGGCAAAATTCCCGCCGTTGAAACAGCGGGTTACAAGATGGCTGATGTTATCAGGGATTTTTTCACAGCCAGGAACTGGGATTTGAAAATGATTTTATCACGTGCAATGAAGCCGTGTTGCAGAGACAATTTTCGATGAGATTGGGATTTGTGGGTAATCGATAGCCAAAGGCGCCCCTGCAAACTTTGTATCTAATCGGTCTGTCTTCATTATTGGGTAGCTCATCCTCGCTGCGCAATGAAAGGAGAAGTCGTCTTTTCACAGGCCTGTTTACTTTTGGCCAAACAAATTCAAATGAAGTTCATCATCCTGCTCTTATTTTCCGGAACTGTGTTGTTGTCCTGTGGTCAGGAAAAGGCCAGTGCCCCTGCCGCCGGTGGCAATCAACTGGCAGACCTGCCGGAAGATTTCAAGACCTTCTATCAAAAATTCCACAGCGACAGTATTTACCAGATTGAACACATCGTGTTTCCACTGGAGGGACTGCCCGACAAGGCCGATTCTTTGACCATCGCCTCCGGCAATTTCAGGTGGCAGAAGGAAAATTGGCGGATGCAAAGGGCGGTGGACTTTGACCTCAGTGATTTCACACGCAAGTTGGTGCCGGTAAACGAGGTGATGGTGGTGGAGTACATCGTGCACAAAAACGGCAAATTTGGCATGGAGCGCCGCTTTGCCAAATTTGGCGACGAGTGGAATCTGATCTATTACGCTGGCCTGAACCGCTTTTCTTCGCAATGAGCATACCGGCTCTGAATGAACCAAGTGCAGCTTTATGCTTTCGAGATACCTGATAGCCCCGTTGATTTTCGTCGCTCTCATCTTCCTCTACCTGGCATGGGAGGATGATTCCAGTTGGTCGTATTACCTGATTCCCTGCATCCTCGGGGCTGCCGTCATATACGTCTTCAGTCCGCAGATCGACTGGTGGTGGTACCAGCACAGGCCGCCTGATTTGCCGCCGGGTTTGCGCAAAATGCTGGAAGCCAAATTGCCGTATTACCGGAGGTTGCCGGAGCCGCTGCAGCAGCGCTTCCGCCAGCGCATGGCCATGTACATGCACGCGCATGAATTCAAAGCCCAGGGTATGGAGAGCATGCCCATCGACTTGCAGGCCATTATTGCGGCCACGGCCGTGCAGGTTAGCTTCGGTCAGGAAGATTTTCTGATGGAACCTTACGAGCACATCATTGTGTACCCGCACCCATTCCCCTCGCCGCAATTTCCGGAGAAATGGCACACCTGTGAAATCTACGATGAAGATGGTGTGATCCTTTTTTCAGCAGAACAGCTGATGATCAGCTTCATGGATCCGCAAAAGCACTTCCACATCGGGCTGTACGAGTACGCCAGGGTGTTCCGGCGTTGCCATTCTGAGATGAGTTGGCCCGCATGGGCCGAAGAGGACTGGCCAAAACTGGAACAGGTGAGCGGCATGAAACTCAGCTACCTCAGGAAATGGATCGGCCTGCCCGATCTGGATATCGGGGCAGTTGCCGTGGCCCATTTCTTCGTTTTTCCGGAACGCTTTAAAGCCGTTTTTCCGGAACGGTACGAGATGTTTATCAGAAATTTTTACCGGAGGACGCCGCCAGCAGCTGAAGCTTCAGTTCAATAGTGCCTTTTCCTTTTGAAAGAGCTGGATTTCCGCTTGCCGTAATAGCTGTTGGATTTGCCCCTTTGTTTGTGGCTGAATTCCTGGTGGCGTGAATGGTAGCGGTTGCGCTCCGGTTCGGTTATTTCAGGATAGGCACCGGCATCCAGCTTGGTTCCGTAATGTTCTTTTAGGAGTGCCGCCAACAGGGTGGCCGGTTTGCCGGAAGCGAGCATTTCCTTGGCCAGGTTGTGATAAGCCTGAGGAATGTCTCCCTCGGCAGCATCAAATACTTTTTGCTTGATGGCGTCGCATTTTGCCTCAACCACCTCTTGTCCTGCCGGCAGCGACTTCTTGGCAATTTCGGTGCGGGTGGCCTTCATGATGTGGCGGATCTTGCCAAATTCCCCTTGTGACACAAAGGAAATGGCTTTGCCGGTACTCCCGGCCCGGCCAGTCCGGCCGATACGGTGAACATACACCTCGGGGTTGTCGGGCAGGTCGAAGTTGATGACGTGGGAGAGGTTGTTCACATCTATTCCACGTGCTGCCACATCGGTTGCCACCAGCATGCTGCTGTGTCCGTTTTTGAATTTTTCGAGGATGCGTTCCCGTTGGCTCTGGCTTACGTCGCCGTGGAGGGCTTCCACATTGTAACCCATTTGCGACAGCTTTGCTGCCAGCCGGTCGGATCCGGCGCGGGTGCGGCAGAAAACCAGAGAATAGAATTCAGATTCGCTGTCGATGAGCCTTTTGAGTGCGCGCAGCTTGTCTCTTTCTTTTATTTCATAAAACACTTGCTCCACATTGGCCGAAGAGTCCTGGTTGGAGGCCATCTTCACCACGTCGTATTCACCCATGAACTGGCGTGCCAGCTTGAGGATGGGAGCCGGCATGGTGGCCGAGAAGAGCAACATGCGCCTTTGTTGAGGAACAAAACCGAGGATGGTCTCGATGGGTTCCAGGAAACCCATGTTGAGCATTTCGTCTGCTTCGTCGAGGATGACGTATTGCACATCATCCAGCCTGAGCGATTTTCTGTTGAGGTGGTCAATCACCCTGCCAGGTGTACCCACTACCACATCGACGCCTTTGCGGAGTGCCCGCAGCTGAGCGCCCATGTCCTGGCCACCGTAGATGGGGAGTATTTTGATGTCCCTCACTGCGGTCAGTGAGCTCATTTCTTCGCAAACCTGGTTGGCGAGCTCACGGGTAGGGGCCAGCACGATGGCCTGCACCTTGCCGAGGCCCGGTGTAATGCGCTGCAGTACGGGGATGCCGAAAGCAGCGGTTTTTCCGGTGCCGGTTTGAGCCTGGGCCACAATGTCCTTCTCACCGTTGAGCAAAAGAGGAATGGTGCCTGCCTGAATGGGTGTGGGTTGGGTGAAGCCTTTTACTTCCAATGCAGCGAGGATGTCCGGGGCTACCCCCAGATCTGAAAAAGATGGGATGTTAGTCATGAAAATGGTTTGACCCGCCCATGCGGGCAGGAATACCGATTCAACAGGATAGGAGAAATACTACGAAAATCATCCGCCGTGCAAGGCGATAAAAACAGGCAGGTTAAGAGCCGGAAGGAAATACTTGTACAATCATTCTTCGACAGAAAAACATCTACGTCCAGCTTTGGACCCACAATTTCAATAAGCTGTCAACAAGCTTAATCTTAATTCCCTTTTCCTTCTGACTCCTGATCGAAACGGAGAGTTAGAAAATAAACCAGGACAATCACTTGAGTTCGTACCTGGAATTTTAGCGGCCGCAAAGCTATGGTTTTGAATTGATATAGCAAGTAGTATAGAAATTTATATTCAAAATGAAATCGGCAGGAACATACTTCGTCCTGCCTCCAAAACTCCTTCGTTTTGAGTAAAAGAAGAGGTATGGCCGGAGAATTACACGCTTCCGGTGGACGCATATTCCCGTTGAGATCATTCATTTTGACTTCCGGGGGGCTTCTGCCACATATTTGTTCCAGCAAAACACCTCAGCCCATTTGGATAACCAAAACAAACTTGAATCATGGCAAAATTTAAATTTTTCATCCTGCTGATTGCGACCATATCCATAACGGGTGCTTGCACCAATGATGACGATAACCAGGTAAGCAGCAATACTCCTCAGGGGCTGTGGAAAGTGACCTGGTACTTCGACAAGGACAAGGATGAGACGAATGACTTTGCTTCTTACACTTTTGAGTTCCTCGATGACGGCACTTTTGTTGGAAATCTGCCGGATGGTTCTATCAAGTTGGGAACCTGGACTCAAACAAGCAGCAAACTGGTCATTGACATCAACGGAACCCAGCCACTTGACAAGCTGAATGACGATTGGCTCATCCTGGAAAAGAACGATGTTATCATCCGCCTGAAGGATGACAACAACACCCACCTCGAAGAACTGACATTTGAAAAGACGTAGTGTTTCTGATACGCGAACTGGTGTGAAGGCCCGGCTGCTGAAATAGTGCCGGGCTTTTTTGATTCGCATTGCGCAACCCATTCCTACATTCACATCGTAAGCTATTTTAAAGCTGGCATGGCAAAAGATTCTGACAAATCATTGCTCCCCTTGATTCGCCTTTGCAAAAAGGGGGACAGGAGCGCCCAATTCAACCTGTACCGGAGGTTCTACCGGTTCGGAATGGGTATTTGTCTGCGATATGCCTCCTCAGAAGAAGATGCCCGTGAGATCGTGAATGATGCCTTCTTCAACATCTTCACGAAATTGAAACAATACGATGAACAGCGAACTTTCGTGAGTTGGGCCAGAAAGGTGTTCATCCATGCAGCAATTGACTACCTCAGGAAATACAAATCCAATCCATCAACTGAAGAGCTGGAACAAGTACCGGAAAGTGAATTTGAGCCTGAGTCGATCAATTGGATGCATGCAGATGAAATAGCCCAGCTCATCGGGCAGCTACCCCCTCAATACCGGGCCGTTTACAACCTCTATGAAATTGAAGGATACAAGCACGAGGAGATTGGCAAACTCCTCGGCATCAGCACCGGCACGTCCAAGTCGAATCTGGCGAGGGCACGCAAAAAAATGGAGTTGATCGTTGCCAATTACCTGAAACACAATTATCCCAAGTATGAGCGATAATTTACACCGAAAACTCTTTGAAAAATTGCAGCATGGGCAGGATGAAATGCCTGATTACAGCCCTGATGAATGGCTGCAACTGGACAAGCGGCTCGACTTGTACGAAAAAAGAAGAAACAGACGGGTGTTGCTCTTGTGGAGCATTCCATTGCTGATGCTGCTGGGCATCAATGGCCTGCTGGGATGGAAATTGTGGAACCACACCCATAACCAAAACGGCGAGCTTGCAACGGTCAACAGAACAGTCGTTTACGACACCATTTACAACAAAGTTGTCATTCATCAATACGATACAGTTTACCATACCATCTTCAGAAACAATTTCCGTAACGGACCTGGACTGGCGCCAGCTTATGACGAACAAATTGCTGGCAACAGCGGGGACGAAAACGGAGCAGCTTCCTCGCCATCATCTATTGCAGAGGCCAACAACCCGCTAAGCAAAGGCATTCAAAATGAAACCGGAGGCCAGGAGGGTTTGAGTCAAAACAGGATCCTGGCCTTGATTCCTTACCTCGCTACCTCCTTGCTCAAATACCCAGAAAAGCATTGGTACGATCTGTTCCGGGAGATTTCAGTGCGGCCTGCTACACCCCGTAGGGTTGCTTTTCTTCGCCAAGGTCATTTCACTTTTGGTGCCGGCCCCGTGATTAGCTGGAAGGATGGGCTGAGCAGCAGCAACGGTATATCTATTGCCATAGGAAATGAAGTAGGACTCGGTTCTGACAGGTTGTCCTGGTGGCAGGAGCTGAGTTGGAGCGAATTGAAATTGAAGGCGGAAAGAGCGATAGACGGTTTCCCCCACCCGCCATCACCCGATCCGAATGCCAAACTGGACAAAAACATTTTCTCCCGGAGAGACCTGGGCCTGCACACCGGCCTGGGGTATGCCTTCCCCGTCAAAAAGAAATTTGAAGTTGGGCTGAGGCTGGGGATTGGATCCAACTATCGCCTGGGTGGGCGGTACCTCCTGGATTACGAAGACCATGATACGGACACCCATTATGAGATCACAGAAAACGTATCCTCAGGCTGGGACGGATTGAATGCCAGCGCTGGACTTGGTTTCAGTTGGCAGGCCTCGAGAAACTGGCAGTTGCAGCTCCAAAGCAACTATTACCATTACCTGAGTGCCGGCCTGGAAGACTGGCGCATTCCCAACTGGGCTACGCTCAGGTTAGGGGTGAATTACCGGTGGAGGTGATTCTCTGTTTAGAGAGGTTTAGAGAGGTTTAGAGAGGTTTAGAGGGGTTTAGAGAGGTTTGGAGAGGTTGAGAGGGGTTTTGTGCAAGCAACTCCAAGATAAAATGAGTTTTTCAGGCAGGTTCGGGTAAACAAATTTCTCCTCACGCAACCCTCCAGGATCAATACCCCGTAAGCTAGGTTGACTTCAGGAATCAGCTTTCCGGGTTTAGAAAAGCAATGAGTATTTTTTATACGCACCTGGTCTGCACCCCTGTTCCTGCTCCTTTATTGAATCGCGTGAAGGACAAATGTTTCTAGCCCCAAAATGCAAGAATTTGTCAGTCAGCATCAAATTGTTTCCCGGTGGTAGCCGGTTCCTTGCCGGCTACCGCCTTTTAGTACACTGACATTTTACAAGAGTGACAGTATCCACATTTAGGACCAATGCCATTGTAGTAGAGTTTTTCATGTGAAAGCAGAGCGAACCAGTTTCGCCCTGCTTTGTTAGTTTTGTCCACCAAATGCGCAAACCTTTAGCCATATCACTCCTTACGCTGTTCGTCTTCAGCTCGCTTGTGCCTGTCAAAGTGCAAGAAGCGGTAAAGGCTTTGCCCGATTTGTTGGAGCATTATGCGGAGCACCTTGAATCAGCACCTGACCTGACCATCATTGAGTTTTGGGAGCTCCATTACGGCAGTGAATACAACCAGCACCAAAAAGACCACGACCATTCAAAACTTCCCGGCAAAGACCACAACTGTTGCCATGTGCATTCGATGGTGCTGGCTGCGATAGGTCAAAGTTCATACGGCCCGCACATTCCACTCAATTCTGCAGGTGATATCCACCTCGTTGACGAAGAGGCCCTTCCTTCACCCCACGTTCACAACATTTGGCAACCGCCAAAATCCTGCTGATTAAATTCCATTTCCTCTCCATTTTATTCGCCTGCGGCAATGCCACAGGTAACAAATGATTATTGCCTCACGGCCCTTTGGCTGTGAGAATCAAAAATATAGCAGGATATGTTCGATAGCATTATTTCCTTTTCCATAAGGAACAAGTTCATTGTTGCCCTGGGCACCTTGGGGCTTATCGCATGGGGGGTGTGGTCATTTACCCGGCTTCCCATCGATGCCATCCCAGACATCACCAACAACCAGGCGCAGGTGCTCACGGTGTGCCCTACCCTGGCCACACAGGAGGTTGAGCAGTTTGTGACCTATCCCATTGAAACGGCTGTGCGCACCATTCCCGGCGTGGTGGAGTTGCGCAGCATTAGCCGCTTTGGGCTTAGTGTGGTCACCGTTGTTTTTGAAGAAGACATCGACAAATACCTCATCCGGCAGTTGCTGAATGAAAAACTCAAAATTGCCGAAGCTGAAATTCCGCCCGGATATGGAACACCGGAGTTGGCACCTGTATCCACAGGATTGGGAGAAATACTCCACTACCGGATCGTTCCCAAACCGGGTTACGAAGACAAGTATTCGCCCATCGAGCTGCGCAGCATCCAGGACTGGATCGTGAAGCGGCAACTGGCCGGCATTCCCGGTGTGGTGGAGGTCAACAGCTTTGGCGGATACCTCAAGCAATACGAGGTGGCCATAAAGCCCGAACGGCTCCGGCAATTGGGCGTCAGCCTGACGGAAATCCTCACGGCACTGGAAAACGCCAACGAAAATACCGGCGGCGCCTACATCGAAAAAAACAGCGAGGCCTTCTTCATCCGCTCTGAAGGCCTGGCCCGCACCATCGACGACATCAAAAAAATCGTGGTCAGAACCGAGGGCGATACCCCTTTGCTGATCGGCGATGTGGGGGAGGTCCGAATAGGATCGGCGCTGCGCTATGGGGCCGTCAGTCACAACGCAGAGGGAGAAATCGTCCTCGGCATCGTCATGATGCTCAAAGGCGAGAACGCCGCCAACGTCATCCAGCGGGTCAAAGAGCGTTTGGCACAAGTTGAACAAAGCCTGCCGGAGGGAGTGGAAATCATCACCTTCCTGGACCGGGAGAAACTGGTTAACCGCACCATTGCAACGGTGCGGAACAACCTCATCGAAGGGGCGCTTATCGTCATTTTCGTCCTGGTTTTGCTCGTCGGCAATTTCCGTGCGGGCCTGATCATCGCCTCCGTCATCCCGCTATCCATGCTGTTTGCCATCGGAATGATGCAGCTGACCGGCGTCACCGCCAACCTGATGTCAATGGGTGCCATTGACTTCGGTTTGATTGTGGACGGGGCGGTCATCGTGGTGGAGGCCACGCTTCACTTCCTGCACAAAAAGGCCGGCGCTCAACTGGCAGCCAGCGGCGGAACCGGCCCCATCCGGCTGACGCAAACTCAAATGGACGATGCTGTGCAAACCGCCGGCAGCCGCATCATGCGTTCATCGGTGTTTGGGGTCATCATCATCCTCATCGTGTACCTGCCCATCCTGTCTCTCACGGGTGTGGAGGGCAAGATGTTCAAGCCCATGGCCGAGACGGTCAGCTTTGCACTCATTGGCGCGCTGATCTTGTCGCTTACCTATGTTCCTGCCGCTTCAGCAGCATTTCTGAATAAAAAGCTGAGGGTTACTCCCACTGTTGCTGATCGCATCATCGGCTTTTTTCAAAAGCTCTACCTGCCCACGCTGAATTTTGCCTTGCGTCGCAAAATGCTGGTGCTGACAGCGGCAGTCCTGGTGTTGGCCATCGCCGTTGGCAACTTTTTGCGGATGGGCGGTGAGTTCATTCCCACCCTCGATGAAGGGGACATCATGATGCACGGTTTCTGCCGGCCGGGCACTTCGCTGACGCAAACCCTGGAGAGCCACCGGCTGGCCCAGAAGCTCATTCTGGAGAACTTCCCCGACGAGGTTGAGGAGGTCATATCCAAGATCGGATCGGCAGAAATACCCACCGATCCCATGGCGCCTGAAACCGCCGACAACATCATTTTGCTGAAGCCGAAAGAGGAGTGGACCAAAGCCGAAACGAAAGAGGAACTGGTAGAGAAAATTCAGGAGGTGGTTCACCAGGTGCCCGGTATGGCCTACGAGTTTACGCAGCCCATCAAAATGCGCTTCGACGAAATGATGACCGGGGTGCGCAGCGACATTGCCATCAAGATCTTTGGCGACAACCTCGATTCGCTGGTGCATTCAGCCCGCCGGGTGGAAGCCCTCATCAGGAACGTGCCCGGCCTCGAAGACCTCAAGGTGGAACAACTGGAAGGCCTTCCCCAGATCGTCGTCAAATACGACTACGCCAAACTGGCCCGCTACGGCATGCACATCACCGACGTGAACATGGCGCTCCGCACGGCTTTCGCCGGAACGGCAGCGGGTGCCATTTTCGAAGATGAAAAGCGATTCGACCTGGTCGTCCGGCTCGACAGCACGTACCGCAAGGACATCGAACAGGTGCGGCAACTGCCCATTGCCACCCACGACGGAACCCTCATCCCCATTTCCGAAGTGGCGCACATCGATTACCAGTTGGGGGCAGCGCAGATCAGCCGCGACGACGGCCGCCGCAGAATCGTGGTCGGTGCCAACGTCAGGGGGCGGGATGTGGAGTCCACCATCGAGGAAATTTCCAACCTGCTCAGGCAGCGGCTGGTGTTGCCGGCCGGCTATTATTACACCTTTGGTGGGCAGTTCGAAAACCTGCAAGCTGCCAAAGCACGGCTTTCCGTGGCGGTGCCGGTGGCCTTGCTGCTCATTTTCATCCTGCTCTATTTCACTTTCAACTCCGCCAAAGAAGCCATCCTGATTTACACCGCCATCCCGCTGGCGGCCATCGGCGGTGTGTTCGCCTTGCAACTGCGGGGAATGCCCTTCAGCATCTCTGCCGGGGTGGGATTCATCGCCCTTTTCGGGGTGGCGGTGCTGAACGGCATCGTGCTCATTTCCTACTTCAAACAACTGCAAAAGGAAGGGGTGAAAAACCTCTATCAACGCATTGTGCAGGGTGCACTGGTCAGGCTGCGGCCGGTGCTGATGACGGCGGCAGTGGCCTCGCTCGGCTTTTTGCCCATGGCACTCTCCCAGGGCGCCGGCGCTGAAGTGCAACGGCCCCTGGCCACTGTGGTGATAGGAGGCCTGGTTACTTCCACCCTGCTCGCCCTGGTGGTGTTGCCGGTGCTTTATGCCCTTTTCAACCGCAAGGCTGAAAACTAACCTTCATTCCAGCATTCAATCATTATGACGATGAAAAATAAAATTCCAATAGTTTTTCTGGTGCTTTTGGCTTTTCCCTTCGGCAAAACAGAAGCACAGTTGCAGCTGACCGAGCCGGAGGCCATCGAACTGGCCCTTCAGTACCATCCTTCGGTAAAAGCGGCTGCGCTGCAAAGCCGGCAGGCCGATGTGTTAAAAGGCTCAGCGGCTGATTGGCCGGCGGCACGTTTGTTTCAGCACACCGCTGCTGACCCTGATTTCGGTCTCTTCGGAACGGTGAGTTTCGGGGTGCAGCAGGATTTTCCTTCGGTAAAAATGACCCGTGCAAACAGGCTTTACTACGAGCGGCTGAAAGCGCGCAGTGCGGCCTTTGCCTCCCTCACCCGGCAAGAGGTGATCCGGCAGGTGCGGGAGATTTACCACCACCTGAGCTACCTGGAGGCCAAAAAGAAACTGTTCACCAGCTTGGACAGCGTGTACAATGCAGTGGCGCAAACAGCTCAGCTCAGGTACGAAACAGGTGAAACCTCGCTGGCTGAAAAGCTGGCCTCCGAAGACCGTGCAGGGCAAATAGCTCTCGCTGCGCAAACCGTCAGCCACGAAATAGAATTTGACCGGCTGGTACTGGCCCAGCTTCTCGGTGTGGAGCAGGAAGTGGAACCCATCGTTGAACCCATTCACGAAGCCACCTTCTCACTGGAGGATACCAGCCGGCTGTCTTCGGCAACCTGGGCGGCGCTGTACAGATCGGAGGTGGCATTGGCGCAGGCCGAGTACGAAAAACAGGCGGCCAGCCTGGCACCGGCATTCTCCACCAGTGTTTTTGGGCAGTACCTCGGCAATGGCGATTGGTATCCGGGCTGGGAAATTGGGGTCAACATCCCCATTGCGAAGAAAAGCCTGAACGCCAGAAAAGACGCTGCACAGGTGGGTGTGGAGGCAGCAAAGGCGCAGTACCAACAGGCCTACCTCCAAAAAAAGAACGCACTGGCCCACCTGCTCCACGAGCAGGAGAAATACCAGATTTCCGTCCGCTATTACCATGAAAAAGGCGCCGGCTATGCCCGGGAACTTTTGCAAAACGGTGAGCTGAATTACCGGCTCGGCGAACTCAGCTACGCTGACTTTGCCATGATGCTGGAGCAGGCCACCCGGATTGAATTGCAGTACCTGGACGACCTGCTCGGACTAAACCAAACCCTCATTGAACTGGAAGTGCTGACAGCCGAATGATGTCCGTGCTTCCTTCATTAACAGAAATCCAATAAGTCATGAATAAGTATATCCTGATCTTCACTTTGCCATTTGTCATGCTGGCTTGTGCCGGAGAAACGAGCCAGCACACCCACGAAGAGGAGCACCCGGTGCAGGCAACGGGTGATAGCCTCGTACACCTCACCCATGCCCAGGTGGGCCAGGGGAACATCGGCTTCGGCCAGTTCACCGTTGAGGAAATATCAGACCTGCTGACCGCCAATGGTTCCTTGGTCATCCACCCTGAAAACATGGCCCAGGTCACAGCATTTACCGATGGAATCGTTGAATACATTGCCCCCGTGCTCAACAAAAACGTGAGCAAGGGGCAAAGCCTGGTGCGCATCCGAAAACCCGACCTGCTGGACATGCAGGAGCAGTACCTCAGCCTGAAAAGTCAGCTTCCCTTCTTACGGTCAGAATTCGAACGCTACAAGTTGCTGAAGGAGAAAAATGCCACTGCGGTGAAAAACTTCGAAAAAGCCGAAGCCGAATACAATGCCGCCTCGGCCAACCTGAAGGTGCTTGCAGCCAAGTTGCAGCAGTTCGGTATCGATGCCGAAACGCTCAGCCCGGAAAAACTGGTTTCGAGCATTGCCCTGAAGGCCCCCATCAGCGGTACGGTGACCGCCATCGATGCCAGCTTGGGAGCGAGCGTTCAGCCGGGGGATGTGCTGATGGATGTGGTAAACCTGGCGAGCTTGCACGCGGATCTATGGATTTACGAAAAGGACCTGCCGCTGGTGAAAACCGGGCAGCCGGTGCAGTTGAGCTTCCCATCGGTGCCTGGCCAAAAAGTACAGGGCGAAATCTACAGCCTGGACCGGCGGCTGGATGAGGAAAAGCGGGCTGTCAGGGCACATGTTCGCCTGACGGATTCCGGAGATGGAAACTTTGTGGAAGGCGCTTTCATTCAGGGTGACATCCAACTGGGCGAAAGTGCCACCAGCCCCACTTTGCCCGAAGGCGCCGTTGCCCGTGAGGGCGATGAAGAGTTCATTTTTTACAAAATGAAAGAGGATGCCGAAGGAATGGCATTCGTGAAGGTGCCGGTAAAGGTCATTGCGACGAAAAACGGAATGGCGGCAGTTAAGTTACTGGAGAATATCCCGGAGGGCGCACAAATCGTGGTCAGGGGCGCCTACTACATTTCTGCCCATAGCGCCATGGCCGGCATGGAGCATGAGCATTGAGGGGAGGTTTTTGGGGTTTTTGAGGTTTTTTGGGTTTTTTTATTCTGAAAAATTCTAAGGGGACCTGGCATTGTGCCGGGCCCCCTTTCTGTTCATCGAACCATGTTTAACCAATATTCTTACACAAATCAAGTTTTATGCAACCGGTCAAAAGCACAGGAATTGGGCGGAGCTGGGCCGCCCAATCTGCGACAATGTCAGAATGGACTTGCCAGGTTTTTGTTGGTGATATAGGTGCTGTCGGTTAGGGTGAGGAGAAATGCCAGCAAGTCGCTCTTTTCTTGTTCGGTGAGGTGCTTGCCACCGAGGTGTACACTCTTCATCAAGGGATCCACCGTGTCGGACCGTTTCAGGCCTTCGCTGTAAAAATCGATGACTTCTTCCAGGGTTTCGTACCGCCCGTCGTGCATGTAAGGGCCGGTGAGGGCGATGTTCCGCAGGGTGGGTGTTTTGAAGCGCCCCTTGTCCAGCGGATTGCCGGTTATGGCCATCAAACCATCATCCGGTTCGGTGTCGAGGGCGTTGTTGTGGAAATCGTTGTCGGTGAACAAGATGCCTCCATGACAATGAAAGCAGTCTCCCTTTTCCGTGAAGAAAATTTCCCAGCCATTCAGTTCGGCGTCGGTAAAAAACTCCGTTTGATCGCCGTAAAGGACCCGATCATATTTTGAATTGGCGGAAATCATGGTGCGCTCGAATTGGGCGAGGGCTTTTGCGGCCAACTCATAAGTGATGGTGCGCTCTCCGAAAGCTTCGTAAAAGTAGCGGGGGTAATCCGGATGCTGTTCCAGGCGGCTGAGGTCGGTTTTGAAAAACTCACTCACTTCAAAGAGCATGGCGTCCTCCAGGCCGTTTTGCAGCTTTCCGTTCCAGAGGAAATTTTTGCTCCACCCCAAATTGATATGCGGGATAACAGTAGGGTCGGAAGTGAAGGAATGTTCCTGAACATGGCAGGTGGCGCAGGATTTGGCGCTGTCGGCATGTGTGATGGGATCGTAATACAGCATGCGGCCCAGCCACACTCCTTCCTCAGTAGTTGGATTGTCTTCCGGAATTTCCAGAATGGGGAAATGTGCCGGCACCTGAAGCTGGTATGGGGTAGGTGCATACACCCAGTTGTCTTCCGGGGCAACGGTGTCATCGGTGCAGGCGGCAAGGCCAGCAAGCATCGAGGAAGCCAACAGGAAAAAGTAAAACTGTTTCATAGCAGTACGGTGCTTTGTTGAGCAGGTGGTTTCGATCTGTTATTCCTTTTCGATGGCCTTCACAGAGAATACGTCGGCCCCGTTTTCTTTCAGAATTTGCTGGGCGTCCTGATTGGCCATGATCATGGGGCCAAAGGTTTCAAAATCATAGACGTGAGGATTCTGTAGCCATTCATTCAAGTCCATCATCAGGTGGATGTTCCAGGTGCCGCTGTTCACATTGATTGAGTTGTCGAATTGCAACTGCACCTGGACGTAATTCTGATTCCCACCGGTGGCTCCCGTGTGAAGGTTGAAGTTTTTAATAGAGCCCATGCCCAGTGAATCATAGCGCCCCTCGAACTTCATGTAATGGTAACCCTGGTCTCCAGGCAGGGGCCACTCCATGTTGATGTTGGTGATGGTGTTGGGCAGTCCGCCATTGACATTGGTGAACTCATCGAGGCCGATGATGAAGCTCATGCCGGTGTATTCCCCTTCGGGTACTTCCTGCAGCAGCAGGCTTAAGGTCGAAGGGTCTTCAAGGTCGATATATTGCACCAGGCCGGTCTGAAAGGTTGTGCCATCCAATTTTTGAAAATTGAAATTGGACAGGTAATATTTCAGCCGGTGCACCTGAAACTTGTGTCCGGCAGCACAATCGTACCACTGGGTGAACATGACCAGGTCCTGGCCGGCCACTTCGTGTTCAAAGGAAAGCTGAAATGCAGGCTTCGAATCCTCTTTTTTGCAGGAAGAACTGAACAGGCCAAGCACCAGCAGAAAAAGGAATAGGGGCAGATATCTCTGTACAGTACGCATGACTTTGGACTTTTTGAGACTTGAAACTCTTAAATAAGATTCCTCAAAGTTACTGCTCAGATTTTCATCCTGATCATGACTTATATCACCCCGTGAAATTCCCGATGGACAAATGTTGAAAACAGCTTGCTAAACCTCCCACTCCTTGCTGGTGCGGTAAACAATGCCTTTGAAGAGGGCTACCAACTCCTCCCTTTGATTTTTTACACTCACTTCGTAAATGCCGATTTTGTTTGTTCTGGTTTTTTCTTCGGCAATGGCCGTCAGCACATCACCTTCTTTCACCTGTTTGGTATGTGAGATGGAGGTCTCTATGGAAACCGCCTTCTGCCCGTGAGAATTGCAGGCAAAAGCCAGTGCACTGTCGGCCAACGAGAAGCTGATGCCGCCGTGGGCAATTCCAAAGCCGTTGAGCATCTCAGCCCGGACGGTCATCCTCAATACCGATCGGCCCGGACCTTCTTCAATTCTTTCGATGCCCAGCCATTGGCTGAAGGCGTCATTGTTGAACATGGCATCCACCACACGGGTGGCAAGGCTTTTCTTTTCCATGGGTCTCAGTTTTCGTAAAAATGACGGCCGGCTTCGGCCATTCGCCTCAAAAGCGGGCTGCAACGGTAACGGTCTTCCCGGTATTCGTCGTAAAGCAAATCCATCTTCGCTACGCAATTCTCGATGCCCCAGTCGTCTGCCCATTTGAGCAGTCCCTTCGGATAATTCACGCCTTTGGTCATGGCCAGGTCCAGGTCGTCCCGGCTGGCGATATTGAGGAAGAGGGCATCAGCTGCTTCGTTGATGAGCATGACAAGTATCCGCTCGAAGATGTGGCGGCCGAGGTTTTCATCTTTTTCAGCTTCGGGGTTGGCGGCACTCTCGGCATAGTTGTAATATCCTCTGCCAGCTTTCCGGCCCAGCCAGCCGGCTTCCACCAGGCGTTTCTGGGTAAAGGCCGGTTTGTAGCGGGGATCGTAATAGAAAGCTTGAAAAACGGATTCGGTCACTGCGTAATTCACGTCGTTGCCGATAAAATCCATCAGGGTGAAAGGCCCCATGCGGAAGCCACCGATTTCGGTCATTGCCCAGTCGATGGTGGCCACATTGGCAAGGCCTTCTTCCAGTATCCGAAGGCCCTCGCCGTAAAAGGGGCGGGCCACCCGGTTGACGATGAACCCGGGAGTGTCTTTGGCCAGCACGGCCAGTTTGCCCCAGTTCTCCATCAGTTCCTTCGCTTGCGCAACGACTGCCTGATCCGTTTGCATGGCTGGAACCACCTCCACCAGTTTCATCAGCGGTGCGGGGTTGAAGAAGTGCAGGCCCAACACCCGCTCAGGTTGTTTGCAGGCGCCTGCAATGGAAGTGACGGAAAGCGAAGAAGTGTTGGTGGCCAGAATGGCATCGGCTCCGGTGATTGCTTCCAGTTTTGCGAAGATGCTCTTTTTGATCTCGAGGTTTTCAACAACAGCCTCTATGACGAGTCCGGTTTCCGCCAGGTCATCAAGGTTTTCAACGAAATACAAACGGCCCTGAATGGCTTTGGCGGTGGCATCGTCAATCTTGCCCTTTGTGGCCAGTTTGTTGAGGATGGCAAAAAGTCCATCCCTGGATTTTTCAAGTGCCTTTGGATTGTTGTCGTAAATCAACACTTCATGCCCGGCAGTGGCTGCCACCTGCGCAATTCCGCTGCCCATGGCTCCGCTGCCCACAACACCTATTTTCATCGCTTCGCAATTTGGTTAAAATCTGGTTTTCCGAAGGGCCAAAGGTATGGACTCTCCGCAATTCAGCAGGGGCAGCATTTGCCGAAGGAATGAAAAAGAAAAGGGCTGACACGACGGCGCCAGCCCTTCTTTCACTTCTTGCAATCAATGACTTACAGCTTATAGGTAAAGCCGAGCAGCCAGTAAGTCTGCAAGGGATTGTCATCGCTGCTCAGGTCTCCGATTTGAAAGGTCTCCGGATCGAGGCCATCGGTTTTCAACTTGTAGTTGTAAGCTTCCTGTTTGTTGTTCTTGAGGCCGAACTCAAAACCTACGCCAATGCCTTTCCAGACATTGAAGGAAAAACTGTTGGTCCAGATCCAGTTGGAGAGGTTGGAAATGTCCTTGTAGCTGAGGAAGGTGGACAGGTTGGTTTTCCAGGCAATGCCACGTGGCAGTTGCCGGCCGTAGTCAGCCACGATCTTGGCACCCAGGCTGGAGTTGTAGTTGGTGCCGCTTTTGGACATTACGATGTTGTAGTTCAGCGGATGGATGACCACCACCATGTTGTTGATGGGGGTCCAGGTGGCACCCGTACCCAGATCGAGAAATCCCGGGTTGTTGAAGTTGCTCAAAAAAGTGGTGCGGTACTCCCCCAGGGCCGAGATGGCCAGTTTTGGAGATAGCTTGTGGCCGTAAAGCGAAGAAATCCCGAAGGCATCAGCAGAAGTTTCGTAATCGGCATCGATGCCGTCTTCCGTGTCGGTGTCCAGTTTTGTCTTCGCAACGTTGAGCAATGCTGAATTGCGCCAGAAGAATTTCTCTTCATCGAGGTTGGCGAAAGCCGAACCGGAAAAGCCGATGGTGCTGGCAAATGTGTTGGGAGCATCCGATGAAACCCAATTGTTGAAACTGGAAAAATTCAAGCCCAGGGTTCCCGTAGATCCGAACTGCCAACCGGCAGGCCCCTGCAGCTCGGCAATTTGTGCATCGAGCGAAGAAACTTCGGCTTGCAGTGCGGCAATCTGAGCCTTTTTTTCGGCTTTCTGGGCTTTGAGTTGGTCAATTTCCTGGGCATGCAATGAAACAGCCCATCCGGCAAATGCCAGAATCATAAATACAACCTTTCGCATAGTTGATTTTTTTGGTTTTGATGAGTGGTTAATGAACTTTTCGAGGGTTCTATTTCGGAAGGGACTTGCCATCCGAATAGATCTCGAGCTTTTCAGACGTAAGTTTTTTCAAAGGTATCACTACGATCTTGCCTTCTGCCTGCAAAGTGATGGATGTGTTGTCAATGTCAATGACCTTTCCGGTGGAGCCGTCGAGGCTGATCACATCACCGACTTTCACTTTGCTCTTGCTGTAAAAGCTAGCGATGAAGTTGGCCATGGTGTCACGGGATGCAAAGCCATAGCCAATGGCAAAGGCTGCCACAACACCACCTAATATAACGGTAAGGTTGCTGGTGATCAGATCAGTTTCGATGCTGGCCTGAGCCAGCGCACTGACAGTAAGGGTCAGAAATATGAGGTAGAAAACGAAGTTGGCAATGATGGGGCCGGAGCTGATGTTCAATGCTTCGCATGAGGCCTGCACGATTTTCTTCACAAACTCTGCTATGTAGATTCCAATGACGAACAGGGCGATGGCCGACAAAAGGCGAGGCAAGTAGGCAATGAGATCGCTCACCATTTTGGATACGATCGGCATGCCCAAAACGTCCGTAGCTGCCATGGCGGTGATGAGGAGGAGCAGAAAGTAGATAAGCTTCGAAAGGAACTTGCTGAGGTCCAGTCTGAAATTGGCTTTGGTCGCAAAGTCGGTCTGGTTCAGTTTTTCAGCGTACCTGTTGATGTTGATTGAATTGAGCACTTTGTAAAGCGACTTCGACACCAGTTTGGAAAACAACCAACCTACCAGAAATACGATGATGGCTCCCAATACATTGGGAAGTGCTTCAGCAAATCTCAATAATACAGCGGATACAATTTCAACGATGTCCATATTCGGTATTTAGCACATTTTGGGTGTTCTGAATGACCAGGTAAAACTATCGGTCATCCTTTTGCGTCAGGTCATTGCTTTTTGGCTCTTCGTCTCCGGAGGACTCACCAAGGCTGCCTTCCGGAGAGGCAGAAGCATCTATTTCTTTGATGGTACCACCAAGTGTCAACACAAACATCTCCAGTGCCTTGGGGATGTACAATTCCATGGCCTGGGCCATCATTTGCAGAATCTGCAAACTGCCCAAAACGGATTGTTCGATTTCAGGAGGTGGCGGATGTTGTAGTTCATCCTCCTCCATCATCAGCTTGAAACTGTTTTTGGTGGTCTCCATGTGTTAGCACGCTAATGCTCATTGAAGAGCTCTTTATAAACTTTTTGGGCCTTGTGTTTGGCCCTTTTGATCTTCATTTTGACGGCACTTTCCGTTTTGCCCAGGATTTGAGCGATCTCCTTGATCATCAATTCATCCTGGTACTTCATCAACAGAATTGCCTTGTCATCGAGGGGGATCTGGTCCAATACCACCCTCAACCTGCTTACCTCCATGGCCAGCAGTTCTTCATCTGGCACCTCATCCTCTTCGATGTCAGGAAGCCGCTCCATCTCATCGTCAAAAAGATTGGTCATCTTTTTCTTCTTCCGGAGTAAATCGATACAGTAGTTATACGTGATCGAGTAAACCCACGTAGAGAACTTCGACTGAGCTGCAAAGCGGCTGAGGTTCAGAAATATTTTCAAAAAGATTTCCTGGGCAGCGTCACGGGCAAGGTGCTCGTCTTTCAACAGGGAAATGCACTTGCCATAGACTTTTGGGGCGTAGCGTTTGTACAGGGTAGAGAAGTGACGGGAATCCTTCGTCCGAAGATACTCCTGGATCACTACTAAATCTGCTTCTTTGGAATGTCCTTCTGTTCCCATTAAACTGTTATGCTACCCCAAACGAATGGTATGTTGTTGATGTATTGAAAGGGCTATTCGGGTAACTAATTGACCGATGAAGGTAGCAAAAATCGTTTTTTAATACAGACTGTTGATACTTTTGGACGGCTTTTGAAAGGAAAAGACACAGGTTGCACCAAAAAAAAAGAGGCAGCGCTTGTAGCACTACCTCAGCCCTAACCAAATAAAACCAAATTACTCTTGTGGATTTTGGGGTGAATTTCTTTGTGTAATTCTTACGATTACTTTCTGTTGGCAAATTTAATGTCCTTTTCTGCAAATTGCCAAATCCAAATGATTTTTTTTGAAAAAATCCTTCACCCAAGCTTTCTCATGAGCGAAAAACCTTAGGGGTGACGAGAGGGTTGCTTTACTTCCTTCGCTTTATCGGTAGGTTTCCGAAACGAAATTTTACGTTTGAGCCTTGCCGCAGATTTTGGCTTTATTTGCCATTTCCTTCAAACATCTTTGACCTAAACTCAGATTTTCAATGCTTGCAAAACGATTTTTAGTCCTGCTTCTTAGTGTCAGCACTACTTTTAGTTTACTCGCACAGGAAAATGCAGACGCATTCTTCATCAAAAAAATCCATGATTCGGCCTTAACCGAAGGCAGGGCATACGACTGGTTGAGGTACCTCACCAAAGAAATTGGGGGCCGGCTCAGTGGTTCTCCGGAGGCCGCCGCTGCCGTTGAATACACCAAACAGGTGCTCGATACGCTGGGGCTGGACTCTGTCTGGTTGATGCCTGTAATGGTTCCCCATTGGGTAAGGGGAGATAAAGAGGTCGTGAGGATTAGCGCCTCCGTGATGGGCTCTATGGATTTAAAGGCGGTGACACTGGGCGGTTCAGTTGGTACTGGCATGGCGGGCATTTCAGCTGAGGTTGTTGAAGTGCAAAGCTTTGAGGAACTGGAAAAACTGGGTGAAGCAGGTGTAAAAGGGAAAATTGTGTTTTTCAACAGGCCGTTTGATCCAACTCAGTTGAATACTTTCAGAGCCTATGGCGGTGCCGTAGGCCAGCGTGCAAACGGCCCTTCTGAAGCCGCACGGTATGGCGCAGTTGGCACCCTGGTGAGGTCCATGGCTTCAGCGTTGGATGATGTGCCGCATACCGGAGGACTAAGATACCGGGATGATCTCCCAAAAATCCCCGCAATGGCAATCAGCACCAATGATGCGGAATTGCTGAGCAAGGCTCTGAAGGCAGGCCCGGTGCACGTTTACATGGAGACACACTGCACCCAATTGGAAGACAAGCTTTCCTACAATGTTATTGGCGAAATCAAAGGAAGTGAAAATCCGGACGAAATCATCCTGGTTGGCGGGCACCTGGATTCCTGGGACATCGGAGAAGGAGCCCATGACGATGGTGCGGGTTGTGTCCAGGCAATGGATGTGCTCCAACTGATGAAAAGGCTGAACTACCAACCAAAGCACACCATCCGCTGTGTGCTGTTTATGAATGAAGAAAATGGCCTCCGGGGTGGCCGGACTTACGCAGAGGAAGCCGCTCGGCTGGGTGAAAACCATTTGGTGGCGATTGAATCAGATAGAGGTGGGTTCACCCCCCGTGGGTTTACAGTGGACGGCAATTCACACCTTTTCGTCGAGCGGCTGACCGCCATGCAGCAGTGGTCGCCTCTGTTGGAGCCTTACTACCTGCACATCAAGAAAGGTGGCGGAGGAGCTGATATCTCACCGCTTAGAGCCCAAAATGCTCTGCTGGTCGGCTACGAGCCGGATTCCCAGCGCTATTTCGATTACCACCATACTGCAGCTGATACTTTTGAAACAGTGAACAAACGGGAGCTGGAACTCGGAACAGCGGCCATTTTGAGTTTGGTTTACCTCATTGATCAATATGGCTTGAAATAATTGATTTACACGGCTTTGCCAGTCGGGGACTACCCCTTACCTTTGCGCCCCGAAAAACATGGTAAAAGACTTCAGCAGTCGCATCCTCCAGACTACTGAAGTCTTTTTTTAAAGCCCCTTCGGGTAAACGTCTTCCTTCCTATGCCTAAAGATACTTCCATCAAATCCGTACTGATCATCGGTAGCGGACCTATTATCATTGGTCAGGCTTGTGAATTTGACTATTCTGGATCGCAGGCCAGCCGCTCTTTGCGAGAAGAGGGAATTGAGGTAACGCTTATCAATTCCAACCCGGCCACCATCATGACCGACCCCGTAACTGCGGATCATATCTACCTCATGCCACTGACAGTGGAGAGCATCGAGCACATCCTTCAGGAAAGGAAAATCGATGCGGTTCTTCCAACTATGGGAGGACAGACCGCCCTCAACCTCGCCATCGAAGTTGACAAGTTGGGCATTTGGGAGAAATACGGTGTCAGGCTCATCGGAGTTGATATCGACGCCATCGAACTAACCGAAAACCGGGAAGCCTTCCGTGTACACATGATCGAAGAAGGGCTCTCCGTGGCACCTTCCAAAATTGCCAACTCCTTTCTCGAAGGCATGGAAGCAGCACAGGAGATCGGATTCCCGCTGGTAATTCGCCCTTCTTATACCCTGGGTGGAACCGGTGCTGCTTTCGTTCACAAAGAGGAAGATTTTGAAGAGGCGCTCAGGCGGGGCCTTTCCATGTCGCCAACGCACGAGGTGCTGGTGGAGAAGGCCGTTCTCGGTTGGAAAGAATACGAACTTGAATTGTTGCGGGATGCCGCTGACAACGTGGTGATCATCTGCGTGGTGGAAAACCTCGACCCCATGGGGGTGCATACCGGCGACAGCATCACCGTTGCGCCAGCGATGACGCTGAGTGACACGGCTTACCAAAAGATGCGGGACCAGGCCATCCACGCCATGCGTTCCCTCGGAAACTTTGCCGGGGGGTGCAACATCCAGTTTGCCATTGACCCCGAAACAGAGGATCTGATCGTGATCGAGATCAACCCACGGGTGAGCCGGAGTTCAGCCCTGGCCAGTAAGGCCACAGGGTATCCCATTGCGAAGATTGCAGCCAAACTGGCCATCGGGTACAACCTCGATGAGCTCAAAAATCAGATTACCGGCAATACCAGCGCTTACTTTGAACCGACGCTGGATTACGTCATCGTCAAAATGCCCCGTTGGAACTTCCAAAAGTTCCCCGGTGCCAATCAGACACTGGGTCTTCAGATGAAATCCGTCGGTGAGGTCATGGCCATCGGCCGGAATTTTCTCGAAGCGCTTCAGAAAGCCTGCCAGAGCCTGGAGAACAACCGGATGGGCCTCGGTGCTGACATGAAGGAATGGATCCGGACCGAAGACATCCTCCGGAAACTGGAAGAGCCTGGTGAAGACCGGATTTTCCGCCTGAAAGATGCCCTGAGGCTGGGCGTTCCTGAAAAAACGGTTCACAAGCTCACCAAAATAGATCCCTGGTTCATCAAGCAGATCAAACGCCTGGTGGACATGGAGCACGAGCTGATGAAATACAACCTGCCTGAAGATATCCCTGCTGATTTCTTCCGGCAAATGAAAGAGGTTGGTTATTCCGACGCACAAATTGCCTGGCTCATGCGGGTGGACGAAGAGCATGTGACCAAGGTCCGCAAAGAGCTTAACATCCGCCGTACTTACAAAATGGTGGATACCTGTGCGGCAGAGTTCGAAGCCCAGACGCCTTACTTCTATTCCACTTTTGATACAGAAAATGAGAGCGTTCCTTCGGACAGAAAGAAGATCATCGTGTTGGGCTCAGGCCCCAACCGCATCGGACAGGGGATAGAATTCGATTACTGCTGTGTACACGGAGTGATGGCCATTCGGGAAGTTGGCTATGAGGCCATCATGGTAAACTGTAACCCGGAAACCGTTTCCACGGATTTTGACGTTGCTGACAAGCTCTACTTCGAGCCAATTTTCTGGGAGCACCTCGATGAAATCATCGAACTGGAAAAGCCGGAAGGTGTCATCGTTCAGCTCGGTGGTCAGACGGCGCTCAAGTTGGCTGAAACTTTTAGCAAAAAAGGCATACCCATCATTGGCACCAGCTTCGAAAACATGGACCTGGCCGAAGACCGGGGTGCATTCTCGGATTTGTTGAAGGAACTGGACATCCCGTATCCACAATACGGCGTCGCCAATGATGCCACAGAGGCGCTCCGGATTGCCAATGAAATCAAATACCCGGTGCTGGTGCGTCCAAGCTATGTGCTCGGTGGCCAGGATATGCGCATCGTGATCAATGACAAGGAACTGGAAAGGCACGTGCTCCGGATTTTCAAGCACATGCCCGACAACAAGGTGCTCATCGATCATTTCCTCGACAGGGCTAAAGAAGCTGAGATCGATGCCATTTTCGACGGTGAAGAAATACACATCATGGGCATCATGGAGCACATCGAACCGGCAGGTATCCACTCCGGCGATAGTTCTGCCGTACTTCCGACCTACAGCTTGTCGGTGCAATCAGTCAACACCATGGTGGATTATGCCGAAAAACTGGCCAGAGCCTTGAACATCAAAGGCTTGCTGAACATTCAGTTCGCCATCAAGGATGAAAAAGTCTATGTCATCGAGGCCAACCCGCGGGCCAGCCGTACCACTCCGTTTATTGCCAAAGCTTACGGCGTGCCTTATCTAAACATTGCGACGAAAGTGATGCTGGGCACCCACAAGCTGAAAGATTTTAACATACACCCGCAGCCCAAAGGCTTTGCCATCAAGGTGCCCGTTTTCAGTTTCAACAAATTCCCCGGCGTGGACAAAGCGCTCGGCCCGGAAATGAAATCCACCGGCGAGGCCATCCAGTTCATCAAAGACCTGTCTGATCCGTTCTTCAGGGACCTGGATAAACAACGGAGCATGTACCTTACCCGTTGATCCAAAGCCAGCGGTTTTACGAACAGAAGCCCGTTTCGGATGAAGCGGGCTTCTGTTTTTTATGTCACAATGACATGGAAGCCATTGAGCAACAGGCCATAATGGCAGCCACTCCAACCTCTTTTCTGTCCTTTTTTCTTCAAAATCTGGGTGGAACATCCCTTGATAGGGCATGGGTGTCAACCACATCCGTGAACCATAAAAAACTGAATAAATATGAAACTGGTTAGTTATTTCCCCGGACGCAAAGGCAATTTGCCAAGTGTATTTGATTCTTTCGAAGAGATGTTCAACGACATGCCGACCTTCTTCAAAGGCAACATGCTCACCACGCCAGCCGTCAACATCGTTGAGTACGATAACGAGTACAAGATTGAAGTGGCAGCACCCGGATTGGAGAAAGGTGATTTTGAAGTAAAAGTCGACAATGACCTTTTGACCATTTCTGCCCACAAAGAAGATCGCAAAGAAGAAAAAGGCAAATACACCCGCAAAGAATTCGGCTACTATGAATTCAGCCGGAGCTTCACTTTGCCTGAATCCGTTGATGCAGGCAAGATCAATGCGAAGTATGAAAACGGCGTGTTGAACGTGTCTTTGCCAAAGAAACCAGAGGCCCAGCCTCAACCGGTTAAAACCATCAAAGTGGGATAATCTTTCTCATAGAAGTGACCCCCCGTCGGGCGAAACAGGAGTTTTTCCTGTTCGCCCGATTTTTTTATGCCCTTCTTCGAACAATCGGGAATTTTTGCACCTATACAAATCGTCGTTCACAATGAAGCAAAGCAACAGACCCGGAAAACCGGGTTGCGAAAGATAGACTAATAGGGTTTTAGGTGTTTATTCAGGGGGTCAGGGCAACACAGCCTTGACCTCTTTTTTTTCGTCGCAAAACACGGGCTGCTGGCCCATGGCAGTCCATTTTCTCCTCCAAAATCTTTCCTTTTCATTGAACCAAAGGCCTGTCAGGGGGTTTCCATGCCTTGAATTTAAACAACTTGTTACCTTTGCGGCGCATCAGCCCAAGGCTTGCAATTCTTAACCGGAGCTTCGAAAACTACACATGAATCACGGCGATTCGCATAGAACCGCAAAGGGTCTTTGGCCAACTGGAGCCAATTTGAACAAGCGGGGCTGATTGTTCAGCGACAAATTGAGGACGGAAGCGAAATCGCCAATTGTTAACGAATCGAGCATTATATGAAACCCTCTCAGTTGTTCAGCTTTTTGCTGGCAATGGTTAGCGCTCTGTTCTCGAACTTTTCTTCTGCAAGTACCCCTTTCAACACTTCGGAAATACGCGAGCGAATCGAATCCATGGATTTGATCGTTGAGCCGCGTTACAATACCGATGTTGAGCGCTACATACGCACTTACCTGGGCCGCAGCAAACGCAGTGCGGCCATCGTCATTGGCCGTACGGCCACCTATTTTCCGATTTTTGAAAAGTACCTCGAGGAGCACAACCTGCCCAAAGACCTTAAATACCTGGCCATTGTTGAATCAGCGCTGAACCCCAATGCCCGCTCTCCGGTGGGCGCCGGCGGTCTTTGGCAGTTCATGCGGCAAACGGGCAGGCTCTACGGCCTGACCATCAACCGCACGGTGGATGAGCGCAGTTGCCCACACAGCTCTACCGAGGCGGCCATGAAATACCTGGCCCGCTTGTATGAGCGCTTCGGAAGCTGGGAACTTGCATTGGCCGCTTACAACGCCGGAGCCGGAACCATACTGAGGGCTCAGCGCAGAGCCGGTGCCGATGATTACTGGGCCATTTCCAGATACCTGCCCAGGGAGACACGGCGCTTCGTGCCTGCATTCATCGGTGCAGCTTACATCGTCAATTTTTACAAAGAGCACGATGTACAACCCGAATGGCCCCACCTCGACATGCAATTGATCGAGGCTTTCAAAGTCTATCATCCGCTCAAGTTCACTACCATTGCTGCCGTAACCGGTTTGCCCCTGGAAGTGGTGAAAGCCTTGAACCCACATTTCCGGAGGGGAAGCGTTCCCGGAAGTGAAAAAGGGCATTTCGTCATTCTTCCCAAAAGGGTGATCCCGGCCCTGAAAGAATACCTGGAAACCCAACAGCTCGATGGCGAAAAGCCAGCAGAAGAGGTGGAGCTGCCTCCCCTCGTGGACACAGCAGAATACAACGCCTCGGAATTCTACTTCAAAGCCGACTACACGGTGGTGAAAGGCGATAAGTTGCAGGACCTTGCCAGGACCTTTGGCTGCTCCGTTTACAGTTTGCAATTGTGGAACGATCTTCACGGCAGCAAGCTTCGCCCGGGGCAAAACCTCATAGCCTGGTTTCCGGTGGAAGAGCGCCACTTTGGCGAAGAAAAGATCATCGTCAAAAAGGTAAAGCTGCCTAAACGGCTGGACCCGGCCCGCCGCATGGTTGCCATTCCGCAGGTCTTGGCCTATCCGGAAATGAAAACGGTTGCGCAGATCTCCGCACCCGAGCAGACGCCCTTTACCCTCGAGTTGTGGTCTATGCTGGTAATGGGGCAGGGCCAGAAGAACTACGATGAATACAGGGCCCACATGGAGAGTCCAAAGTGGAAACGCAGCATCGAAGGCAAGATCAACAGGCTTGTGAAACGGGTATCTAAATGATGCCCTTTGCAAGGCCGGAAATGGGGTTGATGACAGGATTCATCAACCCCATTTGTGTTTTCTGGAACGCCGCTTGAATATGCAAGGTGGATTTACGATCATTGGCCTTGGAAACCTTCAGGGAACCTACCGCAAATCAACGCTAATACTATTACCATGGCACAACGCAACAATTCCAAATCCAACCCGGAAGGGCGCCGCTCTTTCGTGAAAAACGCCGCATTGTTCACCGGATCGGCATTGTTCATCCCGTCGGCACTGGCTGCGAGGGTACACCTCGACGGTGACGACAGCATCAAAGTGGCTCTCGTCGGCTGCGGGGGGCGAGGTACGGGAGCGGCTGCACAGGCGCTATCAACTGCTCAAAACGTAAAGCTGGTGGCCATGGCTGATGCTTTCCGGGATCGCATCGACAGCAGTTTGAAATACCTGCTCTCAGGCGATGCCGGCAGCGGGGAAGTGGACATCAGCTCCCGGATCGACGTTCAGGAAGAACACAAATTCACAGGATTTGATGCCTATAAAAAGGCCATTGCCTTGGCTGATGTGGTAATTCTGACCACCCCGCCGGGGTTCCGGCCCATCCATTTTGAAGAGGCTGTCAGGCAGGGTAAGCACATCTTCATGGAAAAACCCGTGGCTACCGATGCACCCGGTGTGAGAAGGGTTTTGGCGGCAGCCGAAGAAGCAAAAAGGAAAAAACTGAACGTGGTGGTGGGCTTGCAGCGCCATTACGAAGCGAAGTACATGAAGTGGGTGGAGATGATCCACGCCGGTGCCATTGGCGACATCCTCAGTGGCAGGGTTTATTGGAACAGTGAAGGTGTTTGGGTGAAAAAGCGGGCCGACCTGGAAAGGGATGCCGGCCGGCAACTCACCGAAATGGAATACCAGATGCGCAACTGGTATTATTTCAACTGGCTCTGCGGTGACCACATCTGCGAACAGCACATCCACAATCTCGACGTGGCCAACTGGGTGAAAAACGGTCATCCCGTAAAAGCCCAGGGCATGGGCGGCAGGCAGGTGCGCATCGGCCCGGATTACGGAGAAATCTTCGACCACCATTTCGTGGAATTCAAATACGAAGACGGCAGTCGCATTTACAGCCAATGCCGCCATCAGCCGGGCACCGTCGTCGCCGTGACGGAGGGTTTCCAGGGCAGCAACGGCTCCGCACCCCGCCCTGGGCATTTGCTCAGCCGGGGAGGCAGCGAAATCTACAAGCACAACGGCTCCGGCGACCCGAATCCTTACCAGGTAGAGCACGACATGCTGTTCGAGGCCGTTGCCAAAGGCGATTTTCGCTTTGCCGATGCGGAGAATGGAGCTATCGCCACCATGACCGCCATCATGGGCCGCATGGCCACTTATTCAGGAAAAGAAGTCGACTGGAACACCGCTCTGAATTCCGAATTGAACCTGCAACCGGAGGCCTATACCTGGGACACCCTGCCCAAGGTGCTGCCTGGTGAGGACGGCCTTTACCCCTGTGCCATCCCCGGAGTGACGCAGGCCTGGTGAGCCGGCTCTGTCCGTTTTCAGTCCTTTTTGTCAGTCATCGTCTCAAAATCATTTTTCCCCTTCGGCAAAACTGGAGCAAGGGCTAACTTGCCCTTTGCCAACTCATCATTGCTCACAACCTTTACTGCCTTAAAATGAAACGGACCCTCACTTCACTGCTTGCTATTCTTTTCGTCGCAACGCTTTTCAGTCAGAACGATCCCCGCATCACCAAAGTCAAAACCCCGCTTTCGGAGGTGGACAGGGTGGTGCTTCCCAAACAGGACAACGAGGCCCTCCTCGATGAGGAACTGAACCGCCGCGGCCCCGGTGTGGCTCCCCGCTTTGCCGTCAACATCCCGGTGGACATCAGCCCGGAAAATGCCGGCACCTGGGACTATACTGCCACCGGCCATGCCGTCTGGCGTTTGCGCATTTTTTCCGAAGGGGCAAAATCGCTCAACCTGGGTTTCACCAGGTACCAGATGCCGGAGGGAGGCAGCCTTGTACTGTACTCGCCTTCCGGCAATGAAGTGCAAGGGCCATTTACCCCGGCCGACAACGAAGAACACGAACAACTGTGGACCCCCGTGCTGAAAGGTGACGAAATCGTCATCGAGGTGAAGTTGCCGAAGGAAAACAAAGACCTGCTGCAACTCCAACTCAGCTACGTCAACCACGACTTCCTCGGTTTTGCCGACCTGCTCTCCGGCTCCTGCAACCTGGACGTGCTTTGCGGCGCTGCCGACGGCTGGGAGATCGTGGACGAGTATCGGGACATCATCCAGAGCGTGGCAGTGATAGGACTCGGTGGTGGCACTTTCTGCACCGGCTTCCTCATCAACAACACCCGGCAGGACTGTGCACCGCTCTTCATGACCGCTTTTCACTGCGGAATCACTCAAAACAGTGCTCCATCGCTGGTTGCCTACTGGAATTTTCAGAACAGTACCTGCCGGCAGCCGGGCAGCCCACAAAGCGGTGGCCCGGGCGATGGGCTTCTCAATGATTTCAACACAGGAGCCATATTCCGGGCCGGATACAGCCCCTCGGATTTCACCCTCGTGGAATTCGATGATCCCGTTTCAGAAACAGCGGATGCTTTCTTTGCCGGATGGGATGCCACCGATGTCTCGCCCGGTGATTCGGTAATTTGTGTGCACCACCCAAATACCGACGAAAAGCGCATCTCTTTTTCCTTTCAGGAAACTTACATCTCCGATTACTTTGGCTACTCGCCAAATCCCAATGGCGATCACGTAGCCGTTCCCGACTGGGACATTGGAACCACGGAGGGAGGCAGCTCCGGCTCCCCGCTCTTCAACAAACATAAGCGGGTAGTGGGCCAGCTCCATGGCGGCGGTGCTGCCTGTGGCAACGATGATTCCGACTTTTTCGGCTGGCTGCATACCAGTTGGGAGGGGGGCGGCACCCCGTCCACCCGGCTGAAAGACTGGCTGGACCCCGACAATACTGGAACCCTTGTTCTGGATGGCCGTTCACAGCGGCAATGCGCCTACTTTGTGGAAGCGGTGCAGGATGAACAAGCCGTGTGTGCCCCGGCGGATGGCCAGTTTCTCATCACTGTCAGTGAAAATTTCGCAGACAGCGTCTGGTTGAGTATCAGTGGTCTGCCGGATTCCCTGACAGCCACCTTCTCTGCCAACCCCATGCTGCCCGGCGATACCGTGGTGCTCACCGTCGGCAACACCCAGGCTTTACCCGAAGGGCAATATGAATTTGACATTTCCGGAACGGACAGCACAGAGAGCAATGGCTCAACGCTGTTGCTGACCATCGTGCAGGCGCCTCCTGCAGTGCCGGTATTGCTGGAGCCGGCCGACAACGCCCAGGGTGCAGCCACCAATCCGACTTTCGGCTGGGAAACCCAGGCTTTCAGCAATTACCATTTCCAGCTCGCTTCAGATTCCAATTTCACCAACTTGATCCAGGATTTGGATGGGTTGACAACCGGCACATTGACCTTACAGGCCGGCCTCATTTCACAGGAAACCTACTTTTGGCGGGTACAAAGCAGCAATGCCTGCGGCAGCAGCGATTGGTCAGAATTCCGGCGTTTTACCGTGGCTGGCATTTACTGCTCTTCGAAAATAGCCGAAGACGTGCCTTTGACAATCTCCTCCAACGGAACGCCTTCCATAACTTCTACCATCGAGATCAATTCAGGAGGCTTTGTGGAGGATATCAACCTCATCGATCTCGACATTGCCCACACCTGGGTGGGCGACCTGAGGGTGGAACTGACCAGCCCGCAAGGCACCACCATCACACTGATGGCAAACCCGGATGATGGCGATTGTGACAGCGATGACATACTCGTCAGCTTTGACGATGAGGCGACATTGCCTTATCCGGCACTGGATTTCATGTGCAATGATGACCCGCCTGCAATTGCAGGCACTTTCCAGCCCCTCCAAAATTTAGCTGCTTTCAATGGCGAACCCATCCAGGGAACCTGGACCCTCACCGTACATGACGATGCAGACGAGGATGGGGGTCAGCTCAGGGGGTGGGGCATGGAATTCTGCGCCACCATACCCGATGAGGTGAGCGTATTTTCCACCCAGACGGAAGCCAATACCTGCGTAACCGATGGCCTGGCCGTGGAGTTGATTCTGGGAACCGGATTCAGCGAAAGCGAACCTGTCAACCTCACCGTAACAGGCCTGCCACCCGACGCAACAGCAGGATTTATGCCCAATCCGGCCGCACCGGGTGCTGTGGTCTCGATGACCATCAGCCCCACCAATGAGGCCGGCAGCTACCCGCTCACCATCACTGCCATCGGAGGCAGCGACACAGCCAGCTACACCCTGGTTTGGGAGGTGACGGGATCGCCGGCAGTTTCACAGCTCAGCTTTCCGCCAAATGCCGCCACCGGCCAGCAACTGGCCATACCGCTGCAATGGCAGCCCGCCGACGGCGCAGATAACTACATCGTCAGGTTGGCCGGGGATTCCCTCATGAACGACCTCATCCTGGTTCAGTCAACGACCGGCACTTCCCAGACCATCTCCAACCTGGATTTTTGCACCACCTATTACTGGCAGGTGGAAGCCCTGGGCGATTGCGGCGCCAGCCTGTCGGAAGTCTGGAGTTTCACCACCATGGACGACCTGACCTTCAGCTCCGATGGCGAAAGCTTCACGGCCTGCACCACCGATACCCTTAGCAGCCAGGTGGATGTGGGGTCCTGCTTCACCTCAGACGGGGTGACCATTTCTGTCGTCGGCCTGCCGGCCAATGCTGACATGACCTTTAGTCAGAACCCTGTTTTACCCGACGGGGAAACGACCTGGACGCTGACACTCGAGGGTGTCGATCCCGGCCAGTACACCATTCACTTGCTGGGTGACGACGGGGTGCATGCGGTGGCCGACAGTTTCACTGTTGAAGTATTGGGCATTCCGGTGGCCGGAAATCTCTTGTCGCCTGCGGCAACGGAGGTGCTGGAAGGACCGGAATATACTTTCACCTGGGAGCCTGGAAGTGGCGCTTCAACATACACCCTGCAAGTCGCTACCGACGAGGCCTTCAGCAACACCGTTTTCGAAGAAAACCTGACCGGCACCACACTGACTACCAGCTTCCCGCTGCACGACCACGGTCAGAGCTTTTTCTGGCGGGTCGTCTTTGCCAATGCCTGCGGCACGGTGGTCAGCCCGGCGGTTCCGTTTAAGGTGCAATACACGGCCACCTACGAACTGCTGAACACCCGGTTCGAACTTTGGCCCAATCCCAGTTCCGGCCTTTTCTTCGTAAAAACAGATCGCCCGTTGGAGACGGAAATCGGCATCTCTGTGAGCAATGCCCTGGGCCAGGTTTTGACGAAGAAAACAATGGCGGCGGGCAGCACGGGCACTACCCTGGATTTGCGGGAGCTCAGCCCCGGCCTTTATTTCGTTTCATTCACCTCCCCAGGTGTCGGAGCAGGTTCCGGCAACAGGCAGTTTACGGAGCGATTGATCATCGGGAACAACAATTAACATTCTGAAGCCGGAGATTCGTTCTGAAATGCTGAAATTGCGGCCCCTGAAACATTAAACAGAGCTTAAACCCTATGGAGATAAGAGCGAACGATCCCCGAAGAAAGTCGTGGGTGGATGTGCCCGCCGGTAGCGATTTTCCCATTCAGAATCTGCCCTTTGGCGTTTTTAGAACCAAGATCAACCCCAAGCCGAGGGTTTGCACCGCCATCGGTGACTATGTGGTTGACCTGGATGTGCTGAACCAGCTGGCCTTTTTCGACGAACTGGAACTGCCCAACAGCGTCTTCCAGAACCGCTACCTCAACGAACTGATGGCATTGGGAAGAGGAAAAGTGCGTGCCCTGCGTGAGCGCATTGCCGACCTGCTGGACGACAGCAATGACGAGGTCAAACCTCTGGGCTGGCACTTCCTGCACCCTATGGAAAAAGTGGAACTGCTGCTGCCCATTCAGGTGGGTGACTACACCGATTTTTATTCCAGCCGGGAGCATGCCACCAATGTGGGCACCATGTTCCGCGACCCTGCCAACGCCCTGATGCCCAACTGGCTGCACCTGCCCGTTGGCTACCACGGCAGGGCCAGCAGCATCGTCGTTTCAGGAACGCCCATCCGCCGGCCCATGGGGCAGATGCTGCCGCAGGGCGCTGACAAACCCGTTTACGGCCCCAGCCGCCTGCTCGATTTCGAGCTGGAAATGGCCTTCGTGGTCGGCACGCCCAATGAACTGGGGCAGCCCATCCCCATTGACAAAGCCGAAGACCACATCTTCGGAATGGTGCTTTTCAACGACTGGTCGGCAAGAGACATCCAGAAATGGGAGTACGTTCCGCTCGGTCCTTTCCTCGGCAAAAACTTCGCTTCCACCATTTCGCCCTGGGTGGTCACCATGGATGCCCTGGAGCCTTTTCGCACCTCTGGCCCGCCACAGGATCCGCAACCGCTGCCCTACCTGCAGATCGGCGGCCCCCGCAGCTTCGACATCAACCTGGAGATGGCCATCCAACCGGAGGGAACCAATGAAGCCTACCGCCTCTGCCGCTCCAATTTCAAATACATGTACTGGAATATGTGCCAGCAACTGGCCCACCATACCGTCAACGGCTGCAACATGCGCACCGGCGACCTATGCGCCAGCGGCACCATCAGCGGCCCCACACCCGACAGCTACGGCTCCATGCTGGAACTGGCCTGGCGGGGCACCAAGCCCATCCAACTGCCCGACGGCTCCGAACGCAAATTCATCCTCGACGGCGATACCGTCATCCAGCGGGGCTGGTGCGAAAAAGACGGCGTCCGCATCGGTTTCGGCGAAGCCGCAGGAAAGGTGCTGCCAGCGGTACAAGCGAGCACCTGATCACCTACTAGTCAGGCGCTGACTTGGGGTCAGCTTCTGAATTTGCACTTGGATTGAAAACAGGAGCTATGAGAAAGTTGGCTCCTGTGATGGGCAACGACCTGAAGGGTGTGCTACGGGGAAAGGTACAGCCCCGTCGGCTCGTCACGAGCTGCGCTCGTTGACGGAACTAAGTGGCGGCCTCTGGCCGCCGTGATATTAACAGTTCAAACGAGCACCTGATCACCCACCATTCAGGCGCTGACTTAGGGTCAGCTTCTGAATTTGCACTTGGATTGAAAACAGGAGCTATCTGAAGGTTGGCTCCTGTGATGGGCAACGACCTGAAGGTCGTTGGACTGGTAAATCCTGTTTATTTCCTTTCGTGTGAGAATGATGTTTATTGGCACACCCTGAAGGGTGTTTCACTGGCACACCCTGAAGGGTGTGCTACGGTCAGGCGCTTGATGCGCACCTATTGGGTTGCCACGGTGAAAAATCAGTAAAAAAGCGGCATCGCTTCATGAGCAATGCCGCTTTTCGTGTTCAGCCGGTACTGTGTAGATACGGGGCCGGATCAGATTTCCCGGTTTGGGTCAAAGGCCTCCAAGTAGTCGCCTACTTTGCGGAGGAAAGAGCCGCCGAGGAAACCGTCCACCACGCGGTGGTCGTAGCTGAGGGAGAGGAACATCATTTGCCGCACGGCGATGAGGTCGCCGTATTCCGTCTCAACCACAGCGGGTTTCTTGCGGATGGCACCCACGGCCAGGATGGCTACCTGCGGCTGGTTGATGATGGGTGTGCCCATCACATTGCCGAAGGTACCCACATTGGTGAGGGTGAAGGTGCCGTCCTGAATTTCTTCCGGTTTCAGCTTGTTCTGGCGGGCCCGGTTGGCCAGGTCGTTTACGGAACGGGTAAGGCCAACGAGGTTCAGCTGATCGGCACCTTTGATGACGGGCACGATCAGGTTGCCGGAAGGCAGTGCGGTGGCCATGCCGATGTTCACGTCCTTTTTGACGATGATCTTGTCGCCGTCAACGGAAACATTGATCATCGGGAAATCGCGGATGGCCTTTGCGACGGCCTCCATGAAGATGGGCGTGAAGGTGATCTTCTCACCGTATTTCTTCTGGAATTCCCCTTTGACCTTGTTGCGCCAGTTCACGATGTTGGTCACATCCACCTCCACGAAACTGGTGACGTGCGGAGAGGTGCGCTTGGACATCACCATGTGATCGGCGATGAGCTTGCGCATGCGGTCCATTTCAACGATTTCCGTGTTGCCGGAAACGCTGACTGCCGGACGGGGTGCATCGGCAGCGGGCATGGTGGATGGTTGGGCCTTTTGCTGAGGAGCAGCCGGCTGAGCAGCTGGCTTGCTGCGGTTTTGCAGGTAGGCCAGAATGTCTTTCTTCGTAACACGGCCGTTGGCTCCTGTGCCGGGCACCTGTTCCAGTTCCTGCAGGCTGATGCCTTCCTGTTTTGCGATGTTGCGCACCAGCGGGGAGTAGAACCTGCCGGAGGGGCTGTTGGCGGGGATGTCCGAGCCGGCTGGCACACCGCTTAGTTCCAGAACCGGAGCCGGAGCGGGTTCGGGACTTTTTTGCTGGCCGTTGGAGCTGGCCGGCTCATGGCTGGCGGTTTGAGGGGCAGCCTTTTTCTCTTCGGGTTGCTGTGGCTCAGAAGCCGGGGCCGGGGCCTCTTCATCACCTTCGGTGGCAATGATGGCAATGGGTGTGCCGATGGGCACCACATCGTCGGGTTGGAAGAGAATTTCTTTGATCACTCCCGATACCGGGCTGGGCACTTCGGAGTCAACTTTATCGGTGGCTATTTCGAGGATGGTTTCATCGGCTTCAACATGGTCGCCAACGTTTTTCACCCAGCGCAGGATGGTGGCTTCCATGATGCTTTCACCCATTTTGGGCATGATCAATTCTACTTGTGCCATGAGCTAAATTTTTTGGTTTTTTACTCCGGGGCGCTGTTGCGCAGCGAAGACAAACAAGGCCGGAGCCTGTATTCGGTCAGGACGGCAAAGTTATGGAAATTGTCCAACGTGCAGGATTGCACTTTGTGTCAATCGGTGGGTGATAATCGGCAGCCGGCTCAGGCCTTGCCCTTCAGGAACGGAACGAAACGAAAGGAGCCAAAGCGCTCTTCGGTAAAGCTGCCATCTGCTTCGCGGGTCACCCTGAGCATCTTTTGCACCGGGTCGCCGACGGGAATGACCAGAAAGCCACCCGGTTTCAGTTGTTCCAGCAAAGATTGCGGGACCTCCGCCGCCGCTGCCGTCACGATGATGCGGTCAAAAGGCGCAAATTCCGGAAGGCCTTTGTAGCCGTCGCCCCAATAGCAGCGCACATTGCGGAGCTTCATGGCGGCCAGCAGCTCTTTGGAATGTTGGTGTAGGGCTTTGTGCCGCTCAACGGTGAACACGCGTGCCCCAAGGGCGCCGAGGATGGCAGCCTGGTAACCGGAGCCCGTTCCCACTTCCAGGATGCGCTGCCGCTTCTCCACCTGAAGGAGTTGCGTTTGAAAGGCCACCGTGTATGGTTGTGAAATGGTTTGCTCGCACTCGATGGGCAGCGCCTGGTCTTCGTAGGCCAGGTGCGCCAGGGCACTGTCAAGAAAAAAATGACGGGGCACCACCTCCATGGCGGCTAGCACCCGCTCATCGCTGATGCCTTTCCTGCGGAGGGTCTCCACCATTTTTTTGCGAAGGCCCTTGTGCCAGTGACTGTCCTCTAATTTAAACATGCTCATTGTCTGTCGTCCAGCATTTCTGCTTCCAGGTCGCTGAAGCTGTCCACGTTTTGTTGATTCTTCAAAAAGCTGCACCAGGCGCAGTCGTCTTTGCCGCATCCTTCGGAAAATTCCAGTTGCTGGATTTTGTCCCAGGTCTCCACGACCAGCTTTTCCACGAATTCCACCGCTTCGGGGGTGAACTCCATCCTGGCGGTTTTCATTTTGCCGGCTTTGGGCACGAGGTAGGCTATTTCCCCGCTGATGGCCTTGCGGCCTTTTGACAGAGGCCAGTTGTCGAACAGCAGTTTGTAAAAAACGAGCTGCCGCCAGTAGGCTCCCCCGAGGGCTTCTTTTTCCGAAGGTGCTTTGATGCGGCTGGCATCCACGCTGCCGGTTTTGTAATCCACCAGGTGCACGGCATTGCCGGTCAGCGGGTCGATGCGGTCAATGTAGCCTTTTACCGGCACACCGCTTATCTCTACATTGCTGACCAGGGTTTCCACCTCTGCGCCTGTTGGCCACTTGTCCCTGTTTTCGTCGCAAAACTGGCGGAGCCAGGTGGCACCGTTGCTGCGCAATTGCTCGTAAGAGGTTTTGCCGAAGGAAGCCCTCCTTCTGTGCATGTCTTCCTCAAAAATCCGGGTGATGGCATCCGTTGGCGGAAACTCCAAATCATCGCTTTTGCGCATTTTCCTGAAGGCCCATTCCAGGGCAGCGTGCATGGCCTGGCCAAAGGCCGCCGCCTCACTCTCGCTGACCGGCACCTTCAGCACATGCTCGTAATAAAACGACAGCGGGCAGCGCAGGTAAGTGTTCAGTGCGCTGATGCTGAGCTCAAAGCTGCGCAGTTCCTGCCGCACCAGGTCTTCGTCGATCTGCGCCAGGGCGGGGTGCATTTCCTTTTGCAGGTCGGTCATGGCCTGCAAGATGGCTTCCGGTTCGGGGCTTTCTTCTTGTTCCGCTGCAAGCCCGCTGGACATCAGCTCTTGCAAATAGCTGCTCGGGTTCAGGCCTTTTCCCTCGTCATTCTCTTCGGAATAGGAGAGCTGCAAGTAACTGCGGGCACGGGTCATGGACACATAAAACAGCCGCCGCCTTGCTTCAATGCTGTCTTCCTCTCCGGAAAGTTCGAGGTTGGGCGGGAAGCTGAAGCGGTACCTTCCATTGCTGGTTTTGGCGTCCCAATGGGCATCCACGCAATCAATCATGTACACCCGGTCGAACTCCAGCCCTTTGGCGCTGTGGGCGGTGCTGAGATTGACCTTGCCGGGGTTTTTCTCGAAAGGCATTTGCGGAATGCTGATGGGTATCTTGTGCGTCTCCATGTCGCGGATGGCATCCAGGATGCCGGCAAGGGTGTAGCGCGGCCGGCGGGCGGCTTCTTTTTTGACGAAGGCCGAAAAAGCGTGCAGGGCCACCAGCTGCTGCCGCCCTGATTCCGTCAGGTTTCTCACGCTTTGTTTTCCTTCGGTAAACAGGCTGGCCAGGATGCCACTGCGGTTGACCACCCGCTCCACCAGCGCCGGCAAGGAGAGGCCGGCAAAGTCGCCGATGATCTCCTCGAGAATTCCCGAAAGGCGCAGGATGGCTTCGGGCTGTTGCAATTCCAGACGGGTCAGGTTTTCCGGAACGGCTATGAACTCCCGCCAGCTTCGGCCTTTGTTGCCCTCACGGTTCAGGAACACCGAGATCCGGGCCAGGTCCAGCGGCCTGATGCCGAAGTAGGGCATCTGCATGATCTTTACCAGCAGCGGATCACCGCTCAGCGGTTTGAGGTATTCCCTGAGCAGGTACTGGAGGATGAGTAGCAGGTTCTGGACCACCGGCTGGTGGAGGGCATTGGCGGATACACGGGTCTGGAAAGGGATGCCCCGACGCTCCAGCAATTCCTGCAGGGTTTTCACCTGCCTGTGCTCTGCGTACAGCACCGCCACCTCTTCCATCGGAAAACCTTTCTTGCGCAGCGAGGCCAGCTCATCGGCAATGGCCGTGACTTCTACCAGCCGGTTTTCATAGCGCCGGACCATGGGCGGCACGCCGGCATCGGCCACCGCTTCGTTGGAGGCTTTCAGTTTCTTTTCCAGAGGCATGCCGCTCAACTTCCGTGTCACCCGGATCTGGTTGCGAGACACAAGGTCAACGGCTGCATCCAGGATGATTTGTGAGGAGCGGTAGTTCTCTTCCAGCACAACCACTTTCAGGTGGTCGCGGTAACGCTCGTAAAAGTCTGTCAGGTTTTTCAGGCGGGCACCCTGGAATTCGAAAATGCTCTGGTCGTCGTCGCCAACGATGAAGACATTGGGCACCTCCCAATAGTTGATGAGTTGCTGCAGCACTTCGTTTTGGGCGCCGTTGGTGTCCTGGTATTCGTCCACCAGGAAATAGTGGTACTGCTCCTGGTAGCGCAGCAGCAGGTCGGGGTGTTTTTCGAAAGCCTCCAGCACCCACAGGATCATGTCGTCGTAATCATACCGGCCCGCTTCCGCCAGTTTTTGCTGGTAGAGCGGGTAGAGGTCGGCGGCGGCTTTGAGCTGCTCCAACTGCTGTTGCAGCTTGTCTATGGCGGATTGCTTCAGGTCGCCGGCTTTGAAGTCTTTTGTCTTGCGTTTGTAAACGAACTCCTCCAGTTCTCCCGATTGGGCCTGCGCCAGGTACTCATCCGCCTTCTGCCGGATGAAGTCCGGGCTGAGGTGCTCGGTTTTCATGTCCTTGAACAGGTTCTTCAGGTGATCGACGAAGAAGTAACTGTCCTTGCGGCCCTCCCTGAGGGGGTGCCCGGGTGGCAGTTCCGACAGTAGATGGCGGATGATCTGCACCCGCTCCAGGTCGGTCAGGTTTTCCAGTCCGGCGCTGCCGAACAATTCCATGTTGTCCTGGATGAGCTTGTTGCAAAAGGAGTGAAAAGTGTAAATGTGCACCCGGTGACCTTCGGGCCCGATGAGTTGCACCAGCCGCTTTTTCATGGCCCTCACGCCGGCGTCGGTGAAGGTGAGACAAAGGATGTTGTGCGGCTGGGTGTCCGTTTCCAACAGGATGCGGCCGATGCGCGAGGCCAGGATGTGCGTTTTGCCGGTGCCCGGTCCGGCAATGACCAGCACCGGCCCTTCGATCTGCTCCACAGCCTCCCGCTGGCGGGGGTTCAGGCGCTCCAGCTCCGCCAGAAACTGCTCGTTGTATTTGCGTAGGGTCGTCATCAGGGCAAAGCTAATTGGAATGTTGGTGGGGAGGAATGAGGATTTGAAGAACTGATCCCGACATCCGTCGGGAGAGGAACTGAGGAATGAGTGCCCTCATTCGTTTAGAGGGGTTGAGAGAGGTTTAGAGAAGTTTAGAGGGGTTCCGCTCAACCCCTCTAAACCCTATCGATTACCCACAAATCCGTCATTCCGCTTTTGAGGGTA
>PAAY01000001.1 GCA_002698985.1 Saprospirales bacterium | reverse complement strand
TGTACCAGGTAACGGTCACAACAGAGACCCAACGCCTGGTGAAACGCCTCATGGTGAACAGGTAAAAGCGTTTTTGATAGTGTAGGTCTTTTGGCCTTCGCTGGACAAACAGGGTTCACGGGAGCGGTCTTCGGGCCGCTCCTTTTTTTGTTGCCAGGGCTTTCTATTTGATGTTTACGAGGTCTCAGCCTCTCCCCCATTCGGGGGAGAAACACCACCAAAAGTTCCTTCAAAACCCCATTTTGACGGATTTTGTGAACATTTTGACGGAAAAATGCACATGGCATGCCTGCATCTTTGGGATGTCAAGACGGTTCTGCCAAACCCTATGCATTATTTGTCACGGTTGGCTTGCAGGATCAAACCATCACACATCAAAAACTCTGGAAATGAAATCACAACATCTCGTATTGAACGCAGCATTGTTTGCGGTAGGCTTGCTCGTAGGTTACATGGTATGGGGGAGCTCCAACCCTGCTGCCGATAACAGCACCCAACAAGCCACCACTTCTGAAGTTAAAACTGAAACTGAAAGCAAAGTGGCGCAGGAGACCAAACAAGAAGAGACCTCTGAAACAGTAATCAACGATGAGAACCTTGCCGGAAATTCAGCATCAGATGAATCACCAGAAGTAGATCCCTCCGGTCCGACGGACAATCCCATTGTATTACCCTCTGGACAAGCCTGTTTTGCCAACGACAAAGAACTGAGTTTTCAACTCTCATTATTTGCCGAAGAAATGGAAAAGAAAAAGGTGATGTACAACAACCGGGAGCCCGAGAAGCTGGCGGATTGTTCGGGCATCTTTCACCGGACCTTGCAGTTTGTGGCTTCCAGTTGCGATCAATACCTCTACCCGGAACCCACCGATGCACGGGACAGCCGCTCGCTGGCCAACTGGTACAATGCGCACGAAAACCTGGTGTTCATCAATGATGCCGTTGCGCAGCGAAATGTCATCAAGCCGGGAGCCGTGATGTTTTTTGGTGGATCCGGAAAAAGGTACAACCACCCCCCAAAAGATGAAGTGCTGAAAGGCGGCATCATCGAGCACATCGGCGTGGTTACGGAAGTGAAGAAGGACGACCAGGGCAATGTCATTGGCTACACCATGTTCCACGGCAGAAGGCCCGGAAAAGCCGCAGAACGCAGTCACTACCACTCAATTGAGCCTCCGCGCCTGGGTTACCCACCACTTGGCAACTGGAACCAGCAACTGCTGGCCGTTGCCTATGTCATGACACCAAAGGGGGCCTGAGAGAAATTAGAACAAGGTGATTTTTTGTGAGGACGCCAAACGGTGTTCTACAGGGACTCAAATCCCAATTTGTTTCCCATCAACGGGGCGGCTATTGCCGCCCTTTTTTTGTTGTTCATGTTCTGCAATCTCAAAGCCTGTTCATTATCTTGCGCCACTGTATTCAATGACCCAACCAAAACGAAAAACAATGCTCCGCTCCACATTTTTTGTATGGTTCATTTTATTCGGTTTTTTTGCATCGGCCCAGGAATTCCGGGGGCTGGTGGTGAACGAACGCACGGGAGAACCCATCGCTTTTGCCGGATTCACGACCGAGGCGGGCTACCCCCTCAGTGCCAGCAACAGGGAGGGCGAATTCCGGCTCTGTGCCGACGATCTCCAAAAGATTCAGGTTTCAGCTCCAGGTTTTGAACAGCAATTCCTGGATCCTTCCACCTGGCCCGAAGGCCAAAGGCAGGTCATTGCACTGAAAGAGGCAGAAGCATACGACCTGGCAGATTTTGAAAAAACAACCGGTAGGGAATTGATGCACCGGGTTTTTGAAAAGGCAGCCGACGCCTATCAGATGGATGCCCTCGAGCTGAAAGGATTCTTCCGGGAAATGCACTGGTTGCCCGAAAGCGGGCAATTGCTGATGCGGCAGGAGGCCACCGTCACCACGGCCTTGCCGAAGCTGAAAAAACTACCGGCTTCCCAACGGGCCATGAGTGCCATCTATGCCGGAAGCAAAGAGGCTGATCCGGAAATCGAACTTGGAAAATCCGCCATCGAGCAGGGATTTGAATTCCGCAACGACAGCCTCATCTCCCTGGTTCAGGGCCCCGATCGCGGTGCGCCCGGGCTTCCCCTCGGCACTTACCTCTGTGCCGATCTGGATGTGATCCGCAATCCCATTTACTTTTTTGGCCAACACGACCTGACGAATTATGTGTTTGAATGGGAGCAGACGCTGACCTATTTCGGGGAACCGGTGGCGGTGGTGCGTTTTTCACCCATGGAGGCTTCAGCGGGTGCCTGGTTCGAAGGCACCCTGTACGTTGACCTGCTCAGCAATGCCATCATAAGGGCGCATTACCGGAATACCTCCTATGCCGTTGAGGCATTCAATCACGCAGCAGCCTTCCCGTCCAAGGTGATGCTGAACCGGAACTACGACCTGGGGTACACCCTCTGGCAGGGCAAGTGGCATTTGCAGTTCGCCTCCGCCACCACCGATGCCCTGGAACTGAAGAATGTTCAAACGGTGCGCACCTATTCGGACTTCTTCGTCAACGGCATCGAGGTAAAGGGCCGGAAGACGCCGGATTTACCGAAGGAAGGAAAACTTGAAAGGGTGCAAATTGCCGAAGGACCCTTTCCCTGGGGTTGCAGCAATTACCCGCCCCATGAATCGCTGAAAGCTGAAAAAGTGGATACGTTCAGCTTTGAATCCGACCTGGTGATTCACTACCCGCAGGGCATCCACCTGAATCCCACCCTGATGGTTCCGAGGAAACATTTTGAAGAGAAACCCTATTATTTCAAGCTGACCATGAGTCCGCTGACTTCGCCGGTCTATGTTGATGCGCCCGAAGAGCCGGTCATTGCCATGCTGATGGCAGGGAACCAACAGATCCCGGTTTACATGGAGCAGGGCCAGCGAACCGTCATCACCATCACCGCCGATCAAAAGAGGAATCCGTCATTCAACATTTACGAAAGGGATGGACACAACAACACCACCCTTGTCAGCTTTGAGCGCCTGAAGGGCAGGTTGTTGGTGTCGCTGCGCAATGCCTGGAAGACGGGCGGGCCGGATGAATTTTTCAAGATGACCCGCATCCTGCAAGGCAGCCTGAGGGATTTTCTGCGAAGAGAGCAGGGAAGCCACAGCCTGAGCCCGCTGATGGTAAAGTGGTTGCAGACGAGAGCCACCTACCTGCCGGCAGCATGGCTCATCGCGTATCAGTTGCAGACCAACCCTTACGCACCCTTGCCCACTGAATGGCAGGAATGGCTATCGGGCATCGAAATGAACAACCAGCAAGCCGCTTTCCACCCCGATTACCAGCAATTCGTATTGCTGAAGCTGAAACACAAGGCACTGCAACGGGAGTTTGCCGAAGGAAACATGTACCCCATCCAGGCTCAACTGGACCTGGCCAATGAGCTGCTCAGCGACACAGCCCTGGAAAACGTCGCCCTTTTGCTGTTGCAGTACAGCCTTCGCTGCGCAACACCGGAACTCGAACTGGACATCCGCAAATTGAGGGAAGTGCTCAAAGACAGCTCCGCCGCCGCCCGCATCTACAAGGTCCGGTCGGAAACAAATTCATATCCTCTTTTGGCGGGCATCCCCCTGCAGGATGTGGCTACAGGCAATGTTGTCGACGACTACGATGGGGGGCAATACCTCACCCAGTATACCTTGCTGGTATTTATGGACTGTAAATGCGGCAAGTGCAGGGAGTGCGGATTGACGAAAAACGTGGTAAAGCCAAGCAAGTACCCCCTGTCATACAAGCCCGTCATCGTCGTGCCGCTCTGGTTTGAAGAACTTTGCGAAGCGAAATTTGACGACTGCAAACTGTCGAAAGAGGAGCACGCAATTCTCTCCGTAAATTTTGAGTACCTTCCGGCTTTCGTGGCCCAAATGCCCTTCGTGGAAATGCCCCATACCGTTCTGCTGGGAACCTGGGGAAGGGTCAAGGAAATCAACTATGTGCCCGATTGACAAAAGCAAAAGGGCAACCGGAACCGGTGTGATCAACAAAACGAAAGACATGGAAAACTGGCGCATCAAACTCTCACTGTTCCTCAACTACTTCGTCTTCGCAATACTGCTCAACAGCGTGGGCACTGTCATCCTGCAAGTGCAAAACAACTTCGGCGTGAGCGAAGGGGCGGCCAGCACCCTGGAGGCCTTCAAAGACCTGAGCATCGCCATCGCCTCCTTTCTCATTGCTTCTTATGTCGTCAGAATCGGGTACAAACGCTGCATGCTCATTGCACTGGGCATCGTATCCGCCATGACACTGATGATGCCCATGTTGCCGGCCTTCTGGGCGGTGAAGCTGCTGTTTGCCGCTGTGGGCGTCAGTTTTGCCCTCATCAAGGTTTCCGTTTTTGCGACGATAGGCATCATCACGCACAGCGAAAAAGAACACGCCTCTTTCATGAACTTCCTGGAGTCGGTGTTCATGGTGGGGGTGCTGTCGGGTTATTTCATCTTCAGCGCCTTTGTTGACGATTCCGACAAGACCAGCACTTCCTGGTTTCAGGTTTATTATGTGCTGTCAGCAATGTCCATCCTGGCATTTGTGCTGCTGCTAAGCACCAAACTGGATGAATCGAAAGTGCATACCGAACAGAGCTCCGACCTCGCAGAAGACTTTGAGAAAATGCTGAGTTTGATGGCCAGGCCATTGGTGCTGATCTTCATCGGCAGCGTATTCCTTTACGTTCTGATTGAACAGGGTATGATGAGCTGGCTTCCGTCTTTCAACCAGAAGGTGTTCAACTTGCCCTCATCGCTGAGCATTCAGATGTCCAGCATTTTGGCAGCCTCCATTGCGGTTGGTCGTTTTGCCGGAGGTTTTGTTCTGAAGAAAATGCATTGGTTCAAGGTGCTGAGTTTTTGCATCATTGCTGCCGGTGTGCTCATGCTGCTCAGCCTTCAAATGGCCAGCGGGGGCAATAGTCGGGAAGTAACCGGCTGGGCCGATGCACCCCTGGCAGCATATGTGGTACCACTCATCGGCATTTGCCTGGCCCCCATCTATCCGGCCATCAACTCGGTTATCCTGAGCAAGCTGCCCGTCACACAGCACGCCCCCATGTCGGGTCTCATCGTGGTGTTTTCGGCTATCGGTGGCACCACGGGCTCCATCATTACCGGCAATTTGTTCGGCGTGTTCAAAGGACAGGAACAGATCGCTTTTTACCTGCTGCTCATTCCAATCGTTGCCATTCTGATCGTGCTGTTCTTCTTCAAAAAAGAGACGGACAAGATTCCGTTTGAGGGAGGAGGAGGACAAGAATAGGGATGAGGGATGAGGGATGTGCTTGTCCCGTCTGTCCCTTTCCGTCTAAACAGACGGGGGATGCGGGCTCAACCTTTTTGGTTGACCACTGCCACCGTGAGTCGGCTCACGCATACGAGTCTGCCATTTTCGTCGGAAATCTCGATGCTCCAAACGTGTATCGTCCGTCCCACCTTCACCGGCCTTACCGTTCCGGTCACAAAACCACTTTTCACCGACCGCAGGTGGTTGGCGTTGATCTCCACCCCAACGGCCATCTGGGTCTGGAGGTCCTCGAGGCAGGCGGTGGATGCCACACTGCCGAGGGTTTCGGCCAGCACCACCGAGGCGCCACCGTGCAACATGCCGTAGTTCTGATGGGTACGGTGGTCAACGGGCATGCGAGCGGTGATGTAGTCGGGACCGATTTCAACCAGCTCTATGCCCAGCACTTCGTTGATGGTGTTTTTGCGAAGCGAATTGACTTGCTCAGGGGTGAATTGTTGTTTCCAGATAGGATCTTTCATTTGTTGAGGAACTGAAAAACTGAGGATTTGAGGATTTGAGGAACTGAAGAACCGATCCGCCAGCCGGCGAATGAGGATTTGAGGAGGCCTAATAAATAGTATTAATTGTCGACGGCACTTGAAGTGATAACGCTAGCCAGGCTCGATTCCTCAAATCCTCGATTCTTCGATTCCTCGATTCCTCAATACAACTCACTCCTCCCCCATATCAAAATTGTCCAGGAAGCCGGTGTGGAAGTTGCCGGCTCTGAAGTTGGGGTCTTTCATGAGTTTTTTGTGGAAAGGAATGGTGGTCTGCACGCCCTCCACGATGAATTCCTCCAGGGCTCTTTCCATTTTCGTGATGCACTCTTCACGGGTCTGCGCACGGCAGATCAGCTTGGCGATCATGGAATCATAATAGGGAGGAATGACGTAGCCGGCGTAAACGTGGGTATCGACCCGGACGCCGTGACCTTTGGCGGTGTGCAGTGAGTTTATCTTACCGGGCGAGGGCCTGAAATTGTGAAAAACATCCTCGGCGTTGATCCGGCACTCGATGGCGTGCATTTGGGGGTAGTAGTTCTTGCCAGAAATGGGGATGCCCGCCGCAATTTTGATTTGCTCTTTGATGAGGTCGTGGTCTATCACCTCTTCCGTAACCGGGTGCTCCACCTGGATACGGGTGTTCATTTCCATGAAATAAAAATTCCGGTGTTTGTCCACCAGGTATTCCACCGTTCCCACTCCTTCGTAGTTGATGGCTTCGCCTGCGGCAATGGAGGCGGCTCCCATTTTTTCACGAAGCTCTGGGGTCATAAATGGAGACGGGCTTTCTTCGACCAATTTCTGGTGGCGACGCTGGATGGAGCACTCCCGCTCACTCAGGTGGCAAACCTTGCCGTACTGGTCGCCTGCAATTTGAAACTCAATGTGGCGGGGTTCTTCGATGAATTTTTCCATGTAGAGTCCATCGTTACCGAAGGCAGCTTTGGACTCCTTGCGGGCCATGTCCCAGTTGGATTCAAACTCTGACTCCTCCCAGATCACCCGCATGCCCTTTCCGCCACCACCGGCAGTGGCTTTAATGATAACCGGATAGCCAATTTCCTTGGCCATTTCCTTGGCCTCATTGAGGTCGGTCAGCAAACCGCCTGAACCAGGTACGCACGGCACACCGGCGGCCAGCATGGTCTGCTTCGCCGTAATCTTATCACCCATGGTGCGTATCTGCTCGGGAGTGGGGCCGATGAACTTGATGCCGTATTCGGCACAAATTTCAGCGAAGTCGGCATTCTCGGCCAGGAACCCGTAGCCGGGATGGATTGCATCGGCATTGGTGATCTCTGCCGCTGCCATCAGACGGGATACATTGAGGTAAGATTCCGTTGATGAAGGCGGTCCAATGCAAACGGCTTCGTCAGCAAATCTGACGTGCAGGCTGTCGGCATCGGCCGTTGAGAAAACAGCAACGGTTTTGATGCCCATTTCACGGCAGGTTCGGATTATACGAAGGGCTATTTCACCACGGTTGGCAATGAGTACTTTGTTGAACATACTTGTCTGAGTTGAAATGACCGGTGAAGGTGTTGTTGAATCTATTGGCGAACCAATTAGTCTGGGTCAACCAGGAACAAAACCTGGTCGTATTCCACCGGTGATTCGTTGTCAACCATCACTTTCACGATGGTGCCACTGACCTCTGACTCTATTTCATTGAACAGCTTCATGGCCTCGATGATACACACCACATCGCCTTTTTTGACGTGGCTACCAACCTCTACATAGGGCGGCTTATCCGGTGATGAAGACCTGTAAAAAGTACCAACCATAGGTGATTTGATCGGAACGTATTTGTCTTCAGAGGCTGCAGCTTCTTTGGTGGCAGCCGGAGCCTTGTCAGCCGGAGCAGCGGAAGAGGCAACTGGTGCCGGTGCCGGAGTTGGTGCCGGGGCAGCCGGAGCCGCACTGGTAAGCGGAACGACAGAGGGGACGGCTGAAACTTTTGCGGATTTTGCCTCTGTATATGCCGCAGTGCGGATTGACAGTTTGAAATCGCCCTGTTCCAGTTTGAATTCGGAAAGGTTGGTTTTGTTTACCAACTTGATGAGCTCCTGAATTTCCTTGAATGTCATAATGATATGGTTTTAGGCCGCCAAGATAATGAATGAGTTGCCTCTTTCCCGAAAAAACCGGGGCAGGAGGAATACCGATGAATCTGCGGAGTAAGCCCTACCCTACACCCGTCCGAGGTATTCACCGGTGCGGGTATCCACTTTTATCTTATCACCCTGGTTGATGAAGAGGGGAACTTTCACCTCAGCTCCGGTATCAACGGTGGCTGGTTTCAGGGTGTTGGTAGCAGTATCGCCTTTCAGACCGGGTTCGGTATAGGTAACTTCCACTTCAACCGAAGAAGGCATTTCAGCATTGAGCGGGGTATTGTTGGCAGCATGGAAGAGTACATCCACCATCATTCCCTCCTTCAAAAATTCCGGGTGATCGAGCAGCTCTTCAGGCAGAGTTACCTGCTCAAAGTCTTCGGTATTCATGAAGTGGTACCCCATGTCGTCATGGTACAGGTACTGAAACTGGCGGCGCTCCACCCTGACCTCATTGATGGTGTGACCGGCGGGGAAGGTATTGTCAACCACTTTGCCTTTTGTCAAAGACTTGAGTTTGGTGCGCACGAAGGCAGCGCCTTTTCCCGGCTTAACGTGCTGAAATTCAACCACTGACCAGATGTCTCCGTTCATTTCGAGGCACATGCCGTTGCGGATATCGGAAGTTGTTGCCATTCTGAATTGATTGTAATTGTCGTTTGATGGTTTTCAAAAAGCGGCGCAAAGATAGGTATTGGCATCATTAGTTCAATGCCTGCCGGGAAGAACTCCTTTGGCAGCAAAAACCCCGGGTTTCTTTGTTGCGAAGCGAGGCAAAAAATGCTGAAAACACCTCAATAAGCCCACTTCAGCCAAATGGCGCCCCAGGTGTAGCCACCGCCAAAGGTGGTCAGGATGAGGTTGTCTCCTTTTTTCAGCTGAGACTCCCACTCCCAAAGGCAAAGGGGCAAGGTGGCGGCAGTTGTGTTACCGTATTTGTTGATGTTCACCATCACCCGCTCCATCGGGAAATCGGCCATGCGGGCTACCGCTTCAATGATTCGGAGATTGGCCTGGTGAGGCACCACCCAGGCAATGTCATCAGGGCTGAGCTTGTTTTTGGCAATGATCTCCTGGACAACACCGGCCATGCCGCTAACCGCAGCTTTGAAAACCGGGCGGCCATTCTGGTAAATAAAATGTTGCTTGGCATCCACCGTATCGTGGCTTGCCGGGCGGAGCGAGCCACCGGCGGCCTGGTAAAGAAACTCAGCACCTTGTCCGTCGCTTCGCAAAATGGAGTCCATCATGCCGTTGCCTTCATCGTTGGGCTCCAGCAGCACAGCGCCGGCAGCATCACCAAACAGAATACAAGTCGAACGATCGGTGTAATCGGTGATGGCAGACATCTTGTCCGAGCCCACCACAACGACTTTTTTATAGGCACCCGACTCGATGAAGCGTGCGGCCGTGTTGAAGGCAAACAGGAAGCCCGAGCAAGCCGCTCCAAGGTCGAAAGTAAAAGCGTTTTTCATACCATTCTCATAGGCAATGAGGTTGGCAGTATCCGGAAACATCATATCCGGTGTCACGGTGGCGCAAATCACCACGTCAATCTCCTCGGGGCTGGTGCCGGTTTTTTCCAGCAGGCCTTTAACAGCCTGTGACCCCATGTATGCAGCGGCCTTGTCCTTGTCTTTCAGGATGCGCCGCTCCTCGATGCCGGTTCTGGTTTTGATCCACTCATCATTGGTTTCCACCATTTTTTCGAGGTCGGTATTTGTCAACCTGTGTTCAGGAACAAAACAATTGACACCGGTAACGGCAGCTCGTATCTGGCTCATAGTTGATGTGTTTAAAGATTTGCGGAACAGCACTCCAGGCTTCCCCGGCTATATACTAATGTATAAAATTTGGCATTTGGATTTCCTTCGGCAAACGGGAACGGTCTGGAGGGCCTTCCTGAAAATTGCCGGCCAAGGTAGGAAAAATCGCCAAATCAGAACCCAACAAATGCCATAGCGCATCCCTCCACTCGGCTTCAGTCCGGCATCATCTGTGGCTGTAAACAGGCGCTTGTTACGCCATTTTTTCTTTCTTTCGCCCTTCGGGCAACAACAAGGATGTATGAAAAAAACTGGTTTATTCTTTGGTTCTTTCAATCCGGTGCATGTGGGGCACATGATCATTGCCAACTACATGGCCACCCAAACCGACCTCGATGAAGTGTGGCTGGTGGTGAGCCCCCAAAACCCCTTGAAACCCAAAGCCAGCCTGGCCAAAGACCACGACCGGCTCCACCTGGTGCGCCTGGCCATTGGCGACAATCCCTACCTGCGGGCTTCAGACATCGAGTTTGGAATGCCCCGCCCCTCTTACACCATCGATACCCTTACCTACCTGAAAGAGAAATACCCATCTGATAGGGATTTCGTCCTGATCATGGGCGGCGATAACCTGGCTACCCTCCACAAATGGAAAAACTACGAGCTGATTTTGAGGGATTACCAGATCTACCTTTACAAAAGGCCCAAAGTGAAAAAGGCTGAATTTGAATCGCACCCTTCGGTAAAAACTTTTGACGCCCCCCTGCTCGACATCAGTGCCACCTACATCCGCCGATGCCTGAAAGAAGGCAAATCGGTGCAGTACCTCGTTCCCGATGCCGTTTTTGAATACCTTGAAAACGCTACCCTTTACCGCTAAATGGCTCTGATTCAGCCCCCAGGCTGCATTCCACATGGCCACTGCCATAAGTTTGGCCGAAGGCTAAAAAAAATCAGAGAACAGGGGTTGACAGATTTTGGCAAAAAAGATTACCTTTCCCTCTGTTAAACGCAACGATCTTTACTTGCTGATATCAACTGCATTTGCAGGCGATTGGGTATCGCCAGAACTAACACTTGTGACCAGCGGCACCTTTCTTCTGACACTTTTCACCTCGTCACTCCGCTACGGTCCATTTTCTACGGCGACAGTCAACCGCCTGCCGAACCTTTAAAATCTTACCGCTATGTACATTACTTTCAATGAGCTCAGGGATATCAAACACAGTCTTCCCACTGGCAGTGTAGCTCGCATTGCCAGTGAACTCGGCATTGAAGAGCAAACCGTTAGAAATTTCTTCGGAGCTAAAAAATTTGAAGATGGCCAGATAGTGGACATCCAAATCCAGCCAGGCCCCAATGGCGGCATCGTCCAGATTGAAGACACCCGAATTCTAGACCTGGCAAAACAAATCCTCGAAGAGTCCTCCAATAAAGAAGCAAGCCCTTCCAGTTAATCATACCTCTTTTCAAAAAAGAAAAAACCGGGACAAGCGTGATTGTCTCGGTTTTTTTGTTCGTTGCAGGTTGCTCCACCTAATTATACACGACCAACCGGCACATCCAATCCGGAGCGTGCCTACTTCTGACAAGGTAAAAGCCCGGCTGAAAATTGACAGTCAGTTCTATTCTTATTCCGGCATTGGCCTTAAAAGTGCGAAGCAATTTTCCGTCGGCAGAATAAATGTACAACTCGGTCTGTCCGACACGCTCGGGTACATCGATGTAGAGTGGGCCTCCACTTGCCACGGGATTTGGATACATGGTCAGGGTTCCATCGGTTGGCAAGTGTACCATCCTCGTCGGAGAGAAACTATACGATCCATCATCATCCACCTGCCGAAGGCGATAATAGTTGACACCCGGCAAAGGCCTGCTGTCCAACCACTGGTAAAATTGTTCCTCCGTGGTTGTTCCTTTACCCTGAACAAAGGTTAACTCCGTCCAATTCATTGCATCAATGCTGCGCTCCACCTGGAAGCCAGCGTTTGCAGACTCGGATGCAGTAGTCCAAAAAAGCTTTACCCCTTCTGGCAACAACCTGGTTTCGAAAGCGCTCAACTCGACAGGTAGTATCATAGCGTCAGTATTGACACTGAAATTGAGATCAAGTGAAGGTTGTGCCGTGGTGCCGATGTACATCTGACCGCCAGTGTACATGCCCATGGTTGCGTGCATCAATTGAAAAGTGCCTCCACCCACGGTAAAGCGAAAAGTATAAGTCTGACCAGATACATAAGCCAATGAACCCGTTCCTCCACCCAAAGAAATCAAAAAGGAGTTTGGGTTTGAGACAGTCCATGAAATACCCGTCTGGGTATACCTTAATGTACCGTTGTATCCATCGCCCTCGTAAATGCGCAGAGTAACGTCGGAGTTGTTGGTAACAGTGACTATTCTTATGCTGGTAAAATTGCCGCTGGCACAGGTGGAAACGGTTATGCTTTGCCCTATGTCTGTACCAGATGGGGTGGCGGTGTTGCCCACCAAATAGGATTCAGCACATTGCCCGTTTATTCCGTGAATGGGAATGCAGGCGAGTAAAAATTGGATGGCGAGGATGTGGAAATTTTTCACAATGGGGAGTGTTTTGTGAATTAACGATTGACGCTTTAATTGCTGACCTCAAAATGCATTGTGTCTTGTGTTTATTTGAAAATTGGTGGCGCCTTAGCGCCACCAACATAAATCGACCTATCGAACACGCTTTAATCACGTTTCTATTTGACAACTATTCGTTTGAGAGCGGTTCCATTGCCATTCCTTACCTGAATAAAGTAAAGTCCAGAGGGAAATTCACTTACATCCAGTGAAACATCAATTCCTGAAAAATAACGCCTTTGCAACTCCTGCCCCTGAGTGCTCAGGATGCGAACCAGTGTAGGTTGGTTATCAGTGCTTTGATAAAGACGTAGGTTCACCGACTCAGCTGCAGGGTTCGGCCAGATCTGCACTTCCAACTCCCGCTGCACATCCGCGAGTGTGGCGTATTCCAGGTCCTGACCAATCACCGGCAAAGACTGGTTTTGTGATGCCGGCAACACCAAGGTAGTGGCAGTGGCTTCGCCTTCATCACCTGTGGAGGTAATGTAGGATGCGGTATTATCGACGAATGTCAACTGAGAACCAATGACAACATCGTCGATATACCAACCATGTCCCGGAGTGAGCACATCAGAACTGAATCGGAAGCGTACAATGACCTGCTGGCCTTTGAAGGTGTTCAGGTCAGCGATGGTTTCGACCCAACCGTTGCTGTTTCCACCGAAGGCAAAACCGCCAATTAGTGGGTTGTTGGCTGCGGGAATGAAGTCGGTGTAGCCGTTCTGGATCATGAGGGGTCCAAGGTCGTACCAGGTGGCACCCCCATCGTTGGAAATTTCGACCACTCCCCCATCGAAGCCTGCTTCGGTGTTGAAGTTGTGCCAGAAATGCAGCCTGGGTGCCGTGCCAGGCAATGTAACGGGTTGTGTTTCGAGAGTTTGATTGGAAACATTGTCCGGGTCGGAGGCGAACCAGGAGAAAGTGCCACTGTGCACATTGGCCGAAGAGAGGTTCCACATATCCACTCCCACTGACCGGTTCCAATTATTGATCCCATCTTCGATGTCGTCGAAAAACGACAAGTTACTGGAAGTGGCAGTGTTGACTGCTACATCGAACTCATACACGACGGACTGCCCCGGGGCAATGTTCTGCGCAGGAAAAACCAGTGTATTACCTACGAGGGTACCGCCCTGGGTGGCGGTGCCTGCCACGTAACTGGTTCCAGCGGGAAGGGGGTCACTGACGCTGACACCTGTGGCAGGCAATCCACCCAAATTGGTAGCAGTAATGACATAGTGGAGGGTTTGGCCATTTGCTACGGTGGGGGCAGTAGTTTTGGTAAGTACAACATTGGGCAAACAAGTGGGGGGAAGGTCGAAAGCTTCTATTTCGTCGCCGCGGCTGTTGGTACCCGACACAGCACTGTAACCCATTCCTCTTTTGGCAAACGCTTCCCATATAAGGCACTGGTTGGCTCCGCCGGTCAGAGCCATGTCAGCGGCCAGGATTGCATCCCTGCTTTCAAGGAATGTGGGGCTACAGGGTTGGAGTTTAAGTCCGTCTATCACCAGTTGCAAGGCAAGTGTGTTGCCTTTGGTGAGGTCCGCGCTGTATAGATCTGTCGTATATCCATATTGCTCAATGAGTTTGATGGTCATTTCCCAAAGCGCAGTGGCGAAAATGAAACCCACTCCATGGGGTACCGAAATTTCAGGATTGGCAATGTCGGCGTAAGTATAGTCATTGACAGCAAAGTCAGTGCTGTACTTGGCTGGCCGGATTCCCAGGCCGTTTGATGGCTGGCTGAACACATAGCTGCCCACACCACGTCCTTCGGCACCTATGGTAGCTATGGTGGCAGGATCCATGGTAAGCATCAGGGCAAAATAGTCACTCCAACCTTCACCTGCCTGCTCATCGCCACTGAGGCAGGTGCTGCTGGGGCCACCCGTCAGGCGCGTAGAGATACCGTGTCCGTATTCGTGTGCAATGACACCATTGTCGAAATCACCATCCTTCATCGGCGGTGCGGGGGTGAGGCGTTTAAGTGAAACGACAGTAGCACCCTGAACGAGTTCATCTTTTAAAATTTGTCCGTCTTCGTAACTGATCATTACCGAAGGGATAAGAATGGATGAAGAACCTCCTTCAACCGAGCCGCCCATAGCAATGGGGGCAGTCCCTGGAACGTTGTTGGCAACTATTACCCCAACTGCTCCTCCCAACTGAGCCCCCTGGACTTTTTCTACGAATGAGCAATCTCCCCTATCGATCAAGACGATTTTACCTTGTACGTTGTTGCCAGGAGGTAGCCCAACACCCTGCCCGGTGCCGCATCCACAAGGATCGCAAGATGAGGCGGAGTTTGCATTCGCCTCCACCAGTACCAGTTCGGCCGAAACCCCCGTGGTGGTTATCTCAGGGCCAAAAGCCGCCGGCACCGCCACGAAACTGACATTGCCCGAAGGATAGCCAGGTGACTGCTGAATGTGCACCAGTTCTGCACTTTCATTGCTGGTCCACAAATACATCTGCATTCGGCCAGGCACTCCATCGGGAAGCGTGAGAAAATTGGCATTATTGGTACCTCCTCCATCCTGGGCCTCTGCCATTACTGCATCATTGCCAACGCCTCCGCGCCCAAGGTTGTCGAATTGGAAATTTCCGGAGACTTCATTGAAGCCATAGTGGTACATTACATCATGCACGAAGTTGTTCCAATAAAAAAGATTGGTAATGGCCGCATCGGTATAGGTGCCCGGGTGCTGAGTCAGATCAACGGGAAAATCGAAATTCAGAGGCTGACCGGGTATGAAGCCGCCCACCGGTGAAGTTCCTGCATTGACATTGTTTTTGTCTTCGTAAGCATGCACATTGTTTCCCCGTGTAATGAGGTATTCCACATTACCATCGTAATGCCAACCCAACGGTGATGCTATGGGGTCACCGGAAGTGCCTAAATAGATCCTTGAACCAAAAGTTGGAGCTTCAACGGGTGGTGGATAGATCCTGTAAAAATTGGTCGTAGCGAATTGGGTGTTCGCGGTATTGGCCATGGAAGAAAGGCCTTCAGAAGTCGAGTGCGGAACCATGCTTTCCGCCTGGCTGTATGTACCCACCTCACATCCATTATTGCCATCATGATCCTGCGATACCAAATGGTCAAAATCACAGTGCACCACTAGGTCCTCAATGTTTAATACTTCCCCTGAAGCCGCATCCACAAATACCTGGTAGTAATGCTGCGCATCGAGTGTGTAAATGCTAACCCTCCAGGTCAATCTGATAGAACCGTCTGTGTGGGGAAAATAATAGAGTTCGACGGGAATGCTCTCAATAGACACTCCTTTGCCCTCGAAATCGTACTTCTTTCCTTCGATTTTTTTGTCTCGTATTTGCTCCGGAAATTCAGGCACATTAAAGTGTAATTTCCGGCAGGCCAATACGAGTGCCTTTGCCGGTGTTATTCCCGGTTTTTCCGAGTGTATTCGGGAGTCAATTTTTTTCTGCAACCTGTTGCCAATGTGAACGATGCGACCATCCGAACCCTGGTGCAAACCGAAAATTGCATTGTGAATGGGAATGCCTTTGTAACGCTGTTGAATGTAAATATGCTGTAGACCATTATGGGCATCTGAATATGAATCTGACAGGTATAAATCGTTCAGGTCAGCCAAGGTCAACCCGAGTTGATTCCGGTTCTCCTGCAGGTACCGGTTTGCCTGCAACAATGGATCAGGACTTTGCCCTATGGCGCCAAAGGCCAGCGTAAGAAAAAACAAAAACAAACTTCTTTTTGCCACCTTGCCAGTGCATTGCCAAAAGAAGATCAGTGTGTCAATTATACTTCTCATTTCAGAGGGATTTGATGATGTTTAAAAGTGAATTTGCAAGTCAAAGATCATCTGCAATGTTTTCTTTCTCTTTATGAGCTGATTTACACGCTGATATGGGAAAAAAAACCGGTGCCATCATGGTGAAGGCACCGGCTGGGAACAGTGGAGAGTCAACTGCTGCTCCATGCATTCAAACTCGGGATATACTTTAGAGGTGACGTCAATCGAGGGTTAACTCACTTCGTCCAACCAAAAAATCTTTGTTGTAAATTTCAATCTGATATTTCCCGGCCATTAGTCCAGCGCCCGCAGGCCAGCTGATACAAGCCTGCTGCACATCGCCATCGAGTTTTTTTGTGAGAGCCATGGTGTATCTCACGGGTTCGGTAGCACCTTCCGGCAATAGCGATCCAGAGCCCAACTGCTCCACGGCGAGGGTTTCTCCTATGGGATTTACCAGACGGATGAAAAATACTTCTTTTTCAGCCGGAAGCAATTTGTTGTACCGAAGGGTAAAGCAAACCCTAAGGCTTTCAACACGGTTGGCACGGTGCTCTGCAACTGCTTTGCCTGAATTCCGTAACCGAATGCCTGTGGCACGTATATCTACAACCTTCACCACAGAGGCAATCTTTACCAGTCGGCGTAAACGCGCATTTTCAGTTTTTAACTCATCGATTTTTTGTTCAAGCATTGCAATATCGATCCCTTTGGACAAATACAAATCGAACAATTTTCTATTATCAATCATCAACAATTCATTTTCTTCACTTAACGAATCCACCCTGCTGCGTTCAACAGCAATGACACCTTCATAGGAAGCAAGCTTGTTTGTGAGATATTCGTTTTCATTCAAGGTCTTTTTCAATCGTTCATCAACATTGAAAAGTCTTGTCAATTCAAGATTTTGCAACTCGATTGCTTCGTCACGTTTATCGATAATACTTCTGAGATTTTCATTTTGCTCACGCAACAATACCATTGTGGCAAGAACACCACGATATTGCTCCTTGACTACCTCTCCCACTTTCTCCGTCTCCCCAAGTTTATTTTGAACCGCTTTTAAATCATCGCCCTTTTTGACGAGATTATATGCAAACAATCCCGCCGCAATACTGAGCAGCCCGCTCATCAATAAGCTAACTGCAAACATGGACCCTGATCTGGCAGTTCTTTTTGAAAAATTACGCTCTGAGTTTCTCATGGGAATGAAGATTTAATGGAGAAGGCAATCCGCCTTCGCTGGTATGTGTTTCATGTTTTTCAGGAATAGAAAACCTTGCAAAACCGTACAGATTAACAACGGCGTATTTTTTTATTGAAGAGAAGAAGAAGAAAAAATGGTTAAGCACCTTAATTACAAGAGGTATTCTACCTAAATATTGTTCGAAAACAAACGCATATTTTTAATAAAAAACGCATCCCCAGTGGGGATGCGCTAAACGGATGATTAAAATGCCATGATATTTTTAATCCACTTTGACGAATTTGACAGGCATATACCCATTGAGCACAAGCCAGTAAATTCCTCCCTCAAGCATATCGGTATTTATTTGGTGGAAGGAACTGCCAATTGGTATAGTTTCCATAATCACCAGCCGTCCGGAATTGTCGTAAATCGCTGCTGATATAGGAGTGGATGTTTGCTCCATTCGAAGGCTGAGTGTTGATGCGACGGGGTTGGGGTAAATAGCTGGCTGAGGACGGAGTGAACTGCCCGTTGCAAGTGGCTCTTCGCTGATTACGCGGAAAGGACTCAAGGATTGGACTGTTTCCCTGGTGATGGAGAACGTCCCATCGCTATACAGAGTTGCAGCAGCCGCTGTGTAAGTGTCCCATTCACCATTCGTATAGTGGCTGATATAACACTTGTCAGGGTTGAACCCATTGACGGCGGCAGAACTATCCCAAAACATTGTAAGGGAGAGATCCAGGGAAGCATTGGCGGAAAATTCCTCTACCAACCAGGAATTTCTAATCAAGCTCTCAGATGCACTCAGATCAATACCAGTAGTGCCATCGGCATAAACTCCCTGGATTACCGCTACGCCCAATTGGGTCTGACTGCCAGTCTGTACTTGTTTGATCATACAAGGTGCATAGTCGGTTAGCGTACCCACTGGGAAAAATGCCTCGTCATTGGGATGCAAATCAAGAATCAACCGGCCTTCACCTTGTGAAATGACATACGCATCTGCCGATCCACCATTTATAAAAGAACCATCCTCCATAATCAAATGCTCATTCTGCAGAATGACGAACCCGCTCATTAGATCGAGTTTCTGATAAACATGGAGATCGCTGTTCAAGGTCAGCTCACCGCTGCCAAGGTTGACCACGCAGTCGCCGAGTTGCTCGGAACCCGGGGCGAACTGGAGCGATACGTTGCCGGTGCCGTTCAGTAACACGGCTGCATTGGCGTCGCCGCTCAGACTGCCCTGCCCTCCAAAATCAACCGCACCGTTCAAGGTCAGCTCGTTGCCATTGAGGACTACGGTGCCGCTCTGGACCTGGAGATTGTTTTCAATGGCCAGATCGCTGTTCAAGGTCAGCTCACCGCTGCCAAGGTTGACCACGCAGTCGCCGAGTTGCTCG
>PAAY01000099.1 GCA_002698985.1 Saprospirales bacterium | reverse complement strand
GGCTGATAATTGTCAAATAAGTTCTAACGATCGCATAGCCGGAGCTTCCTCTCCGGCTATGCTTTTTTCATTTCAAGTATGAAAATTCTGTACACTTCTATATTCACCCTTTTTTTCACCCTTTCATCTATAGGGCAAAACACTTTCAACATCCGTACAAATTATGGATTCCCCGCAGCTGTGCTCAGTTCTGTCATTCCAACAGACAGTTGCATTTATGCTTCCGGTATAATCGCCGATTCCGTTTTTCCTTACAATACAGGAGCTATTTTTATCAAAATGGATGTGAGCGCTCAAATGCTTTTGTTGAAAACCTTGACAAGTACCCAAAAAACTTTTGAACCATGGTTCGGTGGCCTTAAATCCCTACCGGGAGGATCTTTTATAATGCCAGCTTATTCAATTGATAGTACGATGAAAACAGTATTGATAAAGTACAATCATTTAGGTGATACATTATTTACAAGAGAATACTTTAACCCATTTTATCCTGCTCAAGATTTTATTCAGCCTAGAGGTGGGATTGCTATTTGTAAAAATGGGGAATCTGTTACAAACAATTGGATAACTATTAGTGATGCCAACACAAACATTTATTTAATCAAAACAGACAGCAATGGGAAGGTAAAATGGAGTAAAATGTTAGGCGATAATTATTGGGAAAGACCTTCTTCAATATTAGCAACGGACAATGGTTGTGTAATTATTGGTGGCATAAAGACAAACGATAACATGACGACTGAAAACTTTTCGTACAGGACTTTTTTAACTGGTCTGGACACCTCCGGCCAAATCCAATGGACCTGGCTCAGTCCCGAGAGTTGGGGCTTGCGGGATGCGGCCCGAGACATGGTGCTGTTGGAAGACGGCAGCCTGGTCATCGCCTCCGGCATCGGCCACGAGCAGCAGCGCCCCAGCGTCAATGTCGTCTATTTCGACAAAGCCGTCTTCAAACTAAACCCCCAACGTGAACTCGAATGGGAGGTGGTGTTCCCGGACCCGGAACTTACGGCTTCTTCCCGTTTGAGTAAAATAATTAGGCCTCAAAACGGAAGTGGATTTATCATCGCTGGGATGATCGCAGAAGACCTTCCTGGTGTTAATACAGCAGAAGTGAGAGGATGGATTGCCAAAATATCAAACGACGGCGACAGTCTTTGGAAAAGAGAATATGTTGTATTGGATAACGGATTCAATCATCACGAAATTTATGACATGAAGGAAACTCCTGATGGAGGTTTAATTATTTGCGGAGAATCAAGAGATAGAACCCCAGGAGTTGATACACCCCAGCAAGCCTGGCTGATGAAGTTGGACTCCTTCGGCTGCCTGGTGCCCGGCTGCCAGCTCATAGATGCCACCGAAGAGGCCCAGGCGCAAGGCACCCTGCTGCTCTATCCCAATCCCGCCCGTGACTACCTCAACTTCTTCTACCGCCCGGCGCCGGGGCAAAACTCCCGTGAGCTCAGCTTCCGCATCTTCGACGCCTCAGGCCGGGAACTGCAGCGCTTCGAAGCGCAGTCCGGCGAGGCTACCTACATCGTACCCCTGTGGCACTGGCCCCCGGGCGTGTACTTCCTCCAATTGCTCCACGAGGGCCTGCCGGTAAGGACGGAGAGGTTCGTGGTGGGGAGGTGAGGGGGAGACTTTGTGACTTTGAGAGGGGGAGACTTTGAGAGGGGGTGACTGGGTGCCGAGCTTGCAACCCTCATTCGGAGGGTGACAAGAGAAAGATCTAAGAGGGTGACGACCCCTACCTTATCGAATTCTCACTTTATTGCTTCCGACATCAGCATGAAAATTTCGGTTGCGGTCTCGGTTCTGCCCTTCCAGACTTTATGAGGTTTCCGAAAACCTCATAAGGTCTTGCACCGGAAAAAAACCTCCCAAAAGCCCTCCCCCGATCCATCACAAAAAAATTTAATTGAAAGACTTCTTTAAAAAGTGGTCTGAGTTTTTACCTTTGCCAGCACACCATTGCTACCCACACATTCTTACCCAATTGCCGAAAGTTCTTCGGCACATCCAGATTAGAATAGAACACCGGCCCTGTTATTACTGCCCACAGCTGTAATCTCACCAAGGCATTTCAGGTGTAACGAGCCTGAAGCGTTCTGCTATTCAGGATGCCACCATGCGCTGATCCCATGAACATGAACAAGTCCGCAAGGGCGGGCTGTTAGATCACAGTCCCAACTACAAATGAAATTTTCTATTTGCATTTTGAAAGTCCATTTGTGCAGCGGGATTGAGCGTAGTTTGAGTCGAGAAAGGGGTCTTACAACCCTGATTGGGTAGTTCCGAAACCCCTCTCAACTTCTCTAAACTTCCCGGCGAAGGCCGGGATCAACCCCTCTAAACCCAAGCATCAATCTTTAACCGATTACACACTCACCCAGCGTAATTTTATGAGGTCAAGATCAACGCTCGTATTCATTTTCTCGCTACTCGCAACGGCCGTGTTCAGCCAGAACTACCTGATGAACGGCAGCCTGACCAATGTCAACGACTGCTCCGGTTTTTTCATGGACAGCGGTGGCGGTTCGGCGCCTTACGGCCCCAACGAGAGCTTTACAACCACCATTTGCCCGGACGGCAGCACCGGCACCCACATCCAGCTGGTGTTCAACGGTACCGACATTGCCGCAGGCGACGAACTCTGTTTTTTCGACGGCGACAATACCGGAGCCCCTTCGCTGGGCTGTGCCAGTGATTTCACCGGGGCCAGTGCCAATTCTTTCATCATCCAGGCCACAGCGGCCAATCCCGGGGGCTGTCTCACGGTCACCTTCACCTCAAACGGCAGCGGCGAAGGAGCCGGCTGGAGCGCAGCGATCAAGTGCATTCCAGCCTGCCAGATCATCGAGGCGGTCATCGATTCCACCTTTCCCGGCATCAACCCAGTGGACACCGGCTGGATCGACATCTGCCCCGGCGACCGGGTCTTCCTTTTCGGAACGGGCAACTACCCGCAAGACGGCGTGGTGTACAACCACTCTGACCTGACCAGCAATTTCGCATGGGATTTCGGCGACGGTGCCACTTCCCAGGGCCCGGCCACCTCCCACGTTTACGACGAACCGGGCGGTTACATCATCTCCATGACCATCACCGACCAGTTTGGCTGTCGCAATACCAACTTCATCAAACAAAGGGTGCGGGTGGCACCAAAACCCAACTTTGCCCTCAGCAATTACACCAGCCCCATTTGTGTAGGCGACACAGTCAACCTCAACGCCATGGTGGATTCGGTGGACATGATGCACACTGTATCGGTGCTGCCCGGCAACTCCGGATTCCAGACGGCGGGGGTCCTCAGCGACAGCCTGCCATTGCCCGACGGCAACGGCTCTTCGTACACCACTTCCATCAACTTCAGCGAGTTCAACCCCGGACAGGTGCTGACCGACATCAACGACCTGCTGGGCATCTTCGTCACCATGGAGCACAGCTGGATGCGGGACCTGCAGATCCGGCTGACCTGCCCCAACGGGCAAACCGCCATCCTCCACAATCACCCCGGCCAGACCGGCAGCGAAGTCTTCCTCGGCGAGCCCTATGAGGCGGATGAGGGATTTCCGGTGCCCATACCCGGCATTGGCTGGGAGTACGGCTGGTCGCCCAACCCCGACTACAATTTCACCTGGATCGACTACGCCAATACCTTCACACCGCCCACCCTGCCGGCAGGCACTTATGAATCCTACCAGCCGCTGACCAACTTCATCGGCTGCCCGCTAAACGGCGAGTGGACCATCGAAGTGACCGACCTTTGGCCCATCGACAACGGCTACATTTTCAGTTGGAGCATCGCCTTCGACCCCGACTTGTACCCCTTTGTGGAAACTTTCTCCCCCAACCTGCTGAGCTGGAACTGGAGCAACCACCCCAGCATCTTGTACAGCGATACGGATTCCATCGTCGGCTCTCCGGGCAACGCTGGTGAGGTGGCCTATTCTTTCATCGTAAACGATGAATTCGGTTGTGCCTGGGACACCACGGTGAACATCCAGGTTTTGCCGGCTACCCACCCCGACTGCCACAGCTGTGCGGAATTGCTCAGCCCAATGGCAGATACCACGATTTGTTTCGAAGAAAGCGTACAACTGGATGCAAGCGGAGCCCCCGGTGCCAATCCGGCTGTCACCTTTGAATCTTACGACAACTACCCCATCGGTGCGGGCAACCACCCGCCGGCCAATCCTTACGCCTCCGTCATCAATGTGAACTCCATTCAGCCGGCCTTCCTCACCAATCCGGCAGCGCAGATCGTCAGTGTCTGCCTGGACCTGGAAACGGATTTCGATGCGGACATCCGGCTCTTCCTCCGGGCGCCCGACGGCACCCAACTGGAGCTGAGCACCAACAACGGCGGCAGCGGCGACAACTACACGCAAACCTGTTTCACGCCCACCGCCACCATGCCCATCACCGCGGGTATGCCACCATTCACGGGCTACTTTTTACCCGAAGGGAACTGGAATGCGCTGACGGGTGCACCCATCAATGGCGACTGGGCCCTGCTCGTTTCCGACGCCTTCGGCATCAACGCCCTCGGCAACCTCAACTGGTGGAGCATCACCTTCAACACCAACAACCAGGTGACCTATGCCTGGAGCCCCTCTGCGGAGCTGTCCTGTTCCGACTGTCCCAACCCCATTGCCATGCCCACCTCCGATGTGGACTTTACCGTGACGGCCACCGACCTCTATGGCTGCCAGTCAACCGAAACGGTGCACGTGGGGCTGCTGGTCAACTTCCCGGCGCCCAATGTCACCTGCACGGAATTGCCCGGAGGGCAAATAAGGTTCAACTGGAACGACCTGCCGCAGGGAGGCATTTCCTACCTCGTCAACGTCAACGGCACGGGCTGGATACCCAACAATTTCGGGGCTGCCGGCCACGTCGTCAGCGGCCTGAGCAACGGCGAAACCGTGACCATCGAAGTGCAAGTGAACGCCCCCGGTACGGCCTGCGAAGTGGGCACCGGCACAGCCACCTGCACCTATGCGCTTTGCCCATTGGTGACTTCCTTCGTAACGCCGGGCCCGTACAGCACCTCCTGCGCCGGCCTTTGCGACGAAGAGGTGGAGCTCGAAGTGCAAAACGCCACCCTGCCCCTCAGCTATGAAATACACAACCTGAGCACCGGCACCAGCAGCACCCAGAACAGCGGCCTGCTGAGCGGCCTCTGCGGCGGCAATTACGAAGTGTACATCACTGACGGCGCCGGCTGCACGGACACGGTCAGCTTCACGGTGAACGAGCCTCCGGGCTTCAACCTGACGGCCCAACAGCTCTCGCCGCCCAACTGCTTCAACACCGCCGACGGCTGCGCCACCGCCCTGGCCAGCGGCGGCGCTGCACCCTACACCTACATCTGGGATTTGCCCAACCTGCCCGTCGGCGACACCATCTGTATCCTGCCGGCCGGCACTGTCAACGTCACCGCCCAGGATGCCAACGGTTGCGAAGCGACGACGAGCATCGACATCACGGGACCACCGGCCATCATGCTCACTCTCGCTGCCGATTCCGTCAACTGTTTTGGCGGAGCCGACGGACAAGCCAGCGTCATGGCCAACGGCGGCGCCGGCAACTTCAGCTACCAGTGGAGCAGCAGCAGCACCCCCGACCAGCCCTCCACCGGCGGCCTGAGCGCCGGCACCTACACCGTCACCGTCACCGACCAGAACGGCTGCACGGAAGAAGGCAGCATCGAGGTGGGGCAGCCGGCCACGGCAGTTTCGGTGGTCGCTGCGCAAACTTTCACCGGCTGCTTCGGTGAAAACGGCTCTGAGGCTGCCGCCACTGGCATGGGCGGCACAGGGTCCATTTCTTATTTGTGGTCGCCCTCCGGGCAACAAGGCAACCTGGCCACGGCACTGCCTCCGGGTCTCCAGTCGGTCATCGCCACCGATGCCAACGGCTGCCAGGACACCGCCACCGTTGACATTACAGAATGGGATTCCATCAACATATCCATCATTGCCAATCCGCCCAGTTGCAACGGCATGACCAACGGCCAGATGGCCGTCAACCTGGTGACCGGTGGCACCGGCGATTACGTCGGCTATGCCTGGTCGAACAACCAGCAAGGCCCCGTCATCACCAACCTGGCCGGCAGTACCACCTACACGGTGACGGTGACCGACTCGCAAGGCTGCACCGGCACCAAGTCCAGAACCCTTTCTGAGCCGCCGGCCATGAGCCTGAGCCTGGACGGAACCGATGCCCTCTGCAACGGACAGGCCAGCGGCACGGCCTCGGTCACTGCCGTCCAGAACGCCCAGGGCATGGTGATGTACCAATGGGATGCTGCCGCCGGCGGCCAGACGACGTCCACTGCCACCGGACTGGCAGCAGGCACCTACTCCGTCATTGTGACCGACACGGCGGGATGCACCGCCAGCGGCACCGTGACCATCGACGAGCCCAGTGGCATGAACACCGAATTCACCGTCACCGACAATGGATGCTTCGGCTACGCCAACGGTGCCGTGGACCTGAATGTGAACGGCGGTGCCGGCGCTTACCAGTTCGCCTGGTCGAACGGGGCCACAACGGCCAAACAGGTGGACCTGCCCGCCGGCTGGTATTTCGTCACCATCACCGACGGCAATGGCTGTGAAAAAGAAGATTCCGTTTTCGTCGGCCAGCCGGAGGCCCTCGACGCCCAGATCAACGTGCAGAATGTGCGCTGCTTTGGCGAGGAGAACGGCATGATAGAGATCGTCACCTCGGGGGGTACCCCACCCTTCCTGTACAGCTCAAACGGCGTGGATTATTTCGGTTCCAATACGCTCATTGCATTGCCGGCAGGCGAATATCAACTGTTCATCAAAGACGGCAACGGCTGCATTTTTCAGGAACAGGTGAGCGTTCAGGAACCACCCCTGATGACCTTGTCCATCCTGGCCGATGGCCTCGACACCTCCATGCTGCTGGTGCCCTTCGGCACCAGTGTGGAACTGAACGCCGTTCCGCAAAATGCACAGGGATCGGTGATGTACACCTGGGATGCCTCCTACTGCGGAACCCTGAGCTGCGACACCCTGAGCGACTGCAACGGCACCCTGATGTGCCAGTCGGTGACCTCCACACCCGATGACAGCAACAACTACTGGGTGCTGGCCATCGACGAGAAAGGTTGCGAAGCCGAAGCGCATTTTCAGATACACGTGCAAAAAGAGCGCAAGGTGATGGTGCCCACCGGCTTCACACCCAACGGCGATGGCGTGAACGACATTCTGCCCGTACACGGTCAAAGCGGCACCATGGTCCACCTCTTCCGGGTTTTCGACCGCTGGGGAGAGCTGCTTTACGAGGGCCTCGACGTACCCGTCAACGACATCACAAAGGGTTGGGACGGCAATTTCAAAGGCCAGCCCATGCCCCCCGGCGTTTACGTCTGGTACATCGAAGTGGAATACAGCGACGGCATGTCGGACAATTTCCGAGGGGAAACGACCCTCATCCGTTGATGCCAACTGGATGACATTCCCGGAGTTGCTTTCCGGCAACTTCGGTGAAAGGTGTACCTTGGTGACTGAGAAATCCTCCATAATCCTCCATAATCCTCCATAAACTTTAAACAATACATGAAAAACCTATTTATCGCTTTCTTCGCAATCCTGACCCTGGCCGCCTGCCAGAACGATCTGGACAGAAACCTGCTCATCGGCAACTGGCAGGGCAGCAAATGGACCGTCAATGGCGATGCAAACCAGCGGGATGCCACCTCCGTGAAATTCACCTTCAACGAAGACGGCACCTACACCGCCAGCTATGGCAGCCAGACCGAACAAGGCACCTGGTACATCTCCGGCGACAAACTGTACACCCACGCCGAAGGCCAACAGGAGAAGAAAGTCAGACTGGAAGAGCTGAGCGCAACAAAGGTGGTCTTCGATATGAACCGCGCCGGCACCTCGGAAAAGATGACATTGGTGAAGGAGTGAGGGATGAGGGATGAGGGATGAGGGATGAGGGATGAGGGATGAGGGATGAGGGATGAGGGATGAGGGATGAGGAAATGAAAGCATAATCCTCCATAATCCCCTATAATCCTCTATAATCCTCCATAATCCTCTATAATCCTCTATAAATACAAACAACAACCGGAATGATAAAGCACTACTTACTTCTATTTTTCTTCGCAATGGGACTGGTGGGCAACTTGCAGGCCCAGGACCCGCAATTCATTCAGTTTTACAATGCACCGATGTTGCTGAATCCGGCGATGACGGGTGTGCATCCGGGTAAATGGCGGGTCATCGCCAACTACCGTACCCAGTGGAACAGCATTTTGGATACCAAGCCATTCCGCAGCCTGGCCACCAGCTTCGACATGCGGTTGCCCATGGGCCGCAACGACTACCTGGCAGTGGGGGCCTCGGTGTTGCGCGACCAGGCAGGGCAGTCTGAATACCTTCGGCAAAATGCCAACCTGTCATTGTCCTATCTGAAACAGCTCGGTGGCGGTTACCGCAGCTTCGATCAGTACCTGATCGGAGGCCTGCAGGCCGGCTTTGGGCAGCACAGCCTGGAATACCAGAACCTGTGGTTCTCCACCCAGTTCGACCTGAATACTGAGCAGGTCAACCAGGGCCTGCCCAATGGTGAAGCGCTGAATTCCTCCAGCGGGGTTTTCGCAGACATCAGCGCCGGACTGATGTGGTACGCCGTTTTTGCCGATAACCAGAGCCTGTATGTGGGCGGCGCACTCCACCACGTCAACCAGCCCAAAGTCAGCTTCAACGACAGCGACGGAGCCGAAAGCATGGACAGCAAATGGGTGCTCCACGCCGGCGGGGAGATTCCCTTCTCGCATCAGTTCAGCATACTGCCGGCAGCCACCGTCATCGGCCAGGGTAAGAACATGCTGGCCATCTACGGCCTCAACTTCCGCTACACCAACCGAGATTGGAAGGAAGTAGCCCTCCGTGCCGGCATCTGGGGCCACCTAGTCAACGACCACGAAAAAAGCCTGGCCACCCCGGCTGTCACTTTCACCACCATCCTGGAAATTGAGCGCTGGAACATCGGCGTCAGCTACGATGTGAACGCCAACCAACTAGCCGCCCCCACCAACGGCCGCGGCGCCGTGGAACTCTCACTTATCTATTACCACCCGGGGACGAGGAGGGAGAAGGTGAATTGCCCGAAGCTTTGAGGGGGAGGTTTTTGGACTCGGTTGGTCATGTCCTTAAGCAAATACAGAAAGCCCAGGCCGATATACCCCGCTGGCGCTGGACTCCGCCCAGTGCCGCATCCCGTCGGACTCTGTTCGACTGTAAGAGCCATTCAACTCGCCCTAAAATCTTGTTTCTATTTTTCTTTCCGCTCTATCGGCAGCGTCCACCGGACAGAGTCCGGTTAGATCGGGTACCGGACAGAGTCCGGCACCAGCACAAAAAAGTTCCGGGCCCACCCCGCTGGCGCTGGACTCCGTCCAGTGCCGCATCCCGTCGGACTCCGTCCGACTGTAAGAGCCATTCAACTCGCCTTAAAATCTTGTTTCTATTTTTCTTTCCGCTCTATCGGCAGCGTCCGCCGGACAGAGTCCGGCAAGATCG
>PAAY01000098.1 GCA_002698985.1 Saprospirales bacterium | reverse complement strand
TGATGACCTTCCTCATTTCGACGTCTCGGTGATCTCGCGTTTCACGAAGGTCGTGTAGCCGTAGTCACCCGCCTCAGCCGTGATGACCTCCCAGCCTTCCGCACCTCGTTCGTTCAGGATGCGGCGCATCTCGCCAAAGTCCTTCTGTTTCCTCACTTCGAAGAACAGGATGTCGTATTCAAACTGCTTCATTGATGGTGCCTCCGCTTGTGTTGGTCCCGGGGAGATAGAATTCGGTGATGCCGCGTGCGCCATCTTCGCGACCAGCCTGAATGATCACGTCGATCGAGCTTTCGATGTATTGGACCATGTCCTGGTAGGTCATTGGGATCTCGGTCTTGAGCGCGGCAATGGCCAGGCGCTGCACGGCGAGTTGCGGCGTCTCGGCATGAAGCGTGGTCATCGAGCCGCCGTGACCGGTGTTGATGGCCTCGAGGAAGGTCATGGCCTCCTTGCCGCGCACCTCGCCGAGGATGATCCGGTCGGGCCGCATGCGAAGGGTTGCCGTCAGAAGCACATCGGCGGTCTGGAACTCCGCATCGCGATTGGCGATCAGGGTGACCGCATTTGGTTGGGAGGGCAGAAGTTCGGCGGCCTCCTCGATGGTAACGATCCGCTCCTCGTCGCCAACATGGGACAGGATCTTGCGCGCGGCGACGGTCTTGCCGGTTGAGGTGCCACCGGAGACGATCATGTTGAGCTTGTTGTCGACGCAGAATTTCAGCGCATCGTTGATGTCTTCCGCGGTCACCACTTCCCGTAGAGCGCGGTTCTTCTCCTGTCGCAACTCTTCGAGCTTGCGCTCCTCGCCGTAGAGGAACTTCAGTTCAATCCGATCCAGCGGCAGGCTCGAGAAGAAGCGCAGCGAGATTGACATGCCCGAAAGCACGGCGGGTGGCGTCACCACCTGGGCGCGGATGGGCCGGTCGCGATAGGTGATCGAGACCGAGACGATGGGTTTGTCCTTGCTCATGGTCGTGCTGGCAGAGGACGCGATCTGGTTGCCGAGGTCTTTGACTTCTGTGGCGGAAAGGCGTTGGTCCAACACTCGCATGAAATGGTCGCCTTGGAATTCTCCCCAGCAGGTGCCGTCGGGATTGATGCAAATCTCGATCACATCATCGCGGGCGGCATCCCGCAGCTTGTCGAGCGAGGCCTGGAGATAGGAGAGCGTCATGGGTCAGAAGATCTCCAGATCACGATCTACCATGACGGTGACGCGCGCACCCTGATCGATATGGATGACCGGGCCGATGGAGAGGTATTCGCCGATCACGGAATCGGTGGCATCAGCCAGATCATCGCCAACGTCCTCGAGCACTTCGGCTGTGGTTTCATTTTCGACCTGGGCTGCGGCAGCGCTTGGGGCTGCGGAGATGATCGAGATGAGCGCGGCCGAGCCGAAGCGTTGGGCAAAGCGTGTGTCGACAAATCCGGTCACGCCGGACCGGCCCAATTCATCGCCCCCGAAAGCACTGATCTGGATGGATTGATTGTCAGGCAGGATAATTCGGTCCCAGGCGATGGTGACGCGGCGCTGCGATATCTCGATGCCGGACCGGTAACGGCCGATGAGACGCGAGCCGCGCGGGATCAGCAGCCGCGTGCCATCAAAGCTGAAGACATCTTCGGAGATGATGGCACGGGTTTGGCCGGGCAGGGAGCTGTCGAGGGCGGTTTCCATCACGGCCTGGATCATCGTGCCCTGGATGACGGTGTTCGAGGGGTTGGCGATCACCTCGGCCTGGGTCACGGTGCTGGGCAGTGCACCATTCTGCACGAAATCCGTCACTTCGCCAAAGCTGCGCTCGGAAAGTGCCGTCTCGCCGGTATTGGCACCGCCAGTTCCTCCAAATGCAATAACCGGCGAAGCAATCCGACGTTCCTGGAAGGCACGTTCCTCATCCGCGCGGCGCTGCAGTTCCGCCATGCGCCGAGCTTCTTCTTCGCGGGCTAAACGCTCCGCCTCCCGGGCACGAAGCTCATCCTCAGAGGGGCCCAGCGGGGCAGGGGTTGGTTTGCTGGCCTCGAGTCGAGCCAGTTCCAGGTCCGTACGCAACTGCTGCATCGCCCGGTCGCGGGCGGCAAGCTCCTCTCGGAATTGTTCCTGTGCTCCCTCTGACGCCGCCTGCAAGGCCGCGATCTGCGCGGTCAGCGCATCGATGGCATCTGCGGCAGCCGTGTCTTCCTCGACCACGGGTTCCGGCGCGGTCTTCAGTTCCTCGATCTGGGTCTGGAGGGCTTTGATCTGGGCAAGCAGCTCGGCATTGGGTTCGACCGGGTCGGGCGTAACCACGACAATTTCCGGTTCGGGGGCAGGGGGTGGGACAAAGGGTTCGATCTCGCCAAAGCCATCCCCTTCGGATTGGAACTCGTCTGGCGTCGCCGTTGGCAGGGCGATCTCTTCCTCGGGCGTTGACACGAGGTAGAGCAGCGCACCACCGGCGAGGATCAATCCAACAATGAGGAGTGCGAGCAGTGGCGATCGACGCCTCTGAACGGGCCCATGACGTGGGTTGCCCTGTTCCAAGGCGGCGAGGCGCTGTTCAAGATCGGCGTTATTGTCGCTCATGAGCCCGCTCCCGAGGGTGTCGTCGCTTCGATGCAAACCACTTCCTCGCCGAGCCGCAGCACCCATTGGCGGCTCACGCCGGAGACTCGGATGGCGCCATCTTCCACGACGGCGGTGTTCACCGTGCGCTCACGGCCGTTCGCATAGCGGAAGATGCCGGGCACCGGTGCGTTTCGCGGGAAGGCAAAATAGGTGAAGGTCCCGTCATCCCAGATCCGCGTCGGGGTGAACTCGGAACGCGCACTGGCGCCGTAATTGTAGTTCGGCGCCGCACGTGCGATCGCACCCGCCGCCCGGCGGTTGTCCTGAGGGTAGCGGAACTGGACCACGTAGAAGGTCGGGCTCGAGGCCTCATTCACGTTGAAATAGTAGCTGCGGCGATTGGTGTAGACCGTGACGTTGGTGTGCACACCGCGGGCCAGCGGCTTGATGGCGAAGGCCCGCCCGCCCGGCACGCCGTCGATCTCGAAGCCTTCCGTATCGCCAGCGATGATCGACCGGATGCTTTCACCCTCGCCAAACTCGATGGTGGTGACATGGGTCAACGAAACGCTGAGCCGGTAGACCTGTCCCTCCTGGTAGGTTGCGATCCGCACGCGCCGGTCCTTTGGGCCGCCGCGCGGAATAGCTTCGGCTAAGGCAAGAGTGGGGACAAGAACCGCCAGTACTAGAATGAAACTCAAGGGGCGCAAATTCAGTTCTCCAATCTGTCCGAGCGGATCGAATACTCGATGACGGTAAATCCAAAGGGGTTGGTCCAGACCTCATCGATGGTGCGGCGGGTCTCGGGGCGGAACTCGAAGAGCATCGTCGCCGTGAACAGCCCAGCCTGAACGCCATTGATGGAGGTCAGGCGTTTGCGCAACCGAACGCTCGCCCGGTTGTTGCCGATCCGATTGATGCTGAGGATCTCGACCTCAAGCCTTGCGTTCGGTCCATAGACGGTCGGCGGGTATTGCGCGTTCGCCGAGTTCCAGATTTGGCGCAAAGAGGCCTGCGCGGCTCCGTCCGAGCGTCGCAGCACGCTTCTGATGCGCACATCATTGTCGAGCTGGTTATAGACCTCACGATCGGTCACATAGCGGAAGACCTCCGCCTCGATGATGGCCTGGTTTTCCGTGACGGTGGTGGCGCCAACTGAGGCCTCGGGCAGAGCAAAGCCGGTGTTGGGATCGTAGGGCACGACGACGGGTGGCGGATCCACATCGAGGATCGCAACCGCGGCAGCACCGAGGCAGCCAAGGATGCCGAAGATCAGCCCCAGGAGTCCGAGGCGTTGCCAGAGCCGTTCCCGGCGCAGGGCGCCGTAGACCAGTTCTTCTTCGATGATGGCCGTTTCTTCGTCCAAACTCGTCATCCTTTTGACGTTTCGAATTAGTCCGCACGTAGGGTGGGGAGGGTGAACTCCATGAAGCGCTGCTCCTCGGCGATGGTGGCGGCGTCGATCACACCGCCGGTGCCATCGCCCACCGTCTGCACCGCTTCAAGCTGCCACATGGCCACAAGCGCGATGGCCAGCTCTGCCGTGACGCGGGTGTTGAGATCGACGCTTTCCTTGAGCTCATCCATGTCGTCGATGAGGCCCACGAGCCGATCAACGCGCTCGAGTGATTGCCCGGCATCGTCGTAGCTGTTCTGGGCCGCGGCCGAGACCAGGGCGCCGGTGGTCGCCTGCGTCGCGATACGGTTGGCGCTTGCATTGCCGCTGGTGGCCATCTCGCGGAGCGTATCATCATCGAAGCCGAGATCGGCCAGCACCCGGTCCATCTGGGTTTCGATCTTGCTGGCCCCGGAGCCTGTGAGCCTGGAGAAGTCGCCGGTCTTGATTGCTTCGATGGTTGCGATGATGTCCCCGAACTCCCGATCAAGGAGACCGTTCAGCTCCTCTTCCATCTGAGTTCGGATAATCTCGGGTAGCTCGGCGAGGCGTGTCAGCGCCTCATAGGTGCGTTGCAGCTCCGCGAGTTGATCCCTGAGTGTGGCCAGCTGTTCGCGAAGTTGCGTGAGCTGCTCGTTCTGCAGGATTTCATCTTCGATCATCTGCCGAAGCTGCTGGATATTCTGGGTGATGTTCTGGGTGTCGACGACCGGCACACCCTGGGCCTGGCCCGGAGTGCTGGTGAAGAAACAGCTGCCAATCGCGATGGTGCTGACAAGTGACGCACTGCGCAGAAACTGCGGGAAACGACGTGACCAAAACATCAATCCAAATCCTCCAATGTGAATTCCATGTAATTGCCCTCGGCCATGTGGGCGGCGGCTTGGGCGAGCTGGGCCGCGGTGAGGGGCTGTGTGCGCGCTGCCTTCAGTCGAATGCGCGCAGCTATCAGACGGACCAGCTCTGAGCGGGCATAGGTGTTGAGCGCCATGCTCTCCTGAACATCCGACGTGCTGCCGACGCGGGTGACGATGTCCTGGATGCGCAGCGCGGCTTGCTGGATCGCGGCGGGCGCGTTGTTGCCATAGAAGGCGGCGCCATGGCCGGTGAGCGAGAGATTGGCATTGGCCAGGAGGGCAGGGTCGATCGTACCAAGCGCTTCGATCCCGCCGATCCGCGCCAGGTAGAGGTTGTAGCGCTCCGGGATGACCGTGACGTAGTGCCGGGTTTCCTTGAAGGGCGGCACACCACCGTATTCGATCACGCGACCCGGGCCGGCGTTATAGGCCGCAAGCGCGTTGATGATGTTGCCATCAAAGGTGTTGAGCTGTGCCGCGAGATAGCGCGCTCCTGTCACTGTACCCTCATTAATCAGAATTGCCTTTAAAATTATCGTTTGTTTTCAGCGGCACGATGTACCCTTAATTTTCATATTGTACCGTTAATTGCCATACTGTACCCTTTATTAGCATACGGTCAGTTCTGTGGATAAGTGCTGACAGGAATAGGGCAGGGATTGGCGTGGTCAGCGAGCGTCTTGCAAAACATCGAGCAGCAGTCCTCCGTCCGATCCTGGAACTTGAGAAGAAGGGTGAGCCGATCAGTGCGGCAATCGGAGATGCTGCTTGGGAACTAGGTTTGGCGAAGAGCCACACCTGGTCGCTTTACCGCCGTTTGCGCGAGAACGATGGGCGGGCCGCAGCACTGGAACTCAGTCGCCGGGGGCCGAAACCGGGGTCGAAACGGATCGCGCGAGAAGTCGAAGACCTCATCGATGAACGCCTACGGCGCTATTATCTGGTCCGCGAACGCTCCAGCTTTCTGCGAATTTGGCGTGAGATCCGTTCGGAATGCGAGGCAAAGGGCTTCCAGCCACCGGCACGAAAAACGCTGAAAGCTCGGCTCGATGCAATGGACGAGAAAGAGATTGTTAGAAAGCGCCGTGGTGCCAAGGAGGCGAACAAGACTTTTGCGGCACGTCCGGGCCGGCTTGCGGTTGGAACGCCACTGGAAATTGTTCAGATCGATCACACCTTGGCCGACATCATTTTGGTCGATCACGTGGATCGGCGACCGCTTGCGCGCCCATATTTGACGGTAGCCATCGATGTTGCAACCCGGATCGTTCTCGGGGTCTTCGTCAGCTTTGATGCACCATCAGTTCTTTCGATCGCGCTCTGCCTCGATCATTGTGTGCGTCGGAAATCGATCCACGTCCCAGGGAAGCTGGAAGAATTGGTCTGGCCGACATCCGGCATCCCGAAGGCGATCCATGTCGATAACGCGCAGGAGTTCCACAGCGACGCCTTCTCATCGGCCTGCGAAGATTGGGGCATTGCCGTCGAGTACCGCCCGCCTGGTGCAACGCACTTCGGAGGTCATATCGAACGTTTGATCGGAACGGCCATGGGGGCTGTTCATGTTTTGCCCGGGACCACGCAATCCTCCGCTGCCGAGAAGGGCGATTATGACAGCGAGAAACATGCGGCTCTGACCCTGGCCGAGTTCGAGGACTGGCTTCATCTGGAGATTTGCCGCTACCACAATACCCGCCACGAAGCCCTCGGGCGAACGCCGCTGGCCGCTTGGGCTGACTTGGGCGGAGACACTGCGGGGCGGCAGGTTGTCGATGTCGAAGCCTTCCGGACAAGCTTCCTGCCTTTTGAGTTGCGCCAGCTCGGGCGCACTGGGATCACTCTCTTTGGGGTGCACTACTGGAGTGATGCCTTCGCGTCGTTGGTCGGACGGGGCAGCGGCAAGGTGCAGGTGAAGTACGACCCGCGGGACCTGTCGCAGGTCTGGGTTCTCGTCAATGATGGCCGCATGATCCCGGCTCGGTATCGGGATCTGAGCCACCCTCGGATATCGCTTTGGGAAAGTCGTCGGGCGCGGAAGGAATGGCAAGACAGGCATGGCGGTCGGATCAACGAGAAGGCCTTGTTCCAGGTGATCGACGCGCAGAGACGACTGGCCGAGGCGGCGCGTCAGAAGACAAGGACCGCCCGTCTGGAGAGCGAACGCGAGACGCGGCTTCCCAAGCACCAGCCGCGCCGCGATCCGTCCCGAGAAATGTTCGCCATCGACACTGGTAACCCAGACCTCCCCACTTATCCGATTGAAGAGTTTGATGACCCCAGAAGAAAGAATTGACCGCATCCGCAGCGATCATTGGATCGCATTCGACCGTGCCACGATTGTTCTCAACCGATTGACGTCCCTGATGGAAATGCCGCAGCAGAGCCGGATGCCTGGCCTGATGGTCTATGGCAGTTCCGGTATTGGCAAGACGATGATCGCCAAGCGCATGGCCAGCAAGTATCCGACGCAGTACAACGCAGAACTGGGCATCACGAAGACCCCCATCCTGCTGGTTCAGGCGCCGCCAGCGCCGGACGAGCGACGCTTCTACCAGCACATCCTTTCGACGATCGGGGCGCCGATGTGGGGGCGGCATACCGTGTCCGAACTTGAGGTCCGCGCGCTCAGTCATCTTCGGGATATGGACCTGAAGATGCTGATGATCGACGAGGTGCACAATCTGCTTGCCGGTAGTTACCGGGAGCAACGCCGGTTCCTGAACATGCTGCGGTTCTTGGCCAACGATCTCTGTGCCTCGCTTGTCGTTTTCGGTGTCAACGAAGCGCTCGAGGCCGTCCGCGGTGACGACCAACTGGCCCGTCGCCTGGACGAACACTACCTGCCGCTCTGGGAGGACGACGTGGAGTTCTCTCGGCTCATCCAAACGCTGATTGCCGCGATGGCACTTGAGCAGCGGTCGGGCCTCACGGTTGCGTCGCTTCGGACAATCCTGAAAGTGACGGGCGGTGTGACCTCGCGCGTGTTCATCATGATCAAGTCCTTGGCCATCGATGCGATCGAGACGGGTGAGGAGCGGATCACCGATGAGGCCGTTCAGGCCTGGCAGCCGGTATGGGCGAAGCATGCTTGGAGCATTCCGCGCCAACCCATCGCGGAGTTCGGGTGACCGTGAACCCATTGCCGCGTCGACCGCCACCGGTATCCGACGAGCTTCTCTCGAGCTGGATCGGGCGGTTGGCCCGGGCCAATCATTGTTCCGTCGAAGAGCTTTGCGGCTATCTCGGTTTGGGGCAGGGCAGGGTGCCGGAGCATGCGGGTGACCTTGGGCATGTGAACTGGGCTCGGCTATGTCCGGCGGTTCAGCAGACCCGGGATGAGATCGCGGCCATGACCCTCCCGGACACGACGCATCATCCCGCTCAATGCGTATCTAGCGATGACTTCCAAAGTTGCGCAAACTGCTCGAAACAAACCTCGGGACTGGTCCTGCGCCACTGGCGCTTCGCCTGGTCGCTGACTTGCGAAAACTGTGGTCGACCTCTTGTGGCGAGGCATCCGGCCGATGGTCTATCAAACAGGCTACGTGTCCGCGCCGCTCGGGGCGCGGCATTGCTGAAGACGGCGGTTGCCGCCGCCGATCTGAGGCACATGCAGCGGATCAGCCATACGCTGTGCCTCTTACAAGTACTTGAGTTGGTATACAGCGTGCCACTCACGTCGCGGTGTCAACTGGAGCGGTCAATAGCACTCGCAGCTGTCGATGTCTGCTCAGCCCGTCCATTATTGGGAGTGGCCATCTTGCTGCGCGGAAATGAACAAGCATTCTGGGATCTCCGACGCGCCTTTCCTCAGCGCAGACGTTTGATTGAGAAGGTGCGCAAGCTGTCGATGAACCTCGATATGCGACTTCCGCGAAGACGTCGGCAGGAAAGCAGTCCCGTTGACCGATCTGCCAGGGCGACGTCGCCCAAAAAGACGTCTGCGCAGGCCCTAGACGCTGCCCGTCAGGCCATCTCCGAGCTCGGTGCCGATGCAGATCGTCAAGCGCTTCTGGCACGAGCCGATGCAATCTGGAAGCGCCAAAGCTGTGTCAGCCACTGACGCAGCGCCCTGTGGATATATTGCAATTAAGGGTACAGAATCTGCCGAAAACGCTTCCAATCCGCAGAATCTGATTAATTAGGGTACAGTGACAGCAGGCCGGGTCGAAGAATTCAACGATGGTTACGGGCGCATCCTCGGGCCCGAGGATCGGGGAATAGGGTCGGATCAGCGCGTCGG
>PAAY01000097.1 GCA_002698985.1 Saprospirales bacterium | reverse complement strand
CCATGTCCACCGTGCCGCCCTGGATGCGGGGCTGTCCGGCGATGTCGGTCAGAATGCCGAGGGAGTCGATGATGCTGTTGTCGCCGGCATCCCGGGCCGGTGAGCAGGGGTGCAGGCGGTAGTCACCGGCGGCGGTGTCGAGGAACATGGGGGTTTCATTGAAGATATTTCCTAAACCACATATTACAGTACCGGAAGAACTTCCTGGCTCTACGCTAAAAGAGCAATCTGGGATATCAATAAAGGTGTTTGAAAAGGTAATTGTAGCCCCTTTACTGATATCAACTAAATAGCCAGTCGGTGCCAATTTGCTTCCATACACCATTAAGTTTACAAAGTCAATTTCAGATATTATTTCAGCATCAGAATTATGAACATAAAATTCACTTAAAGGACCATCACAATCAATAAAAGTACTGTTAGAAAGAGTAATATGACTACTTCCACCAGACTGCATAAACTGTCGATATGGTGATTCAACATTTCCTTTGAAAAAGCTATCGTCTATTTTTAGCCTCGAGTTCAAACAGGACAAATGAACGCCACCCAAAAAATTGGTTTTGTCAAAAAAATAACATTTACTCACATTTGCTCCTCCAGAATAATAAAGACTTAAGGCACCTTCAATTACTGAGCTAAAATAAAATCCACTTTCTTCAATTTTAAAGTTATCATTGCCCACCCAATCGAACAGACTTATATCTGATCCTCCTGTTGACAAATTATCTTCAAAATGACATTTTGCAACATAGAATTTCGATGTCAAAGAAAACAAGTCCAGATATATGGACGCCCCGGCTAATTCGCCAGTATTTTGAAATAATTCACATTCAACCAAAGATAACGCCTTATCTCCATATGTGCTGTTGTAACATAACCCACCACCGTAAAAATCAGCCGTATTACTTTCAAAACGACAATTCTTGATAACCATGTCATGTTTAAGACTGCCGCCTTCCTTATACATCCCACCACCATACCAGGCATGATTTTTTTCAAAAACACAATTCTCGAAATTAGGACTGCATGAACCTGAGTTCGTGCTTCTCATATACACGCCTCCACCGTTGGCTTTAGCTTCATTCTGAAAAAACAGACAATTTAAAACTCTCAAACGCACGTCCTCATTGGCAGAGGATCCCTCCAGGTACAAACCTCCTCCACTTTTTGTACGGCTCGATAGTGGCACAGAACCTGAAGCATTGTTTGCATTTCCTCCTGTAACGATGAACCCGTCAATTATGGTGGTAGAGTCAGCAAAATTGCAATAAAGTACCGTATAGGAATTGTCTGAACTATCCCCAATCACTCCAATATCACCACTCAGTATGGTTTCATTTTCCTTCCAGTCTCTTTCATCAAGCATATTTTCCATCCCCACAAAACCACCATACATTTTCACACCGTTTTTAATAATAAAAGATATGTTTCGATTGATGCCAGTGGTTGGTGTATAAGTACCTTTTGCTACCCAAATCGTGTCCCCATACACAGCTTCGATGATTGCTGTTTGCAACAGAGGGTAGGCATTTATCCAGGACGTACCATCCTGATTGCCACCTTGAACGGCTCCATTCACATACAGAATTTTTGCACAAACAATATGTGTAAAAAAGAGGAGGGATATTGAAAAACAAAGTAAATTACGATGCATGGAAAAAAAACTTTTACTCCCCAATGCCATATCTGTTGGATATGGCATTGGGGAGATCGAAAAAATGGTTTGATTAATTCGCTCTATTGCCTGAGAACTTTACCGCTCACCTGATATCGAGCAGATCGGACCCGGTAGGAATAAATTCCACTGCTCCAATTTTTGGGATTTTTAAATATGACCTCTCTTCTGTTATTCAAAGTCTCACCCTGCCACTTTGCATGCAGGTTTCCTTGTGCATCGAAAACCTCCACCACGATCCAATCATCTTCAGAAATAGAAACAATGATTTTCAACTCATCTGTGAATGGATTGGGTACAGGTGTCACCGCCAACGTCTCAGCATCCGGTTCATTAAAAGAAATATTTTTTTCAAAATCAAAATATTCCATGTGAATGGACAATTCCGAACCATCTTCCCTGTAAGCTGCTACAGGCAGCACCCGGGCGTCCAGGGTAAATGCAGATTCCAGGTCTTCAATCGGTCTTAGCGCTCTGAATTTCAAAGTGAATATGTCTTCGGTGGCTTTGAATTCATTGGGCCTGGCATCTTCAGCGTACCACAATAATCTGAGCCTACCCTCATTCGCCTCTGTAGCACCAAGGTTTTTATGTGGCGAAAATCTTTCGAGGCCATCCTGCAACGCCTCTTCGAATTTCAATGCTGCGGGATCAAATTTCAACCCCATTTGCCAGGCCACGAGTGGTTCAGGACTATCCAGACGGAAGTTTAATTCAATTAATTCCCCGGCCTTGATTGGTAATTCGTCGCTCGGAACCACTTTTAACGCAACGCGCTGGCTTCTTTCGTCAATGATGTCACTGAAATTAGTGCAAGCGTTTACACTGTTGTTCACATCACCGATTTTGACAGCCACAAAATCAACATCCAAGTCTGCATTTTGGAGGGCCAAATTGACCGACCTGCATTCAGGAAACCCCTCTTCATCTTCCCATGGATTCAAAGGATTTGGAAAAGAATAGGAAGCATCAACAAACCGCCATGAGGTGTTATTCGGGAAAGTTGTTTCAATGAATAGTATCAATCGTCGGATTTCTACTAAGTCAAATGTAGTAATCGTACCAGACTTATTTGCATCCGCAGCAATTATTTTATAGGGAGAGTCCAATAACTCAGTTCCAAGGATGTGCTTTGTAATCAACACCAAATCAAAGGTAGTCACCCCATTTAGATCATCCCCATTATCTTTGATGGGCTTAACCGAAAAAAAGGCATTTTCGGAACACATGAAATTCAAATCATAATTTCCACAAGGGGCCGTAGCTACAATGCCTTCTTCGCAACCGATCGACATATCTGAACAATTATTCGAATTATCAGCACCCCGGATATAGATACCCTCATTTGGGTCATCAATCTCTATTTTTACTGCCTTCCCTGTTTCTGTTTCAATAGCCCCCCCTATCACATACATTCCCTGGAAACAGGTATTACAAACCGGAAAAGGGCTGCTGGATGTAACATTCATCGGAACACATTCACCCTGCAATGGCAATACTACCTTTGTTTCATCTGTGAATGTTATATCACTTATACACCCAACTCCCGTAAACTTTACATCGAGTAAAGTAGCCTGAGTTGGGCTTGCAAATGCCGGACAGGCCTGATAGGTGATTTTATTCCCATCAACCGTGACACAGGGTTGGGTTTGTCCGGCCGGTGGACAGTTGTTAGTTATGCCACAAAGTGGAGTTGCAATGTCTGTAATTACAATATTCCCTGTTGTTTGGTAGGTAAACTGAACGGTTAATTGATCAAATTGAACTGGATTGTTAACCACAAGTTTAACCGAGAACCCGGATTCGCATGCTTCCAGGGGACCTGTATAAGCACCAGTTTCGAGGAAATAGTCATTGCAAAAATTGCAGCCGTTGCTCATCGGAAGACTTTGTGACAATAAGGGGTCGACTACCACATAAGGAATACATGCATCCGCCATTCCCTGCACCTTCAGTGCTGCCTTTTTTACAATAATATCATTGAGCGATCCATTCAACCCGCTCAATACCACCAAAAATCCATCACCGTCTGAAATGGTTAACGGATTCAGCACATCATCATAATTCAAAAAGGCAGAATTACTCCCACATTCCAAACAACTGCCTCCTGAAGAAGGGCAAGTTGTCATTGAAGTGCATGATAGTCCAACCGGTATTATTTTTTTCAGCGACAAATTGCCTGTCAATTCAGTTTCAAGCTCAAATAAAAGGCGATCAACGGTCAATGTCTGAGCTGTATTGACATATACACTGAATCCAATTTCGCAATCCTCCAAATTAATTCCACCTGAACTTGGCCAGGGAGCCAGCGTTATACTCACATTGTCAATCGGCGTGTTTTCGCAAGGCAACTCACCTGGAAACTCAATGCTTCCCTTGGCAGAAGAAACATCCAATTCACAGCAATTTCCTCCAGCAATGTTTAACCGAACAAATTCCAGACTGACGTTGGATTCTCCCAATAGATTCTCCAAACCTTCCGGTGGCAAAATAGAGGTGGCGAGAAGTGTTGTAAATCCACCGGGAGGAATAATATTTCCCGGGTCTAAAGAATTGAGATAGTAATAATACACATCTCCTTCCTGTTGGTGAATAGCTGGCGGCGAACCGGGGGGATTCGTATTAGGTTCCAAAATCGGATCCGGCAGCGTGTTGTACTCATCTGTAATTCTTATGCGAAAATCCAGATCTGTCAAGGTTACAGGTGTCGTGCCATTATTGTAAATCCTGACAGCAGGTGTAACCTCCGCATGGGGATCAACAGGACCTGCAGGCATTCCCCACAATTCAACAGACAAATCAGAGGAACAGCTAATAGGTTGCGGCCAGGTAAAGTTTGGAGAATCACTACTCACGGCTTCACTGTTGATGCAATCCTGAATAAAGACCTGTACATTCGTTTGCACAGTAATATCAGCACCGGGGTCTCCAATAACCACGGTTTTCAAAAACGGCATTTGGCAAGTCCCAAGATCACCAAATGGGATATCCCATGCAAATCCTGAATTGCAAGTCAGGATATAATAAATAACTTTTGGAGATTCCTCATGGAAAAGGCCATAACCGGGATAATATGACAGTGATGGGAGGTTAGCATTGGCATCATTGGTAGCTTCAATATCAAAAACGCCATCACTTACAATGCTGAATTGAATTAGAATCTCCTTGCTTGCAAATTCCGTTGGTTCAGGTTGCAATGTTCCATCGTAATCGAACAGAAATGGAAATTCCATCCTGTAGCAGTCATTGGAATTGTAAACAGATACCTGGCAGGCCCTGAAATCAAAGTCAGCAGGAGGTATTACAGGCGCAGGTTGCGCTCTTACAGTATCGAGAAAAGAAAAGAAAAGAAAAGAAAAGAAAAGAAAAGGATGAAGGAGCGAGCACTCAAGCTCCTTCCGCTCGGAGAAAATTTGAGGTTTGACATAGCAAAAAGTTTTTGTTGATGAAATAATAGTTTCCATAATGCCCACAGGATGTTTTCTGCATGCAGCACATTTTTCTTAACAGGTTTAGATGTCCGATAATATCAGTGTTTCAGGCGGGTGGAACGTTCGGTGTGCAAGATAAGGTGGAATTTTTATTTGTGCAAGGGGGTGCAAGAACAGGGATGAGTGATGAAATCACTCCGGGTTCTGACCTTGTCGGCTGCACTACACAAAATCGTCAGGGTACGCTCCATCTGCATTTCGTCAGCCTGATTGCTTATCTTAGGCCCATTCTGCTCGAATTACAAACTCAAAACCTCCCGACTATGAAAAGTTTGTACACCCTTGTCGTTTTTGCCTGTTTTTCCCTTTCCCTTTTGGCACAGAGCAACATGCTTTCCACCAACCCGGTGGCTGAGCAGGTGATGTTGGGCAATTACAACCCGGCGGATTATATGCCCACGCAGGTCATTGACCAGCCGGCGGATATCGTTTCGCACATCCTGCAGGGGGTGTCGCCGGATTCCCTGCATGCCTGGCTCGAAGTCCTGAACGATTTTCACACCCGCAACACGGGTTCCGACACCAGTTCTGCCACTACCGGCATTGGCGCAGCGCGCCGATGGGTGTACAGCAAATTCCAACAGTTTTCTTCGGAAAACGAGGGGCGCCTGCTGCCCTCCTACCTCCAATTCGACCGCAACATCTGCGGCATGGGGCAGCATCGGAATGTGTTTGCCGTATTGCCGGGCACCGACGGCAACCTCGACGACATGATCCTCATAGAGGCGCACCTGGACAGCCGCTGCGAAAGCGTTTGCGACGTGGATTGCCAGGCCCATGGCATGGAAGACAATGGCAGCGGGTCGGCACTGGTCATAGAGCTGGCCAGGGTGATGAGCCGGCTGGCTCTGAAAAGGACCGTGGTCTTCATGTGCACCATTGGCGAAGAACAGGGCCTCTACGGCGCCGATGCCTTCGCCAAATACGCCAAAAACAAGGGCATCAAAATCCGTGCGGTGCTGAACAACGACATTGTCGGGGGTATCATCTGCGGGGAGACCTCCTCTCCCCCATCCTGCCCCGGACTCAACCACGTTGACAGCACCCAGGTGCGGCTGTTTTCAGCTGGCAGCATCAATTCTCCTCACAAACAACTGGCCCGCTTCATCAAGCTGGAATACCTGGAGGAATTGGAGGATCTGGTCAGCGTACCGATGCTGCTCACCATCATGTCGGCTGAAGACCGCACGGGGCGCGGCGGCGACCACATTCCCTTCCGGCAACAAGGCTACCCGGCCATGCGCTTCACTTCCGCCAATGAACACGGCAACGCCAACACCAGCGATCCTGACTACCACGACCGCCAACACACCACCACCGACATCCTGGGGGTGGACACCGACGGCGACCAGGTGATCGACAGCTTTTTCGTGGATTTCAACTACCTGTCGCGCAATGCCGTCATCAACGGTGTGGCAGCCGCCATGGCCGCCATCGGCCCAAAAACGCCTGATTTTGAGACGACAAAAGACGATCAGTTACTGCACGTCAACATCGACGATCCCGAGAACTACGGCCAATACCGGGTTTTCTTTCGCTCGCTGAGCAATGAGTTCGACAGCATTTGGACGGTGAACTCGGCCGTGGCATCTGTTCCAAAACCAGCCGGTGGCGGATGGGTCAGCGTGGCCGCTGTGGATGATAATGGCATCGAAAGCCTGTTTTCAGGAGAAAAAATTCCTACCACCGTGAATGCCACCGGAGAAGTGATCGAAGAAATTCCGGCCAAGCCCATCGAACTGTTCCAGAACCGCCCCAATCCCTTTGACGAAGCCACCAACATCGATTTCATGGTGCACGATGTGCCGGTTTACCGGGAAGCTTTCATCGCCATTTCCGACCTGAACGGCAACACCATCAAACGCCTGCCGGTGCAACTTCAACCCGGCATCAACACCGTCTTGTACACCCACGGATACAACGTCACTGGAGTTTATGCTTACAGCATCGTCGTGGACGGCAAAGTGATGGACACGAAAAGGATGGTGTTTGCGAATTGAGGAAATGAGGATTTGAAGAACTGAGGATTTGAAGAACTGAGGATTTGAAGAACTGAGGAACTGAGGAACTGAGGATTGAGTGCACTGCAAAAAGTGTTATTCTCGTCAAACGAGGATATTCCTTCTTGAAAATGTCGGACAGAGTCCGACAAGATAGGGTCCCGGACGGAGTCCGGAACCAGCGTCGTTGCTGGCGCCGGACTCTGTCCGGTGCCTCTTCCAGCCGGACTCCGTCCGGTAGATAAATGGTTGAAATTCCCAATGGAATTAGTCAATCGGACTTTTTGCAGTGGACTCAAGAATTGAAGAACTGAGGAACAATGGGTTTCCTGCCTTGGCCCCTTCGATTCCGCGGTTCTTCGATTCTTCGATTCCTCGTCTGTCCTGGCGATAGCCGGACAGGCTCATCTTTTCGATTTCTCCTCAATCAGATATTCCTCTATGGCCTTGATGAAAGTGCGGCCAAATTCTTCGAGTTTTTTCTCCCCCACCCCGCTGATTTGGGCAAAATCGGCTTCGGTGGTGGGGCGCGTGGCGGCCATTTCTTCCAGGCTGGCGTCGCTGAAAATGATGTAGGGTGGCACTCCCCTTTCGCGTGCGATTTCGAGCCGTAATTCCCGGAGGTGAAGAAAGAGGTCGTCCCGCACCCTTTCACGTTTGGGTTTGACTTCGGGTTTGGCCTCCTGCCGTTTTTTCAAGATTTCGGCTTTCACCAGTTTCACCTTTTTGCCGTTGAAGAGGACTTCTCTGGCAGCTGGAGTCAACCGCAACTTGTTGTGGTCTTCGTAGGCCACTTCCAGCAAGCCTTGCAGGATGAGTTGGTTGATGTACTGAAACCATGCTTCCTGGTTGTGTTCCCGGCCGGCACCCCAGGTTTTGATCTTGTCGTAGCCGGCGTTTACGAGGTGGTAGCCTTTTGAGCCCCGCAGGATGTCCACCAGCATGCCCGTTCCGATCTGCTCTTTGCAGCGGGCCACGGCCGAGAGTGCCTTTTGAGCGGTGACGGTTCCGTCGAAATATTCCGGCGGATTTTTGCACACGTCACAATGGCCGCAGTCTTTGTCCACGGCCTCGTTGAAATAGTTCAGGAGCATTTTCCTTCGGCAAATGGCGGCGGTGGCGTATTCGTACATCCGGTCCAGTTTGGTCTGATAGACCTGGCTGTTTTCCGAAGGCTCAGAGGTGATAAAATTGCGAAGGGTCATCACATCCGAAAAGCTGTGGAACAGCAGGGCATGGGCGGCAGCGCCATCCCGCCCGCAGCGGCCTATTTCCTGGTAATAGCTCTCGATGTTTTTGGGCAGGTTGTAATGGATGACCCAGCGCACATTGCTTTTGTCGATGCCCATTCCGAAGGCAATGGTGGCGCAGATGACCTGTGTGCGGTCGGCGATGAAATCCTCCTGCACGGAAGAGCGCCGGAGCGAATCGTGGCCGGCGTGGTAGCTGTCGGCGCTGATGCCCGCCTCCTGCAACTTGGCAGCGAGGCTCTCACAGCTCTTTTTGGCCAGGCAGTAAACAATCCCCGGCTGACCAGGACGGCGCCGGATAAAATCCCGGATCTGCTCAAACTTCTTCCTTCCCGGGCGGGCTTCCAGAAAGATGTTCGGCCGGTCGAAAGAGGCTACGAAGACTTCGGGCCTATGGAGTTTCAGTTGCCGGGCAATGTCTTTCCGGGTCAGCTTGTCGGCGGTGGCGGTAACGGCAATGACCGGGACATCCGGAAAGCTCTGTTTCAGGAAGGTCAGTTTGCGGTATTCCGGCCGGAAATCATGTCCCCAGCTCGAAATGCAATGCGCCTCATCGATGGCGAAGAGGCTGATTTTGGCAGCCTTGAGCAGGGTGAAAAACTCCTGGCTGCACATTTTCTCCGGTGAAGTGTAAAGTAGGTCCAGCTTACCATTGTAAAGGTCGTTCTCCACGGCCTGCTGCTCCTCGTAGCTGAGCGAGCTGTTCAGAAAGGCAGCTTTTACCCCATTGGCCACCAGCCCTTCCACCTGGTCTTTCATCAGCGAGATCAAGGGCGAGACCACCACGCAGCAACCCTCGAGGGTCAGGGCAGGTAGCTGGTAACAAATGCTCTTGCCGCCACCCGTAGGCATCAGCAGAAGCACGTCTTTTCCGTCGTAAATGCACTGGATGACCTCGGCCTGCAGAGGCCTGAATTCCCGGTACCCAAAATATCGCTGGAGGGCTTCCCTGGCTTTCTGTAATTGTTCGCTCATGATTGAGGTTTTTGAGGGTTTTTAAAGGTTTTTTGGGTTTTTGAGGGTTTTGAGTGCACTGCAAAAAGTCATTTTTTAAGGAATCGATTGTTCATTTAAGAATTAACTTCCCCTGAATTCTTGAATCATCGATGGTTACACTGCTGTTCACCTTTGCTAGCGCCTCCTCCCCCCTTGAGGGGGGGCAGGGGGGTGAATACCCTGATTACCAATGATTTCCCTCATTTGCAGCAGTTTTAGAATTGCAGGAGGGTTGATTTTACAGATACTTGCAAATTGTATAAAATCACCCCCCTTATCCCCCCTCGAGGGGGGACAGAGTCTGCTAAATTGCAAAGATTTACTTCATAGCTACTTTTTGCAGTAGGCTCAGGGTTTTGAGTTTTTTTTGGAAGGAAGCTCAGGGCCAAAAACCTAAAAAACCAAAAACAAAAACCTAAAAAACCCCCTTAAAAGACCTTTGCCTTATCGATTTCGCATTTCACGATTCCGGCAGCATCGCTTGCCAGTTCATCCGGCCAGCCAAAGGCATTTTTCAGTTCCGGAATTACAAAGTCCATGGATGGCGCCACACTGTCTATTTCAAAGAACAGGCGGCCGCTGCGGCGTTCGTAAAAATCGAGAGCCGTGGCGACGAGTTCGTGTTCCAGACTGTGGTGCAGCTCTGCCCGGATGAGCGCCTCCTCTCCGCCTCCCAGTTGGATGGCGGCTTCGACAATGTCCTGCGCATAACGGCCGTACATTTCTGTCAGCGAAAAACACTTCCACGGCGGCAGTCCTGCCTTTTGCACCAGTTCGTGCAGGTCATTTTCAAATTGCCGCACCTCGGCGGTGTTGGCGAATGGCTGATCGCTCAAAGGTATGTGATGCGTCCGTGACGGGCCGAAGGTATCCCCTTTACGGTTTTTCCTTCTTCGCAAAACGAGGTCCACCACTTTTTGGGCCATGAGCCGGTAGCCCGTCAGTTTGCCGCCGGCGATGGAGACCAGTCCGCTCTCCGATTCGAAGATTTCGTCTTTCCGGCTCATTTCACCGGGGCTTTTGCCTTCTTCGTAAATGAGCGGCCGCAAACCGGCCCAGGTGCTCTCCACGTCTGCTGTTGTCAGGTTTACCGAAGGAAACATGGCATTGGTGCCATCGAGGATGTACTGCACATCGTCAGCATCGGCGGCCACATCTTCCGGCCTGCCTTCGTATGCCGTGTCGGTGGTGCCGATGTAGGTGCTGCGGTGCCGGGGTATGGCAAACATCATCCGTCCGTCCGGCACGTCGAAATATACGCTGTGTTTGAGGGGCAGACGCTCATGGGGCACCACGATGTGTACACCTTTGCTGAGGAACAGGTGTTTGCCTTTCAGCGACTTGTCTTTGCTTCGCAATTCATCCACCCAGGGGCCGGCTGCATTGACGATCTGCCGGGCTGCAATGGGGATGATGTTTCCGGTCAGGGCATCCCGGCAAAGGGCCCCGGCCACCTTTCCTTCCTCGTAATGGAAGTCCTCTACCGGGCAGTAATTGAGACAAAGCGCCCCGTGCCGGATGGCCGTTTTGACCACTTCGATGGTCAGCCTTGCGTCATCGGTGCGGTATTCGGCGTACAGGCCGCCCCCCAGCAAGTCCGGGCGTTTCACCAATGGCTCTTCCGCAACTGTGGCTTCCCTGCTCAACATCCTTCTTTTGTCTTCTTCTTTCACCCCGGCCAGCAGATCATAGAGCCAGAGCCCGATGGAGGTACTGAATTTTCCGAAGGTGCCTTTTCTCAGAATGGGCAAGAGCATTTTTTCCGGAACCACCAGATGAGGTGCCAGTCCGTGCACCACTGCCCGCTCACGGCCCACTTCCCGCACCAACAGGAATTCCAGATTCTTGAGGTACCGCAAGCCTCCGTGAATGAGTTTGGTGGACTTGCTGCTGGTGCCGGAAGCAAAATCCTCCCGCTCCACCAGCGCCACTTTCAATCCTCTGGAGGCTGCATCCAGGGCAATGCCGGCACCGGTGATGCCCCCACCCACCACCAACAGGTCAAAAGGATCCTTTTGCAATTCAGCGGCTATTTCGCTACGATGGAGATTGGAGGCTTTGTTCATCTTATTTGAGTAAACTTGCACTTTGCGATTCCGGAGCCCGCCAAGACCATTGGCAAGTAGCCGGTTTCGAAGACAAATGAGTAAAAAATAATGGACATGAAAAAAGCTTTCTTCACCCTTTCCCTGATTTTCAGCATTTCAATTGCCTTCGGGCAATACCAGTTCACCATGATCAGCGACTGCCACTGCACACCTGTCACCAGCCAGGACCGCACCGGCACTTGCTGGAGTTTTGCGACCTCCTCCTTTTTGGAAGCGGAGCTGATCAGGATGGGCAAAAGAGACATCGACCTTTCGGAGATGTACTTCGTTCGTAAAAATTACGAAGATAAAGCCCTCAACTACTACCTGCGCCAGGGCAAAGCCCAGTTTGGCCAGGGCGGTCTGGCTCACGACGTAATCAACGCATACGCCGCTGCCGGCGCCGTTCCGCAGGAAGTGTACAGCGGCCTGCTGCCCGGCGAAAACCGGTACGACCACAGCGAAATGGAAGCCATGCTCAAGGCCATTGTGGAAACAGCACTCAAAAGCAAGAGCACCAGCGAAAAGTGGATGAATGCCTACCGGACCGTCATCGACAATTACATGGGGTCCGTTCCGGAAAACTTTAATTACAAGGGAAAAACCTACACACCGAAGACCTTTGCCGCCTCCCTCGGCATCGATCCCGGTGATTACGTTTCTTTCACCTCTTACACTCACCACCCCTTCTACAGCAGTTTCGTTTTGGAAATCCCCGACAACTGGAGCAACGGCAGCTTCATCAATGTGCCCATCGAAGACCTGGTGGCCATTGCCGAAAACGCTGTTGAAAACGGCTACTCCGTCGCATGGGACGGTGACGTAAGCGAAAAGACCTTCTCCGCCCGAAAAGGCATCGCCGTGCTGCCCGCCAATGACCGCGGCGAGGAAGTGTGGGAGAAACCCGGTGAGGAAGTATCTGCCACCCAGGAATTGCGCCAGCAAACTTTCGAATCCTTTTCCACCACCGACGACCACCTGATGCACATCACCGGCGTGGCCAAAGACCAGAACGGAACGCATTATTTCTACATCAAGAATTCCTGGGGAGAAATCAGCCCATACGATGGCTACCTCTACATGTCAGAGCCCTACTTCCGGCTCAAGACCGTTTCCATCATGGTGCACAAAGACGCCGTTCCGGAAAATGTGAAGAAGAAACTTGGATGGAACCTTTGAGGAAGGATTTTTCTGAAGGGTTTTTGAGGTTTTTACAGCTGACAGCACTTTGAGTGCTGTCAGCTGTTTTGGTTTTTTTGGTTTTATTGAAAGACTGAGGCATTCTAAACAGCAGCCCAACGCCGCCAATAAACATGCCCAAAGGGCATCTAAACTCCGCCGTAAGGCGGACTAAACCAACCGCAGGTTTTTAAACTCTGCCACAGGTAGGCTAAACTCCGCCGCCAGGCGGACTAAACCAACCGCAGGTTTTTAAACTCCGCCGTAAGGCGGACTAAACCCGCCACAGGCGGCAAAACGCCCGCAGGGCTTGCTAGTTAAATTCCACCATCACCGGCAGGCGGGCCTGGGGGCCTTTGGTTTGCATCACCTCCCTGATGTGCATGAAGTAGGGGTAGAATTCGCCCAGTTCCTGTTTGAGGATTTCCGCTTTGACGGCGTTGTCATCGCCCTGTCCAGTGAGTTCTTCGAGGAGCTCGGTGATGGGATCGGGAAGGATGGGATACTCCACCGTTTTGTACTTTTCAAGGCCGGTCATTTGGGCGGCGGCGGCTATGGCGTCGTCCAGTCCGCCAATGGCATCGACGAGGCCCAATTCCCTGGCTTTTTCACCTGACCAGATGCGGCCCTGCGCTATTTTGTGGACGGAATCCCGGTGCATGCCACGGCCCTCGGCCACCCGTTGCAGGAAGCGCTCATAGACCTGCACGGTCATCTCTTCAAGGTATTTTTGTTCGTCGTCAGAAAGGTCGAAAACGGTATTGATGCCGATGGAGTTTTTGGTGGTCTTGACGGAATCCCAATGGATGCCAAGTTTTTCTTCGAAGAGCGTTTTGGCATTCGGAATCATGGAGAAGACCCCGATGGAGCCGGTCAGCGTATTGGGTTGTGCAAAGATGGTATCTGCTTCGCAGGAAATGTAATAACCACCGGAGGCGGCATAATCCCCCATCGAGACGACGACTTTTTTTCCTTCCTCCCTGATGAGTTGCAGTTCCCGCCAGATGTTTTCCGAAGCAAGGGCAGAACCACCGGGCGAATTTACCCGAAGGACAACAGCTTTCACGTGCTCATCTTTCCGAATTTTGCGAAGCAACTTGACGTATTTGTCATCGCCGATGCTGCCGCGCTCACCCTTGCCGGCAACGATGGTGCCTTCCGCATAAACCACTGCTATTTTGTCCTTGCCTTTGCCACGGTCTTTGGCGAAGCTGGAAACATATTTCGGCAGCGACACCATTTTCACTTTGTCATCATCCTTAAGTCCCAGCCTGGTTCTCATATCCGCGAGTACGGCATCGATGTAAACCACCGAATCAGCCAGGCCGTAACGAACGGCGTCTTCGGCATTTCGCACACCCAGCGTGTCGATGACGTTGCGAAGCGAGTGAACATCCAGATTTCTATCTTCGGCAATGTCGCCGAGGAACTGCATGAAAATGGGTTCCAGAAATTCCCGGAGTTGCAGGCGGTTCTGTTCGCTCATCTTGTTGAGGCGGTACGGCTCTGTGGCACTTTTAAAATCGCCGGCGTAGAAGACCTGCATCTTGATGCCCAGCTTGTCGAGCATGTCTTTGAAAAACGGGATGGTGGCAGAGAAGCCGTGGATGTCAATAGTCCCCATCGGGTTGACGTACACCTCATCCGCCACAGAAGCGAGGTAGTAAGAACCCTGGGTGTAGTATTTGGAATAGGAGATGACCCATTTGCCGCTGGTCTTGAAATCTTCCAGCGCATTTCGGAAGGCTTTCGAGGAAGCCAGCCCCATGCTAACGCCCTGATCCGGATGTATGAAAATGCCGGAAATTTTATCGTCTGTTTTGGCGTGCCTGATGGCATCGATGCTGGCCTGGAGACCGGGAATCTCCTCAGTGCTGAAATCGAACATGCCCATCTCGACATTGTTGCTTTGCTCCGGCATGGGCTGGTTGAGGGTGAGGTGCAGCACCGAATTCTTTGAGACGGAAACGGTGGGTTTGGAAGTGGCTGCAGCACCAAGCATCATGAAGAAAAACAATGCGCCCAGGGCAACGGCTGCCAGCGCAAATCCTATCATGGAGGCGAGAACGAATTTGAAAAACTGATTCATGGTTCCGACGTGATAAAGTGTAATTTTTTGGAAACACGCCAAAATAGAAAGGCACCGATGGGACAGGTTGTTTTTTAGATAAATGGCACCACTGACAGGACAGCTATTCTGTTTGAGCAGTGGGTAGACAGGCAAGGCTTTCCCGATGTTGTCATTCTTCGCCTCCGGCAATTTTTTGTTAGCCGACCGCCAAATTTTGGATTGAAAATCTCCTCAGGCTATGATGCCACGAATTTGGCCTACATTTATACCCGATTTCAAAGTCTTTCACATTGATCAGAACCAGTACCTGTGACCGATATTATTACCCTTTTCATGAGCCGGATTTACCTGCCCAAGTTTTTCATCTTTGTTTTTCTGATGTCCACGCTGGGTTTGCAAGCCCAGAACATGGAAGTTACCGACGCCACCACCGCTCCGTTCACCCCTGAAAACCTGATCACCAATATCTTCCTCGGTCAGGGTGTGGAGGTGCTGAGCGTGAATTACAGCGGAGCCCCCGAAGCCGTGGGTTATTTCAAAAACGGCCAGCAGGCCATCGGTATCGACAGGGGAATCTTGCTGACATCGGGACGTGCTGCTGGCGATTGCAACGGCGGACCCTTTGGCGCCAACTGTCTCGGGAATGACTTTGCTTCCAACAATAACGGCGTCAACAACAACGATCCCGATTTGTCGGACATCGCTACAGGCACACTGCGCGACCTGGCCGTTTACACCATCGAATTCGTTCCTACCGGTGACACCGTTCAGTTCAAATACGTTTTTGCCTCGGAAGAGTACCCCGAATTTTCCTGCTCCAGTTTCAACGACGTTTTTGGCTTCTTCATCAGTGGCCCCGGCATCAACGGGCCTTTCACCAACAACGGGGAAAACATCGCCACCATTCCGGGAACCACACAGGCCGTATCCATCAACAACATCCACCCGCAGAACGGCGCTAACTGCCCACCCTCTTTCATTCAGTTTTACAACGACAACAACGGCATTGCCCTGCAGCCCGTTTACGACGGCTATACCGATGTTTTTACCGCCACTGCCGTGGTGACTCCCTGCGAGACTTACACCATCAAACTGGCGGTTGCCGATGTTACCGACTGGGTTTACGACACCGGGGTATTTCTCGAAGCAAAGTCTTTTGGAGCGCCGACCCTCGAGGTGGAGACCGCAACCGTCAGTCTGGACGGTACCGTAACCGAAGGCTGCGCCACCGGTTCCATAACCTTTAGCTTCCCCAACGCGGTTGAGACGGATTACCCGCTGGATTACACCATCCTGGGCACCGCCACCAACGGCGTGGATTACGTTGAAGTGCCGACAGACCTGTTCATCCCTGCCGGAGATTCATCCATCACCGTTGAGATCATCGCCATCCCCGACGGCATCGACGAGGACGTGGAATCCATCGGGATCGACATCCAGCGGGATATCTGCAACCGGGACACTTTTTGGCTGTACATCCGCGACAATGAAATCCTGCCGCCGGACTTGCGCAGCGACACCACGGTTTGCCAGGGCCAGCCCGTCCAGTTGGATGGCACCCTGCCCATCCCCTTGCCTACGCCACCTTCGTTCACCAACGACCAGGACATGGCCATCCCCTTCGGTAACCCGACTTATTCACCGATTAATGTTTTTGGGGTGCAACCCATCACACTGGGGCCCGGAGTCATCCGATCCGTTTGTGTGAACATCGACACCAAATGGGACGACGACCTCGACCTATTTCTCATTTCGCCCGGCGGGCAATTCATCGAACTCAGTTCTGACAACGGGAAAAATTGCGACGACTACGACCAGGTCTGTTTCAGCCCAACTGCCACCACACCCATTTCTGACTTTTTCAATGTACCACCCTGCCCCGGCGGCATGGGAGCGGCTTTCAACGGTGGTACCTGGGCCATAGAGGGCGTCTGGTCAGACCTCTGGGACGGCGACTACCCCACCAATGGCACCTGGCAGCTCCTCTGCATTGACGACCAGATGGGCTTTGACGGCACCCTGCTGGACTGGACCATCACCTTTGAACCGCTCTACCAGGTCAACTACCGCTGGGAACCTTCCGCCGGCTTGTCCTGCGACGACTGCCCGGACCCCATCGCCACACCTGACACCACCACAACCTACTACCTCACCGCCTGGGATTCCTACGGCTGCGAGGTGTACGACACGGTGACGATCGACGTGATCTCCAAACCCGAAACTCCTGAAATCAACTGCAACAACGTTGGCATCGACAACATCACCTTTGAGTGGAACGACGTGGCCGGCAACAACGGCTACCTGGTCAATGTTGAAGGCAGCGGCTGGGTACCTCCCAACAACGGCAACCTGTCGCACTTCATCGGCAACCTGGCTCCATCCGACACCATCACCATTGAAGTGGTGGCCCTCAGCCAGTGCAACAGCGACACCGCCACGGCCACCTGTTTTACGCCGCCCTGCGTTCCGCCAAACATCACCCTCGACAACGTTCAGGATGTGACCTGTTACAACGGCAGTGATGGAAGCATCGGCCTTTCGGCCAACGGAGGCGCCGGCGGCTACACCTGGTACCTCGACACCCTGACCAACACCACCGGCACATTCCAAAACCTGCCTGCAGGAGACTATACCGTTACGGTCATAGATGCCGACGATTGTCCTCAACAGTTTTCGGTCACCATCAACCAGCCTGAGGAACTGATTTTGGATCCGCAATTGCTGGCCAACATCAGCTGTTTTGGCGCCAACGACGGATCGGCTACCTTGACGGTTGGCGGAGGTGTCTGGCCTTACAGTTTCAACTGGACCGAAGGCCAGACGGACTCCATAGCCACCGGCCTCAGTCCGGGCGCCCATGCCGTCACTGTCACCGACGACAATGGCTGCCAGGATTCGGTAAGCGTTGAAATAATAGAACCGACCTTGCTGGATGCATTTGCCATCGTTGACAGTGTGGACTGTTTCGGAACGGCCACCGGGGAGGCCTTCGTGCAGATCACCGGTGGTACACCGGACTACATGATCCAGTGGGACGCCGCTGCTGGCAACGCCACCACCGAGCTGGTGCAAAACCTGCCGGCTGGGAGCTACCAGGTGAACGTTACCGATGACAACGGCTGCCAGGTGCAGGCCACCGCCACCATTGAAGAACCACCCCTGCTCACCGTTGACGCCACCGCAACCGACCTTTCCTGCCTGGGCTCCGGGGACGGCACTGCCACCGCCATGGCCAATGGCGGCACGCCGGGCTATGCCTACCTGTGGTCCAACGGGCAGTCAGACCCAATAGCCACCGGCCTGAGCGCCACTACCTACACGGTAACCGTGACCGACCTCAAAGGCTGCACGGCCACCACCACCGCTGCCCCCTCAGAGCCTGCGGCGCTCGTCATTTCCTTCGGCAAAACCGATGTGAGCTGTTTTGGCGGAGCCGACGGAAGCATCACCGCAACGGTAACTGGCGGCACGCAACCCTACAGCTACGAATGGAACGGTACGCCCGGCGATTCATCCCTGAGTGCTTTGCCCGTCGGGCAATACTGCCTGCTGGTGACCGATACCAATGGCTGCACCGCCGAAGATTGCATCGACATTCAGCAACCCGATGAATTGCAGGTGACGGCCACCACACAGGATGCCGGCTGTTTCGGTCAGAGCAATGGCACCATCGACATCACTGTAAGCGGCGGTACACCCAATTACAACTACCAATGGGACCATGGCCCAACAACCCAGGATCTGGCACAATTGCCGTCAGGCGACTACCACCTGGTGGTGACCGACGCCAACGGTTGCACGGCTGAGTACAGCACCAGCATTGAAAATTCAACGCCCATTTCGGTCAGCTTCAACAACGAGCCAGCCAGTTGCGCAGGCTACACGGACGGGCGGTCTTTTGCCTCACCAAGCGGTGGCACACCGCCCTACAACTATTTCTGGTCAAACGGAGAAGCGGCCAATCCTGCCGTCAACCTGCCTGGTGGCTGGGCTTTTGTGACCATTACGGACAGTGAGGGCTGCGAGCTGGAAGACTCTACGTTCATCGAACAACCGGAACCCTTCCTCGTGAATGTGGAAATCACAGATATCAGCTGTTACGGTTTTGACAACGGAAGCCTGTTCGTGGAGGTCAGTGGGGCCAATCCGCCGTTTGTTTTCAGCACCGACGGGGAGAATTATTTCGGTTCGCCACTGATCGCACAATTGCCGCCAGGCGATTACAGCCTATACATCCGCGACGCCAAAGGCTGCATTTACGACACCAGCGGCCTCGTCGTTGTGGAACCACCTGAACTGACCCTGGACCTGGGTCCCGACACCATGGTTGATTACGGCACCCTTCTCGAAATTCACCCCGGCATCGGCGGTGTTGACCCGGCAAACTGGGATTTACTGAGCTACCACTGGTTCTCCAACAACCCGCAAACACCGCCGGTGGACAGCAGCGCCAGAATCGGAGTCTTTGAAGTTTATTCGCCTACTTCGGCCAGCTTGACCATCACGGATCCCAACGGCTGTACCGCCGAAGACCTCATCAACATTTTCGTCAGGGAGTTGCGCAGCATCGAAGTGCCTACGGCCTTCACCCCCGGCAACGATGGCGTGAACGACCTGCTGTTGGTTCACGGAAACTCGAAATTGGTGGACAAGATCAACTACTTCCGGGTTTTCGACCGGTGGGGAGAACTGCTTTTCGAAGCGGGAGATTTTGAGATCAACAGCAACACAACCGGTTGGGACGGCACTTTCAAAGGCAAGCCCATGCCACCGGGCGTGTATGTCTGGTACCTGGAAGTCAGCTTTATTGACGGCTCCCTTGAGAGGTACAGCGGCCACACCACACTTATTCGTTAATCTTCCTTCGGCAAACGGGGGAACAAACACCACCCAAAATGTGTCTCAGGATTTGCGCCCTTGCGAATGCGCTGCTTTTTACCCTGGCTGTCCAGGCCCAGGTCATCATCAACGAATATTCCGCCGCCAACATGGACGGCATCATCGACAACTACGGTGAGCACGAGGACTGGGTGGAGCTGTACAATGCAGGCACTGCCACCGTCAGCCTCGGTGGGTATTACCTGAGTGATAATCCCAACAATCCCGATAAATGGGAGTTTCCGACGGGCATCACCATCCAGCCGGGGGAGCATCTGCTGGTCTTTTGTTCCGACAGAGACGAGTACAGCATGGGCTTCATCCACGCCGGATTCAAACTCACCCAAACCAAACACGAATACATCGTCCTTTCCGATCCGCAACAAAACACCCTGGACCTGGTGCAGATCACCCAGCCCAACCAGGTCAACCACTCAACTGGCCGGGTAAGCGACGCTGCTTTGAACTGGGGCATTTTCACCAATCCCACACCCGGTGCACCCAATGCAAACGCAAAAGCCGGCTACGCACAGATGCCCACAGCCAGCCAGGGGGCTGGCTTCTACGACAGCGCCTTGACAATCAGCCTGGCTGTGCCCGCTGGAACCATCGTTCGCTACACCACCGACGGCAGTGAGCCTTCTCCCACTTCCACCATCTATGCAGCCCCCATCAACATCAATGCGACCACCGTGCTAAAGGCCAGGGCCTTCCCTAATGACAGCGATTTTCTGCCGAGCTTCACCCTGGTGAACACCTACTTCATCAACGACAACCACACCGTGCCCGTGCTGTCCATTGCAGGAAGCAACCTGATGACCTTGCTCAACGGCACGCAGAACGAGCCCCGTGGCTCTTTCGAGTACTTCGACAACGGAGAACGAATTGATTTTGCCTACGGCGAATACAACAAACACGGCAACGATTCCTGGGCTTATGCACAGCGGGGCATCGACTACATCACTCGCGACCAGATGGGCTACACCAGTTCCATCAGCCACCAGGTTTTTCCGGATAAAGACCGGGACAAATTCCAGCGCCTCATCCTGAAAGCCGCCGCCAACGACAACTACCCAGCCCTGAACGACGGCGCCCACATCCGGGATGCCTACGTGCACACCCTCTCCCAAAAGGCAGACCTGGAACTGGACGAACGGACTTACTTGCCTTGTGTGATTTACGTGAACGGCGAATACTGGGGCGTATATGAAATCCGGGAAAAAGTGGACGACCCCGACTTTACCCGCCACTACTACGACCAGGGCGAAAAGTGGATTGACTACATCAAAACCTGGGGTGCCACATGGGAGGAGTACGGCAGCCGCCAGGACTGGGACGACCTCTACGCCTTCATCACCACCAACGACATGAGCATTCCGGACAATTACAAATACGCTGAGGAACGCCTCAACATGCTCAGCCTCATCGACTATTTCATCATCAACACCCACGTGGTGTGCATGGACTGGCTCAACTGGAACACCGCCTGGTGGAGGGGCCGTAAACCAACCGGCGGCGCCAAAAAGTGGCGATACACCCTCTGGGACATGGATGCCACCTTCGGGCACTACATCAATTACACGGGTATTCCGGATCCTTCGGCAAATGCCGACCCTTGCTATGGCGAAGACCTGATCTCTGATTTCGAGGGCCACGGGCAGCTAATTCAGAGCCTCATGGCCAACGAGGATTTTCACTCCCTCTATGTGAACCGCTACGCAGACCTGAACAATAGCTACTTTACCTGCGACTACATGATTGGCCTGCTCGACTCCATGCTGGCAGTAATCGAACCCGAAATGCCCGCTCACATCGATCGTTGGGGTGGCAGCCTGAGCCAATGGCAACAAAACGTGCAACAACTCAAAGACTTCATCTATTCCCGCTGCACCGTGATCGATGGCGGCATCGTGGAGTGTTACGATGTGGAAGGTCCCTACCCTGTCACCGTCATCGTTCAGCCGGATAACCAGGCCAACAAGGTGCTGGTCAACACCATTGCACCTGCCTCATACCCTTACATCGGCGATTATTTTACGGGCACCACTTTGAGCTTCGCTGCGCAACCGCAACCCGACTGGGTACTGGATCACTGGGAGGTCATCAACAATCCCTTTGAGCCGGATGACCTTGCCGACACCATCCACCTGGCATTGGACAGCGTTTTCGGCGACACCGTCATCGCCGTCTTCCGGCCGGCAGTGCCTTGCGCCAACGCATACGATTTCAGCTTTGACACCACCTTTTCGTCAATTGTGGCACACTGGAACGGCCCTTCCAATTTCATCAGTTATGAATTCGGCTACCGCAAAGCCGGCAGCGGTGATGACTGGACTACCTACAGCACCACCGAAAACGAATACGCCGTTTCGGGATTGGAGATGTGCACTCCTTACGAAATCCGGGTGCGCTCCATCTGTGATTTTGCCGTGGGCAGCTACGAGTATTTTACCATCAGCACAGCCTGCCTGAATGCCGTTTCCGAAGAAAGTCGCATTCTGGAGTTTTACGCTTATCCGAATCCGTTTTCAGCTTCGGCAAAAGTCAACTTCGTTTCATCCACCGACCTCGAGAACCTTAGCCTGGAGGTGTACACGCTCACGGGGCAGTTGCTGCAAAGCCGTTATTTCGACAGGCTGTCGGCCGGTCAGCACCAGTGGCCCATCGATGAATCAAACGATTGGCAATCCGGGATTTACCTCGTTGTGCTCAAGTCAGACGAAGGCGTGCAGACTTTCAGAATTGCGAAGCGATGAAGCACAATTTGGGAACATTAACACGGGGAAAAGGCATTTTGGATATTTTCGCTGCGCAATGAGGCGTTTGTGTGACTCAAAACTTCCTGGTTCAATGCCCAAAATGCTCATCCTCTTACTGGTACTGACAAGTTTCGCCTTTAACACTGGGAGCGATGACCTGCTCCAAACCGAAGCCCTCCCGGGTGACGGTGTCTTTTCACTTCTCAGGCGGTACGAACTGGACCGGTACGCCTGCAACCACCGGCGTTTTTACGAAATCAACAAACTGAAAGAGGGGTCCATGCTGGTCATTGGCAGAAAGTATTACCTGCCCATCAGCATTCACAAATTCAACGGCAAGACCATCCGCTCTTCCATCGGCATCGATGATTGGAACACCGCCAAATCCATTGAAGAATACAACGACCGGATGTTCCGGAACGGCTACAAAAGCGGTGATTTCAGAAAGGACAAAGAGCTGTGGGTGCCTTACCACCTGCTGCATTGCCCCGAACCTACCCTGCCGGAAGTGCACACCAATCCACAACTTGATTCCAGCATCACCGAAAGCAATGTGGAAGATTCAGACGACAACCTGGCCCTGGCTTCCGGCGGCAACCGCATCTTTCCCATCTTCGGTAAAAAGTTTGAACACGTGCCGTTGGTATCAAATGAGCTACGGGGCAAGGTGTTTTATGTGGAGAGCGGCCACGGCGGACCCGACCCCGGCGCCATGGCCAAAGTGGGCAAACACACCCTTTGCGAAGATGAATACGCCTACGACGTGGCCCTCCGCCTGGCCAGGCACCTGGTGGCACACGGCGCAACCACCTACCTCATCAACCGGGACCCCGACGATGGCATCCGGGAGGACCAATACCTGAAATGCGACGCCGACGAGGTGGTCTGGGGAGGGCTGGCGGTGCCGGCCAGCCAGAAACCACGCCTCACCCAGCGTTCTGACATCATCAACAAACTCTACGAAAAGCACAAAAAACAAGGCGTCAAAGACCAGATGCTGGTAGTCATCCATGTGGATTCACGGAGCCACCGCCAGCAAACCGATCTCTTTTTCTATTACTACCCTGGTGACAATACCGGTAAAAAAACCGCCCTCGCCATGCACCAGGCCATGAAAATCAGCTACGAGAAATACCGCAAAGGCAGGGGCTATGATGGTACCGTCACCGCCCGTGACCTGCACATGCTTCGTGAAACCGAAGTTCCTTCTGTTTACATCGAACTGGGCAACATCCGCCACCCCCAGGATCAGAAACGCATCATCCTCGCCAGCAACCGCCAACTCCTCGCCGACTGGCTGTTCGAAGGGCTAAGGTGATTGTTGAAGTGTTGATCCCGAAAGCTTTCGGGAGTTGATTTGTTGATCCCGAAAACTTTCGGGATATCGGCTTCGGGAGTTGAAGGGGTGCAGGGTTCGATAATCCTTAATTAACCACAGAGTTTAAGGAGTTAAGAACAGAGTTGTCAGAGTATGCCCTACAACTTCCATAATCCTTATAATCCCAATAATCCTCAATTAACCACAGAGTTAGCTGAGTTAGAAACAGAGTTGAACAGAGTATTCCTTACAACTTCCATAATCCCCATAATCCATATAATCCTCCATAATCCATATAATCCTAATAATCCTCAAACAAAAAATCCCGTGCTGAACATCAACACGGGATTCTGTATTTCACACAACAGTGAACTGCTGATTAGTCTCGGTTACGAGGTCCACCTCCTCTGTGATGGCCTCCGCCGCGGTTTCCTCCACGGTGGCGATCTCCACCACCTCGGCGGCGGTCACCTCCATCGCGGCGATCATCCCGGCGCTCCATGCCTTCGGGCAGGGGCATCAGGGCTTTGCGGCTCAGGCGGAATTTGCCGGTTTTCTTGTCGACGCCGATCAGCTTGACTTTCACGGGATCCCCTTCGGAGAATACCTCATCCACGCGATCGATGCGGGAGTGAGACATCTCTGTAACGTGCAGCAAGCCGCTCTTTCCGCTGAACTCGACGAATACACCATAAGGCATTACCGTTTTTACAACGGCATCGTAAACATCGCCCACTTCAGGGGTAAAGGTGATCTCCTTGATGCGCTCAACGGCAGCGTCGATGCTGGCTTTGTCCGGGCTGGCGATGGAAACTACACCCTCATCACCGACTTCTTCGATGTTGATGGTGGTACCGGTTGAAGCCTGGATCTCCTGGATGATCTTACCACCCGGGCCGATCACAGCGCCGATGTAGCTCTTGTCGATGCGCAACTCAACGATGCGAGGAGCATGCGGCTTGAGGTCTGGTCTTGGTTCTGCAATTACCTCGTTCATTTTGCCGAGGATATGCAGGCGGCCATCCCTTGCTTGAACGAGGGCTTTCTCGAGCAACTCGAAAGAAAGACCTTCGATTTTGATGTCCATCTGGCAACCACAGATACCTTTTGCGGTTCCGGTTACTTTGAAGTCCATGTCGCCAAGGGCATCTTCATCACCGAGGATGTCGCTGAGGATGGCAGCCTTGTCGCCTTCGGCAATCATACCCATGGCGATGCCGGAAATGCCTTCACGAACCGGCACACCTGCATCCATCAGCGCCAGCGAACCGGCACAAACGGTGGCCATACTGGAAGAACCGTTACTTTCCAGAATGTCAGAAACGATCCGAACCGTGTATGGGAAATCTTTCGGCATGACCTTTTTGATGGAACGACCGGCCAGGTTGGCGTGGCCAACTTCACGGCGACCCGGGGCTCTGAGTGGCTTCACCTCACCAACTGAATAGGGAGGGAAGTTGTAGTGCAGGATGAATTTTTCGTAGCTCTGCTCCATGGCGGTGTCCACCATCATCTCATCCAGCTTGGTACCGAGTGTAACTGTGGTCAAACTCTGAGTTTCACCCCTGGTGAAAATGGCAGAACCATGCGGAGAAGGAAGGTAGTCAATCTCACACCAGATCGGGCGGATTTCATCGGTTTTACGGCCGTCGAGGCGCACACCCTCTTCCAGCACCATGGTGCGAATCACCTTTTTCTTCAACTCATCAAAGTAGCGTTCGGGGAGACCTTTGTTCTCCTCCATGAACTCCTCACCTTTTTCTTCGGTAAGGGTTTCGATGACGCTCTTCTTGATTTCATCGAGTTGATTCTTGCGGCTTGCTTTATCGAGATGACCTTTGGCCACTTCGTAAATTTTGTCTTTTGCCAGTTCGGCTATCCGGTTCTGGATTTCTTCATTTTCCGGAAGCGGTTCAACCTCACGCTTGGGCTTACCCACTTTTTCACGCAGGTCAAGTTGCGCCTGGCATTGTACTTTGATAGCTTCGTGGGCTACGCGGATGGCCTCAACCAACTCGTGCTCCTGGCACTCATTGGCTTCACCTTCCACCATCATGATGTTATCCATATCGGCAGCCACGATGAGGTCTATGTCGGCATTGGCGCAATCTGACTTGGCAGGGTTGATGACAAACTCGCCATTGATACGGGCCACACGAACTTCAGAAATGGGTCCCGCCCATGGAATATCTGAAATGGTCAGCGCAGTTGAGGCAGCCAATGCAGCAAAGGCATCGGGCATGGTTTCTTTGTCGCCACTGATCAGGTTGATAATCACCTGGGTATCGTTCATGTACCCGTCGGGAAAGAGGGGACGGATGGCACGGTCCACCAAACGGCAGACGAGCACTTCATAATCTGAGAGTTTTGATTCTCTGCGGAAGAAATTGCCCGGAATGCGTCCGGCACTTGCAAATTTCTCCTGGTAGTCAACGGAAAGTGGAAAAAAGCTGGCCCCTTCGCGGGGTTCTTTGGCGGAAACCACAGTTGCGAGCAACATGGTGTCGCCGATTCTGACAACTACTGAGCCATCAGCTTGCGTGGCTAGTTTGCCTGTTTCGATGGTCACCTCTCTGCCGTCGGGCAGATTGAATGAGATGGTATCAGGAATTTGTTTACCCATTGTTGAAAAAGAATTGATGAACCGGCCAGTTACCGGTTACTGATTTATGTTTAGGTCTCTGTTTAACCAAAGCTGGGGGCATTGCACTTAACACAATGCCGGACGCTGTTTTTTACGCCGAACAGTTTTCTGGGTTTATAATTCGGGGTACTGTTTTGCCAAAAAATCCAAATCGTTTGTTCTCAACTTGTAATGAACATTACTCAAGGCAAGCCGGACGAGGATAGGAAAACCCAATTTCAAATGCACCAAAAGGCGCAAAAATCATGAGCGTGTTCCGGTTTGTTCCGGAACACGCTCCAAATGATTAACCGCGGATACCCAACTCTTTGATGAGCTCACGGTACTTGTTGATGTCTTTGCGTTGCAAATAAGTAAGCAAGCGCTTACGGCGACCAACCATCATCAGCAGGGCACGACGGGTTGCGTGGTCCTTTTTATTTTTCCGAAGGTGATCAGAAAGAGCGCCGATGCGGTAGGTAAAAAGTGCGATTTGCGCTTCGGTGGAGCCAGTGTTTTTCTCATCTCCACCATACTTTTTGAAAATCTCTTGCTTCTTCTCTTTAGGAAGATAAACTGCCATTGTAAAAATTGATTGTGCGAAAGCCGCTCGAGCCAGTCTGTAACTACAAGAAAATCAACAACTTCTTGCTCTGTACTCCAGGCTTTCAACCGTTAGTGATTACGAAAATCAGTTACAGCGGCGCAAAGGTAAGATTTTTTGATTCCAACAAAATTATTTTGGAGGGAGGAATAGAGGATTTGATCCCGACATCCGTCGGGAGAAGAAGCGAAGAATCGAGGGAGCTAGCGTCTCCCAACCCTACTCCCTACTCCCTACTCCCTACTCCCTACTCCCTACTCCCTACCCTAACCCACCCATACCGTTTTAACATTTACGAACTCCCGGATGCCGTGGAGGCTGAGTTCACGGCCGTAGCCGCTTTCTTTGATGCCGCCGAAGGGGAGGCGGGGATCCGATTTTACGAAGCCGTTGACGAAGCAGGCGCCGGCCTCCAGTTCCTCACGGGCGATGCGCATGCCCCTTTCGGTATCGGTGGTGAAGACCGCTGCCCCCAGGCCAAAACTGGATGAGTTGGCGATGCGGATGGCATCGGCTTCATCTTTGGCACGAATCACCGAGGCCACCGGGCCGAAAAGTTCCTCTTCCCATGCGGGCATTCCCGGCTGCACTTCTGTCAAAATGGTCGGCGGATAAAAGGCCCCCGGATCTTCGGGGATGGTGCCTCCAAGGATGCATTCAGCTCCCATGCTGATGCTCTTTCGTACCTGTTCGTGGAGTTCATCCCGGAGGTCGTGCCGGGCAAGTGGGCCCACACGGGTGCCTTCCACCATGGGGTCACCGACTTTAGCAGTTGCCATCTCAGCTTTGAAAGCGGCTAAAAAGCGATCGTAAACTTCCGGAACGGGAATGAAGCGCTTGGCCCCAATGCAGCTCTGACCACTGTTGATGAGCCGGCTGGTGGCGCAGATTTTGGCAGCTTCAGCAACATCGGCATCGTGCAGGATCAGGTAGGCGTCACTGCCGCCCAGTTCCAGAACCGACTTCTTGATGTATTTGCCGGCGGCAGCAGCCACCACACTCCCTGCAGGGCCGCTGCCGGTCAGTGTCACCGCCTTGACCAAAGGATTGGCGATGATCTTTTCCACCTCCCCGCCGGGTACGTACACATTGGTGAACAGCCCTTCTGGAAAACCGGCTTCCGTAAACACATCCTCGATGGCTTTTGCGCAGCGAGGCACATTGGAAGCGTGTTTCAACAAGCCGGCATTTCCCGCCATCAGCGCCGGCGCCGCAAAACGAAAGACCTGCCAGAAGGGAAAATTCCAGGGCATTACCGCCAGTACCACCCCCAAGGGACGATAGCTGACAAAACTGTTTGAGGCATCTGTTTTCACGGGTTCGTCCCGCAAAAAGGCTTCGGCGTGTTCGGCGTAATACTCACAAACCCAGGCGCATTTCTCCACTTCGGCAATGGCTTCAGCAAGTGGTTTTCCCATTTCTTCTGTGATGAGCCGGCCGTATTCCTCTTTATTTCGTCGCAAGGTGTTGGCGGCCTCCAGCATCAGCGTGGCCCGGTGGACGAATGAAGTATTGCGCCAGCGAAGCCAGGCGGCGTGTGTGCTTTCGCTGGCTCGTTCAACTTGTTCTGAAGAAAAATAATCGTATTCGAAAAGAAAATCTCCGGTAAGCGGGCTAGTCAACTTGGGCATACTCGATCAGGTTTTGAGAAAATGATGCCCAAAATTACCGTTTTGCGAAGTGAAGAAGAACCTGCTATTTGTCAACGGGTGGATTCTGCACGAGGTGATGGTGCCAAGCCTCTTCGTCAAAATCTTTGAGCCGGACAACAATGGCCAGCAACACGTAAAATACCAGGCTGGTAGGTGGAAGGGTGATGGCCTCCTGCGGATAACTGGCCACGATCAGCATGAAGATGACCACAGAGATGCCGAGGTAAAAATTGCGGACGGGAGGGGCCTTCGTTCTGAAATAATAGAAAATGCTGTAACGCAAGGCCATGAACAAAAGGGCCATGTAAATCAGCAAGCCCACCCAGCCGGTTTCAACTGCCAGCCGGACGTACAGGCTGTCATGCGCAAACGAGGCCAGCCAGGAATCGGGTGAGAAGCGCTTGCCCCAAAAACCGGTGCTGCCCAGTCCGGCCCCAAAGGGGTGGGTCTGGATAAAGGGCTGAATTTTTTTCTGGTTTTCCAGCCTGACCCGGATGGTGTCCTTGCTCTCCGGTTTGAATGCTGACTGTATGCGGTAAATCACCGCACTGTGAGTGGATTTCATCACGAACCCAGTTCCGAGCATCAAAAAGACCAGAAAGGAAAGAATGGTTTCTTTCCGGAGGGTGATGACCACATAAAACAGCAAGCCCAACGGAATCATCACCACAGGAGTGCGGGAGCCCGCCAGGGCCATGGCGATGAGCATGCAGATGGCCATGAGCACCAGAGAAAGCCGCTTCCAGATTTTGAAAGGCCCCGTGGCCAGCACAATGGCAAACATGCTCATGTAGGCCATGAGGATGCCGTAAGTGGTGGGGTCGGAAAAGAAAGAGAATATCCGGAGCCGGCTCCATTGGTAAATCAGTTGAAAGCGCTCTTCATCTGCTGCCACCCAGGCCAGCTCCGTGGGAGAAAAACCAATGTACTCCTGTTTCAAACCGTATAGTGCCGACAGAAAACCCAGGCCTAAGATCACTTTTAGGGTGAGCACGATTCGCCGGTAGCTGCTCATGGCGTAGCAGGCAATAAAATACAAGGCCAGCAACAGCGCCACTGTCCGTACCGTGTAAACCCAGGCCATTTTGGAGAGTGCCCAGGGATTGAGCACCTGCAAGAGGTTGTAGTAAATCCAACCCAACACCAAGAGGCTGAGCGGATGCCAGGCAAAGGAAAGGTCCCGGCGGCTGACCACCCTGCCCAACAAGCCGAGGAGCAACACCCCCAACAAGCCATCCAGCGCCGTACCAATGGGTGCATCCGTGTATTTACCGACGAAGCCAAGTAAAAAGATGGCCACCAGCATCACATTGACTCCGATGAGCAGGTCTGTCAAAACGGCGATGAGCACCACCAGTGCCAGTGCCGCACCCGCCATCAGCATGGCCAGCTTCAGCGGCAACATGGACACCACAAAACCCAGCCCCAATGAAAATAGCACGAGCAGTGCCACTCCCAGCGGACTGCTGAGCTTGTCCCTGACGATCCATTGCCAGAGCCTGGAAGTGAAGATATTGCCGCTATGGAGGCTTTGTTGTGGCATACGCTAATTAGAAAAAGACAACCTTGAGAAAACTGGCCAACAGAAAAAGCCCACCCATGGCCACGGCCAGGGTCTCAGCCAACTTCTCCTTCTTCGTCAATTCTCTTTCCTCAAATTTTGGTTGCTTGTCAATCATGGTTGAAGGTTTTTGTGGAGGTTTTTTGATTGTTTTTTTGATGAAGTCTGAATCGCTGATGAAGCGGATTATTGGATTTCGCTGAATTGCAGCTGTCGTATCCCAATCCGTGCAATCACATAATCCAATTAATCTGCGATTCAGACATCACCGTCAACGAGCTAAGCTCGTGACGAGCATTCGGAGTTTTTGGTTTTAATGAGGGCTGAATTGCATGTGTCGTATCCCAATCCGTGCAATCACATAATCCAATTAATCCGCGATTCAGACATCATTCCACAACCTCAAGAAACAGCTAGCTTGCTGTCCACCAATTTCCAGAACTGGCGGGCTCTTTCTTCCCAGGTATTTTTCCGGGCTTCCTCCTGTCGCTGCGCAATGAGGTGTTCATTGTCTTCGGCAATGGCTCTGTCGGTGGCAGCAAGGAAGGAGTCCCTGTCGCTGGCCAGGTAGATGACTTTTTCAAAATCCTGGATGTCTTCGGAAAAACGGGTAGAGACCACCGGCTTTCCGGCGGCCAGGTATTCGTTGATTTTCAGGGGGTATATGCTGGCGGTCAGTTTGTTCAGTCTGAAAGGTATCAGCACCACATCGAAATGTTGGAGGTAGGCGGGCAATTCGGATATGTGTTTGCCACCAGTAAAATGCACGTTCGGCAACTTGTCGAGGCCAATTTTTTGAGGCTCATCGCTGTTCAGGGGACCAACCAGCACAAGGTGTTTGTCGGGGTGGCGGCGGGCCACCTCCAGCAGCAATTGGTAATCTATCCGGTGCGGGTCCATGTTTCCGGTGAAACCGATCAGCTTTCCTTCCAGGCCCTTCAGTTCTTTGGGGCGTTCGAAAGTCCGGTTTTGTGCCTCTTCAAAGACGGCAGTGTTGGCAGCATTGAAAAGCGGATGGCTTTCGGGATTGATGGCCCGGCACTTTTTCAAAAGGCCCCGGGAAGTTGTCAGCACCAGGTCGGCATCTTTGATTACCTCCCGCTCCAACCGGGCGCCGTGCCGGGCGGTGTAGGTCTCTTCCTCCATGTCGTCGATGCACTGGTAGATATTGATCAGTTGGCCGTAGCCCTTCGGCAAAACGCCGGCGTAGTAAGGGTTGTAGCAATTCAGGTAAATGAAATTCCGGAGGCGGTGCTTGCTCAGCAATTCCCGAATGGAGCCCAGCACCCTTTTGCGGTTCCATTCATACAGACTATTGAAAGTTGGACCGTCTGAAAGCCAGTTGATGGGCAGCACAGCCGGTGGCTGAACGCCAGTCACAGATGGGTGGCCAGGTATTTCCTCGTAAATGGTCTTTCCGGTCAGCATGGCCATTGCACGCTTTTTGGTCAGCGGCTCTCCCATCCGGGTCAAAACATCTTTGAAGGTGTAGGGGTGGTTGACGTAGAACACCCGGCTGGTTTTGGCCAGCTCAGCAGTCAGCGACAAAGACACCGAGGAGTAAGGCATGTCCCACGGAAAAAGCGTGTAGTAAACGATGTCGGGTGCTGAATTCATGAGCTTTCGTTTTCAGGGGCTTGCAAAACCAGAAATTCTTTGGTGATCAAAAGGGAAAAAGGGAAAAAGCGCAGGTTCACGTTTTCGAGTGCTTTGAGGTTGTTCAGGAACGAATGGCTCTTCCGGAAAACCGGCACCAGGCCGCTCTTCCGGATGGTGCGGATCAGGCGTTTATGTGTCAGCCGATTCAGTCCCTTGTAAGCCTGCACCAGGTCTGATTCCTCTTCGCCAACGATCATGCGGTTGTTCTTTTCGATCCACTTCAGCAAGATGCCCTGAGGCAAAAACTGGCACCACGGAAGGCCCAGAATGTGCGTCACATGGCTGGCATAAGGGCTTTGCCAGGGTGGGTAAGAAATGAAAATGTGCCCGCCCTCTGCCAGCACATTGCGCAGCGAACAAAAAATCTCCTCGAGTATGGGGTACTGGATGTGTTCCGCCACATCGTTGAGGACAATGAAATCGTATTTGTCGTGGACCGGGTGAGTAAGGATGTTGCGGACTTCAAACCTTACATTTTTCACCTGGTGTTTTTCCTGAAGGTCTTTGGCTATCTGAATGTGGTGGCGGTCGATGTCAAAGCCATGAACGGTGCAGTCCCACTGGCGGGCATACCAGAGGGTCATGCCACCCATGCCGCAGCCAAAATCCAGGATTTTCTTCCCATCCAGGTTGAACATTTTCCGAAGGAGGTTCTTGTCAACCCGCAGGTGGTTGGCATTGTCGTCCAGAAAATTCTGTTCGGCATAAGTGATGCCTTCGTGGTAAAGCGCCGGTGGTATCATTGGTTCCAAAGTATTCGTTCCCATGGTGTTATTCATTCGGGGGCATTGGTTCATCTCATTCGGGAAAATCCCGTCTCCATCGTTTACAAACTTTCTGCTTTTGCAGGCTGCGCACTGCCGGTGCCTGTTTGTGAAGGATGCGACACTTCTTCACTCTTCGCCAATTTAGTGATCACCTTCAGCAGGGACTCCTCCCCTCGCAACAGCCGCATTGCGAAGCGAAGCAAAGACCGGACAAAACCCGCCATGTACATGAAGGGCCGCAGTGGCTGGATGCCAAAATGCCGGTGCAGGTACCATTGCATCAATGCAAAAGAAGCGCCATAGGCCAGCAAGGTTCCCAGTGCTGCGCCCATTACGCCCATCCTGATGATGAACAGGTAATTGAAGGCTGCCGTGAGTACCAGGCTGAGCAAGGTGTATAGAAAATTGACCCTGGGCCGGCCGGCACTGTCGAGCAGGGTGCCGAACTGGACCGCATAGGGAATGAAAAGGCCGAAAAGTATGGTGATGCGCAAGAGCATGGCTGATTCTGCGTATTCCGGCCCCGCCACGATGTGGATGATCCATTCTGCAAACAGTTCAACTACGATGATGACCGGCACCAGAAAGGCCAGTATGGCACCTACTGCTTTTTCATACAGGAACTTCAATGCGCCGTTCTCACTGGTGCGGCGGGCCGTTTGCGGGAAGAGCATGGAAGCCATGCTGTGCGTCGGAATGTCGGTGAGGTTCGTAATTCGCATGGCGGCGTCGTAAAGAGCAACGGCGGCGGCCCCGGCACCTGGCAGTGCACCCAGCAGGAGTTTGTCGCTGTTGCGGAAGATCTGCGTGCTGAGGTTGGTGCCCAGCACGTATTTGCCGAAGCGAAAGAGTTTTCGCACCCATTGCCAGTCAACACTGCGGCTGTAGTTGAGCCATGGCCGGGCAAAATACCAGGCCACCACCGAGCCAACCACTGCAGAACCAACCTGGTACCAGGCCAGGGTTGTCAGCTCGATGTTTTTGCCGAAGGAAAAAGCAAAAATGATGTAGCCGAACAAAACACTGCCCTTGAACAGGTTGCTGAAGAAAATCCCCTTGAAATCGAGGTTGGCCTGCTGGATGTAGTTGAACTGAAAAAACGGGATGAGCGCCAGGGTGGTGAAAGAATAAATCCTGAGCAGCGGTGCCAGATCGGGCGCATGGAGGAGTTGTGCCGCCGTTCCGGCAAAGATGTTGAGCAGCAGAATGATGACGCCGGTGAGCATAAGGTTGAGCACAACAGATGCCGTGTTGATGCGGGATGTTTCCTCGTCGTTGTTGTGTTCAGAGAGGTACTTTACCAGGGCATTTTGCAGCAGGCCGATGCGTCCGACTTCCAGAATGGAAACCACCACGGTGAACAACACCCAGGTGCCGAATTCCGCTTTCTCCAATGAACGGAACAAGACGACAGCGCCTCCAAAGCCGTACAGCAAGGAAACCGCTTTCTCCATCAGGGTGTAGGCACCTGAGCGCAACCAATAGGCGTGTTTCAACTCGATTGATTTTGAAATACCCGGACACTGGTTCATAGAATTCCAGGCCCGCTGCATCAATGTGTATCAGGCGTTGTTTCGCTCTACCATGTTCAGCACACAGCCGAGCAGTTTACCGTCCATTTGCTTCATCCAGTCAAGGGCATCCTTGTCGTTGAGTCCGATGCTCTTCTCAGCCGAGAAAACGGCGACCACCTTTTCAACGTAAGGCAGCAATTCACCCGCATCGGAATAGTCGTTGACCGAGGCCGCTTCCATCAGCACATAGTCGTAGTGCTTGCGGTATTGTTTGAGAATGGCTGCAAAATCCCTGTTGGCAAAGACTTCGGAGGGGCTTTTGTCGCCGCCCTTGTTGCCGATGAAATGAATGTTTTTCAAGACCGGATCTTGCCAGCCAACAGTATGCCCGGCAGCCTTGCCTTTCAGGGTCCGTTTTATCCTTTTCCAGAGCGGCAGTGATTCGTTGGTCTTCAGCAAGAGGGTGTTCTGGTCTTTGTAAGCCGACAGGTCGTTGTTGCGGAAATTGGTGTCAAGCACCAGCACCTTCTTTTCTTTGAGGGCAAGGGCATAAGCCGTCATCAGGGTCAGAAAGGTTTTGCCTTCCCCTTCTTTCAGGCTGGTGAAAAGCACCTGATGTACTCCCTGGTTTTCTATTGCGGAGCGAAGCTTACGGACACTTTCCTTGAGCATTTCTAGCTCCTTTTCGGGCATTTCCTTCGCAAAGAGTTGGTGCAGTTCCAAAACGGGCTCATGGACTTTGGGCACCTGCCCGATGAGTGGCAGACCAACGATCTGCGAAAAGCGCCAGGCATTTTGCAGGGTGTTGTCAATGAAGGCCAGCAAAAACAGGAGCACCGCCGTCAAGGTGCCGCCGGCCACACCGGCAAACAAGGTGAACAAAGCCCTTTTCGAGGGCTCGGGTTCGTAGGGAAACTCCACGGGCTCCACCAGTGCCAGCGGATTCTTGAGGCCTTCGGCCCGCAAGCGGGTGGCGTCGTAATCGCTGCGCACCCGGAGGTATTCCTTTTCCACCCGGTCTTTTTCTTCCTGCAAGCCGGCCAGGTAGCTGTCATCCTGGAGCAGCTTGTCGAACTTCTGCCGCTGCCGCTGAATTTCTGCTTCATAGGAGTCGATGGCGGCATTGGCCAGTTCAAGGTCCAGTTTTTTCTCCACGGTTTCCATGATCCAGGAGCGCACCTGTTCATTCACTCGCTGGCGCAATTCGGAGTTCAAAGGCACCCCCTGGGCGATGTAGTTGGCCTGTTTGCGACGCAATTCATCGATCTGGGCTTCCAGGTCACGGGTGTTGCGGTTGCCATGGGCCTTGCGCTCTATGATTTTGTCTTGCAGCGATTTGATCTGCTGGTCGATGCGGTTGAAATCCTCGCTCAGAAAAAGCTGATCGGCGTAGTCATCACCGGTGTAGCGGGTGTACTGTTGCACCTTCCGGTTGAGTATGTCGATCTGTGCCTTGAGGGCCGTGGCGGTCTTTCGCTGATCTTCGAGATCAGATTCCAGCTCTTTGAGGTGTGAGACGATGGAACCCCGCTGCGCATTGGGGTCGATGAGGTCGTTCTGTTTTTTGTAGTCGTTGATGACCTGCACGATGGAATCCAGCTCAGCCCTTCTTTTCTTCAGCTGCTCTTCGTGAAATTTCAGGGCGACGTTTTCTTCGTAAAAGATGTCTTCTTCGTAAAGCTTGAAAAACTCTTCTACAAAGGTTTTTACCACGAAATGAGCCAAACGGGGATTTTCGGCTTCGTACTCCACCGACACCAGGTCGCTCTCCCCCACCCTTTGTATTTTCAGGTCTTCACTCAGGGTTTGGTAGTCGTAACCAAATGCTTCTGCCAGCTTCTGTGAGGGTGGCGGCTGGTTGGTAAGCGGTTCATTGATGGAATCTGAAAGGTTGGTTTTCAGCTTTTGAACGATGCTGTCAATTTCGCTTTGCGGAAAGGGAAACTCCCCGGGATCGGGCTGACGGAAAGGAGGTTCGGCTGCATTGTCAACACCAAGGTCATGCTCCAGCAGGCGCTGGGTGAGCAGGTTGAGGGTACTGCGGCTCTTCATCTGTTCGATGAGGTTGTTGAAACTGCTCTCGATCTGGAATTGCTGTACGAATGAGCCTTCCTTCTGAAGGGTAAGGCCTTTGTATTCGATGATGCCGGTTGAGATGACCGCTCTGGCCTTGTAGGATTCAGCCTTCGACCCCAGAAAAATCCAGGTGCTGGCTGCCGTCAGAACAGTTACGAGCACAATGAGCCACCGCTTTCTCCATAGTATGTTAAAGAGGTACCAGAGGTCCATAAAGGGCGATAGAGTTTTCTCAAATTATGTGGGGGTAGCTGACTTACACCACCGGTGGAAATGTCACTTGCGCAAATTACGCATACCGGCGGTTCTGTGTGCGGGAAGGGTAGGTTTCATTAAGACCGGCCAAAGTTAGTCAAATCCGGTCTGCGGCGATAGCACTTCTAAAATCAGGCCTTTTTCTGTATTCCGGTGCCAGCAGATTTTTTTGGGCCGGGAAAAGCCCCCATAATCCCTGCCTGGCGTCAGACAGGCTCAATAAACCACAGAGTAAATGGAGTTGCAAACTGAGTTAAGCAGAGTAGAGCTGCTAACCGACAACCGATAACCCCATCAAAAACATCAAAAAAAAACCCAAAAAAACCTCAACATCTCATACCTTTCACGCATACATTCTCTTCTGGCTTTCACCGCCAAAATCCAATACCATGTCATTCCGTTTCAGAATCTGCAAAAACGACACCACCACCCTGCTTCGAAAGCATTTCAACGCCACCCCGATGCGGGTGCCCGACAGCAGCGTGCAACCATTGTTGATTGTGGCTGAAAAAGCCGGCAAAACGGACAAAAGGGGTTACCTGAAGCACCTGCTCAAAGGCAACCCGGATGTTGAACCGGTGATCCATGACGATGCTGTGGCCAACGTGGAAATCCAGAAAACCCGTTCCATGGACTGGGACATCGGCGCCAAGCTGTTGGATGGATTCCTCCAGGGTTTCAACTTGCCTGGTGCCAGCGTCACTGCGGCTCTGGCCAATGCAAAGACCGTTTCGCTTGCCTTCCAGAATGTGCGCCGACACTGGATCGACAAAAACGAGCTGGGCTCCATTCTCAACGGTAAAACCGTGGATCTCACCCACCCTTCCGTCGGCATCTTCCTCGGTCACGATGCCCACAACATGCTCATGGTTACGGATGTCATCGTCAGCAACGGCATTGCCATCAATGTGGAAAAATCCTCTGATGGCAGCATCGACGCAAAAGTGCCCGTACTGCAACAAATTGCCAGCGACGCCTCCGCCAAAGTGGAGGTGAAAAAAGGCGGCAATAATTCCATCGTTTTCGAAGGGGAAGACTTTCTCACCTTCGCATTTTCATGTGTCAGGCTGGAACTGAATCCGGATACAGGGGTACTCGGCGTGGGCCTTACGGTGATTACCAGAGAATCCAAAACACCCGGTGCTGCCCCCGAAGAAGTGGAGGTTCCTCAACCGGTGGAACTGGATGACGACCTTTTCGAGCCAGGTCTGCTGGAATGGGACTAATGTTCTCCTCCTTCGGAAAACCCAAAGCTGTCTGAAACGGGAAGAATGCCGTCTTTGATGAGCAGGTCGAGGTACTGTCGGCTGCCCGTTTTGTTGAGGTGCTGGTAGTCTCCGAACCCTTCCGTTCCGGCAATGGAATCGGCGTAGTTGTGAACGGTGAGCCCGGTCGCCTTCTCTATGGCAGCGATCAGTTCATCGAGGTTGGCTATTTTCTTCGCAAAAGGTGGGTAGTAAGGGTTTACGACCAGGGCCACTTCCACGCCTTTCTCCCGATAGGTGTCAACCACTGCTTTCAGATCAGCCAGCATTTCATCGGTAAAATTAAACAGGAAAGGCCCTTCTTCTTTGACCCTCTCCTGCAGGGTCGGTGTGATCACCCTGTCCAGCAGCCAGTCTTTGTCTGATTTCTTCCAGTAAAACAGGGCCCGCTGAAAAACTTCGTTGTTGTAGCGGTACAGGTGCGAAACCCTACCGCCGTAATAGGCCTTCGGGAAACGCGCTTTCAGGAAATTGCGCAAGCGAGCCGAATAAGGTGTGTAACAGTTGAATCCTGTCGAGAGGTTTTCGTCCATCCGGGTATCCAGCATGCTGATGTCGAGGATGAGTTTCCGGGGAGCTTTGTTATTGTCCAGGTAATCTTCCAGCAGCACAGTTGCCAGGCTCATAGGCATGGCGTTGTAGCTCAGATTGCAGGTTTGCAGGCCTGTTTTTTCTTCGATGTAGGGTTGGTAAAAAATGAGGCCCCGGCTGTTGCCCATGAAAAGCAGGTCGCAACCGGCTTCTCCACGGTACAGCCGGCTGAAGCGAAACTTGCTTTGCGAAACAATGCTTTCCAGCAAGGCACCGCCAATCCTGTCGCCGGTGAAGGTGACCACCAGAAAAGCAAAGACCCACAGTATTTTCTTTCCGCCAGGGTTCATGTGTCAGAATTGGAAGTAAATGAATGCATTGGAGTTGAAGGTTCCGAAAAAGGCGATCAGCCAGAGTAAAACCGCAAATGATGCCAGCCGGAAGACGGGTTGCCGGACAACCAGTTGACTGTAGTTGAACCTGAAATCGCTGATCTCCACCAGCAGGAGGAAGCCAATGAGCAACACGCCTTTTGCGACGAGAAACTTGTTCATGATCTGTGCCACGGTAAACCCCTCCAAGCTGGCCATGTTCTGCAAAACTGCTGCCGCCGTTGCAAAATCCGGGCTTCTGAAAAAGACCCACGCAAGATTCGTGAATAGGTAAACCAACAGGATGCTGAGACCGGCATTCAACCAGCCCGGAGCCCGTAGGGTGCGCATGGTGCCGGTCCACACATTTGAGAACAGCCGCTGTACCACCAGGTACATGCCGTGCAGCCAGCCCCAAAAGACGAATGTCCAGTTGGCACCGTGCCAGAGCCCGCCCAACAGCATGGTCAGCATGAGGTTGCGGTAGGTTTTGGCCGTGCCGTGGCGGTTGCCGCCAAGCGGTATGTAGAGGTAATCACGCAACCAGCTGGACAGCGAAATGTGCCAGCGGGTCCAGAATTCAGAGAAGTTTTTGGAGAAATAAGGGGTCCGGAAATTGGCGGGGAAGTCAAAGCCCAGCATCCGGGCAAAACCGATGGCAATGTCAGAGTACCCCGAAAAATCGCAATAGATCTGGAAAGAGTAAAAGAAAACGGCGATGTACAAGTTGACCGAACCAAAAGACATGGGGTCGGAAAAACACTGATCCACGATGGGGGCCAGGCTGTCGGCGATGGCCACTTTTTTGAAGAAGCCCCAAAGCACCTGTGCCGAACCTTTGGTGAAGCGGTCCCACTCAAAAGGGTGGTCGGAACGGAATTGCGGCAGAAAATCGCTGGCCCTTACGATGGGGCCTGCCACCAACTGCGGCCAGAAGGCAACGAAAGTGGCAAACTTGACCAGGTCGTGTTCCGGCTCCAGTTTCCTTCGGTAAATGTCAATGGTGTAGCTCATGGACTGGAAGGTGTAAAAGGAAATGCCAACCGGAAGGATGATGCCCAAAGTGCTGACGGAAGGCTGCAAGCCGAAGCTCTGCAACAGCTCCACAAAGGAGGCGATGAAAAAATCGAAGTATTTGAAAAAGCCCAGAAAGCCCAGGTTAACCACCATGCTGAGCAGCAACAACCGTTTCCTGCGCTTTTCGTCCTGTTCTTTGTACACGGCAGCGCCCACCCAAAAATCCACCAGCGTGGAAATGGCAATCAGCGAGAGAAAGCGCCAGTCCCACCAGCCGTAGAAAAGGTAACTGCCCGCCAGCGCCAGCAACAGCCTGGCCCGCCCCTTCAGTGCAAAGTACAGCGGGATGAAGATTGCGACGAAAACAAGAAATGGCAGGCTGTTGAATATCATTGATCGTCCCTGGTTTTCTGTTGCTGGCTGTTTGCAAGCTCGGTTTCCACCATCATCCGGATGCCTTCCAGCCAAATTTTGTAGCCCTCGGCGGTCAGGTGCACACCGTCAACCGTCAGTTCCTTTCGGAGCTGGCCGTCTGATCCGGCCATTTTCTGGTGGAGGTCAACATAAGGCACCTTCAACTTTTCGGCCAGTTTCCGGATGGCGGCATTCACTTCGTCAATGGCCTGGTTGTCAATGGGCACATACCAGGCTTTGTTGTTCACAGGTAAAATGCTGAGCAGGTAGAGCCGGGCTGCGGGATGTTGCGTGTGTATCTCCTCCACCAGCGCCTCGTATTTCTTCACAACGGTTTGCGGATCGTGGTAAGCCAGGTCGTTGATGCCGGCCATCAAGAACACAGCCTGCGGTTCAGGTCCGAGCGCAACCGTCAGCCGTTCCCTGATGCCGTCGCAATGGTCACCGGGTATGCCACGGTTGTAGATCACCGGGCTGCCAAACCACTCTGCCCATTGGCCCGCTTCGGTCAGGCTGTTGCCCAGAAATACGATGGCACCCGGCGGCACAGGAAACTCCGCATACATGGCTTTCTGATTTTGATAATTGACCACCACACCCGGATTGGTGAGCTTCTGAATGACAGCCCGCAAGCCACCATACCGCATCACCGACCAGATCAGCGCCGCAATAAACAACAGATTCAGAAAAAGTGATATGTAAAGCAGGATTTTGCGCATGTTCAGGGTTGCGATTCCGCTCCGGGTTGTTTGAGCAGTTCGTCGATTTTCACCTTTTTGTTGTGTTCGGTGGGTTTGAAATTTTTATCGGGATTGGACATTTTGAGCAGGGCTTTCATCTGTCTGAAAACGAAAGCCGGAAGGTGCCAGATGGCTCGCCAGATTTGCGGAGGCACTTTGCTGAGGTACAAAACGAGAAAGATGTTGAGTCCGAAAACCAGCAGTGACAGCAGTAGCAGAAGACTTACCCAGGGCACCGTAAACAAAGCCAGCCCAGCCAGCAACACCCCCACCCCAACCTGAATGAACATTGGCGGAGCTATGGTGATCAACCCGAAAAGAAGCTGGTTGAAAGACAGGTTGACGAGACCCCTGCGAAGGATTCCGAGGGCATTGCCCGTGTTCTGAAAATAGGAGAAAAGCCAACGGCTGCGCTGGGTCTCCACCGCATCGCCAGAGCTGACCTTCTCGTCGTAAACGATGGCATCCCAGGCGTAGGCAATGCGCTCGTTTTGCCGAAGGAGAAAATTCTGAAGGATCTTGTCTTCCTGCAGCATCCGTTTGTACTGGTGCTGCCCTTCGCTGATTTCCTTGCTGGCGAGGTAGGCCCGGTACAGCCCGGTTTCCACGGCCATTCCGGAACCGGAAATGACAGCGGAAGACCCCAGGCGCCAGGGCATGTAGCGGTCAATCCAGTTTTTGTAAAACTCCCCGATGGCATCGGCACAGGCATAAACGGTATCCAGGTTTTTTGCGGTGCGCTGTCCCTGGATGCTTTTCCAGCCCCGGCAGGCAAAATCATTGATCACAGACAAAAAATCCGGGTGCGCAAGGTTATCCGCATCGAAAACCACTGTAAAATCATGGGGGCGCACAAAATGATCCATGGCGTGGATCACAGACTTGATCTTGAGATTCAGAGCCGGTTCAGGCTTGAGCACGGTCAGTCGCTCGTCAGAAAGATTCCACCCTGAAAGGTCGCAGGCATCTGCCACCAGGTAGATGTGAAAATGCTTGTAGGTCTGGTTCAAAAGTGACTCTATCAATCCTTCGGTGATAGCAGCATTGCGGTAGGCGGTGATCACACAGGCGTAATCGTAATCCCGGACTTCGGTCTTTTCACCGACGGGGTCATTCCTGAAAAGCCCCGCGAGGGTGAGCAGGAAAGGCAACACCAGGAAACCTGCCCAGACCACTCCCACAATGATGAGTATGACGGATGTCAGCTCCATTCGATCGTTGTTTGATTCTTACAATTTCTTGTGTGGGAATGAGGTCGCTGTATTCACTGAACAGCCGTAAAAGTAAGGGGGTGGGAACTTGGTTTGCTCATTTTTTTTCCTTCGGTAAAATTCCATTTCACTGCCTTGAGGAAGGCCTCGAGGTTTTTTATTTCACCATCCTTGAGGAACTTCAGGCTGTTCCAGGGAATTGTGACGAAAAACAAAAAAGCATAAAAAACCATCAACTGGAGCGCTGTCCTGTTCCTGCGCATAAACAAGATGCGGTTTCGGTTCAGGTAATAGGTTTTGGCAGCTCCTATCTTTTCAACCGATATGCTCTCTTTGTGATACACCTTCACCCGGTTGTCAACATACACCTGATAGCCGGCTTTCCGGATGCGCTCACACCAGTCCAGTTCTTCGTAATACAAAAAGTAGTCCTCCGACATGGGGCCTACTTTTTCAATCACTTCCCGGGGCACCATCATGGCCGCACCATGACAGTAAGCAGTTGGTTCTGGCAAACGGTAGCGCCCCTCATCATTCTGACGGACACCAATGGTCGAATTCCGGCCGGTGAGGGGGTGCACCGGGGTGGTGCCGGCGTACTGTATGACGTCGGGAACCAGGTCCGGGAGGGTGTTGTAATAGCAAAGCTTGGGACTGACGATGCCCAGCAATGGCACTTCGTCAAACAGTTGGAGCAGTGATTCAATGACGCCGTCGGTGAGTTCGGCATCGTTGTTTACGAAGAAAATGAAATCACCCTGGCAATGTGCCAGAGCCAGGTTGTTGCCACCGGCAAATCCGAGATTTTCTTCGCTTCGCAAAACTTTTACCGAAGGAAACAGCTCATCGAGTTGCTCCCCAGGGTCCACTTCCGATGCATTGTCCACAACGATCACCTCTGTATTCTGGTAGCTGTTGTCAAATACAGATTCCAGCAATTCAATGGTTTCTTCCAATGAATTGTAGTTGACGGTGACAATGCTGACGAGCGGTTGCTTCACGGGCTCAAACATTTTCTTCCTGTAACATGGCAGGAATGGTTTTCCAGATCAGCCTGAGGTCAAACCAGATGGAATGCCTGCGGGCGTACTCGATATCTAGATTGATGCGCTCTTCGGTTGACATGTCGCTTTTGCCGCGTTTGGTTACCTGCCAGAGTCCGGTCAAGCCGGCTGGGGCGAGGAAACGCTCGGCCCATTCGTCGCGGGTCAACAGTTCAGCCTCATAAACAGGTAGCGGCCTGTTTCCAACTAGGCTCATATCGCCTTTCAGAATGTTGAAAAGCTGGGGCAATTCATCCAGGCTGGTTTTCCGGAGTATGCGGCCAAGTGGTGTAACCCTGGGGTCGTTCCCGATTTTCAGAAACAGGCTGTTGTTTCCGTTCCCGTACTGATTGAGGTGCTGAAGATCTTTGAGGCGCTTATCGGCGTCTTTGTACATGGAGCGGAACTTGTAAAAGTCAAAAACATGGTAGCCGGTACCCACCCGCTTTGAGCGGTAAATCACCGGGCCGCGGGATTCCAGCTTGATGGCCAGCGCTATGAGCAAGAGCAAAGGGCTGAGCACAAGAATTGCCGTGGCGGCTACTGCCACATCGATGAGCCGTTTCCAGAAATTCAGCTTTAAGGGCTTTATCACCTCCGGTTTTACCTCGAGATCGACGAGCTGCTTTTTGAATTTGCTGAGGAAACTGATGCGTTGGTAGAGGTCAGGCCATCTGACCGGAGCATCGTAATAGTCATCGAAACCTTTCTTCAGCGCCAACTGCTTTTTATCCGTTCCGGAACCATTGATGGCTATGACCGGTATGTAGCGTAAGACCGGATGGTGCCTCAGGTTGCGGAGCAAAAGAAAGCGTTCGGTTTCAAGGACCTCCATCTGGCACAGTATGGCCATTGGAAGTTCTGCTGCAGGCCCCTTTTTGTGCAGCTCGATGGTTAATTGCCTGAAGAGTTCAAATGAATTTTGCTCCGACCGCAATTCAACATCGGCACTGTAATAAGGAAACTTTAGCAGAATGTTTCTCACCGAAGGTCCAAAGCCAAGTGCGATCACCTGGTTTTTAACCTGGACCTTCCGGACCATTTTCAATGGTTGGTTCATAGTGTTTGCTGGGTTGTAGTGTTTATGGGCATCAAGCCTCGCAGCTTTAGCCATTTTTGTCAGTCAGAAATCTCCGACCATCTGTTGAATCAAGGAAACTGTGTGAGTAAGCCAGTTGGGTTCGGCAAGTAAGCCTTTAATTTGGGCTGAATACTTCCGGCATTTCAAATATCTCTTTCAGATTATCCCTCAACTGCATAGGATTGAATGGCTTGGTCAGAAAATTCTTAACTCCCAGGAACTTGCATTTCACCACCAAATCATCCTCTTCATTGGCTGTTATGACAATGACAGGAAGTTCTCGGAAGAAGCCCGATTTTCTGATGTTTTGAAGAAAGCCTATCCCATCCAAACGGGGCATGTTGATGTCAAGCAATATGGCGTGAGGAAGGTTGCCTTTCATCAACCAGGCCATGGCTTCCATGCCGTCGTTGAGCGTGACCACATCGTAATCTTTGGAAAGAATACTCCCCAGGAGATGCCTAATAGAGTTGTTGTCGTCAATGACGAGAACTTGTTTTCTCAGGTGTTGCATTTGTTCATTGTTTTGGATCATCACTGTGCAATTACAGCAATTGCCACAGGACAGCAGCTCTTCACTGCTTCTATCAGTTTCCGGGAGAATTTTGATTAAGCACGCTGAAACCAAGGGGGGAATTTTTCCGGCTAAGCGGAAATCCGGTTGTTTCAATTATTCAGGTAAGACCACGTTCGACTGAAATGGGGGGAGTGATTTGGATTCCTTGCCTCAGTTGAACGCCGACAAAGTTACGGCAGAGAAGTTTAATAATCAAATCCCCGCTTTTTTTCGTGTGATTGCATTGTTAATTACCTGTCACAGCCTACTACCGCAACGCTCCGGTTTTGAAAGGCTGCTTTAGGACGAACACTCGTTCTGTTGGTAACAGTACTTTTTAAATTTTTGTGTCTCCAAGTTTCAGAATCGTTTCGAATTCCTCCTTTTCAAGCGGCATAACCGATAAGCGTCCGATTCTGACCAGACCAATGTTTTGCAAGGATGGCTCAGATTTTATTTGCTTCAAGGATACCGGTTTATTCAAGGGCTTTACCGGTACGAGGTCCACTACTGACCAGTCGCCTTTTGTAGCAGTGGGGTCAGGGTAGTGCTCTTTCTCAACCTTGCAAATGCCAACTACTTCTTTGCCGTTTACGCTATGGTAGAACAATACAAGGTCGCCTTTCTTCATCAGGCGAAGGTTGTTGCGGGCAGCGTAGTTGCGCACTCCGTCCCACATGGTTTTGCCGTCTTTTTCCAGTTGCTGGTAGCTGTATTCGCCCGGCTCTGATTTTACCAACCAATAATTCATGAAAATAAGTTTTTGAATGTCCGGCAAATGTAGGCAAGCCGAGGAGCTTCTAAAAATGTTCCCGGATTATGTGGATTGACGGATTCTGCAGATAAAGGAAAACTCCCAGAAGCATCCTGTCCAAAAAGCTATCTACCTGAACTTCAGGACATAACGCAAGGTTGGGAAGATGGGCAACAAACTGACTTGAACGAACTCCCGCTTGACTTCACCGCTTGGCTGAAATTTGTCCCTGATGGTGATGTACAGGGGGTTCTTCCGGTTGTAAAGATTGGACACCCCAACCTGCAGCCTGTGTTGCATCTGGTTGTGGAAAAATGTTTTGCTGAAACTGAGATCCAGTTTGTGGTAAGCCGGTAGCCGCTGGCCGTTAAGCCTGTCAACCACCCGGGGATTGGCAACGATTTCTGACGGAGGGCTGCCCGGAGCCTGCACCAATTCGTACTCCAAAACGGGCAGAGTAAAAGCGGAGCCCGAAGCCAGTTTGAATCCCACCGCCAATTCCCAGCTTGGATTCAGCTTCGTCAAAAACTGGATGTCGAAATTGTGCCTTCTGTCGAGCCTGAAGGGGAAAGCCTCACCCTTGTTAATTTCCTTGTCAAATTGCCGGTCGCTCCAGGCAAGGGTATAACCGACCCAGCCGCTCACTTTTGCTGTGTGCTTTTTGAGCAATAACTCAAATCCCCTGGCCTGGCCTTTGCCGACAGCCACATCGTCTTGCCAGTTGGTGGCATTCACCACCTCCAGAAATGTTCCTTTGAATAGAATCAGATCCTTGAAATACTTGTAATAGACCTCTGCATCCAGCGACCAACTTTGATTGAGTTTCCGGCTGTACCCCAGGGTAAACTGCCAGGCATGCTGTGGGGGTACTATGGATGTCGCACTTACCCAAAGGTCCTTCGGCAAACCCACACTCGTGGGGCTGAGCAGGTGAAGGAACTGGGTCACCTTGCCTGCAGATGCCGAAAAACTGCTGCGTGACGACAACCGATACTCCGCTGACAATCTGGGCTGAGGCGAATAGTAGGTTCTGTCCTGTATGCCGAGAAAACCGATCCTCAATCCGGCAACGACACTCAAGCGATCACCTACCCGGAAGCGGTCCTGGCCGTAAATGCTGACTTCCAGCGAATTGAGTTTTCGTTTGTCCCACTCGCCAAGTGTGTCCAAAAGGATGGAATCGATCTGGGTGGCCACATCAAAAATGACAATACCCGGCTGGAAGGAGTGTCGGGTCAGGCCTCCGCCTATTTTTATCTGGTGATTTGCATTGGTGCTAAAGTCCAGTTCGACCCTGAGGCCGTAATCGACGATGTTTGAATTGTATTTCAGCAGCAGCACATTTCTAAGGAGATCATTTTCAATGGTACTCGCTCTCAAATCAACCAAGTCTGTTGACTCATAACGGTACCTGCTGAAGCTGGCCGAGGTGTTCAAAAATGCACTGTTTCCGAGTCGGTGGGTCCATCTGAGGCTGGCTGCATCATTGCCCCAAACCACTTTTTCCTCGTCGCCCAGATAAACGGAAGTATCCTGGTACAAGCGGGTCTGCCTGTAGATATCTTCAAAGCGGTCTTTACCGGTGTAAATGCCAAAATGAATTCGATCCTTTTTGCCCAGCGTGTGGTTGAGCTTTGCGTTGAAATCGTAAAAGAGGTAACTGATATAACCATCGACTCCGTCCTTTTCTCTAATACGGCTGGAGATGGGTATGCTGAAAAAATCAAAAAAGGCACGCCGCCCACTCACCAGCCATGATCCTTTGGAATCAGCGAAAGGTCCCTGCAATGTTATTTTTCCGGAAGTCAGGCCTATATCTGCTTCTCCTTCAAAATGCCGGTTGTTGCCCTCTTTGGCCTGCACATCCCAGACTGAAGACAAACGACCTCCGTATTTTGCGGGAAAATTGCTTTTAATGAGCCGGGTGCTTTTAATCGCCGAGGTATTGAACACGGAGACGATTCCGATTCCGTGGGTTCCATTGTACACCGGCACCCCGTCCAGCAAAAACAGGTTCTGGTCCACACTGCCGCCACGAACGGCAATTCCTCCGAATCCGTCGGCGCCGGTGGTTATTCCGGGCAAGGTGTAAGCTATTCTGAAAATATCCCCTTCACCACCCAAAGAAGCCAGACGGGAAACCAATCCCACATTCAGCAGGATATCGCTATTGCCGTTGGTTTCTATAAGGTTGGAATCCGGATTTTCTTTGACGATGATCTCCTTCAGGAAAATTGGTTCGAGAAAAATTTCCAGGTACTGGCTTTTCCCTGAAACCCGCAAGCTGATGGTATCGGAACGATAACCCAGAAAGTTGGCAACGAGTGTAAATTCTGAACCGGGTACCTTTAAGGTGAAAAATCCAAATTCATTGGTGCTGGCCACCAAACCCAAATCGGGCTCGTAAACCAGCACCCCGATAATCCGCTCTCCGGACTGCCGGTCACTCACATATCCGGTGATGGTTTTGATCAGGTTTGATTTTCTGTAATCCCGCGAGAGCACGATCTGTTGGCCAATGACGGTGTAGCTCACCGGCACATCCCTGAGCAGCTCATCGAGAATGGTAGAAAGGCGCAGCCCCTTGCTGATCAGTGTAACCCGCTGTGTCGGAGGGATGATCCGGGAAGTGAAATTGAGGTTGACACCGGTTTTGTCAATGAGTTTTTCCAGCGCTTCTATCAAGGGCACATCCTGCACCTGAAAATCAACCCGCTGATCGAGCGGAGATTGGGCAAATGTGTCAAGTGCACTTGCCAGTAGCAGTGAAAATGTGAGTATTAGTAACCGCATAAAATGATTGCCGGGCAACACCATTGAATTTTGGTGAGCCGAAAGATACACAGGTTTGCAGAATAGGAAATCAGGAAGTGAGCCGGACAGGAGAAATGGCCGGATGAAGACCGCCCGGATTACTGGCAGCAATGGCCATGGATCAAAAACGATTCCTGCCCGGTGATTTCTACATCAACACCTTCGCAGGTGGTTTCCAGTACGCTCCAAACATCCTGCAGCTTGCCGACACTTACATTGAAATAGACCGGGCAATTGGCCAGATCCTCGTGTTCGATGGTGGCTTTAACACCGTAGAGGCGCTCCACTGCCTTCACGACTTCACTTACAGGAGCATTTTGGAATGACAGCTTTCCGGTTTTCCAGGCCAGGTCGTTGTCGTTGGATTTTCGTGTGAGGCCAATTCTGGCCGAGGCTTGATCGTATTGAAGGAATGCCCCCGGATCCAGTTCGTAAGACTTGCCATCCGCTGGAATTACAGCTACCCTGCCCTCTTTCACGAAAACCTCCAGAGACTGTTCATCAGGGAAGGCCCTTACGTTGAATTTGGTTCCCAAAACCCTGACCTTGCCGGCCTGGGTTTCCACGATGAAAGGGTGTGCCTTATCAGCCGACACTTCAAAAAATCCCTCACCAATTAACTGAACAGTCCGGATGTCACCGGAAAATTTTTCGGGATAAATAAGCTGACTGTTTCTGTTCAGGCTGATGACTGATCCATCGGGGAGTGAGAAGACTTTGGTGGTTTGCGCATCGGTGGCCACGGTGAGCATTGCGACGTCAGGAGCGAAGAAGACAGACTTCAGAAGAAATCCTGCGCCGATGAGAACCAGCACAGCAGCGGCGGCTCGGAGCATGGTCATTCTGAGAAGGACACCACCATTGCCGGAGGTTTTCCCGATCGTTTGTTTTTTGGAAAACTCCACGAATGCGGTTTCCGGATTTGGCAATGTTCTGCGCTTGTAGGATGAAGTGACAGCCCACAACTCCTCCAGTTGCTCAGCATGCTGAGCATCATTCCCGGCATGCAGCCATTGTTTCAATCCCTTTAACTTGTCACTCATTGCCAATCAATATTTGGGTTTGCTGGCGCAACCTTGATTTTTGGGGTCTTGGTTGTGCATTGTTTTTCCAAAGGACACACAAGTAAGGCAGTCCCCCTATCTCGAAGCGAAATTCCGCTCAATTTGTCGTGGTTTTTGTAAGCCACCTGACCAAACCCGAGGAGGGGATCCTGTCAGGCCTCATAAATTTCGCTGCCCCAGGTAAGGCTGCAAGGTGTTTCGGAGTATCCGGAGCGCCTTTGAAATCTGGTTCTCAACCGTCTTGGGCGAAATGCCCAGTTGGTCCGCAATTTCATTGTATGTCAGCTCTTCAAATCTGCTGAGCACAAATACCAGCCTGCATTTTTCCGGAAGGGAGTCAATGGCTGCATCAACGAGCTGTTCCAGCTCACTGTGTTCCATCAATTCCCTTGCATTCAAGGTGATGCTTGGCTCGGTTTCGAGCTCGTCTTCGGTGTTCCATTTGTGTTTGTTGTCCCTGATGTAATTGAGGGCCTTGTTTACTCCGGCACGTCTGAAATAGGCCCTCAGGGAGATATTGACCGAAATCCGGCGGTGGTTTTTCCAGAAATCGAACATCACCTCTTGGGTGATGTCTTCAGCTACTTCTGCCTGAGACACCACCCTCACCACTGCCAGAAAAACATCCTGGTAGTATTGTTTGAAAATCAATTCCATTCCCTTTTCCGGTTCGTCGGAAAGGAGCTTCAGAAATTGTGCATCGGGTGAGTCATTTGGCACAGACACTGGCAGGGCTGTTGAAAAGGGTAAGACTTGTCAGTCAAATTCGCCGCCAAAATAGTTTTTTCTAAAAAAAAGGTAACTGGCTGTGCGAATAAGCGTCTTAACAGCTCATCCTTCGGAAAAAGGCTAATTTTGAGCCATTCGTTGAATTACCTTTTCTTTGAATACTTTTTTTGGTTAGAAACCGTGGCCGGTTCCGGTTCGCCGGAATCCGGCCCGGAACTAAAAATCATAACTCCAATGAAAATCCGAATCCTGTTCTTCCTTGCTTTTGCCTTCATGGCTTTTAATGCACACACGCAGGAAACCCTCACGAGCAAGGGGGGCTACACCCTCGATGCCAACGAAGAACACTATTACATTTTTGTTTTGAACAACCGGCCGGCCGACCTGCCCGAGCTGCGCGCCTCCATCACCAAATACATCTGGAAGCATTACCCGAAGGCCAATCTGAAGATTACCCAGATTGAAATCGATGGTGAGCTGAGCGATGTGCCACTTTTGCATGTGCAATCCTTTCCCAACAAAGCAGAAGCCCTGGCCTTCCACAAAGCACTGAAAACCGACCACCCGGACTTCCTGCACATGGGCATGACTGTGGATTATTTCCCCGTTTCAAAAACCAACTTCGAAGCCATCGTCAGGTCCAAATCGCTGAATGGTTACAAAGACTTTTTCCTCAAAAATTACTGACCTAGCCGAACCCGTACACCTGTGGCCACCACTCACCAGCAAATTCTTCAGTCGCTTCGCAAAAAGGATTTCAAGCCCGTGTATTTCCTTCACGGACCTGAACCCTACTTCATTGATTCCATCGAAAAGTTTATCGAAGAAAACGCCCTGCCCGAAGAACAAAAGGCCTTCAACCAGATCATCCTTTACGGTAAGGATGTGGACGCCAACACCGTCATTGACAATGCCCGGCGTTTTCCAATGATGGCGGAACACCAGGTTGTCATTTTGCGGGAGTCGCAAATGATGCGGGAGTTGAAAGATCTCGAAACTTACCTCAAGCAGCCGCAACCCAGCACCATTCTGGTCATTTGCCACAAACACAAAAAATTCACCGGTAAGAAATTGCTCGACCTCGCATCGAATACCGGAGTCGTTTTCGAGAGCAAAAAGCTTTACGAAAACCAGGTTTTCGACTGGGTTCAGGACCACATTCGATCTTTGGGTTATGACATCACCAGCCACGCTACCAACCTGCTCATAGAATACCTGGGCACCGATGTTTCGGTCATCGTTCTGGAACTGGAAAAACTGGCTCTGCACCTTGAAAAAGGCGTCACCATCAACGAGGAACACATCGAAGAATACGTAGGCATCAGCAGGGAGTACAATGTATTCGAGCTGAACAAAGCCCTGGGCCTGCGTGACATTGCCAAAGTCAGCCGCATCCTCCAAAACTTTTCTGCCAACCCCAAACGCAACCCCGATGTGATGGTCATCGGTTCCCTGGCCAATTATTTTGCCCGCCTTTACCAACTGCACTTTCTCAAATCCGAGCCGGATAGCGTCATCACCAAAGCCCTGGGCCTGCGCTCTTCCTATGCACTGAGAGAATACAAACAAGCCCTTCGCAACTACCCGTTGTCCAAAACAATGGAAGTCATCAGCACCCTGAAACAATACGACCTCATGTCCAAAGGCGTTGATTACAGCTCTACCGGCAAAGACGAAAGCGCCCTGCTCAAAGAACTCGTCTGGAAAATTTTGAATTGAGGATTAGGCGGTAGCTCCCCGAGTGCTCGGGGCAGGCTGTAGCTCGTAGTTAGGGCTAGCATATTGAAAATAATCCTGATAATCCCAATAATCCTTCATAATCTCAATAATCCTCCATAACCCTCCATAATCCTCTATAATCCCTGCCTGGCGGCAGACAGGCTCCATAATCCCCAATTCCACTATCTTGCCGCCTTTCTCATCAGTAGCCCCGGCCAAATACAAGCTCAAATTGATTTTACATGCTTGTTGTCCAACTTCTGATCCTTTTGGCGGCACCCTACTTGCTGACCAAACTTACGCTTAAGCTGGGCACGCAGGACCTCCTGAGTCCTGTGGTGCTGTGTTATCTCTTGGGAATATTGCTCAGGAATCTCACAGCTTTTCCGCTTTCAGATTCTTTGTCCATGAGTGTCAGTCAGGCCACCATTTTACTGGCCATACCGTTGCTGCTCTACTCCACCGACATCAAAGGCTGGTTCAGGCTGGCGCCAAAGACCATTTTGGCATTTGTACTCATCATTATGAGCGTGCTGGTGAGTACGACCCTGGCAAATCTCTATTACAAAGACTTATTACCCGATTCAAACCTGCTAAGTGGCATGCTGGCTGCGGTTTACATTGGCGGCACACCGAACATGAATGCCGTGGGCATGGCCATGGAAGTGCCGGAGTCCACTTTCATAACCCTGAACGCCGCCGAGATGGTGTGTGGCGGCACCTGGCTTATTTTCCTGACCACCCTGGCCCCAAGATTTTTCGGTTTGTTCCTCAAACCATTTGAGTACCCTCACGAAGAGGATGAAAAGGAGTTTTACCCCGTGAATGGCTATGGGGTAAAGGACGTATTGAAAGCCCTGGGCCTCACGCTGGTGCTGGCCGGCCTCACAGCCGGTCTGGTCTATCTCATTTTCGGAACGCTGGAAAAACCCGGGTGGCTGATTCTGACCCTTTCGGCATTTGCCATTGCCGCATCCATGTGGCAGGAAGTGCGCAATCTCAACGGAGCATTCCAGAGCGGTGAATACCTGTTGCTAATTTTCTGTGTGGCCATCGGCATGATGGCCGACATTGGAGAGATATTGACAAGCGGCGGCACCCACATTGCTTTTGCAGCATCCGTCTTGCTGCTTTCGGTGTTTTTCCATGTCATCCTCTGCCGCCTGTTTAACATTGACAGGGACACCATGGTCATTACCAGCACGGCCGGCTTTTACGGCCCGCCGTTCATCGGGCAGATAGCTGCGGTGCTCCACAACCGCAGCATTGTGGTTTCGGGCATCATCACCAGTCTGGTGGGGCTGGCAGTGGCCAATTTTCTGGGTGTGGCGCTGGCGGAGTTGCTTGGAAGTTGGTAAAAATTCAAGTGCTGGTTTGGAAATTAAAATCCTGCTTTCGATCTTGGCTCACCATTTGACCAACTCGCTCCCAAGATGAAAACGTTGACCAGAGCCATTAGCCTTTTTTCCTTTTTGTTGCTCTTCGCTTCCGCAATATTTTCACAAAATAGTGGCTTCATCCTGCTCCCCGATTCCACCATCCTGACAGGAAAATTTGAGTTCTCAGAGGATCTGAGCTCAATAGAATTCAAACCTCCTATCGGTGACACCCTGATCCGGCTCTCCCCAGAGAACGTATTGTATGTCCGGGTGAGAAACAAATTCACCTTACATTCAAAATCTCTAAATCCGGGTGAGAAACCTGTCTTCCTGCGGGAAATAAAGAAAAAGGATTATGCCTTACTGGCTGATTTGTCCAAACAGAAGTATTTCATAGAAAGCCCCTCCGGTCAATTCTTCACTTTTTCTGACGACAAAGAGAAAAACAAAGAGGTTTTCGAAGAACTGTGGAAAGAAAGACCTCCGATCTTCCTGAAAAAATCCGTTTTCGATGCTTCAGAGAAGGACCTTTTATATGTACTCCAATATATGAACAGCAAACACCAGAGCGTCTTGCCTTTTAAATCTTTCTGGATCAGCGTTTCTTATTCAAATGCAGGGCAATTGGAATTCAATCGCATAGACCCGAAACTCGAAGGCAATTTTGCAAAAAACACCAATTACCACATTGAAATTGGCAAACTGGAATTAATGGCCGAAGTGCCCCTCAATAAAAAAGGATATTTTTATTTGCTGCCGTCAATTGGATTAAGCGCTCTGCTATTCGACGATCTAAAAACGAACGGACTCACCACTTCTGACATTGACGCCAATGCCATGTATGCATTTGGCAGTCTTGGCTTCAAAGCAAGGTTGAACACCAGCAGGATTCTTCCCTACCTGGACGTGGGATTTTCTGCACATCAGCAGTTATACAATGATGAAATCAGTGCTGTGTACAAATACCAGGACAGCCACTTCGAGGTCGAAATATTGAATACTGACCTTACAGGTTCTTTCCTTTACGGTCCCTATGGAGTCGTGGGTATGGACTTTCCCGCTTTTAATCGTTTGATGGGTGTTGAGCTCAAATACGACCATCTTTTCACCTCTGAATCTGAGTACTCTTACTTCGTCAGGTCTTTCTCCCTTGGAATTAAAATACTCTTTTAATCATGAAAAAATTCTTGTTTATATCATTCCTGACTCTCACGATATCTTCCTGCACAAATGATTTCCCAAATGAGGACTTCCTACCCGTTATTCAAATAAAAGAAGTGAAAGATATTTCATTTGACGGAGTTACCCTTTCAGCAGAGGTATTCAAGATAGGAAATGAAGGTATTGAACATGCCTTTGTAAAATGGAAATTGGCAGGTGCCCCCGAATACCCGGACTATTCTTATGCTCCTTACTTCATTTCCTATTATACAAATTATGTTAGAGAACTTGACCCGGAAACTATTGAAGGTCAAAGATTTGACATATTCATTAAAAGGAATCTTATAGAAGGGAAGGAATATGAGGCAATTCTGGAATTTCACACTCCTAACTACATTATACGCTCAAATTCTATTAAATTCACAGCGTTGGGCTCAACAAGCAATACAGTTAGTTTCGAATCCAGTTTTCCCTCCAATTTTAGCCAGCCATCATATGGAGCCCCAACACCCACTGGATTAATAGCTAATAACGGTTTGGAATATAATGCAAATCTGAAATCATGGGGCAATAGTTCATTTTTGCAATCTGCTGGAATTACTGTGTATAATTTTGTCAACACATGCATTGGTGTTAATGGCGATTATGTGTTTCTTTCAGACATCAAACAAAGGGGTAACCAACCATACAATTTCAGCGTTTATGATTTCAACAGTGGCAATGAAGTAGTAAATCACGTTGTAACTGAAACATACCTGCAACTGCTGTTTGTGAACGAACAATACAATTTGGTCTACCTGGTCAAAAATGACTTTTCCAAATTCTATCGACTCAACCTGATAAGTGGGGAATTCATTGAACTAAAGAAGTTCCCTTTTGATCCTCCCTATCGGTTTAAAGCAGATATTTATGGAGATAATGGTGCCATGCTAATAAAGGAAACCCCCAATTCACCGTACAAGCTGTGGGAATACAATGCACTGTTCGATGAATGGGAAGAATCCAAGATTAGCGCTTTACCTATTGATGACGATTTTATATTCTTCGTAGGGAAAAAAACATTGTGGTCATATCCGGATGAAGCTTCCCCAATTCATTATAAAAATAACCTTACTTGGGAAATACTTGATTACATGCCATCAAGTGGACATAGAATCTTACGTGCCAATAACTACACATTCATCTTCACTGTTGAAGGCATTTACCGCCTGAACCTTTGATCAAGGCTGGTCATTCCAATATCAATTTTTGTGTGAATTTCCGGCCATTTATTTCAATTACGAGAAAGTAAACTCCGGCGGGAAACGCTGAGCAGTCCAGACTTAATTTAGTTTGAATCAAAGATGTCTGTCCCTGGAAATCATGCACCTGTCCCAACAAGTCCACCAATCGTATCGAATAGTCTTGCCCCAAGGATTCAGAGGGCAACACAACAGAAATAAACTGATCTGCCGGATTTGGATATACAATGACATCAAGGTCACTCAATGCCTCTCCCACCGGCGTCAAACAATCGAAATCCGGATCGTAAGTCGCTCCCAGAGAGTACTCCCGCTTACAGCCTGAATCCAGATCGGTTACGAGTAGAGTGTAGAGTTGAGTGCCTGGTTCGGTAATGCAAAACTCAAGGCCATTGGCTCCGGGAACGGCGACTCCATTGACCAGCCACTGCAATTCGTGATTGGTGGGAAGCAGGCTGGGCTCGTTCACCCTGAGCAGATTTTTGTCGTTGAAAAATGCCGGAGGAGCGGGCAGTGGCAGCAGTGTGAAACTGACCTCATCAGATTCCACCTTGCAGCCATCAGGGCTGGTGTAGCTGACCCAATAGTTGCCGGGTTCATTGGTCATCAGCTCCGGAAAATTTTCCCCAAAAAGCAAAGTGGTGTCCCGGTACCACTGGAGGTTGTCGTCGTAATTTGCAGTCAGCAAAACCGACTCTCCTGAACAGGCCTGCACATCCGGAGCCGGCTCCACGAGGGGTTGTTCCGGAAGCTCATACACCCTCACGGTATCGGTGGTTTGAATTGTGGTGACGGGATGAATGATATCCAGCGCCACCTCCAGCGAGCCACTGGCCAGGGTGCCCGTGGTGGTGCGGTTGAAGTTGACGGTTCCGCAGGTTTCAGATCCGAAAGTGTCGTCGTCACGCACCTCGAGTTCGTAGTTGCCTTCCTCCAAGGGCAGGTTGACGGTGAAAGCAAAGGGCACGGGCGCATTGTTTACGGGGCTGGTCTGAAAAATGATGTCCCCGTCCGGGTTCTTGATTTTAAGGTAAAGGTCAGGAGCGCCATTGAAAATGGGGGGGATGGAAGTATCTCCGCAGCCAGTGGCCAGCACATGAACAGTGGTCAGGGTGTATCCGGCCGTATCTACCGTTGCTTCGTAGTTCACTTCGTAAACTCCGGGCTCATCGTAGGTGACCGGAGGGGGATTTTCCGACAGGGACTGAAAGCCGTTGCCAAAATCCCACAGGTAGCTGAAACCGTCTTGCCCTGCAGAGGGTACATTGTTCTCAAACTCAACCGTAACACTGCCGCAGCCGCTGTTGTTGGTCATGGCAAAACCGGCGTTCACACTCGAGGAAGGCGCAATGTAAATCGGGAAGGAAAAGGAGGTTGATTGATTCACAACCAACACTTCGGCCGTTACAAATACCTGCACATCGTACAAACCCGGCTGGAGCGGTGTTCCGCAAAACCGCACACAACCATCGGTTTCATTGTCAGGGTTGAACTCCATCTGGTTGGCTTCCCAACTCAAGCCCGGAGGCAGCCCCACCAGACTGATGATGGTTATCTTATTGATGTTAAGCCCCGCAGGTGTGCCTGGATCAGTGGCATTGACTGGTGTTGTCGTCTTGGGTAGCCTGAAACTAATGTCTTCTTCGTAAAAAACACCTGCTTCTCCGTCAGGGGCCTCGCTGAGGTAAATGGTGTCGGCCGGCAGTGGCGGCAAGTTCGTGCTGCAGCCAGGACAACCATTTTGCGACGATAAAAAATAAGGAAAGAGGATCACACACAACAGGGTAAGCGTAACACAATGGCGCATAAACTAAGTTTTTGGGTACTTGACAATCGGGCAGAAATGCCCATTCCGGCAGGGTGCTTCAGGTGTGCGTGGTGGCAAAGATAGTTTTTGTTTGGAGGATTATGGAGGTTTATGGGGGATTATGGAGGATTATGGAGGGTTATGGGGTTGTAAGTTGTAAGTTGTAGGTTGGGCAGGAATCCTCTACTCAACTCTGTTTTCAACTCCTATTACTCTGTGGTTAAGAAAGATTATGGAGGATTATTTTTGATAAGCCAGCCCTGACTACGAGCTACGAGCCACAGCCTGCCCCGAGTACTCGGGGAGCTACGAGCTATTGGCAAGATGATCACAGAAACACAAATTCATCTCCATTGCTTCCGGGTTTCAAAGCTGGGATTACTTTTGTGTAGCAAATGCTGTGAACAATGGAAAACCCGCTGGACAGAATTGAAGATACATTTGAGGTGAACTTGCCGGTGCCCGAAGACAACAGCCTGGAGGGCTATCTCGAGGCCACGCTTAGGGACCTTTGGCAATTCAGCGAAGATCTTCGTGAAACGGAATACTACGTCTCTCCCGGCGGCAAGCCCTGGCTGGAAATCACCGACGATCCGAATGTTCAGGAATCCATTCTGCATTTTTTCAATGAAGGAGGCGAGTACCTGCTCTCTGTCGAAGGCAACGTGACCAAAGGGAAATGGCGCCTGCTGGACGGCTCCAACAAGCTCATCATTGAAAAAGGCCAGCACCTCAGCGAACTGTATGAACTGGCCTTTCTGAATCAGTATTTCTTTGTGCTTCGCAAACATGGCAGTCACCGCAAAAAAGGGAAGTACCTGTTTCTGGGTTACGAGCCTGTTGCCAATAAGCTTCGCTGGCGCGATGCCGTGGACATGATGTACGACACCTACCGCGGCAAGCAGACCACCTTCAGCTACCTGGTGATCTTCGTGGTGCTCATTGCGGCTATCGCCGCGGCTTTCTCCTATTGCTAGCGCCTTTGTGTTTTTTCCTTGATTCTCTTCCGAAAGTATTGAACTCCGGGTATTCCTCCTCATCGAGGCGCATGTCTATCTGCCGCTTGGCGAGGTCGGCGTTGAAAATGGAAACCCTGACCTGATCGCCCATTTTGATCACCCGGCCACTGCGCAAGCCTACGGCTTTCAGCCTTCCTTCCTCCACTTCGAAAGGTTCCGGCAGGGTTTCGAAGGGCACCATGCCTTCGCATTTGTTGCCTTCCAATTCGACGAAGAAACCGCGGTCAATGATTCCGGAAACAAATCCTGTAAAAGACTCTCCGATGTGCTTCTGCATGAATTCCACCTGTTTGTACTTGATGGATTTCCGCTCGGCATCCATGGCCTTGCGCTCTTGCAGGGAGATGTGCTTGCACTGTTCTTCCAGCGTTTCCTTGTCCACCCGCAGGATTTTGGGTCCAAGGTTTTCAAACAAAATGCGGTGCACCAGAACATCAGCATAGCGGCGGATGGGTGAAGTGAAGTGGGTGTAGTTGTCGAAGGCAAGGCCGTAGTGTCCGATGTTGTTGGTCGAATACTCGGCTTTGGCCATGGTCCTGATTGCCAGGGGTTCCAACAGTTTCAGTGCCGGATTTTTTTCCGCCTCCTCGATCAATTTGTTGTAGGACGCCGCTATTTCTTTCGGAGTGTTGACCTTCATTTTATAGCCCAGCTCCAGCGCAAAACGGGCCAGCTCTGCCACTTTCTCCGGGTTGGGATAATCGTGGATCCGGTACACAAAAGGAATCTCGTGGCCTTTGCCCTTTTTGTGGATGTAGGTAGCCACCTGCTTATTGGCCAGCAGCATGAACTCCTCGATGAGCATGTGAGCATCCTTGCGGTCTTTGACGTAAGCCTCAACTGGCACACCATCCTCGTCGAGTCTGAAACGCACTTCATCCACATTGAAGTCAATGGCCCCATTTTCGAAGCGCTTTTTACGGATGAGCTTGGCCCTGTCATTCAGGTATTTCAACTCTTTGAAGTAGTCGCCCTCTCCAGCCTCGATCACTTCCTGTGCCTCTTCGTAACTAAAGCGATGGTCGGAGTGGATGATGGTTTTGCCAAACCACTCTTTCACGATTTTGCCCGAAGGGCTAAAAAGAAAAACCGCTGAAAAGGTCAGCTTGTCCTCGTGAGGCCTGAGAGAACACAGGTTATTGGATAACCGCTCGGGCAGCATGGGTATCACCCGGTCAACCAGGTAAACAGAGGTGGAACGATGGAAAGCCTCTTTGTCCAGTGCGGTACCTGGCCTGACGTAGTGCGTCACATCCGCAATGTGAACACCTACTTCGACGCTGCCGTCATCGAGAAAGCGCACGGACAGTGCGTCGTCAAAATCTTTCGCATCGGCAGGGTCAATGGTAAAAGTGGTGACCTTGCGGAAGTCTCTGCGCTTGCTGATCTCTTCTTCGGAAATCTCAGCCGGAAGGCTTTCTGATTCAGCCAGCACCTCCTCCGGAAAACTGAGATCAAAGCCGGCATTGATGAGGATGGTGTTCATTTCGAGGTCGTTTCCTTCCATGCCCAACACAGCCGTCACCTTACCTTTGGCCGGGCGCCGGTAACCGCCCCAGTCGGTGATCTTGACCACTACCTTTTCGCCTTCAGCGGCATCTTTCACCTCATCGGGGTCCACCTCGATGTCGAAAGGCACATCATCCCGGGTGGGCACCACCAGTGCCTTTTCTCCCCTGAGGTAAAATGTGCCAACGAAGCGGTCGGTGGCACGCTCCAACACTTTGATGACCTCCCCTTCCGGCCGCTTGCGGCCACGGGGCCACCAAACGGCAACCTCAACCCGGTCGCCATGCAATGCTGTGCCGAGGTTTTTTTGTGCAACGAACACGTCATCCTCCAAATCTTCGCATTCAATGTATGCAGATCCTGACCGGGTGACGTCTACGAAGCCTTCGTAAACTTTCTTTCGCTCCTTCACGCCACTACCACGAACCAGCTTGAATTTAAAATCCTCCAGGGCTCGTAGCTTACCTTGTTCAACCAGCTGTTCCAGGGCGTGCTGGATGCTGTCTTTGTTGTTGGCAACATGTAGCTTCTTAAGTATCTGACGGGGATTGAAGCGCTTTTTAGGTTGCTCTGAAAAGAGCTTGAGGATTGCCTGCTGCAATTGCTTTGGCGGCAGGCGCTTCATGGTTTGATCAGCGTTGTTGTTTTTTTTCTTTCTTCTCACATGAGAAGTTTTCTGGCCTTTGTTGGCCTGGGTCTTAGTCTTGCGTTTCATTAAAGTCGTTTATTGATTGGTTAAGTTCATTTCCCGGAGGGAAAAATGGTGAGCTGGAACGGGCAGGAACTGTCTGTAAACCCATGAATAGCATTTTGGTTGAATGAGTGAAAAATTGAGGAACTGAGGAATTGACGACAGCCTCCATAACCCTCTATAACCCTCTATAATCCTCTATAATCCTCTATAATCCTCATAATCCCTCTTAACCACAGAGTTATAAGAGTTAAAAACAGAGTTGAACAGAGTATTGCTGCCAACCGACACCCGACAACAACCTCCATAATCCTCCATAATCCTCCATAATCCTCCATAACCCTCATAATCCTCAATCCCCCCCTTCAAAACCCTTCCACATGATCATCGGGATTTCGGGGGTCAGCGGCGATGTAAAGTGTTCCATCGGAGGCTTTCATGACGGCCTTTACCAGCGCCATTCGGCTTACACCTTTCAGGGTATGTCCCATGTCCCAGAGTTTTTTTCGCTCCAGGGTATCTATAGCATCGGGTTCAACTTTGATTTCATCGGGCAGCCATTGGTGGTGGAAGCGGGGCGCAGCCACTGCGCTGTCCAGCGGAAAGTTGTACTCCATGACGTTCAGCATGGTTTGCAGCACGGCCGTGATGATGGTGGAACCACCTGGAGCTCCCAGCACCATGAACAGGTCTCCGTCTTTCTCCACGATGGTCGGGGTCATGGAACTTAGCATGCGCTTGCCGGGAGCTATGGCGTTGGCCTCTGCGCCGATCAATCCAAAATAGTTGGGCACACCCGGCTTGGCGCTGAAATCGTCCATTTCGTCATTGAGGAAAAAGCCGGCACCATGCACCAGCACCTTCGAACCGTAGTTGAGGTTGAGCGTGGTCGTCACAGAAACGGCATTGCCCCACATATCCACCACGGAGGTGTGGGTAGTCTCAAAACTCTCCACCTTCAGTTTAAAGGTGTCTGCACCAACCATCTGGCTGGGTGTAGCCCTTTCAGGGTCAAAATCGGCAAATCTCATTTTCAGGTATTCTTCACTGAGAAGCATCTCTATCGGAACGGGATAAAAATCATCGTCACCGAGGTACTCCGCCCGGTCGGCATAGGCCCTGCGCTCCGCCTCCACGATGGTGTGCACTGCTTCGGCCGATTGGAAGCCATACTCACCGATGGGCTGGTCTTCCAGCATTCCGAGGATCTGACAAAGCACTACCCCACCGCTGGAACTCGGCGGCATGGTGATGATCCGGTAATTCTTATAGTCGCAAATGATGGGGTCTTTCCAGGCAGCCCGGTAGTTTTTCAGGTCCTCCAGGGTGATCAGCCCCCCACCCCGCTGCATTTCTTTTACAATCAGTTCGGCGGTTTCTCCTTCGTAAAATCCTGCGCTGCCCTGATCGCTTATTCGTCGCAATGTGGCGGCCAACTCAGGTTGCACCAGCAGGTCCCCCATCTTCCATTCGCCTTCTTTTACGAAGGGCTTCCCATCAACATTGAGCTTCACAAAAGCCTCCCGGTAGCGATTGAGCCGCTCAGCCTCTGATTCGGTGATCCGGAAGCCCTTTTCTGCCAGTTCAATTGCCGGCGCCAGCAAGGCCTTCCAATCTTTCAGCTTGCTGTATTTATTGAAAGCCGCTTCCATACCCGCAACGGTACCGGGCACGCCCACGGCCAGGTGTCCCACCTTGCTCGCATCCGGATCCACATTCCCCAGGCTGTCGAGGTACATATCCCGGTGGGCTGCCGAAGGTGCCGTTTCCCTGTAATCGAGGGCTGCCACTTCACCATCCGCCAGGCGGATGACCATGAATCCTCCCCCACCGATGTTGCCGGCACGTGGATGGACTACCGCCAGGGTAAATTGCGAAGCGATGGCTGCATCAACAGCATTTCCGCCGGCTTCCAGGATCTCCCTTCCAACCTTTGCGGCCAGCGGGTGCTCAGCAGCAATGGCCGCAGAATCTGCCTCCATGCTTTGAACTATCTCATAAGGTGCAGCGGTTTCGCTCGCCTGCCGGCAACTCCACGGCAAGAGAATGAAGGCAATAAAAACAAGGAGTGTGAACCCGATTTTAGTTTTGGTATGGTAGTTGTTAATCATGTGAACGAGGTTGATTAAAAAGGTCATCCGCATTTGGAAAAGCCAAATTTTGCGAGCAAATCTAAAAGAATCGACTTCGCATCTACCCCAAGACCTCAAGAGAAAGTTTGGTTAATTATTTTCATGGTTATGTTGTTGTGCCATCTCAAGTTAATTTGGGTGGCACTTTTTTTTTGCCGCCTGTGGCGGCGTTGAATGGCCTTCGGCCAGTTTAAACACCTTCGGTGTGTTTATGCACCTCTGGTGCGTTTATGAGTCTTCGGTCAACTATCAGGAGTTAGTGAAGGAATCTGCAAACAGGCTTATTCCGCGTAGTCCAAAAAGCTCACTTTGGCAAACCAATTAAAAACCACCAAAAAACCTCAAAAAACCTCACACAAAAGCCCCACCGAAAATGCATCCGGCGGGGCTTTTTGTTTCCCGAAGGAAAGAAAAATTAGTGCTGCACAACGAACTGCTTGGTGCTGGTTCCTTCTTCAGTTGCAACGCGGATGAGGTAGGTTCCGCTCGGGAACTTGCTCACGTCGTACTGAAGGTTTTCCTGTTGTGCATTGTCAATTTCATCAATGCGAATCACACGGCCGCTCATTTCGGCAATGGTAACATTGGCTAAAGTGGGCTGTTCCAGTGACAGCTCAACGTTCAGAACACTGTTGGCAGGGTTCGGGTAGAACGTCAGGGCGTTATCTGGCAGCGGCTTTTCGTCGGTGGTGTTCACCAGGTCAATGCCGAGGCGGATGAAAGCAGCAGGCTCAGGACCGAAACCGCCCAGGAACCACTGGTTGTCACCACCGTCCCAGATTACGGTTGAAATCTGGAAGTAAGAGATTTCCTCGCTGAAAGCCTGGAAAGCTACGTTGTTGTCGCCTTCGTAAGAGCAGAGCACCATGTAGCGGTTGCCCGGCTTGAGGTTCACACCAGGTGTCTCGAGATCGAAATCGATGAGCATCTCGCTTTCAACGGCGCTTTGCTCGTCGGTCTCCCAGGTGTGAGGAACGAAAGACTTGAGGATGGTAGCAGGGTTGGTGAAGAAGTTCTGGGTATCGTCAAAGTTGCCCCAGTCGGCATCGAGTTCGTCTTCGTTCATTTCGAGGAAAACGATGTTAACCTGGTCACCGGCGAGGGTACCGTCAGCAGCGTTTTTAACGGCTGAGAAAGTCACTTCAGTGGCTTTGTACTCATCCACCCAGTTGTTGCTGGTCTGGTACACGTTGCCCACCATGTAGTCGGCAGGTCCGCCACCTGGACGGTATGCGATGGTTGCACCGTTCTCTTTTGAATAAAGGTTTTCAGTTACCACAAAGAGGTCTCCATCTTCGTTGTCATCCGGATTGGCGTCAGCGTTATCCATGCTGTAAGCAGAATAGTTGATGCTGTATGTTCCTACGGCCAGCATGTCCGGCACAAACTGGTTGTCAAGGAAGAAAGTAGAATCTGTAACGCCAGGAGCGAGAGCCGGGATAATGATGCTGTCAGCAAAAAGCTCATTGCCGTCTGCATCGTTGATGGTAGCCTTCAAAACGATGTTGGTCACCTCAGAAGCACCAACGTTGGATACATCGGCGAAAAAGCCCATGGTATCGGTACCTACTTGTGAGATAGGCTGTGCAAAGCTTGCAGGTGCATAGAAGAAATCACCCAGCTCGATGCTGAAACTTGGTGTCGGATCGGCATCGTACAAGGCGATGTCATCGAGGCTCCACATGTATTCCCAGTTACCTTCCCACTGCCATTGGATTTTGACATTGGCCTGGCCTGCGGCAACGGAAGAGATGTCGAGGATGACAACCTCTGGGTTATTGGACCAGCGCTCTTGCGTGGTCAGTCCAGGGAAGATCGTAAATGGGTTCCAGGTGGCACCGTCATCAGTGCTCACACGCAGCAAGGCTCCTACATCAGCACCAACGGTAAAAACACCGATGTGGGTTTCAAAGCGGATAAATACTTCCGAGAAGGAAGAGCAGTCAATACCGGCGGTGGTCAGTTGACTGAGGTGATTGGTTGTTAGCTCACCAAGTAAATCAGAGTCCATCGTCGCAAAACCATTGGTGGCAGTGGTGGCAGCAAATGGCACCTGGTTGTTCGTGGCATCGTCAAAAATGGCAGGGCAACCGTTGGACTGACCTGTTTCCGGGTTGGCACACCAGGTCCACAGGGCGTTGTTGCCGGAGGGATCTTCGTTCGTCCAATCAGCAGGAATGCCGTTGGCAAAGTCTTCTGTCCAGAATGGGGTCTGAGCTGTGAGTGCATTGGCTGTAACGAAAGCAAAAGCCAAGACAAACAATGTTTTTGTAAACTTCGTCATAAGGAAAAAAAGGTTTGAATTGAATGGTAAAAAATCGAATCGGTTCATCAATGCTGCACAACAAAGCGGGTTTGCAGGGTGAGATTTTCCGAAACGAGCCGCAAGATATAGCAACCCGCCGGCAAGCCCTCTATATTGACAGGCAAATTGCTGACAAAAGGGCTTTCAAGCCCTTGTGAGTGCAACAAATGTCCGCAATAATCAAAAATTTCCAGGCTCCCGTTGACAATACTCATCTTTTCAGAAAGGTCAACACGGAGGATGTCCCTGGCCGGATTGGGGCTGATTTTTAGTGAAACTTTGCTTTCCGGATCCGGTTCAAGGCTAGCATTCAGTTGGTCCACATACATGCGGATGGCCGGCACCCGCAACAGGCCCCAGCCATTGGCCCGGAAGTAGTCGTCGTTGCCCAGCCGGAGCATGGAGACGTATTGCGGAACGCCCAAATGATAAGACAACCAAAACATGGCGGTATAGTCCACTTCCTCACTTGCCCCGATGAAAAAAGGCACTCCCAGCCCATTGATCAATACCGGTTCCGGATAACCCACCGTCACGAAGTAGTAGGTGCTGTCCTCCAGGGGCACGCATTCACTGTCAAAGGATAGCGGGACTTTGACGAATGAGCCGTCTTCAAGTCCGTTTACCTGATAGGTGTTGAATGCCAGCAATTCGTATTCATCGGGGTTGGCGATGGTGTCGTTGTTCACATCGCCCCAGTTTCCGTTCTTCTTCCACTGGTACAACTGAATAGTCAGATTGGCCCCTTCCAGCAAAGAGGCATTGCGGAACGAAAACTCCAGTTCGCTGGCGCAATAGTCTTCGCCTTTGGCAACGAAATAGCAGTTGCCGATCTCGTAACGCAGATCTTCCGAGGCGGCGAAAAATCCGTTAATGGAACAGTTGCCCGGGTCTTTTGAGAAGAAATTTTCCGATACCCGAAAATGGACGTCCTTGCTGTTGTTTTCCGGAACGGCATCAGCATCCGCAGCTTCCACTGAATACCTGATCACATATTGCCCCGGCTCAGCCGGAGGTGTAAATTGTTTTGCGAAGAAATCATTGTCGTAAACGGCACCTGGCAGCAGCTCACCGACAAATAAACTATCCTGAAAAACGGGGGCTGCCAGTTCATCCGGTTTTACGGCCACCCTGGTGAGCACCTGACTTTGCGGAGCATTTCCCTCGTTGCGCAAATCAACGGCAAAACCGACAGGGCCAACCATTGCAGCAGGCGTCGAAAAGTTTGGAGCGGCAGCGACGAAGCTGGGCACTATACCGAGGTCATGGTCTTCTTTTTCCAGAATTCTGACATCATCGATGATCCAGAAGAATGAGTTGCCACTGAACACGAATTTGAACATGAATTGAGAAGCCCCCACATAAACATCCGGTATGGAAACACTCAGCTCACCGCAAATGGGGTCGGAAAAAGCCTCCCTGACATTGAGGGCCAGGGTGTCGGGCCAGCTCAGCCCCGCATCGGGGCTGAACATCACCGAGCTGAGCGGGAAGTTTACCGAGGCGGCATTGCCTTTCATGAATGCCTGAAAAAAGTTGAGTGACAAGCGTTTGCCTGTGCCGGCACTGCTCAGGTCGATCACCGGCGAGCGCAATTCCGAATGGGTAAACTGAGATGGCCCACCCTGTGCGATACACCAGGTGGGGTTCATCATGGCCACGCCATTGAAGGCTGTAGGGCTGCATGGCCAGAAGTCGGCCTTGGGATTTGCATCCGGAAAATGAACCTCCCCCACAGCATCCCAAACCCAGCGACAGGTGTCCAGCACATTGCTTACCGCCCAGCCGTTCAGGCCGTTCCCGAAATCTCCTTGTCCGGGCTGGTCACCCCAGATCACACGGTCCAGCAAGGGGGATTGTTCAAACAGCGCAACGTCATCGATGGCCCAGAACAGCTCGCCGTTGCCCTTCCATTTCCAGCGGATCTGCACCCCAGGCTGGTTGGCTGCCACTTCCGAAATGTCCAGCAGTACCTCCCTCGGATTCCAGGATTCCCTTCGCTCCGCAACGCTGATATCCAGGTTCGGAAAAGCAGTGAAAGCCTGCCAGTCACCAGTGCCTGCTTTCACCTCCACCAGGGCATGCTGACGGGGGTTGAAATTCAAGGCACTGATGTAAGTGTAAAAACGTAGGAAAACAGCATCCTTGCTGCTGCAATCAATTTCCGGGGTGGTGAGCACGGCCTCGTGAGGAACCGGGAGGTTGCCGGCAGCCAGCGAGTTGACGAAGAGGTAACCATCTTCCACACTGGGCGATTGGAATCGACTCGCATTGCATTCGATAAAAGAAAAACTCGTCGGTGGGCAATCGAAAAATTCTTCGCAGTATTCCCATTCGACGCCCTGCCCGGATAAGTCACTGCTCGTCCATCCGCTGGGAAAGGAACTTGAAAACTGGTTGGACCAAAAAGGCGGGGTCGCCTCAAAAGCAAGCGTTTTTTCGAGGGAAGAAAAAAAGGAAAAACCCGCAATGAGAAGAATGTAAATGTGCTTCATCAATTGCGAATTTCAGCATTTTGGCCGGCATGATGTAGTCTGGCAGATTGCAAATCAGCAGCGCCACAGGTTCCTGTACGAACAAAGGCGCTGTCCCCACAGGAACAACGCCTTTGCTTCAGTCGGGCCACAGGGCATCAATTGCCCATCGAATTCATCTCTTTCAGGAATTCTTCCATGGTGATTTTCTGGTAGCCTTCCGTATCAGCCGGAGGCGTAAATGCCTCTTTATCAACTTTTGGCTCAATCTCCGTGGCCGTAAAAACCATTTTGGATCCATCACCCATACCCAGGTCTATTTCCATCCGGAGTGGAAAGCCCTCCAGCATGTTTGCACTCTCATTGGCAGGTTTTGGAGGCTGGATCCTGTCGGTGATATAATAGACGTAGCTCTGACCTTCTTCATTGGTAGCGGTAGCCTTGTAGCAGTCGTAACCGAGGATGTTTTTCCGATCTTTCTTGTCGTATTTGATGTCGGAAAGGTTATCGAAGCTGGAAAAGCTGTTGGTAGCCCCCATTTCTTCGGGGTCGATTTCAACGATGTGGTATTTCATACCCATCATGTCCATCAATACGAAGTTTTTCGCTGCATCTTTATTATCAGTAACAGCATTGATTCGCATCATACCACCCATCATGTTCACGTCAACCCTGTTCTTGTCGCCGGAAAAGAAGAAGGTCATGGTGCTGCCATTCATCATGGCCATTTGCGGATTGTCATCGCCCAGATCTTCCAACGTCAGGGTAATCACACCCTCTTTGAGTTTCTTTTGGGCATTTGCGGGAGTAGTCGTCCATGCCACTACAGTGAGCAGCAAGGCAATTTGAAAAATCTTCTTGATCATAAAATGGAATTTAAAAATGATGAGCCGGATTGAAATCCTCCGGCGGTTTGAGAACAACGCAAAGTTGAGGTAAATAGTTGGCTAAATCCATACCGGAATTGAGGAATCGAGGATTTGAGGATTTGAATATTTGAGCCAGCCCCAACCCTATTCACTACTCCTTCTAACCACAGAGTTGAACAGAGTTGTTTCTCAGAGTTGCTCATAGCTCGTAGCTTGTCCTGCTAAACACGATAATCTTCCATAATCCTCCATAATCCTCCATAATCCTCATTCTAACCACAGAGTTGAACAGAGTTATTTCACAGAGTTGCTCATAGCTCGTAGCTCGTAGCTTGTCCTTCTAAACACCATAATCCTCCATAATCCTCCATAATCCTCATTTTAACCACAGAGTTGAACAGAGTTGTTTCTCAGAGTTGCTCATAGCTCGTAGCTCGTAGCTTGTCCTGCTAAACACCATAATCTTCCATAATCTTCCATAATCCTCCATAATCCTCCATAATCCTCATTCTAACCACAGAGTTGAACAGAGTTGTTTCTCGGAGTAGCACAGCGTTGTGACCAGGAGTCTTACGGAGGCAGGAGTGCTAGCACCCCCAAACCCTACACTCTACACCCTAAACCCTAAACCCTACTCCCTACTCCACCCTATAAATCATGCCGCCTTCCAGCAATACCTGGCCTCCGGGTTCAGAGGTAATGCGGGCGTTGGCCGGCAGGCCGATGTCGCAGTTGATGATGAGGCGGCCGCCGGATTCCACCACCACGTTGCTGCGCAGCTCCCGTTTACCGGCCCAGCGTACCACTTCCCCTTTCCTGATGCGAAGGTCCGGTTCGGTGGTGCTCTTTGTTTTTTGCGAAGCGAAAGAACCATCGGGCTGTGGATAGCGGAGGTAGCCGGGCTGGAGGTGCTGCAGCAGGTAGTGCATGCGGCCGATCTGGCATTGGGTGAGAACAACCCGGCGTTTAGGATCGGCGCAGCCCATGCGATTGAGTTCACTTTGCAGGGGTGTATCTTCACAACCATCACCACCGACCAGGTGCTTCCAGTGCGCCTGAAAGGGGGAGATGTGATCGAGTGACAGCAAATGCAGAAACTCGCCGATCATCTGGCGGCTCAGGGCCGCATCAGAACCTGGATAGTCATCACCGCAGTCCTGCTGGACACCCTGGCCGCTGAGCCAGGTGTAATAGCTGCCCGAAATGACGTAAACCGGCGGAAAGGCCGGGTCAAAACAGGCCTGCCGGCTGCTGGAATAACCCTGCGTGCAATACCAGATGCAGTCGGTGCTGTCAGGTTCGGCATCCTCCTGATCGTCGGAAAACCAGGAAGCACCTGCTATGAAGACATGCATGGCCTGCCGCACATCATCGGATTTCAAAGCCCGGTAATAGCGCTCACCCAGCAGCGCCGAGTCGGGGTTGAGCAGGTAGCGGCTCACCGCCTTGCTGTAATAGCCCGTGGTGCCTTTGCCCTCGCAGGAGTAGCCCATGCCCCAGGCCCGGTTGTCGGGATGAAAAAAGACATCCACCCCTTCGATGCCAAGGTTGAGGAAGCGGATCCTGGCATCGGGTATGTGAATGGAGCCGTCTGCGGGGTCGTCGGGAATGGCCTGGAAGAAACCATTGATACCCTCCGGATCCGTAAACCAGGAGCGGATCATTTCCAAGTGTTCGCTGGTGTAATTCCCCGGATCATCCAGGTTCAGGACATGCTTTCCAAGTGAATCGGGGTGCTCACGCTGGAAAATGTGCAGCACCATCTTGACGTATTGGATGGGGGTGTCTTCAGGCCGGGCCGGATCAGGGGCATAGTTCGTCACATCCGAGCAGGGATCTTCAGGATCGGGAATTTCCGGAGGGAAGCAGTCGGGCAGCTTGCCGCCAGTTGAACCCGGAGGACCCACACATACCGAACAGATTTGCGGCGCCTTGATGTTGCGGTGTGTCACCCCGTCGTGGTCTCTCCAGATGCCGGCACTTCGGACATTTTTCACGCAGGAAGGATCGGCAGTGAACCAGGCACTCAAACGGATGTACTCCCGGTAGGTTTTTTGAGAGGCTTTGAAATGCAGGTTTTGCAGCGCCAGCGAATCCTGGCCGTTGAGTTGCCCGACCGGCCAGCGGATGGTGTCGAGCAGGGGTCCGGCCACCACCAGGTAGCCATTTTCCGGAACGGAATCGAACCTGACGATCAGTTCCGCTTCGAAATAATCATCCTCCCATTCGGGCACAGTTCCATTGTCGTTGCAGTTTTTAATGATCCTGGCATCGATGCCGGTAACGAGGCATTGCTGCGCATGCAGCGAAGTGCAAAAGCCGGCCAGCGAGATTGCGAAGAAAAGGAAAGATTGTTTTCTCATGGGGGCTGGAAATGGATTGAAAGTGCATCTTTGACCCAAATGTCGGCCATAAAAAGTAAACAGCCATTGCCCCGTTTCTATTTGTCCGCCGCTCCTGTGCTGGTGGTGCTGGCCTATGGCATTTGGTATTGGGCACAAAGCCATGCTGACCTGGTGGATTTTTACCTCAAACTCAACCCCGCTTTTTACAAAGCCGGCCAGTGGAACAACTCGTTTTTTACCGAAGGAGTAAAAAGCCAGGGGAACTGGTGGTGTGCGGCGGCCCTGGCCGCTTCGGTTTTTCTGGGCTGGCAGTTGGGCAGTCGAAGACCGGTATTTGTCCCTTCGGTAAAATTGAGCGGTTCAACCCGCTTGCCGCTGGCCCTCATTGTACTGACTGGCACAGCCCTCATCTGGAAAGCCTGGACGCAATCCCATTACAGCTCTGATGAGGTTTTCTCTGCCATTGCCCTTGCCGAGCTACCCGCTTTTCAGACCATTTCCTACTACCCATTGCCCAACAACCACCTGCTTTTCAACCTGATCAACGGAGCCTTCGCTGTCGCAACAGGAGACCTGGTTTATACGGGGAGGCTCTTGTCAGCAGCGGCCTTCCTGTCCGTTTTGCTGCTCACCTTTTTTTTCTTCGAAAAACTGAGTGGCAAGCGGTGGAGCAGTCTGCTTTTCACCCTGGTAATCGCTGTGCAGTTCCCGGTGTGGGGCTGGTCGGCCCAGGCCCGGGGATACGAAATGATGCTGTTTTTCGGGGTCATCAGCCTGCTGGCCGGCTGGCGGCAACTCTCACAACGGAACAGCGGAAGCAGCCTTTTATTTTCCGTAACGGTGGCATTGGGGATGTTTACCCAGCCAGCCTTCCTTTTTTGGTGGGCAGGGCTTTTCACGGGAGGTCTCCTGATTTGCATCGGCAATAAAAAGGCGCTGCTGAACTGGCTGACCGCCAACGCCACAGCCGGTGCCCTTTCGCTGTTGCTGTATTTGCCATTGCTGACCTTTTCGGGTCTGGAAGCCCTTGTATCCAACCCTTACGTTCAACCCTCAGCTGAGAGCACCACGGCATTCCTCAGTCAATTGCAAGCGCAAAACTACCTCTCCGGTCTTTTCAAAGAGTGGTTGCCGCTGCCGGGTAGCGGATGGCTGGCTCCCCTGTTGCTGGCCGTGTCTCTCATCCTTCTGTTCCGTTCCGGAAAACGGCAAGGGGAATTGGCCTGCCTCGTTCTGGGCGTTTTCACAACCACGCTGGTTATGGTCATCATCCTGCGCAAGGCTCCATTCTACCGGGTTTTCATTACGCACAGCTGGTTGTTTTGGATCAGTGTTCTCACTGTCTTTTCCTTTCTTCTGAAAACGAGGCTGCGCCCATTTGCATTCGCCGTCGTCATCGCTTACGCTTTTTATTCTGCCTTCATCAACCGGCGACTGATACCCCACCACCTCTACTATTACGACGTAAATGCTCATTTTCAAAAACTGGAGCAATGCCAGCTTCCGGATCTGCGTGGAAAGAAAGTGGGACTTTCGGACGAGAGCTTTTATTGGTGGGCCCTACTGAAGGATCGCGGACCTGCGCTGAGTTATGGAACAAGGAGCCTGGACGCACAAGATCTCATCGTCATCTTCGAAAATGAGACTTTCGATCCGTCCTCACAGGGCTACCGGCAACTGTTGCGCTGCAATGGATTTGTCTTTTACGAAAAGGTGGAATGAGTGTGGGGCTGCTCGCTAAATGGCCGTGTTGCAGAATTCTCACCTTTCAAAACCTCCACATATCAATGTATTTCACGAAAACCTTGGCCAGGTTTTGTGCGTCGGACAGGCCACGGTGGTAGGTGCCGGTGAATTCAAAGCCTTCGGCCTCCACCACCCTTTTCAGGCCTTTGAATTTCCGGAGGTTTTTCAGGTCGTGATATTGGCGGCGCACGTTGATGTGGGACTCCAGCCAGTCGGTTTCGAGGTCGTGGAGGCGGCAGTCGCTGGCCAGTTGCCGTTTGTCAAAACTGCCCCATGAACACAGCAGAAATTCATCGCCATCGTACAGGCCACACCAGTCCTGAAAATCCTCGATGACCTCCGGAAAGGAGGCCGCCCGGTTGACCTCCACCTGATCGATGGTGGTCAGCTGCCGGCAGAAATGGGACAGGATGGGATGCAGTTTGGGACGGATGAGCCGGCTGAAGCTGCCGAGCACTTCGCCATAGCGGTCGATTTTCAGCGCACCGATTTCGATGGTCTCCTGTGTCATGGTGGGTTGCTCCCCCTCCCAACAGGTTGCTTCCAGGTCATAGACGATGAAGTGCATGGTTGCAGGCGTTAATCTTCGGGGCCGATGAGTTACTGTTTCTGCACAGCTTTGATCCGGTTCAGAAATGCCCGGGCCGTGCCCTCCTCAACAGGTGCAATTTCATAAATTTCACCATCGGGCGTCTTGGTAATCAGGTCTTTGGCTTTCATACCCAACAGCTCCTCCATGAAGCGGGTATTGTTTGAGAAGATATTGAGAATGCCCTGCTTATAGCCAAAGAAATAGTACAACTGGCTGGGCGATTTGATGTAAAAATACAGCCGATCATCATCGTTGGTAGGCATCTTCACCTCGATGTAAGCCTCCACTTCCGAGTTCACCGTTTCACCACCCACCGACATCAGGCCGATTTTTTCCGTGGTCGAAACAAACGACTGGTAGTCCCGGTCCCAGGTCATGGGCACTTTGTCGAACAACACCGTGAAGGGATTTTCTTTCTTCGGAATGACCAGCGAACCGGTGCTGATGCCGTCAACCACCTGTTTCATTTCATCGTTAGCGGCAAAAAGTTCAGAAACTGTCCTCCGGTAAAAAGGCATGTCCTTGGCAAACACGATGGGTTTGGAGTCAAATGTACTGGACTGAAAATCCTGCAACATTATTTTGACGAGGTTGTCAGGCACATTCAAGGTAATACCGAGCATCAATTCCGCATTGGTTTCCGAACTCATTGCCGAGGTGCCCATCAGGGTGTCCACGATGGTTTCACCGAAGGTAGTTTCAGCAACCCCGGCAGCAGCCACGCTGCAATTCTTCAATGCTGACCCCAGGTTGAAGCGACCTTCCATGTCGATTTTACCCGTTCGATTGTCATAAACGAGCTTGTTGCCTTTGTAAACTGTAGGTCCACCCAACACCTTCAGTGAATCACCAAAGATGAATTGATCCTTCTTTTCGTCGTACTGCACCACGCCCGTCACCGGCAGCACCGGCCTGTCCTTCCGGAAATACAGCGGCGACATGACCCTCGGGTAAGTGGAAGCGGTTTCCTTGCTGAGGAAAAGCCCGGTATGCAACTGCTCACCATCGGGGTTCAGGGGCGTGTCATAGCTGATGACCAGGTCGTTCTTGTCGCCCTCGAAGTTGACCGAGAACCAGTGTTTGGTGGGCAGGGTTTTGGACTCAAATTTTGCGAAGCCCTGAAAACCAAGCTGCGGTTTGTCGGCAGCCAGGGTGATGGTGCCCTGAAACAGGGTTTTGTGGTCGATGTAGAACTGTTCGCTTTCTTTGATTTCACCAATGGCACGGGTCACTGAGCGCTTTTCTGAGCGGCTGCCCTCACCCACCCTGGTTCCGATGATCTCAGCAAACTCTATCTCCTGCTTTTTGTCGCCAATGTTGTACTCGTAAAAACCACTTGCACGGTATTCTTTTCTTCCCAAAACTTTCACAGTGGCCCTGTTGATGACGTGGTACTTGTTCACTGTATCCGCAATGATTCTGGCATTTTTCAGCTCCGTAATTACGGCACCGGGCTGTACTTCCACTTCCCCGTTTTCAGGATAGATGAATGCATCCGATGCCACGATGTATGGCACCCCTCCGATTTGCAGCAGGTTGGTTTTCAGGTCGTACATGGCCGATTTACCCTGAAATACGAGTGAATCCTGATCGGGGTGGATGCTCAGAAAGCTGCCCAGTTTGTCCTCCAGCGTTTTGAAAGTCACGGTTTCGGCTTTCATGTCCCAGTCGAATTCATTGAAGCTGGTTTCGTACTGGTTGTAAGGCAAGGTGGTGGTGAGGAATTCCTGGTTGGCCTTGAAAGTGCCTTTTTGTTCCACGAAATCCACATCGCCTTTCAGGTCGCTGGTGGTCAGTGCCAGTTCATCAGAATTAAAAGCCTTGATCTTGAGGTCGGTGGTGTCAGCGTGTGCCGAAAAATGCCCGAAACTGAACAGGTCGGAGCTCATGGAGGCTTTTTCCCAGTCAAAGAGTCCACGCGCTTTCAACCCGCCCGGAGTCAGGATCAGGGTTCCTTTGAGCGTGTGCAATCCCTCCTGAAACAATTCAAAAGGAGCCTCTTTGGAAGTAACGTACATGCTGTCGAGGTAGGGCTGCCAGTCGATCTGCACATCCACACCGTGGGCTTTGGGCACCTCGAGTTCAGCGGTCCGGGTTTCTGCCAGGTTGAATTCTTTGGCGGAGCCCGTTAGCTGTTTTGGCATGAACACCAGGTCTTCACTGTGGACGACAGCTCCCAGATAGCTGAGCGTTCCCGAGCCCAGGAAGCCTTTGTTGCTGAGGCTGATCTCGCCCTTGAAATTGCCCTTGCCCTGGTAGGTTGGAAAACCACCGGCAGGGGTGTTGGTGATAAAACCGAGCGAAGTGTCTTCCTGCAGCAAAAGTTTTTCACGGAAAACCGGGAAGATGCCCGCCGACACCATTTCCCCGTCAAACTCCAGGTCGCTGGCCCTGATCTTGTCCAGCCTTTTCAGGCTGAAGGGGTCCAGCTTGAAGTAAAAGCTGTCTCTTGTGTAAGCGCCTCCTTTGGTTCCTTCATAGTCGTAAAAAACATAGGAAGATTCCTTGCTTTCCAGGTTGGGGAAAATCTCGATGTCGTCCTTTCCGGATTTGTTGTTGGGCGCATCGATGAGCAGCACTCCGGTCAGGTGTTCGATTCTGGAACCAATGGAATTTGCCACCGGCTGCCCGTTTTTGCTCACTTCGCCCGTCGGTAAAAACACGTCGAAAAAGCGAACGGAATCCATCACCACCTGGAATTTATCGTACTCGAAGTGAAAGTCTTTGCCGCTGAAGGCGGTGAAGCCGGCAAAAAGGCGCCCGTCGAAATCGAAGTCACGGTTGCGGCGCATCCGGATGCTGTTTCCGAAGGGGCGCAATCCCACTCTTTGCGTGGCGCTCAATTCGATACTGGTCACGCCGTTGATCTGCATGATTTGATTGACGAGGTCGAATTCGGCGTTGGTTTCTTTTGTTTCCGAAATGATCTTCAGGTTGTCGTAATCCACCTTTTTCTGGCTGGCATCGGCGTAGAGGAAAACCTTGTCCTTGAGTTCCACCTGCTGTTTTTCAGCATCGTAATTCACAAAGCCTTTCGACACCAGGTCGTAGAGCAGCGAGTTGATGTTCTCCACGCTGAAATTGGGATTCAGCTTCCGGGCCAGGCGGTCCGCATCGAAGACCCGCTCGCCGGTTTCTTCGTAGGCAATTTTCAGCAGGGCAATGGGGTTTGTCGTCGCAATGTTTTGCAGACGGCGGTAATCGCTCTCCTCGAAATAATTCAGGGACTCAAACACCACTGGCACCTCCCGCTTGTTGTAGCCCAGGCCCTGCTTGTTGAAATATATGCTGTCCTTGTCAATGAGGAAGTCGATGCGGTCCACGTCCACGTTGATGTTGTGGAAGGAGGAGTAAAACGGGTTCCGGTCCGAGCCCCTGTTGCCCCTGGTCAGTTGGAGGCTGCGCTGGGGAATGTCGAAACGGACGTTTACCGAAGGGTGATAAATGGAGTCCTGTTCAAAATAAACGGTGGCCTCCACCCCTTCTCCCGTCAGGCGTTCCTCCCGCCGCACCGTGAAGAGCCTCGAACGGCCCCGGAACACCAGGTCACCCGCTTTGTTGCGGAGGTCGAAGACAGCCTTGGCGTCCCCATTTCCGAAGCCATAAACGGTGGTGCCCTCCAGCCTGAAACCCGCTTTGAGGCCAATGCCTTCACCAATGTTCCGGATCTCTATCAGTTCCTCTTTGGATTCGAAGCGGGGGTAGGAGCCGCCTGTAGCCAGGTTTTGTGAAACCAGCTTGTCGGCAAATTTTCCCTCGACGGGCTTGTTGCCGAAGAAGAGGGGATAATGCATTTTCGCCTCCTGCACTTCGTACAAACTCTTTTTCGTCTCTATCTCATAGGCACCCAGTTCGGCATGCACTTCGGGATCGAGGCCAAAGCGCTCCCAGGTAACGACACCCCCTTTCCCTCTCCAGATTTGCTCAAAAGGGTAAAAGACGCCGCTGGTGTTTTTGATGACGATGGAATCTTCTTTCCGGGTGGCGATCAGGTTCAGTTCATCGTAAATCAGACGGGGCTCTTTCTCTTCGAAAACCAGCTTGTAGTCTGTTGCATCGGCAAGCCAGATAGTTCCCACCTTCGAATAGTCGATGGCATTTTTATCGAAGAAATTAAAACTGAATTCCAGAAAATCGCTGACGGGTTTCACCTTCCTGTTTTCCACGTTTACCAGCATGCTGTCGAGTACCTGGTGCCAGCTGGCAAAACGCTCCGCCCCGTTCTCGGCATTCTTGATGACAGTCAGCACTTCAAGGTATCTGGTGAAATAGGGGTTGGCGGTCATGCGCAGCCCCAGCATCAGGTTGCCGGTCAGGCGGGTTTGTTCCACCTCCTCCGGGCTGAATACCCCGGATTTGACATTTTTCTCAAAGGTCTCGTACAGGTCCTCCATCTTGCTGTTTTTGGAGGCGGTCATGTAAGTTTTGAGCTCTTCGAGGTACTTGTTTTGCCCTTCGGAAAATGCTTCTAAACGCTGGGCCTGAGAGACTTGTGAAAGCAGAAAGAGTATTGCGAAGAAGGAGAAAATTCTCATTTACAATGTAAGATTTACAGTCGGGTACATTTTACGGCCAGCCAATTGTTGTTGCGGGCCAGCTGATTAACGCTAAAACCGTGCTCGTGAAAGGCATCGGCCATGATCTCGCCGTCTTCCACCAGGTATCCGGAGGTGATCAGTAGGCCACCTTGTTTCAGCCGGGCGTGTAACGAGGCCAGGGAGCTCAAAATTACATTCCGGTTGATATTGGCAAGTACAATGTCGTAGTTGGCCGGTGGCACGGCATCCAGATCACCGTGAAAGGCATTGACATTGACAACTTTGTTGATGCGACAGTTGTCAACGGTGTTCTCAAATGCGGGCTCCTCGATATCGACAGCATCGATGGAATCGGCTTCGAGGAAGGAGGCCAGAATGGCCAGAATACCGGTTCCGCAACCGTAGTCCAGCACCCTTTTGCCCCTGAAATCAACCTCCCGCATCATTTTCATGACCGCAAAAGTTGTTTCGTGGTGTCCGGTTCCGAAAGCCATTTTCGGGTCGATGATGATCTCGTGCTGCACCCCGCTGATGGGCTTGTGAAAGCCTGCCCGCACAGCGCAAAAGTCATCCACCACCACCGGATGGAAGTTCGATTCCCAGACTTCGTTCCAGTTCTCACCTTTGACGAAGGAAACGGACAATTCAAAGGGCATGAGCTTTTTCAGCTCTTCTACCTCAGCCAGTAAATCAGCTGTTTGGAGCGCTGCCGGAATGTAGGCTTTGAGACCACCCTCTCCTTCTTCAAATGAGTCAAAAGGAAAGGCGCTCAAAAGCCCCAGCAAGGCTTCTGCCTGCCCGGATTCGCAACGAACTTCGTAACAGTAATAATCCATTGGTGGTTGAATGGTTGAGGATTTGAGGATTGAGCGCACTGCAAAAAGTGCGCTCGGTGGTTGAGAGGGGTTGAGAGAAGTTTAGAGAGGTTTAGAGAGGTTGCACCAGAACGCCCCTAAACCCCTCTAAACCAAGGCTATAGGCTCCCGATACTCGGGACAGGCTAACCTCAACCTCTCTCAACCAACAGTACTTGCAGGCAACTCCAATCGAAAATGACTTTTTGCAGTACACTCAGTTCCTCAAATCTTCAGTTCTTCAAATCTTCAGTTCTTCAGTTCCTCCCCCTTCCTTCCAATACTTCAGTGTGGAAGGAGCCACACCGAGTTCGTCCTGCAGCTCGATGTTGGCGTTCAGGGTTTTCAGGCCCATCTTGATCATGGCCAGGTGGTGAACGGCGTGGTCATAGGCATACATGAGTTCCCGTGCCAGGGTTGATTTCACGACAGGCCTTTCGGCATTAAGATCGGCGCTGAAATCAGCCAGAATTTGCACTTCTTCACTTTCATCACAATGCTTTATTTCACCGGTATAGGCCAGCAGCATTTCTGAAGCGTAGGCTGGGTTGGTCTCTATTCTTTTATCCCGTTCACGCCTTGCGTAATCGATGCGGCCTTCATTCAGTCCGCGAGCAAGACAACCGTAAAAATCAATGATGTGCCGGAAGTGCTGGCCAATGGTGGAACCGTTGAAGAGTTGGAGGGGTTGGGCGTAAGCCCCGGCATCGAGTTTACCAAGAACATCGGTCATTTGGTCCACGATGATTTGTGTACCCTCTTTGCAGTTCATAGCTGTTGTTTATTTACTGGTTTTACGTCACAGGTATTTTTCGATGTTTTCGAGGTCCTGTGCAACCTGTGAAAGAATGTTTTTGTGGGTGGCTTCAAAATTCTTCCGGGTAGTCTCGATCTTGCTCATTTCCGCTGCAATGTTGCTATCGGCCTGGGCGATGATTTCTTGGGCTTTGGCAATGTTTTCCTGGAGTTTCCTGATTTCCTCTTCCCATTTGCCAATTTGCGCCTGCAGTTTTTCCACCTCGGCCTTTTTGTTCGTCACCCTTTTTTCGAGCTGCTTCTTCAAAGCGGCATCGAACTGTTTTTTCTCATTGGCCAGCACTTCCAGGTAGTGCTTTCCGGTTTTCAGCAGGGTTTCTTTGGTAAGGCCCAGCGTTGAGGCTGTTGCGAAAGCCGATTTAATGGCTGTTTCCTCGTCCATGTTCAGCTGGCGGAGTTTGCCGAGAGACAGTTTGAACTCCAGGTAATCAAAGCCGGGAAGGTTGTTCTTTTCGAGGGCTGCCACCAGAAAATTTACGGACTTCTCGTCCAGGTCGCCGTTGCCGAAGATGGCTTTCATATTTTGTTGCATGAAGAAAGGTTGTTCGGTTCAGTGAATTTTTCACGATTCGGGCAAAGATATAAAACGGGCCTGCCAATCAACAGGAGAATTTACAGCCCTTCAAATATCACCCGCCTTGTTTTGTCATTGCGACGATGAATAAAAAACACGCAGCCCGGAGCACCCCAGTCATGGCCGCTTAAATTTGCCGCCTAATTCTGCTCACATGCCAACACTTGCCCCGAAACTTAGCTTTCTGTTTCTCTTCTTCGCTGCGCAATGCCTTGCCCAGCAAAAGGAGTGCGTCATTCCGCTGTGGAGCAAGAACTACGGGGGCAGTGGCAACGAGCAGGCCAACGCCGCCATCCACGCTTCTGACGGCAGCCTGCTGGTTGCCGGTTACACCAACAGCACCGACGGAGACCCCACCGGCAATTTCGGCAACCGGGACTACTGGCTGCTCAAATTGGATTCCGCAGGCAACATCCTTTGGGAAAAAACCTATGGCGGCACGGCCAATGAAATCGCCAAATCGGTGCTGGAACTGCCAGACGGCGATTTGCTTCTGCTCGGCAGCACCAGTTCAGCAGACGGGCAGGTGAACGGGAACCACGGCCAGGAAGATGTGTGGATTTTGCGCCTTAGCCCTGCGGGCAACATCGTCTGGGCCAGGTGCTACGGTGGCTCCGACAACGAAAGCGCAGAGAAGATCATTCCGGTGCCCGGCGGCTTCGTGGTGGCCGGCTACGCCCAAAGCAAGGACGGCGACCTCCAGCAAAACCAGGGCGATTTCGACTACTGGATCTTCAAAATTGACGGCGACGGCAACCTGCTCTGGTCAAAGACCTACGGCGGTAGCCTTGCCGACTGGGCCTACTCGCCAAGCCTGTCTGACAACGGCAACCTGCTCATCACCGGCTCCAGTTTTTCCGACGATGGAGACATTACCGGCAGCATCGGCTTTTACGATTACTGGGTGCTGAAACTTTCGCCTGACGGCAACCTCATCTGGGCAAAGAACTACGGCGGGCCTTTTGAAGAAAGGGCTTACAACAGCCTGGGTACGGCGGACGGAGGCTGCATCATCACCGGTGCCACGCTCTCCACCAGCGGGGATGTGCCGGGAAACAACGGCAGCTACGATTGCTGGATTCTCCGCCTGGATGCCGATGGAAACATCACCTGGACCCAAACCTATGGCGGAGCGCAGGAAGACCGGGCCTTTGGCATTGCCGAAGCGGAAGATGGCTACCTCATTTCGGGGTTCAGCTCATCGATGTCCGGCGACGTTTCCAACAATTACGGCATCAAAGACGGATGGCTCCTCAAGCTCGACGACAACGGAGCCCTCCTCTGGGAAAAGAACTTTGGCGGCAGCCAGGACGACCGCTTTTACACCACGGGCTTCATTCCGGGAGAAGGCTTTTTTGCCGCCGGCTCCTCTCTCTCTGATGACATCGACCTGCCGGGCAACAAGGGCCAGCGCGACCTCTGGGTCATCCGCCTCGGCCCCGACAGCCTCCAACTGAACCTCGGCAATGACACCCTGCTGTGCGCCGGTGAAAGCCTGACCCTGAAACCCGAAGTAGACGACGCCACCTTCCTCTGGCAAAACGGCACCGTATCGGACAGCTTCACCGTGAACAGCACAGGAACCTATTGGGTGGAAGCCGACCGCCAGGGCTGCAAGGCCCGTGACACCATCGAGGTGGAAGTGCTGGGCGAAGTGCCACTGGAACTGGGCAACGACACCGTGCTATGTGCCGGCGAGACCCTGATGCTGCAGGCTCAGATACTTGCAGATGACTTTTTGTGGAGCACCGGCAGTACGGCAAACACCATCAGCGTAATCGAACCTGGCACTTACTGGGTGGAAGCCACCGCCGGTCAGTGCAAGGTGGCCGATACCATTCAGGTGGACTTCCTGACCATCGAGTTTGACCTGGGTGAAGACCTGCTGCTCTGTGAAGGCGAAAAAACAACCCTGGACGCCACCGTCGAAAATGCGGACTACCTCTGGCAGGATGGCAGCACCGCTCCGACCTATACCGTCACAGAGCCTGGAACCTATTGGGTGCAGGTTGGCGAAAGCGGATGCATCGAATTTGACACCGTCGAAATCAGTTACCAATTCCGCCCCGACTCAATCCTGCCCAATTACGAGTACATCTGCGAAAACGAGGTGATTTGGCTGGAGCCATCCATTCCCGGTGCCAGTTACATCTGGAACGACGGCAGCCAGAATTCAAAGCTCCGGGTCATTCAACCCGGCGATTACCGGGTTACGGTTCTGCTGAACGGCTGTTCTTTTGAAGATGCCATCTCCCTGCGGCCCTGCGAGTCCTGCCTGTATGTTCCCAACGCCTTTTCGCCTGACGGCAATGGCATCAACGATGTGTTCCGCAGCTTTCCGGTCTGTGAAATCTTCTATTTCGAAATGAAAGTCTTTGACCGCTGGGGTAACCTGCTTTTTGAATCCTACGACCCATCAATGGGCTGGGACGGCCGTTTCAAAGGAAAAAAGCTCCAACCCGGCACCTACGCCTGGTGGATCAGCTACGAGATCATGAACAATGGCAAACGCATCCCACTGAGCCAGAAAGGGGAAGTGTATCTGATGTTGTAAGTTGTAGGTTGTTAGTTGTAGGTTGGGTGGCGGAATTTGAGCTTCTTTTCACCCAATACAATCACCCATTGCTTGCAAGAGTTCCTCGAAGTCTTGCTCATCATTGAATAAGTGGCAGGAAATGCGCAGGTAGCTGCCACGGTAGGAAACGAATACCTTGCGTTTTTTCAGTTCTTCGGCAAAGGCATCCTGGTCAAGTGATTCCGGCAATCTGACACCGAGAATGTGGGCTGAGCGCCACGCTTCCGCCTCCAACTGACAGCCCATCGTCTCCAGTTGCGCAGCGAAAGGAGAAGACAAACGGCTGCAATAATCCTGTATGTTTTCGATGCCCCACCCCGCTAAGAGTCTGACGGCAGCCAGCTGCATGGGAATGTGGATGAAGGAGCTCGTCTCGCCCATGGAATAGCGGGCAGCACCTGGTTTGTATTGGTCCTGGTAATTCACCAATCCCGCAAAATTTTCGCTGCCTTCCCGGTGCATCCAGTTTTCCTCCAGCGGTCGTCCATTGTCGAGGCGGGGGCCGAACCAGGCCAGGCTCATTCCGTAAGGTCCGAGCAGCCATTTGTAGCCGGCGCAGATCAGCGCATCGGGCTGAACGGCCTTCATGTCAAAGGGCAGCACACCCACCGACTGTGTGCCATCAACTACCAGCCAGGCGCCAACAGCACGGGCTTTGGCGGCTATTTCTTCCAGCATGAAGCGGGTGCCGTTGGCCCAGTGGATGTGCGGCAGGCTGACCACTGCGGTTTTTTCATCGATGGCCTCGAGGATGGCCTGGTTCCAGGCCTGCGCCCTGCTTCCAGAACTGTCCGGCGCTTTGACGACCTGCACTGCCATGCCGTGGTCGTCAGCAAGGCGCTTCCAGGTGTAATACGAACTCGGGAAAACCTCATCCACAGTGACGATCTTACTGCCGGCTTGCGGCTCCACATTTTTCATCACCGTGGCAAAGCCATAGGAAACTGAAGGCAGGATGGCAATGCGATTGGAAGGGACGGGAGAGACTCCCGGTTGCAGCAGCGCTGCGAAGGCAGTCTTCAGCGCCTCCACCTCATCGAAAAAATCCTGGGGAGTGACTTCCCAGGGCCTGGTTTTTCGCAGCAGACCTTTTTGACCGGCTTCCACAACCGGTTCCGCCAATGGCGACATGTAGGCGCAGTTGAGGTAATGAACCCCATCTGGAATTCCGAAAAGTTCTTTTTGATTTTGCAGCATGGGCCGGTTTTGGCGCCAAGGTATGAAATGCCCGTGCTATTTTCCCGATGGATTGAAATTCAGGCCCAGCCGCAGAAAGCGGTGGTATTCCCTGGTTTTGTTGCCTTCCAGTACATCCACCAGGCCGTGCTCGTAACTTAGCGACAACTTCCAAACAGGGCTGATCCGGTAATACACGCCACCGTTCAGCTTGACGTCAAAGCCACGCACGGGTACCACGGTGGCTGCATCACTGGCAAAGGGAGACCCCGGATCGGGCTCCATGTCTATCGCTGATTCTGCTTTTGCGGTGTTCCGGAAAAGGCCGCCGCTGGTCAGCTCCGGTGCTGTGGCCAGCAAGACCGAAGGTGTCACCCCCGTCATGGCGCCGAAACGGCCGTTGAAAGACCGGCTGACAGACAATGGCAATTCCAGATAATGCATGGCCAGATCCTGCCTGCGATTGGTGGTGATGGCCTCGGCGGCAGCAAAAAGGTCGGCGTTGATTTGTTCAAAACCGTACTCCGTATGGGCAACTTCCAAAAAATTTGTGACCGAAATCGTGTCCTCCTGCCTGATGAACAGCGGCCGCTGCAAGTACGAATACCCGGCTCCAATGCTCAGCTCCCACCGGGATGTGCCCAGCGGGTAGTGCCGCTGAATACCAGCCGCCAAACCAAAGCCACGCAAAGACGTATGCTGTTGCGCAGCGAAGTAAAAGGACTTGTGTTTCGGAGCGGAAAGATCAGCCGACAACACCCTAACCGGTTCTGCATCTGACAGGGCCTTAAGCGGGGGCATGGCAGGATTGTCGAGTGGAACTGCTGGTAGCATGCTTCGCCGGGCAGGCAGTTCATCTTCGGCAGTTACCACCTTGGCTTCGGCGGCTCCTTTGGTGGGTGCTTCCGGCAATTCTGCCAACAGCTCCGCCTTGTTCACCGGCATTTGCACTTCAGGTGAGTCATTCTTCGAGCTTTGCGTATTTACGGGCGCTGCATTTTTCTGCGCCTTTTTTCCTTCGGTAAATTTTCCTTCGGCAAATGAAGGCCCTGCCGGGTTCTCACGGGCCGGAGTATTGGCTGCCACAGGGGCTTTCCGGTTCAAAGGCTCCTCAACCGGATTTTCCGAAGGAACAAGTTTTTTTTGATGACTGCCTGCATCGACGTACCACATTCCCAGTCCGCCGATAATCAACCCGGTGATAAGAGCGCCGGATAGCCACCACCAGAAGACAGGTTTCTTCTTTTCATTCTCAACGGGCATTTCCCGGTCGAGCATGGCTTTCATCTCCGACCATGCCCTGTCGGTAAACGCTTTGTCTATGTCACTATTCATCCTCCGCATCTGTCCTGAGGTATTGATTATCAAATCATTTCCAACATTATCCGGCTTCAATTTCACCGGTGATGGCACTGCCGTTTTGTTTGGCCATCCAATCTTTCAGTTTTGTACGGGCGGCATTCAGGTGCCATTTGGAAGTGCCGTCGCTGATGCCCAGTTTCTCGCCGATTTCGGCATGAGAGTAACCTTCGATGGCGAACAGGCGGAACACCTCCCGTGAAGCCGGTGGCAGTTTTTCCACCAGGTTCAGGATGTCTTCCGCATACAGGTTGTCGGCAGGGCTGTCGTAAATGGGAGCATCCCGCTCTTCGGCAACGAGGAAGCGCAGGTAGCGGGCCTGTTTGCGGTAATGATCTGCCAGGCTGTGCCACACAAGGCGCCTGATCCAGCCTTCCAGCGAGCCCTTTCCGGAATACAGATGGATTTTCTTGAAAACCCGCATGAAGCCATCATTCACGATGGTCATGGCTTCTTCCCGGTCAGCGGCATAGCGCATGCACATGGCCATCATGGACGAGAAGTACTTGCGGTAAAGCAGCTCCTGCCACTTCCGGTCGTTGGCCATACAGCCTTTTACCAGGTCTTCATCGCTGTACTTTCGTCTGAACAAAATGGTGCTTTTCTATTGGTGCAAGGCTCCAAATTTAAGGACTCAACCTCCAAGACGGCAACTAAATGTGGAAGGTTGGGGGGAGAGGGCTTTTTTAGGGATGAGGAATGAGGGATGAGGGATGAGGGATGAGGCTGGCAGGTTTGGGCTTTTTTTGAAGAAACGATACCTTGCGGCGAAAATCACTCCGCAATTTGGGGGCATATCTTGGGGTTTCCACGCCTCCAATGAAAAGAATAATAAAAATCCGCTCACCAATCAGTACCAACCATGAGATCGCTACTTTTTTTCGTCGCAATGTTTGCTGCATTTTTCATTTTCAGTTGTGAAGAAAACAGTACAACCTCCGGTGCCGCTGAAAAGGCCGTGGTGGATTATTTCCCGGCGATGGCCGTAACGGATACCATGCTTTTCGAGGTTTTTCCCGATGGAGACACCAGTGGCACCACCCGGATACCCACATCTGCCTTTTTCCGCAAAATGCCCACGAGGCTGATGAATGAGATCCAGTATTTCGACAACACGGCGCCGCTGTATGTGTATGCCCGCGGGCGCTTTCCTTTGGCCGAAGGAAAAGAAGCCCTGCTGGCCGATCTGCGGCAGAACTGGTACCAGCACCAGTCCCTGTTCATTTACGATGCCGCCGCCGATACCATCACTGCCCGCAGCACTGTTGCAGAGTTTTACGGCGGTGAGGGTGGCCAAATCACCACCGGCAGCTACCTGCTCGACCTGGATGGCGATGGCGACAAAGACCTGGTAAGAAGGGAGGTGGAGCGCTGGATTGACACTTCCAGCGGTGATGCCGTGGAGAATTTCGCCCATTATGTTTCGGTCTTCCATTGGCAGGATGGCGATTTCAGAGAAGCTCCCATTGCTGACTCCGCCGCACTCATTCAGGCTTTCCCCCTAAAATCAGTCATTTCCAATTAACACACCAGATCATGAACATCCGGGACCAATTCCCTTCCCTCAAGAGAAAAATCAACGGCAAGTCTGTCGTCTATCTCGATGGCCCGGCAGGTACACAAGTGCCCCAAAGGGTAATCGACGCCATCAGCGACTATTACAAAACCAGCAATGCCAACACCCATGGCCAGTTTGCCAGCTCCCATGAGACTGACCAGATGATACAGGAGGTCAGGAATAAACTGGCCGTTTTTCTGGGCGCTGAAAGTGCGGATTGCATTTCCTTCGGTCAAAACATGACCACCCTCAATTACTCCCTGAGCAGGGCCATCGGCCGGGTGCTGCAGCCCGGAGATGAAATCCTGATCACACAGTTGGACCACGAGGCCAACAGGGGGCCCTGGCTTGCCCTTCGGGAAAATGGCGTGGTAGTCAGGGAGGTGCGCATGCAGCCCAATGGCACCCTCGATTACGATGACATGGCCAACAAACTGAACGAACGCACCAGGCTGGTGGCCATGGGCTACGCCTCCAACCTGTTCGGCACCGTCAACGAAGTGGAAAAGGTGCGGGATATGACCTATCAGAATGGATCCTGGCTCCTGCTGGATGCCGTCCATGCGGCTCCGCACATGACCATGGATGTGGGGGCTGTTGACTGCGATTTTCTCCTTTGTTCCGCCTACAAGTTTTACGGGCCTCATGTAGGTATTCTGTACGCCCGGCCGGGGCTGTTGGACAGCTTGCCCACAGACCGTTTGCGCACGCAGGAGCAACACGCCCCCTACTCCATCGAGACGGGCACCCTCAACCACGCTGCCATTACCGGCGTGGGTGCAGCCATTGACTTCATCGCCTCCCTCGGCAATGGCCCCAACCTTTCGGCCCACCTGCTGACCGGCATGGCCTTCATACACCACCACGAGAAAGAGTTGTTCCACCGGCTGGTCAGCGGACTGTTGAACGTCCGGCAGGTAAAAATTTACGGACCGTCTTACGACACATGGCCCCGTTGTCCCACTGTCAGCTTTTCAGTGGAAAGCAGCACGGCAAGCCGCGTCTGCCGGACCCTGGCCAATGAAGGCATCTTCGCCTGGGACGGGCATTTTTATGCCATCAGGGCAACGGAAGTTCTTGGCCAGATCATGTTTGGAGGTTTCGTCAGAATGGGGCTGGCTGCCTACTCGAACCTGGAGGATGTAGAGCGCACCATCGAGGTGATGAAAAAAAACTACGACTGACCGGCTTCATTTCAAATGCCGGCGTTGTTTTCCAGGTGGCAAAACCTAAATTTGCGGCCCGAAAAACGGGTGGCATCCGCTACCCGGTTTCAAACAGATCAAAAAAAACTTCACCCCAGATGGGAAGAGCATTTGAATATCGCAAAGAACGGAAAATGAAACGCTGGGCCAACATGGCCCGGGTATTCACCAGAATGGGCCGTGAGATCGCCATCGCTGTAAAAGAAGGTGGCCCCGATCCGCACTACAACCCACGCCTGAGGCTGGCCATTCAAAACGCCAAGGCGGCCAATATGCCCAAGGCCAACATCGAGTCCGCCATCAAGAGGGCTTCCGAAAAAGACGCCGCCAACTACGAAGAGATCGTTTACGAAGGCTATGCTCCCCACGGCATCGCCGTTATTGTCGAAACTGCCACTGACAACCCCACCCGTACGGTTGCCAACGTGCGCCACATCTTTTCCAAATACGGTGGTTCGCTGGGTGTTTCTGGTTCGGTGGATTACATGTTCTCCCGCAAAGGGGTCTTCACTGTCAGCAAAGCCAACATTCCCGATCTCGAATCATTCGAGCTGGAAATGATTGACCACGGCCTCGAGGACATTAAGGAAGACGAAGAAAACCTGCTGCTGTATTGTGATTTCCAGGACTATGGTAACCTGTCCAAAGCCCTTGAGGAGCAGGGAATTGAAGTTGCAGAAGCCAAGCTGGACCGCATACCCAGCCATTACAAGCAACTTTCAGAAGAAGAGGTGGAAGAGGTGATCAAACTGATCGAAAAAATGGAAGACGACGAAGACGTACAGCAGGTCTTCCACAACATGGATATGTCGGAGTAGTCAGGAAATCAAGTTGCGGTTATCAAACATGAATCCTCCCGAATTTATACCCAAGTCGAAGTAGTTTGGAGAAATTCCCGTCTTGAACTTCAGCTGAGGTTGGGAGTTTGGTCCCGATCCCGAAGAAGTTCGGGATTCAGGATCGCAACCCCAACCACTTCGTTTTGAGTATAACCTGCCCTGTACATTGCCCTGTTAGAGGCAATTGTTTGTAGATTTTTATCGAATATTTTGTGGTTGCGTGCCGTAGGTATGCAATGTGAATCCTGGTAGCGTACCTATGGCACGCAAAGACCGAAACTTGGCGCTTTTCCACAAAGATTTCGTACCTACGGGACGAGTAAACGAAAATTCGGGATGACTCATGTTTTAATCCATACCTGATCATCTCGGGAAAACTCTTACCAAACAAGCTCTCCAACCCTAATGGCCCTGTTGCCTTCCCATCCCTGACTTTTAGTTTTCACTGGTATAAGGGCATTTTTCATACCTGCCTTGTATTGGGAATGGTCATTCACAGTTTGTATATTGCGCAACCTGCACTGTTTTAGGCCAAAGAAAACAACTATGAGCAAGCGAAGATCCTCCCGGAGAATTGCCAATAAGGAAGGCAATAAATTTGATAAGATCATTAAAGAAAATCTTGAAGCCCTACTGCCTGCACTGGCAAGAAAGGTGTTGGGTATCCACCTGCACAGGATGGAAAATCTCCCTCAGCATAAGATTCAAACTACTCGTGAACTAGAACCTGATTTCATAAAGCTTGCCTACACGGATAGATTTCCAGAGGGCTGTGTATTACACCTGGAATTTCAGGGCCAGGATCGTCGCAATACTGACTCCAGGATGCTCCAATATATCGCAGTTGAATTCCATCATTTCCAGTTACCTGTGCAGTTGCATGTAATCCATTTGCCTCAAAGGCCACCACGCCACACCACTGGCACTGTCAAATTCGAAGGGCTCGAATTCAGCTATGCAGTTCATTTTCTTGGAGCCATGGATTATCGTACTTTTTTGCACAGCAGTATCCCTGAAGAGGTACTCCTGGCATTGCTGGCCAATCCGGAGCCCATGAAGGCAAGGGACATCATCGCTTTTATTCTTCGAAGATTACTGGAACTAACCGGAGACAAAGATGAGATATGGAAATTCATCAACCAGTTGAAAATCCTGTCATTGATGCGTAACTTGCAGGACGAAGTTGAAAAACAAGTTGAAGAAATGGCACTTTCAAAAAATCTAATCAGGAAGCTCAAAGATGATAAGGTCTATAAGATTGGCCTGGAGCAAGGCTTGGAAAAAGGCCTGGAGCAAGGCCTGGAGCAAGGCTTGGAAAAAGGCACAAGCATTCAGCAATTGATCACTGTTTACAGAATGCATGAAAAAGGATTTAGCCTTGACATGATAGCCGAAGTACTAAACCTGGAACCGGATAAAGTAGCTACCTTCCTGGAACAAGTTAAAAACTGGCATGCGATCGCAGCAGAATTAAAAAGCGGCATTAAAAGCATAGATGAAATCGCCAAGAAATTCAATGTCTCTCCGCTGTTGGTGGAGGCCGTCAAAATTGAACGAAAACAAGACTGACTTCAGTTAATCGAAAGTCCTACTAAAAAGCCTCGCAACGTTTCATAGTTGCGAGGCTTTTTGTTTGATCGATTCAAGATTTGGCTTAACGCTGACGGTACTTCTTCTGAAATCTCCTGTAAAGCATCTCCTGCTTGTTATCCAGGTTGATTTCCCTTCCCTGAATGAAAGCATGGGTGAGCTTGTTGGTGCGCATGTCCAGGGCATCGCCTTCGCTGATGAACAGCGTTGCATCTTTTCCCACTTCAATGGAGCCGCAGCTGTCATCGATGCCGAGGATTTTGGCGGCGTCAAGGGTCAGGCTTTTTACCGCTGCTTCATAAGGCAGGCCATAAGCTACCGCCTGACCGGCCTGAAAAGCCAGGTTGCGGTACTGCCAAAAGCCCTCATGTGACTGGCAAAACAACACTCCTGCTTCATGGAGAAGCGCTGGTTCCCGGAAGGGTTGATCAATAGCTTCGTCTTCACGGGCAGGTGTGCGTTGGGTGGAATCCAGAATGACCGGCACCTTGTGTTCGTTCAGGAAATCCGTGATCATCCAGGCATCCCTTCCACCAACGATGGTGGGAACGAGGTTGTACCGTTCAGCAAACAAAACAGCCTCCTGAATGGCCTGAACCGAATTGGCGTGTACGAACAGTTTTTTACTCCCGTCAAACAGGCCACGCATGGCTTCGAACTTCAGGTTCACCCTTTCGTGGTTGGGAGTCTGGCTATAAGCCTGAGCCTGATCAAAAAAGCTCTCCACTTCACGGAGTTGCTCGGCATAGCGCTCGTTGCGCACCATTCGGCGCTGGCGCCAGTTGTAGCTCGATGAAGCCGGCCAGTTGAGGTGTATGGCGAAGTCTGTTTTGTAAGCGGCATCCTCCCAATTCCAGGCGTCCAGTTGTACCACGCTGGAGCTGCCGGAAATCCGGCCGCCCTGCGGCACCACCTCTGCCATCAATACGCCCATGGAGCGCACTGTGGGGGTAATTTCGGAATCGGTATTGTAGGCGATGAGAGAGCGGATGTTGGAATTGAATTCTCCCAATTCCCTGTTGTCATTTGTAGCTCTCACAGCTCCGATTTCCTGTAAACCCAGGGTGGTGTTGGTAGCTATGAATCCAGGGTACACGTGCTTTCCGGAGGCATTGATGACCCGGTGGTTGGGAAACTGGCGGGAACCGGCTGGCATCACCGCTGTGATCTTTCCTTCGGCAAATGCCACATCGGCGTTTTCCATCACTTCACCGGTGCCCAGGTGCACGGTGGCTCCGGTAATTAAAATTGGCTCCGATTGAGCTGGAGCGGGCACGGGTACATATTGACCGAAGGAAACATTTAAGAATAAAAGCGCAAACAGCAGGTTGAGGGTGAATTTCATTCGTCAGGTGTTTTTATCGTGATTGACGAGCAAATATAAATATTGTCTTCAGCCCTCCAAGCCCGGCCCTTCAAATGCACACTTATCCCACATGCTCCACGGCAACCAGGAAGTAGTAGGTAAGCACCCCTGCGAGGTAACCGATCAATGCAAGCCAGCTGATTTTCTTGAGGTACCAGATGAAATCGATCTTCAGGATGCCCATGATGGCCACCCCGGCCGCAGAACCGATGATGAGCACGCTGCCACCGGTACCGGCACAGTAGGCCAGCAGCTCCCAAAAGGGGTGGTCAACAGGATAAACACTCATGGGGTACATGCCCATGGCACCTGCCACCAGGGGCACGTTGTCCACAACGGCTGATAACAGCCCGATCAATGTATTGATGACGTACATATTGCCGATGTGCTCATCCATGGCGGTGGCCAACTGCGCCAAATGGCCGGCTGTCTGCAGACTGGAAACGGCCAACAAGATTCCGAGGAAAAACAGCACGCTTGGTGTATCGATTCGGCGGATGACGCTGGCCACAAGCAGTTTGTTGTTGGGCTCCGGTTTCATCTGGCGGTGGAGAAGCTCCGTTGTGACCCAGAGGACGCCGAGGCTGAACATCATGCCCAAAAACGGTGGCAGGTGGGTGACGCTCTTAAAGACGGGTACGAATAGCAGACCCAAAACCCCCATCCAGAAAACCAGTTTTTGCTCAAAGCTGGATACATGGTGTTCTTCGTGGCCCAGTTCATCTCCATTGGGCTTCTCAATGGTTCCTTTCTCCCTAACAGATAAAATCAAGAGCGGGATTAATAGACAAACAATACTCGGCACAAGAACTTTAATAATGGGCAGTGTACCAAATGTAAGGCTGGTTAAAAAATAAAGTGGCATTTCGGATAAGTCATTATCTTAATGTGACCAAACAAAAAAGAAGATGACTACATGC
>PAAY01000102.1 GCA_002698985.1 Saprospirales bacterium | reverse complement strand
CGCTTGCACCTGCCAGGGTTGACCACTTGATTCGGCCGGCAGTGCCAATTTGTGCAGATGCCAACCGCCCCGTGGAGGTTCGAATCCTCCTCTCACAGCTATTTTCGCCACATCGGCAACCATTCTAATTTCTTTTCAAGTCCATTTAACCGCCAAAGATGCTCACTCCCGCGAGGGGAGAGCATCTTTTCAGTTGCCCCAATCGAACCAATTGGGTGCGGCTATACTCCTTCCTACCGTTGAATCCCTTCCGAAAGGGCTCCAATCGAACTACAACCCACTGAATTTCAGATTGACTATCAATGCAATACTCTTATCTTTGCGCCCCTATGAAAAACAGGCTCGTCATATTCGCTTTTCTTTCGGCTCTGATCCTCGGATTTGTTTCCTGCAAATCTGAGTTTGAAAAGATTCGCGCCAGCGGCGATGTGGAACTCATCGCTAAAAAGGCATTTGACTACTACAAGCAGGAAGATTACACCCGGGCACAGGCACTTTTTGAGCTGGTGATTCCGGCTTACCGGGGCCGGCCTGAGTTGGAGCAAATCTATTTTGATTACGCCTACACCTATTACAAGCTGGGGAGATACATCCTGGCCAACTACTACTTCAAGAATTTCTCGAGCACTTTTCCGGCCAGCGACAAGCGGGAAGAAGCTGACTTTATGGCGGCTTATTCCAACTACCACATGTCCCCGTCATACAGGCTCGACCAAACCTACACCCTGAAAGCAATCGACGAATTCGAGGTATTTGTGAACACTTATCCGAATTCCGACCGTATAAAAGAATGCAACCGCCTGATTGACGAAATGAGGTTGAAGCTGGAAAAGAAAGCTTTTGACGAAGGCCTTCTTTACTACAACCTCCGGCAATACCAGGCTGCAACCGTAACCTTTGAAAACCTGTTAAAGGATTTTCCGGAAACCAAGAATGCCGAGCAAGTGAGGTATTACATTTGCAAAGCAAGCTATGACCTGGCTTCCAACAGTATCTTTGACAAGCAGGAGGAGCGGTTCAAAGCCACCAAAGGATATGCTGAAGATTACCTTCGCAAATACGAGGATGGCTTGTACACAAAAGAGATCAAAGCGATCTACGACGAATCAGTTAGTAAACTCAAATCCATTACCAATGGCAGATATCAAAACTAAAGCTCAGGGACTTGACCCCAATGCCAGAGCCCGCAACATCAGTAAATTGGTGGAACCTACTTCCAACATTTATGAGACTGTTGCCATCATCGCCAAGCGCTCAAAGCAGTTGGCTCTTGACCTGAAGCACGAACTGAACAGCAAACTGGAAGAATTTGCCGTTACCAGTGACACCATTGAAGAGGTGACCGAGAACAAGGAGCAAATCGAGATCTCCAAGTTTTACGAGAAACTTCCCAACCCAACCATCATCGCCACCGAGGAGTTTCTCAACGGCGAAGTTTATTGGCACTACACGGACAAGCGCAGAAATGACAGGCGCTGATCCCACTTCAAAGCCGGGCTTGAACAAAGTCCGGCTTTGAGTTATTCCCTCTCTCTGCCGGAGAATTTTGAGGCAACCTAAATTTTCAAGAATGTCATTGCGGGGAAAAAAGATCGTGCTTGCTGTTACTGGCAGCATTGCTGCCTACAAAGCCGCTTTTTTGACGCGCCTGCTGGTGAAGCAAGGAGCAGAAGTTCAGGTGCTGATGACCGCAGATGCTGAAAAATTCATCTCGCCGCTCACGCTGGCAACGCTGTCGAAGAAAAAAGTGATCTCTGCCCTGACAGATGCCGAACAATGGAGCGACCACGTCTCGCTCGGCCTCTGGGCTGACCTTATGCTGGTAGCACCGGCCACCGCTAACACCCTCGCCAAATTCGCTGTCGGAATTTGTGACAACATCGTTACAGCCGTTTACCTGTCGGCCAAGTGTCCGGTGTTTTTTGCGCCTGCCATGGACCTCGACATGTGGAAGCACCCTTCCACCCAACACAACATTAAAAGGTTGGTATCATTTGGGAACAGGATGATTCCCGTTGGACATGGAGAGCTGGCCAGCGGCCTGGTTGGTGACGGCCGGATGGCCGAACCCGAAGACATTGTCAGGCTCCTCGACAATCATTTTGCCGAAGGAAATCAATTCAAAGGAAAAACGGCCCTGGTCACCGCAGGCCCCACTTACGAACCCATAGACCCCGTCCGGTTCATCGGAAATTACTCTTCCGGCAAAATGGGCATTGCGCTGGCTACCGGGCTGGCAAACAGGGGAGCGAAGGTTAACCTCGTCATAGGCCCCAGCCGGATCAGCATTCCGGACCACCCCAACATCAAAGTTTTCAAAGTGACCACGGCCCAACAGATGTACGACAAGGCTGTGCAGCTTTACCCCGAATGCGATGTGGCCATCATGGCCGCTGCGGTAGCTGATTACCGCCCAAAACAAGAGGCTGCGGAGAAAATCAAGAAGTCGGCCTCGGACATGACCCTGGAGCTTGAAAAGACACCTGACATAGCTGCCGGGCTTGGAAAAATGAAACAAAGCCACCAGCTGAATATCGGCTTTGCCCTGGAAACCAATGATGAAGAAGCCAACGCAAAGGCAAAATTGGTGAAGAAAAATTTTGACTTCATCGTACTCAATTCACTCCAGGATCCGGGTGCCGGCTTCAACCATGACACAAATAAGATTACCATCCTCAAAAAGGACAATACGCAGAAGAATTTCGAGTTAAAGTCGAAAACAGAAGTGGCCGCTGACATTATAGATGAAATTGCAGGCATGTTATTTCCCGGCAATGGGAACCACAACTAAACCAAAACTTTGTGACCATGCGTGCAATCATTTTTTTCTTCTCAATCTTATTGATTCTTCCATCCTGCAACAGCGATTTCCTCCTTTCACGACAGATGGTCGGCGAGTACAAAGTCAACCTGGAAACTTCAGAAACCAAACAAGAGATTGAAGGCAAACGCCAGAAAATAGCGCAGAAAACCGAGGAAGCCAAACGGAAGATCGATGAGTCCATCGAAAAGAAAAAGAGCGAAATTGACAAAGAAGCCCCATTCGCCGAAGGCCTCAGTTCGCTGCTCGACGGGCTGGGAAAGGTGGCCAAAAGCGCTGCTGAGCTGGGTGAAGCCATAGGCACCCTGACACTCAACCTCGGCGACGAACTTCTTGACCTCACAGGTGCAAGGCTTGAACTCGAGAAAGACGGCACCGGCCATTTCGGAACAAAAAAGTGGGGCGCCAACATCCAGTGGAAAGTCGAAAACGGACAACTTTACATCTGGGGCGAGGACGAAGACTTTTCGATTGACACGGACGGAATGACCATCAAAAAAATTGATGGCGACAATTTTGACCTGATAGGAGACAATGTAAAAATCCACCTCGAAAGGGTGGAACGTGATAAATGACCATTGACCCAAGTAATATGAAGAGATTATTTAGCCTACTGATTCTGATTATGGCCTTTTGGGGCGCCAAAGCACAAGAGCTTCAGGTACAGGTAACCATCAACACCCCAAAACTTCAAACCACAGCGCCTGAAGTCTTCGAAACCCTGGAAACGGCCATCGAGGAGTTCATGAACAACCAGAAATGGACCAGTGAGGTCTTCGAACAAGAAGAGCGCATCGGCCTTTCCCTGGTTCTGACCATCTCCAAAGAGCTGAGCACCAACACTTTTGAAGGTGAGCTCTCCCTACAATCCATCCGGCCGGTGTTTGGAAGTACCTACAACACACCCATGTTCAAGCACCTGGACAAAGACGTTGTGTTCACCTATGAACAATTCCAGCCGCTGGAATTCAGCCAAACCAACTACCTGAACAACCTGACTTCCATCCTCGGTTATTACGCATACATCGTGCTGGGAATGGATTTCGACTCTTTCTCACCTTTTGGCGGAGAGCCCTATTATCAAATGGCGCAAGACATCGTCAACCGCATTCCGCCAAACGTGGCCGGAAGCGTACCCGGTTGGCGCTCCACCGAAGGAAACAGAAACCGGTACTGGCTGATTGAAAACATCTTATCACCCAGGTGCCGGCCGTTCCGCCAGGCCATTTACGACTATCACCGGCAAGGCCTGGACATCATGCACGAAAACCCCGCAGCAGGCAGGGCTGTCATTGCCGAGGCGCTCGACGCCCTCAATGAAGTAAACCGGAGCTATCCGAACAGTATGATCTTGCAGGTGTTTGCGAACACCAAATCCGATGAGATCATCGAGATATTCAAAGCTGCACCACCACAGGAGAAAACCAAAATCGTCCAAACCATGTCGAGAATTGACCCGCCCAGGGCTTCCAATTACCGGCAGCAAATAGGCCGCTAACTGCCATACAGGTCATGACAAGTATCATCAAATGGGCAAGGTGCACCGGCAAACGCATCTTGCTCATTTTCTTTAATTTCGCAGCCTTCTTTTTGAAAGCCTTTAAAAAATCAACCATGACAAATTTGATTCTTTTCGGCCCTCCGGGTTCTGGCAAAGGAACCCAGGCTGCAAAACTGGTCGAGAAATACCAACTCGTTCACATATCTACCGGCGACCTCTTTCGCTACGAAATGGGCAACAACACCCCACTGGGACAGGAAGCCAAACGCTACATCGAAAAAGGAGAGCTGGTGCCGGATGAGGTGACCATCGGCATGCTGAAAAACAAGGTGGACGCCAACCCCGATGCCAAAGGCTTCATCTTCGACGGATTTCCGCGCACCATTGCCCAGGCTGAAGCATTGGACAAGTTGCTGGCGGACATGGGCACCGGCGTGACAGCTTTGCTTGCGCTGGACGTTGACGACGAAGAAATCATTAAGAGAATTCTCCTTCGGGGAAAAACTTCAGGAAGGGCCGACGACAACGACGAGCAGATCATCAGAAACCGCATCGAAGTTTACAACAAAGAAACCAGCCCCGTTTTTGACTACTACGCCCAAAAAGGGAAGGCGCAGAAAATACCAGGAATTGGCAGCATAGACGAAATCTTCGAGAGACTGTGCAAAGCCATTGATGCGGCCGTTGCTGCCTGATACTGAACGATTAGAATATTTTTACCGGGCAATGGGTATTTCACCATTGCCCATTTCTTTTTTCAACCAAATGGGCCGCAGCTTGTATCCAAGCATGGCTTATTGAAAAGATTCACAGTTAGTTATTACTACAAGATGGCAGGACAGAACTTCGTCGATTACGTAAAAATTTGTTGCCGTTCCGGAAAAGGAGGAGCAGGTAGCGCACACTTCCACCGCGACCGCCGCAATCCGAAGGGTGGCCCCGACGGTGGCGATGGTGGGCGTGGCGGGCACATCATCCTGCGTGGCAACCGCAACAACTGGACCCTGCTGCACCTGAAATACCGCAAGCACGTCATTGCAGGAAACGGCGGCAACGGTGCCGGCGGCAACCGCACCGGAGCCAACGGCGAAGACATCATCCTGGACGTGCCGCTCGGCACTGTGGCAAAAGATGCCGAAACCGGAAAAATCGAGTTTGAAATCACCGAACACGGTGAGGAGAAGATTCTGGTGGCCGGTGGCCGGGGTGGCCTTGGCAACACCAACTTCAAATCTGCCACCAACCAGGCACCCGAATACGCCCAGCCCGGAGAACCCGGCAAAGAGGAATGGAAAATTCTGGAATTGAAAGTGCTGGCCGATGTGGGGCTGGTGGGCTTTCCCAATGCCGGCAAGTCAACACTGCTGGCGGCACTGTCTGCGGCCAAGCCCAAAATTGCCAACTATCCCTTCACCACGCTGGTGCCCAACCTGGGCATCGTCTCTTACCGGGACTCCCGTTCTTTTGTGATGGCTGACATCCCCGGAATCATTGAAGGCGCCCACGAAGGCAAGGGCCTGGGACTGCGGTTTTTGCGGCACATCGAGCGAAATTCCACCCTGCTATTCATGGTGCCGTGCTTTTCTGAAGACATTCTGAAGGAATACCACACGCTGGTGAATGAACTGGAGAAATACAATCCGGAATTGCTCGACAAGCCCAGGATTCTGGCCATTTCAAAATGCGACCTGATCGACCAGGAAATCATCGAAATGTTGCGAAGCGAGCTAAAACTGCCAATACCGGTGGTGTTCATTTCTTCGGTGGCGCAAAAAGGCCTCGATGAATTAAAAGACCTCATCTGGAAAACGATGACCGCCCACCAGGATCCAACCGAAGATCAAGGCTGGTAAGTCCATTGCGACGAAAAACAAAAAACCGGCAACGCATAAGGGAATGCGTGCCGGCCTGGTTGTGAAACATAGTGTAAAGGGCAACCAGGGGTAGTGTCACTGGTGTACCTTACTATGAATATCACGATGTCCTTATTTCCTGTGGTCATGGGATCCACAAGACAATAACAGACAAATCAAAACCCGTGCGAACAGGTTCTAATGGTGGTATTCGGTTTCCGGGATACCGCGTTTTGGGATGCCGGTTTCCGGATTAAGTAAACGGGAAAATTTATTGTAATCGAGTTCGGGACGTGTTGAAAAACTTGTGGGCGTTGCCACATTAAGGTGTGTGATAATGCGTCAAAAATATTGCCATTTGTTTTAATACAAGAATCCTGGAGCGACTTTTTTCAGAATCGCACGCAATTACCTGAATATGGTTACCCGGCAATCACCTCTGCAAACCCTTGCCATTATCTTTGCAACCCCGAGTGACTCAATGCCCCCGCGGGATACAATGAGTTTCGATTCCTCGATTCCTTTCCCGACGGATGTCGGGATCAAATCCTCAACACCATCAAATGGGTTTCAAATCACGCCTGCTCAAACCATTTGCGAAGCGAATAGCCAAATCCATCGAGCGCTGGAGCGCCGAACCGCTGGAAGCACAGGCGCGCCAATTTCAACGCATCATCAGCAAAGGTGCCGGCACCGCCTTTGGCAAAGAGCACGGGCTGGATAAAGTGAAGTCATACGAAGATTTCAAAGCCGCCGTGCCCATCAGGGATTACGAGGCGCTGCGCCCCTGGGTGGACCGCATCATTAAAGGGGAAAAAGATGTGCTTTGGCCCGGCAAGCCCAAATACTTCGCAAAAACTTCCGGCACCACCTCCGGTGTCAAGTACATCCCTTTGACCAAAGACAGCCTGCCCAATCACTTCGGCACCGCCCGCAATGCCCTGTTCAACTATTACGCCCGCACCGGCCACGGCGACTGGCTGGACGGCAAAATGATCTTTCTGTCGGGAAGCCCTGAGTTGGAGATGGTGGGCGGTATTCCAACGGGCCGCCTCTCCGGCATCGTAAACCACCTGGTGCCGGCCTGGCTGCGCACCAACCAACTGCCCAGCTACGAAACCAACTGCATCGAGGTTTGGGAAGAAAAACTGGAGGCCATCGTTGATGAAACCCTCCACCAGGACATGCGCCTCATCAGCGGCATACCACCCTGGGTGCAGATGTACTACGAAAGGCTGTTGGAGCGCAGCAGGAAGCAATACATCAAAGACATCTTCCCCAATTACTCCATGTTCGTTTACGGCGGGGTAAACTTTGAACCTTACCGCGATGCCCTGGAAAAACTGGTTGGCAAGCGCATTGCCAGCGTTGAGACCTACCCCGCATCGGAAGGCTTTATCGCTTTTCAGGACCAGCCCGGCGATCCTTCTCTCCTGTTGAATGTGAACTCCGGGATCTTCTTTGAGTTCGTTCCGTCAGAAGAGATCTTCAACGAAAATCCGACCCGCCTTTCACTGAAAGAGGTGGAACCCGGCGTCAACTACGCCCTCATCATCAACAGCAATGCCGGGCTGTGGGGCTACAACCTTGGTGATACCGTTCGATTCACCTCCACCAAACCTTACCGTTTGCTCGTCACCGGCCGCATCAAGCATTTCATTTCTGCCTTCGGAGAACACGTCATCGGTAAAGAGGTGGAACAAGCCATGCTGGCCGCCACTGCCCAACAAAGTGCAACGGTTACAGAGTTTACGGTCGCTCCGCAAATCACGCCGCCCGAGGGCGGTTTGCCCTACCACGAATGGTTTGTGGAATTCGAGCAAATGCCCGAGGACCTGGAGGCCTTTTCAGCTTTGCTCGATGAACAGATGGTAGGCCAAAACATTTACTACAAAGACCTTATCGAGGGGCACATTCTCCGCAGGCTGGTCATCAGGCCATTGCAAAAGAATGCCTTTCGGGAATACATGAAATCACAGGGCAAACTGGGCGGGCAAAACAAGGTGCCCCGCCTCAGCAACGACCGGAAAATTGCCGATGCCCTGCAACCTTACATTCTGAAATCACCACTTCACCGATAAATTGGTAAACCCATGCTGACCCGATTGTTTCTTTTTTCACTGCTTTTCATCAGCCTGAGCTGCTCAGCCACCTCACCAGAGGAGAAAGGCCAGGCTGCTGAAAGTCTCAGCCTCAGTCGTACCGACAGCCTCCCCTTTGCTGTGGCTGAAAAGTTTTCCGACCTGGAGCCGCTGTTTCACCTCCGGAATGACACCACCTACGTCATCAACTTCTGGGCTACCTGGTGCAAACCTTGTGTGGCGGAATTGCCGTGGTTTGAACAATTGCACAAGGAAATGACAGGCCAACCTGTAAAAGTGGTTTTGGTCAGCATGGATTTTCCAAAGCAGTTTGAATCGAAACTGCTGCCTTTCGTTCAGGAACGCCAGCTGAAAGCAACGGTCATCGCCCTGGCAGACATGGACTACAACTCCTGGATCGACAAGGTGAGCACCGAATGGGACGGCGCCATTCCTTTTACCCTCATCTACAAAAACGATCAACGCCAGATCAAGCTCGGCGAACTGGACAGCTATGAAGAGCTGAAAGAGTTGGTAGGGGAGGTCAGGACAAAATAGATGGTTCTATTCACTAGCAATTTTTTTCAGCATAGTTCTGGCGTGCTCACCGGAAGGGCCGTTCGGATCCATTTGAATGACCTTATTGTACAGGGCTGACGCCTGTTCTTTTTGTCCGGCCTTCCAAAGCGCTTCAGCCAGGCTGTTCCAGGCATTGGGCGATTTGGGAAAGAGCTCGGTGGTCATCTGAAAGACGAACAGAGCCGGTTCCATTTGATTCTGTCCCAACAGCCTGTTGCCGACCTTATTGAATTCTTTTTCAAAGTCGAAGAACACATAGCGTGGGTCTTTTACCATACTGGCTGCATCGCTCTTCAGGCGCTCAATCTGACCGGTTGTAAACAGCTCAGTAAAATGCCTCATCGGATCGAGGACAAAGTTCTCTGCCGAAAAACTGAGTGCTGCATCCAGCACGGGATCTTGGTTGGTGCGGTACTCATCAAAGGTCATCTCCACCGGCACATGGGGTGCCATCCATTCTTTGTTTTCCCATTGGGGTTTGTCCTGCCACCAGGCAAATGACAGGTACACCGGAATTTTGCTGTGTGGCAACTCAATCCGGTTGTTGTCGCCATAGAAGTTGAGGTTTTCGCTGGTTGGCTCGCCAACAAAAATTGCATTGGTGTAGTTGCTCAACTCATTCACCAGGTTCTGACAGGCTGAAAAAGTCCTTCGACCAATGATGACGTAAAATTTTCCTGTCTGGTCAATTTTCTCACACCTGATCACTCCTTTCACCACGGGCTTGTTCTTGTAATTATTGCCGCCGCCATTGAGACGAACATCCAACACCAGGCGCTCCACGTCATTGTTTTCAATGAAGTCGAAAATTTTGGAATAGAAAACAGGCACTGGTTCATCGGCTTCATCCTGTATCTGGCTGTGCCGTACGTACACTGTTTTGTATTCCGGCAAATACTCCCAATAGTAAATCTTGTCAAGGTGGCGCAAATAATAGGGTGTTTCACCCTGATCCCGAACACTCAACCAATCACCTCCGGCTTTTGTCAGGCTGTATTGCCGGGGGAAGTCAAGACCTGGTCTGGCGTCGAGTGTGTAATCTTTTACCTCCCCGTTTTTTTCTGCTGTCAGGGTGACGGTCTTTTTAAGTTCCCCAGTCACACGCTGTGCGTGCAATGCTTCCGGAACCAAAAGAAAATCAATTCCATAGGCTTTGAAAAACTGCTCGTTTTCCACCGGTGTAAGTGGTTTGACAGCATCGAGTGCATCCAATACATCCACCCCTTCCACCTTCAAAATTCTGGCACCCAGCAGGGACTCATAATCCTTGTGGCTGCCTTCCACATAGATGCCGTCTTTAAACCAGTATAGGTTAAGCGGCACCCTATGAAACTCGACCAGTATTCCCTTCAGACCGATATCTGTATGACCCCATCCAAAAGCAGCCACCAACCGGCCAATGCCCGCCACTACCTCATGCGGTTGCATTTCTGGAATGGCCTGGTAAAGCTCCTCAACCTGGGCATCCCAATCTTCCTGACTGATTTTTTTGAAAAGGAAAGAATAACTGTCATGGACGGTTTGCTGGAGAAAGCGAACATCTTCCCTCCACTGATCAGCTGACAAAGTGGTCTGGCCAAAGGAAAAGTCACAAAAGAGGGAAAGCAATAACAGCAGGGTAATTCTGAACATAAGGCAAATGGTGATTGTGGCACGACATCATTGTCATTCCATGAGCAAGCGGTGGGTTGGACGGAAATTATTTCTTTTCGGTTACGCCTTTCCGCAACACCTTGCCCGCTCTCAAATCCTTGAAACTCCCCTTATCCAGCACCACTTTGCCATTGACGATGACAAAGTCGATGCCCACGGGGTATTGGTGGGGCTTTTCAAAGGTCGCCTTGTCGGCAATGGTAGCCGGATCAAAAATGACAACATCGGCAAAATAACCTTCCTTCAACCTGCCCCTTTCCCGGATGCCAAACACCTGTGCCGGCAGTCCCGTCATTTTGTAAACAGCCGTCGGCAAATCCAGCACCTTCATTTCCCGGACGTAGCGTCCAAGCACCCTGGGAAAGGTGCCGTAAACCCGTGGGTGCGGATGCCCTTTCCCGAACTCGGTGATGCGGCCGTCAGAAGCCACCATGGTCACGGGGTGCTGCATGATGCGCACCACATCGTCTTCGCTCATGGCGTGGTAGATGCAGTTGGCGCCCCGGTGCAGCTGCGCCTGTATCACCAGCTCCGCACCGTTTTCCGGGGTGGGTTCCAGGCCCTCGGCCAGTGCCCAGTCGTAGAGGGTTTTTCCCGCCAGTTCAGGTTTCCAGTTGAATGAGGAAAACTGAATCCGCTTGAGGTCTCCGCCGCCCCGGTCGTTCAGGATGTTGTACACAATGCCCCGTTTGATGCTGTCCCGCAGCACGGGGTCTTCACATCGCTTCGCAAAAGCGGTATAGCGGCCTCCTTCCATGGCCCAGGCAGGGATCAGCACGCTGAGGCCGGTGTGGCTGGCGGTGTAGGGGTACTGGTCGATGCGCACATCCAGGCCCCGGGCCCGGGCGCTGTCCACCATGGCAAGGGTGGTTTTGCTGGCGCCCCACATGGGCTGCCCGATGGCCTTGTGGTGGGTGATGACGGCGGTTATATTCGCTCCTTCGGCAATGTCGATCACTTCCTGAACGGCGGGGATGAGGCCGAGCCCTTCTTCCCGGATGTGAGAAGTGTACACCCCACCGTAACGGGCCGCCACGCTGGCCAGGGCCACCACCTCGTCAGTTTTGGCAAAGGCACCTGGCAGGTACTTCAAGCCGGTTGACAGTCCAAAGGCACCGTCTTTCATGGCCTTCTCCACGTAGGCCTCCATGCGCTGGAGTTCTTCAGGGGAGGGTTCCCGGTTTTCCATGCCCAGCACCTCTGTGCGGATGGCATTGTGACCAATGAGGTAGGCCGTGTTCAGTCCCACTCCGATCCGCTCCAGGCTGTCGAGGTAAGGGCCAATGCTCAGCGGGCTGCTGCCATCCGGGCCACCGACGGCGGTGGAGACACCCATGCGAAGGTGACTTTCAGCAGAGGGCAGGATGGGCAGGGGCTCCAGATGCACATGCACGTCCACAAAGCCGGGAGACACCACCCGACCGGTCGCATCGATGGTTCTGTCGGCCCTGCCCTTCAGGCCGGGTTTTATCCTCGCAATGCGCTCGCCTTTCAGGGCCACATCGGCTGAGAAGGCCTCCCGGCCCGAACCGTCGATGACCTGCCCGTTGCGGATGATGAGATCGTATTTTGGCGAACAGGCATTCAAGATCAAAACAGCGGTGAGCAACAAGGCCCCGTAAACATTGCGAAGCGAAAGAAGAGTTTTCATAATGCACATTTTTGCGAAGCGAGTATAGGGAATCGGCAGCGGAATTCACAGGTTTCGCATCCACCAAAACGATATTTATCTTTCGCCCCAAAACCACAACCATGCGATTGCTTGTATTCCTTTTGCTCTTCACAGCCTTCGGCTGCAACGAAAGTGCCGACCAAAATGCCACCGGCGATGACTGGGCCATGACCGGTTTTCAGCGCATTGCCGACAATCCCGTGCTGACGCCCGGCGACGGGGTCTTCCATTGCCCCCTGAGGGGCGAAGAGGTGGCCTGGGAAGCCAAAGACGTTTTCAATCCCGCTGCCGTGGTGCGCGGGGATACGGTATGGATGATTTACCGGGCCGAGGACACCGTGGGCATCCACGCCGGCACCTCCCGGCTGGGCCTGGCCTGGAGCCTGGATGGCGAGCATTTCAAGCGCCTGCCGGAGCCCGTCTTCTACCCTGATAACGACAGCATGCAAGTGTACGAATGGGAAGGTGGCGTGGAAGACCCCCGCATCGTCGAAACCGATGAAGGCCTTTACATCATGACCTACACAGCCTACGACGGGAAAATTGCCCGGCTCTGCCTGGCCAGCTCCAAAGACCTCATCGAGTGGCAAAAACACGGCCTGGTGCTGGGTGCCGGCAAATTCCGGAACACCTGGTCAAAGTCGGGTTCCATCGTTTGCCGAAGGGAAGGAAATCGCCTGCTGGCAACCAAAGTAAACGGCAAATACTGGATGTACTGGGGCGACACCGACATCTTCGCTGCCACTTCCAAAGACCTGATCCACTGGGAGCCGGTGCTGGATGAAGAAGGGGAAATACGGCCGGTCTTCGGCCCGCGGCCCGGCATGTTCGACTGCCAATTGGTGGAGCCGGGACCTCCGGCCTTGCTGACCGATGACGGCATCCTGCTCATCTACAACAGCCGCAACCTGGACGAAGGCGGTGACCCCGCCCTGCCACCGGGCACCTACACCGCCGGCCAAGTACTCCTGGACGCCACCGATCCCCTACGGGTAGTGAACCGCCTGGACCATTACTTTTTCAAACCTGAATTCGAATTCGAAAAAACCGGTCAGGTGGGCAATGTGGTCTTCCTGGAAGCCCTGGTTCCATTCAGGGGCCAATGGTTCCTGTATTACGGAACGGCTGATAGTAAGATAGCGGCAGCGAGGAGGGAGATGTAATTTGATTAAACTCAAAAAGTAGTGTTTGGGAGGAGTTCCCGAATCACACTCTCCGGGAGGATGGTTTTTTCCTAAATCATTTCGTGAAGTTTATAAGGTTTTACCGTGTCTGGTCCTTTTGCTGACTCACTTCGTTACCTATCGGAATGCAGAAGCCTATAGTGCATCCCCACGCCCTATTGTAAATTGAAATGGTTGCCGCAATACTTTCTGGACTATTACCCCATTCCATCAGCCTGAATCTATTTTCTGAATACCTATACTTAAAATCCAAGAGTATTTTCCCGGCTCCCACTGAAAAACTAAATCCACTGCCAAAAATTAATCCATAATCCCAATTGTTATCAAAATAACGCTTATACGGAAAATTGTAGAATGGATTTCCATCTGTTGATTCACTCAAGACTCTACCCAAGAAACCTCCCGAATTCAAATAAAATGACACTTGCTTAATATCAAATTGGTATCCAAGAAGCATGGAAAATTTGAGTTGATTTGTTTTAATTATTAAACCATCCAATAAAAATTCTTTTTTTCCGCCTTTTTGGAGAAACGACAATTCGGGTTGAATATAAAAGCCCTTGAATAAATGTATTCGAGAAACTGCACCAACTTCCATTCCTATTACATAGTCAGAAAGACCTCCTCCCACATATCCATGATCTTACCTGGCGAAAATTACTCCAGACCGAATTCCAAAATGGTTTTGACCCTCTAAAGGAATAACAAAAAATAAATAAATGAACACTGGAATCAACTTCATGATTTTGATTATTTGTTTCATGCGTAAAAATCATTTGAAATTAAACCTGATAAAGGGGCTTGCAATACACACAAATTCTTTTACGAACTCATCATTGTTTTGCAGCATAATTCCACAGTCAATCCTGACACCTATCTTAAGTTTTTTGTACCCAAATGAAGGTTTCACATAAACACCCAGAAACATTGGCGAACCAAAGCTGTCATGATAGGCAATTTTGTTTCTAAAAAGTGCCCATCGGAGTCCGACATCTGTTTCTGTCAAATCATTTGGTGTTTTCCAGCGAATAAAATAATGCATCCAAAACAACTGAAATAGCTTATTTTGGTCAGATTGACTTCTGTTGATTGAGAACAATGTATTTTTTTCTGTAAAGTATTTTCCCGCGAGGATAACTCTGTAGAATGCGTCGGGAAGTAGGCCAAATTCAACACCCCTGTATATAAATTCTGATCTTTTTGATTGTTTGCATTGGTGGAAGGATGTCCCCAGGAAGTGAAAGTCAAATCCTGACAACTTTTTTCCCTTGTAAGTAGCAGCGATTAAATCAATGTCTGAAACGGGAATTTGCCCGGAAGCAGAGTTCGGAAGCACAGTTAAAGCCAGAAATATCATCGCCAAAAACCCCATTTGTTTTTTTGGCTCAAGGAAGTTCATTTTTATTGGCTGAATTTGCATTATATGGCAAACTTGTTAATACAGATGACAAATATACTCAAACCGAAGTGGTTTGGGCTAAATGCACAGAGGTATTGTCCACTGTCCTGAAATTCAAGGATAGTAGTCTTCGCACCTCTGCTTTGTACTCCACCTTAATGTTTTCAAGAAAATGAATGATACCGCTACGAAATTTATCATAGGTTTCGTAACATATCGAATTTATGGCCTTCTTGCGCAAAAGCCGCCACAATCGTTCAACCAGGTTAAGATTGGGTGAATAAGGCGGTAGAAATACAAATTCAATCCTTTGATTTGCGGCCCATTTTTGCAGCCAAGCACATCGATAATATCTGGCATTGTCACAAACAAAATATATTTTCTTGCCTGGGTGCTTTTTCAATAGGTCTCGACACATCCGTTGAGTTGATTGAGCGTTTACACTCTCTGAAATCTCGAAACCTAAATGTTCGGGCTTGATAGCTCTCGTTGCGGCATTGATCTTGACCCGTTTACGACCACTGTTGCAATCGATCTCGAAATCTGCACCTTTACGGATCCAGCCACGACCGGTCTTCGTATTATGTGTCGGGTGAGAGCCGTCAGCAAAGTAAACTTCTGCTGTTCCGGCTTTTACCTCTTCCAAAATAGCTGGTAAAGTTTCCTTCAAAAATTCAACTTGTGCAGCCTCATCAGCCTGCTGGGTACGGATCGGGTCTGTTTGTAAACAAAACCCAAACGGTGCAGCAAGTCCCTCATCCCTGAAATAGTATATCGAACACCAAAGGTCTTTTCCACATAATCACATACCGCTTTGGCGTCTTCGTAGAGATATTCGTCCAAATGGGCTGCCAGGGCTTATTCTTCTTCAGTCAATTTGCCGGAATACGGTACAAATCCATCCTGCATATACCGCTTGAGACCCTTTTCTTTAAAAGCTTTTACATACCGCCTGATGGTGTTGTCATCGATAGAAAGGCTGGCCTCAATGTCCTGCATTGAAGACCACGATGGAGCATCAACAGTACTGTCGCCTTGATGAAACGACGACGGTGAAAACGGTCCTTTTTCTGGATCCGCCTCAATTCCTTTATCTCTTCTATGGTAAGTTGTAATTCCACGCCACAAATTACAAATTTCTCCCAAATCAAATCGCTATGAGTATAGTATTCATCGAATATCTATCTTGTAATTTAAATTAAAGCTCCAGCCTTTATTTCTAAGATTTAATATAGGTCCTGGGTCATCACCTATGTCTTCTCCATTAATAATCCTAAAATAATTTAATGAATATCTGTACCTTCCGCACAGTCCTATCCAACCTTTGCCAGCTTTAAAGCGCACCCCACCGGCTTGGACCAAGCCCCAACCCCATTTATTCTCGAACGTATTTGGTGGAAAAGGCGGAAGTGGCCCGGCTTTATCATTAATTACTTTTAGAACTCTGTCCATAAATGCACCGGTGTTAAGAAAAAATGATGATGACTCACGCCTTCGTTCAAAACCGAGCAAAAATGCCACTTCGAGATGGTTGATCTTATTTGTACCATCGGGATAGGCACCTCCTTTTTGAATAAAATTCAATTCAGGTTGCATAAAAAAATTATGACTAAAGAACCAATTTAGTACAATACCCGCCTCAGCACCCACCATGTAATTAGACAAATCCGGAGGATAATTAAAGGTAGTATATTTCTGTTTTGAAAAAGCCACCCCGCTTCTAATGCCGAACTCAATTTGTGCTCCTACCCCAATAGGAAGTAAAATCAATAAAAAAATGGTTTTGAATTTCATGATTTACTAGTTATTGTAATAGTCCGTGAAAGTATTTAATGTATAAAAGGGTGAAAGTTCTAAGTTTGAGTTTTGCACAACTTACACGAAGAACAATCACCCAGTGAGTACAAGACCCATCGATGCAATACTGGGCAAAATGCCTGGAATGAACAAGTGGCGCAAGGATTCTTTCCAACCTGAATTCGAATTCGAAAAAAACCGGTCAGGTGGGCAATGTGGTCTTCCTGGAGGGATTGGTGCCCTTCAAAGGTAAGTGGTTCCTCTATTACGGAACAGTGACAGCAAGATAGCGGCGGCGAAGGCCCACCTGAACTAAGCAGATTCCCCCTTTTTTCGAATCTTTGTATGCCCTTTCCATTGAAGCCTTCCGTCAAAAATTTTGCTCACATGAAACTCAGATTCACCTTTCTGGCAGCCTTGCTACTTGCCGGGCTCTCTCTCTTTGCCCAAAACTCAGAAGTTGACGACACCTGGCTGGTACGGGCCGAAAACATCGATCCCGCCAATTATTACGGCGTCACTGTGGCCAACGGCATGATCGGCATCGTTTCTTCACCGGAGCCCATGCGGGTGAAAGACGTGGTGCTCAACGGGGTGTACGATTATTACCAGCGGGGCAGGGTCTCCAACATTCTGAAGACCTTCAACCACGTGAACATGAACCTGGATGTGGACGGCCGCAGGATAGGTCGCCAAAACATCAGCAATTTCAGCCAGACCCTGAACATGCGGACGGCAGCATTGGAAACCCGGTTCGAGGTGGCTGACAAACTCTCCGTCAGCCACACCATGATGGCCCTGCGAAACCTGCCCTACACCGCCCTCATCGTTGTGGAGCTGACTGCCCACCAGGATGTGACGGTGACGCCAATGAGCGTGATAGAGGCCCCCAGCCACCTTGTGGATGTGCGGAATTACTATTCGGAAATCGACCGCCCGCATGTGTTGATACCCCTTTTGACTTCCGTCGCAAAAAGCCCTTCGGGTAAACTGACGGTCGCCGCTTCCACCTCCTTCATTTTCGAAGAAGGCCACGGCCAGGAGCCGGACATCATCCACGAGGACTGGGACTACAACATGCACCTGGCCAAGTTTTACAAAAAGCTGAAAGCAGGAGAGACCTACCGTTTCTCGGTGGTGGCTTCAACTGTGGCCTCCAGCCAGTACAACGACCCCCATAACGAAGCCGAGCGCCTGACCATCTTCGCCATGCTGGAAGGCCGTGAGCGCCTGCTAAAACACCACCGGCAGGCCTGGGATGAGCTGTGGAAAAGCGACATCCGGGTGGAAGGAGCCCCGGACATCGAAAGGGACATCCGCTTTGCGCTGTACCACCTGTACTCCTTTGCCCGGGCCGGCACGGCTTACAGCCTGTCGCCCATGGGGCTTAGCGGACTGGGCTACAATGGCCACGTTTTCTGGGACACGGAATTGTGGATGTATCCGCCCCTGCTGCTGTTGCAACCGGACATCGCCCGCTCCTTGCTGGAGTACCGGTACCAGCGCCTGGATGCCGCCCGGCAAAATGCCTTTTCGCACGGTTACAAGGGGGCCATGTTCCCCTGGGAGTCCAGCGCCGATGGCTCAGAGGATACACCTGTGTGGGCCCTCACCGGCCCCTTTCAGCACCACATCACCGGCTGCATCGGCTGGGCGGCCTGGAAATACTACCAGGTGACCCACGACCGCCAATGGCTGGAAAGCAGGGGTTATCCCATTCTGAAAGAAGTGGCCGATTTCTGGTGCAGCCGGGTGGAGCGCAACGGCCCGGGCCATTACGACATCAACAACGTGATTGGCGCCAACGAATGGCAGGAGAACATCGACAACAACGCCTTCACCAACGGCATGGCCATCACCTCCTTGCGCTATGCAGCGAAGGCAGCCCGTGAGCTGGGCATGTCTCCCAACCCCGACTGGGAACACGTGGCCGACAACATTCCCATCCTGAAATTTCCCGACGGAACGACAAGAGAGAATGCCACCTACGACGGAGAAGAAATCAAACAGGCCGATGTGAACCTGCTGGCCTACCCCCTGAAAGTGATTACGGATCCGGAACAAATCAGAAAAGACCTGGAGTACTACGAGCCCCGCATGTCGCCGGAGGGACCGGCCATGGGCCCTGCCATTCTGGTGGTGCTGGCCAATCGTCTTGGTAATTCGGAAAAGGCAGCAAGCTTGTTTTCGAAGAGCTACAAACCCAACGAGGTGCCACCCTTTGGGGTTTTGGCAGAAACGGCCGGGGGCACCAATCCCTACTTTGCCACCGGTGCGGGTGGTATGCTGCAGGCTGTGCTGGCCGGCTTTGGAGGTCTGGACATTACCGACGAAGGGGTGGTGCAGTTGAAAACCAAATTACCCGAAGGATGGAAAAAGCTGACCATCACCGGCGTTGGCGTGGATGAAAAGACTTTCGAAGTGAAAGAATAACACCGACGACCTCCCTCGTCAGGCAACTGCCATAGCTGCTTTGGCGCCGTTTTCCTGGCTTTGTTGCTCATGCTCGACTTCAATCAGCGGCAGGGTGAAGAAAACCGAAGTGCCGGCACCTTCAGAAGAATCCATCCAGATTTCACCTCCCATGTCGTTGACGATGCGCTTGCAGATGGCCAGGCCGAGGCCGGTGCCGGGATATTGCTCCATGTTGTGCAGGCGGGTGAACATTTCGAACACCTTCTCGTGGTAGGCGTGGTCAATGCCAATGCCGTTGTCGCTGACGCAAAAAACGGCGTGCCCGTTGGCAACACTGTGCAGTTGCACAGCCACCAGCGGAGTTTCTTTGTCGTTGTAGGTGATGGCATTCTCCAGCAGATTTTGAAACAGCCTGATGAGAGAAGTTTCATCGCCATACACGGTAGGCAGCAAACCCACTTCCAGAATACCCTGCTTTTCCCGGAAATCGTCTTTGACCATTGGGAAAACCTTCTCCATGATTTGGTTGAGGTCGATGCCGGTAGGTGTGGCCACCAACCTGCGTTCACCCATTTTTGAATAATCGAGGATGTCATTCAACAGGCGGTTCATGTGGTTGGCGTAGTCTTTAGCGTATTGGATAAAAGAATTTAGATCGGCATCGTTGTGGTTCTTCAGGCGCCGCTGAATCAGCCCGATAAAGCTGATCACGTTCCGCAACGGAGTTCTCAGGTCGTGGGAAGCCACGTAGGCAAAGCGCTCCAGTGCTTCGTTGGAGATGCGCAGCTCTTTTGTTTGTCGCTCCACTTCCTTTTTCAGTTTTGCATTGAACTGCTTGCTCTGCCTGTTGAGAATGAACACCGTGGACAGCAAGCCGAGCAACAATACGATCAGCCCCACTGCCGACCAGGTGATTACCCGTTGGGAATAGAGTTTGGCCCCCAAAAGCTGGTACTCTTTATCACGCAGACCAATGTTCAACAAGGTCTGGTTGCGATCGTGGCTTAGCACCAGTTGCATTTCATGCAGGCTGTCAAGCTGACTCATGAAAGTCTGCTGGAGCTGAAAAGCTTTTTCATAATCCCCCCTTGCAGCAGCGTAGTCGATAAGCATTTTGTTGGTTTCCCTCAGCAAATAGGGGTCTTTGTGCTCCATGGCATACTCCAGCACCTTCATGGCAAGTTGCTCGCCTTCGGCAATTTTTCCTTCATGTATCAGGATGTCTGCCTGGTTCCTGTAAACGTTGTAGGCAATTTCATCGGCTATTTCCCCCGGATGCTCCTTGATCCATTTCAGCGAAGCTTGCAGGTGTTTCTTTCCGGTTGAGAAATCATCGATGGCCAGGTAGTATTCGGAAAGATTGGAGAGTATGTTGGGTTCGCTTTCGCAATCGTTCAGCTTCAGGCAGAGCTCAAGCGCCATTTCTCCGTACTCGATGGCTTCGGAAAACTTCCCTTCCAAAAAGAAGGCATAGCCCTGTGCATCGTAGGCATCTACCAAAAAAGCCGAATCACCTTCTGCTTTCAGCAATTCTATTGCTTCAAAAAATGCACGTTTGCCTTCTTCTGAGGGAGGCAAGGAGGAATTTGAAAGCACCTTGTCCTGGGTCACATAACCCAGCCCGTACCAGGCATAAGCTTCATTCCATTTATCACCGAGTTCTTTGGCCAGTTGAATACTTTCCTTAAACAGGCACTCGGCTTTGCTGTAATAGCCAAAGCGGGTGTAGTCGTAAGCTTCATGGATGTTGAGGAAGAATAGTTTTTCCTTGTCCGGATTTTCCCGAAGGTATTGCCGAAGGTCACCGAGGATCTGGAAGCATTGTTCATAAGCTCCCTGTTCACTCAACACACTGGTGGAATCCAGCAGTGCATCAAAGTCGTAATCCTCCTGGCAATACAGGCAGATGGGCATCAGCCAAAAGAGCAGAAGTGTTAGTTTGTTCATAGCTTTTTGTCATCCGGGGGGCTGGCTTAAAATTCACAGGCACCATTCAGGAACAGGGGATTGTTACCGTGAAGCGGAGAGCGATTGATCCTGAAAATGGGTGGGAATAACTCGAGGTGCATTACCCATGACAAAAAGCGTGCGAAAACGTGAGCAGCTTGAAGATAAAATCAATCCGGCTGGCCGTAATGCAGTTTTTTCAGTCTTGTTCTGGTTCCGAAAAGACTCTTTGAGATGGAAACTTTGAAGAGATTGTCGTAATCGTCATGCCCAACTTCTACGGTATCGCCGGTCATTAGCAGCACCATTTCAGGAACCGTGTTGGAATGGCCCACCACCAGGACGTCCTTCTTTCTGATCTTTTTCAGCCTGTTCACAAATTGCTGGGTAGTGTCCGGATGGTAGATGGTCAGCGGGATGCCGATTTCTTCGGAAAGGGGAATGGCGGTCTGCTGGGTGCGCAGGTAGATGGTGGCGAAGATGTGGTCGATGCCCTTGTCTTTCAGGCTGTCACGCAAGGCCAGGGCTCGCTGCTGCCCTTCCAGGGAAAGTGGCGTATCGGCTGTGTTGTTGGCACGCTCGGCGTGCCGAACAAAGTAGTAGTTGGACGTACAACTCACCAAAAAACAGAGCATCAAAAGACCCGAAACAATTCTGTGCATGAGCATTGGTTTTTATGAATGGCCCTAAGCCCCGATCAGATTACAAGGAAACCACAATCGACTCCCAAGTTTAGCAATTTTTACTTTCTTTGAACCCAAACCCAATCAACACTCAACAGCATCAACAGTTATGCACCAGGAAGAAAACACTGAGTTCGAAGAAAGCAGAACCGAACCCACTTTACCAGAAGAGGAAATTGCCGAAGAAAAACCCATTGAAGAACCCGGAGAGTGGGAACGCAACCTGATCGACATCAGCCCGATCACCCTTGCCGTTGAGCAGGTCAAAACCGAACTGAGGAAAGTGATCGTCGGACAGGAGCAGATGACTGACCTACTGCTGGTAGCCCTTTTCACCAATGGCCACGTGCTCCTCGAAGGCGTGCCGGGCATCGCCAAAACACTGACGGCCAAACTGATGGCCCAGACGCTCAAAGCCGAATTTTCACGCATACAATTCACCCCCGACCTGATGCCCAGCGACGTGGTGGGCACCACGGTTTTCAACCTCAAAAACTCGGAGTTCAACTTCAATCCCGGGCCCATCTTCGCCAACGTGGTGCTGATCGATGAGATCAACCGGGCGCCGGCCAAAACACAGGCGGCCCTTTTCGAGGTGATGGAAGAGTACCAGGTCACCGTGGACGGCACCACCCATCCGGTGCCAACGCCATTCTTCGTCATTGCGACGCAAAACCCGATAGAACAGGAAGGAACCTACAAGCTGCCGGAGGCCCAGCTCGACCGTTTTTTGCTGAAGATCAACATGGAGTATCCAAAGCTGGAAGAGGAGAAAGCCATCCTCGAAAGGTTCAGCGAGGACTTCTCGATGACGGTGAAGAAAACCGTGAAAACAGTTTTCTCCACCGCAAAAATCGCCTCCTGCCGGAAGCTCATCGAGCAGGTGCGCATCCGCAAGGAACTGCTCGATTACATTGCGGCCATCGTGCACCGCACCCGCAACCACCCCGACCTCTACCTGGGGGCCTCACCACGGGCCTCGCTGGCCATCCTTAAAACTTCCAAAGCCATCGCCGCCATGCGTGGCCGTGATTTTGTGACGCCCGACGACATACAGTACATGGCCTACCCGGTGCTCAACCACCGCATCATTCTGACGCCGGAGCGGGAGATGGAAGGCTATGTGGCCAGGGATGTGATCAATGAAATCGTGAAGAGCGTGGAAGTGCCCCGCTGATCAGCCGGGCAGTTTTTTGACGGCGCTTTGCAGCATCTTTTCCACTTTCATGAAGACGCCTTTGGGCGACAGCGCCCGCCAGTTCAGCTCGGTGAAGGCCCCACCGAAGTTGATGTAGCTGTCGAGGCGGGCATCGTACATCTCCTCCTCGACGTGTTGCAGGGTGTTGAGCAAAACCACCCAACCGCCGTACTCTTTCACGTCGTCGTACCACTCTTCGTAATAGCAATCGTCGGAACTGTGAAAGTTGAGTACGTTTTCACAGATGATGATGAACTTGTTGATGCCGTGGGCCATCAGTTCATCGGCCACATCCCGTTTGAGGAACATGATGTCGTTGGTGATGCAATCGTTCCACTCGCCCATCATTTCGAAGATGGCGAAGCCCCTGTCATAATCGGCAAAGAGGATTTTCATGTAGAGGGTGGGCGAGCCGAAGTGATCCCATTGCGGATGGATGTAATAGTTGTAAATTTTCTGCGTGAAATAGAACTCGTCGTATTCCCTGCCGAAAAAAGGAGAGCAGGAATCGAGGGCCGAATCGTATTCGTCGCGCCAGCGGTAGTATGGTTCTATTTCGTGCATGCTTCGTAAAATCTTTGCCGGACAAAAGTGCGCTAAACCACATTCAAATTCAACAGCTTTGCAGCGCTTCAGATGAAAAAAATTGTAATAACAGGACCGGAATCCTCGGGCAAGACCACCCTTGCCCGCCAACTTGCTCAACACCTGAAAACGCAAGCTGTTGAAGAGTACGCCCGTGAATACCTGAACCAACTCGGAAGACCTTACGTTGAAGCTGACCTGGAAGCCATAGCCAAAGGCCAACTGGCCCAGGAACAGGCCATTGATGAACACGAAAGCGGCATCCTCATCATCGACACCAGCCTGGAAGTCATCAAGATCTGGTCGGAGGTGCGCTTCGGCCGGGTGGCCCCCTGGATTCTGGAGGCGCTCAAAAAACACAGGCGGGATTTTTACCTCCTTTGCCAGCCAGACCTGCCCTGGGAGTTTGATCCCCTTCGGGAAAACCCAAACGACCGGTGGCTGTTGTACGAGCGGTATGAAAGGGAGTTGAAATCCATGCAGGTTCCTTTTGCCACCATCAGTGGGATGGGGGAACAGCGATTTGAAAATGCAGTTCAGGAACTGCAAAAATTTTTACACCATTGAATCAGCCAGAAAACCATCCGGTGCTTTTCTTCGACGGGGTCTGCAATCTCTGCAACAGCTCCGTGCAGTGGATCTTGAAACGGGACCCCGAAGGCCGCTTCCGCTTCGCCTCATTGCAAGGCAAGCTGGCCGGAGAAACCCTGCCCGCCCACGGCTATGATCCTGCGGATCTCAACACGGTGGCCCTACTGAACCAGGGCAGGCTCTACACCAAATCCGCAGCATTCCTGCAGGTGATGAAGGCGCTGGGCGGCGGCTGGAAATTGCTGTATTACCTGGGTTCCGCAATCCCAAACCCCGTCCGCAATCTTGTTTACGACTGGATCGCCAAAAACCGCTACCGCTGGTTTGGGAAGAAAGACGAATGCATGCTGCCCCGGCCGGAATGGAAGCTGCGTTTTCTGGACTGACAAAAATTAGCTCCGCCTCCAAACACTGCGTTTTGTTTTCCGAAGCAAGCTGTTACCTTTGCCACCTGTTTTAAAAAGCACCAAAATGCTGAATTCCATTTCCATTATCGCCATAATTATTCACCACCCCGAAGGGACCCGGTGAGGCATAGGCGATTGGAAACCGAAAGCCCCGGCAGTCCCGAATGAATGGACTACCGGGGCTTCTTCTTGAAAACAGGAGTTGTGAAAAGTTCATGAAGTTAGAAAGTTGTGCCTTAAACCCCTCTCAACTTCTCTAAACCCCTCTAAACCTCTCTAAACTTAAATCAACCCAACCGCTATGTACCGCGAGTTCAAATCACTCAACCTGCCGGAAATAGACAAAGAGATCCTCGAATTCTGGGAAGCCGAAGGCATCTTCGAAAAAAGCATCGAGCAGCGCCCCGAAGACAATCGCTGGGTGTTTTACGAAGGCCCGCCAAGTGCCAATGGCAAGCCCGGTATCCACCACGTGATGGCACGCACCATCAAAGACCTCTTCTGCCGCTACCAGACCCTCAAAGGCAAAAGGGTGGAGCGCAAAGGCGGCTGGGACACCCACGGCCTGCCGGTGGAGTTGAGCGTGGAAAAAGAACTCGGCATTACGAAGGAAGACATCGGCAAGACCATCTCCGTGGCAGAGTACAACCGGAAATGCCGCGAAACCGTGATGCGTTTCAAAGCCGAATGGGACGACATCACCCGGAAAATGGGCTACTGGGTGGACCTCGAAAACCCCTACATCACCTACAAAAACGAGTACATCGAATCGGTGTGGTGGCTGCTCAGCCAGCTCTACGAAAAAGGCCTGCTGTACAAAGGCTACACCATCCAGCCCTACTCACCGGGTGCCGGCACCGGCCTCAGCTCCCACGAGCTGAACCTGCCCGGGGCCTACCGTGAAGTGAGCGACACCACCGTGGTGGCCCTCTTCACCGTCAAAAAAGACGAAAAGTCCACCTTCCTTTTTGACGACGAAAATGAAGACGTCAGAATAGCCGCCTGGACCACCACGCCCTGGACCCTCCCCTCCAACACCGCCCTCACCGTGGGTGGCAACATCCGCTACGTCAAGGTGAAAACCGAAAACCCCTACACCGGGGATCCGGTCAGCGTGGTGATGGCCGAAGAACTGGTGAGCAAGTGGTTTGGCGGCAAAAACCAGCCCCAGGTGCTGTCTCAAAGTGAACCATTCGACGGCAGCCAATTGGAGGGAATCCGCTACGAGCCCCTGCTGGATTTCGGAAATGAAATTGAGCCACTGCTGGGCTACGACGGGGAATTTCACACGGATGCCTACCGGGTGCTGGTGGGCGACTTTGTGACCACGGAAGACGGTACCGGCATCGTTCACACGGCGCCCAGCTTTGGAGCCGATGACATGAAGGTGGCCAAACAAAACGGCATCGGAGCGCTGACCCTGGTGGACAAACAGGGCAAATTCAAAGACACGGTCGGTGAATTTTCCGGCCGCTTCGTGAAAAACTACACCGACGACCCCAACTGGGAAAACGTGGATGTGGACATTGCCGTGAAGCTGAAAAAAGAAGGTAAGGCCCTCAACGTGGCCAAATACGTGCACAACTACCCCCACTGCTGGCGCACCGACAAGCCCGTGCTCTACTACCCGCTCGACAGCTGGTTCGTCAAAGCTTCCGCCTGCAAGGAACGCATGTACGAGCTCAACCAAACCATCAATTGGAAACCCAAAAGCACCGGCGAAGGCCGCTTCGGCAAATGGCTGGAAAACCTCCAGGACTGGAACCTCAGCCGCAGCCGCTACTGGGGCATCCCACTGCCCATTTGGCGGACGGAGGACGCCGAAGAAGAAATCTGTATCGGCTCGCTGGCGCAACTGGAAGCCGAGATCAAAAAGGCCAACGAGCAGCTCGGCCTCGATCAAAAAGTGCCCGATGACCTCCACCGGCCATACATCGATGAAATCGTACTGGTCTCCCCTTCGGGTAAACGCATGCAGCGGGAAACCGACCTGATAGACGTGTGGTTCGACAGCGGCTCCATGCCCTACGCACAGTGGCATTACCCGATGGAAAACCAGGACAAGTTCAAACAGAACTTCCCGGCCGACTTCATTGCCGAAGGGGTGGATCAGACCCGAGGCTGGTTCTACACCCTGCACGCCATCGCCACCATGGTGTTCGACAGCGTGGCCTACCGCAACGTGGTGTCCAACGGCCTGGTGCTGGACAAAGACGGCAACAAAATGTCAAAGCGCCTCGGCAATGCCGTGGATCCTTTTGAGACCATCGAAAAATACAGCGCCGACGCCACCCGCTGGTACATGATCTCCAACGCCGCCCCCTGGGAAAACCTCAAGTTCGACCTGAACGGCATTGCCGAGGTGCAGCGCAAGTTTTTCGGCACCCTGTACAACACTTACAGCTTCTTCGCCCTGTACGCCAACATCGACAATTGGACCATGGACGAGCTGAACGTGGTGCCCATGGAAGAGCGCACGGAGCTCGACCGCTGGATCATCTCCAAACTGTACAGCCTGGTGGAGGAGTACCGCAGCCACATGGATGACTTCGAGCCCACCAAAGCCGCCCGTGCCATCGAGAACTTCGTGGACCAACACCTCAGCAACTGGTACGTGCGCCTCAGCCGCCGCCGGTTCTGGAAAGGCGAAATGACCACCGACAAAAACGCCGCCTACCAGACCCTCTTCGAGTGCCTGATGGTGGTGTCGCAGCTCAGCTCCGTTCTGGCGCCGTTCTTCTCCGACTGGCTCTACCGCAACCTGACGGAACCCATCCGGGAAAAGGCCCGCCAGATCAACTCGCCCCTGCGCCACGAGTCCGTACACCTGACCGACCTGGTGCAGGCCGACAAAAGCAAAATCGACCGGCAGCTGGAGCAGCGCATGGACTATGCCCAGCGCATCTCTTCACTCATTCTGTCGCTTCGCAAACGGGAGAACATCCGGGTGCGGCAGCCCCTGTCCAAAATCCTCCTTCCAGTGCTGGACGAAGGGTTCATCGAGCAGGTGGAAGCCGTCAAAGACCTCATCCTGGCAGAAACCAACATCAAAAACATCGAGTACATCACCGACACCGCCGGGGTGATCAGCAAAAAGGCCAAGCCCAACTTCAAAACCCTGGGCCGCCGCCTCGGCAAACACATGAAAGCCGCCGCAGGCATCATCGCCGGTCTCAGCCAGGAGCAGATCAACGAAATCGAAAAAACCGGCCGCTTCAACCTGGAAGTGGAAGGCACCCAATACGAGCTCAGCGCCGAGGATTTCGAGATCAGCGCCGAAGACGTGCCCGGCTGGCTGGTGGCCACCGACGGCGAGCTGACCGTGGCCCTGGACATCCAGCTCACCCCTGAACTGGAAGCCGAAGGCATGGCCCGAGAGCTGGTCAACCGCATCCAGAACCTCCGCAAAAGCAAAGACTTCAACGTCACCGACCGCATCGCCGTACACATCGAGCACAACGACCGCCTGGTGCCCGCCGTGGAAAAATTCGGCGACTACATCAAAGGTGAAGTCCTGGCCGACACCCTCAGCCTCAACGACGCCTCCAACGGCGAAGCCGTGGAACTCTTCGAGGACCTGACGGTGAGAATTGCGGTGGAAAGGGTGTGAGGGAAGGTTTTTGAGGGTTTTTGAGGGTTTTTAGGTTGGCCATCACATAAAATCCACATCCACATAGTAGGGATAGCGCATCAGGTAGTCGATGGCCTCGCTGATGTCATAGCCCTGGTAAACTGCGCGGTACAGCATCTGGGTAATGGGTACGTGCAGTTTGAGGTTGTCTGCCAGGTATTTGGCGATGCGCAAAGTGCGCACACCTTCTGCTACTTCGGGCATGGAGTTAAGGATGTCATCGGGTTTTTCTCCTTGTCCGAGGCGGTAGCCGAAAGTGAAATTGCGGCTGCGGGGGCTGGTGGCTGTACAGACCAGGTCGCCGATGCCCGCCGTTCCGACGAAAGGCTTTGGGGAAGAACCCAAGGCTCTGCCGAAGTAAATCATCTCCATGAGGCCCCGTGTGATGAGCAGCGACTGGATGTTCTTGCCCATGCCCAGCCCGGTGAGGATGCCGCTGCCTATGGCAATGATGTTTTTCAGGGCCCCGGCCAGTTCCGCCCCCTTGATCTCATAAGTTCCGAAGACCTGAAACCGTCGACTGCTCAGCATGGACTTTCCCAGCTCGATCACCTCGTCGAATTTACTGCCGATGACCGTGGCCGTCGGTTGCCCTTCGAAGATTTCCGAAGCCAGGTTGGGGCCGGACAGGCAGCCCACCCTGACCACCACGCTTTCCTCCCTGATCACCTCGCTCATTGTGATAACGCTGTCGGGTTTGATGCGGCCTTTTTCCAGGTCTTCTTCCGTGATTTTGCGAAGGTCAAGCCCTTTGGTGCCGTGAATCAAAATGTGGTAGGGGTGCAGAAATGGAGACAGGTCTTTCATCATCTGCCGGAAGTTTGCCGAAGGCACGATGGGAAAAATGAGCGTGCAGCGATCAGCAATCTGTTCCAGGTCGGTGGTGGCCGTCACCTTCGGAGAAATATCCACGTCCAGGTTGGGGTGTCGGTGGGTTTCGTTGATTTCATCCACCAGGTCCTGCTGCCGGCTGTACAGCAAAACATCCGTATTGTGCGAAAGAAGGTTGCCGATGGCAGAGCCAAAACTGCCTGCCCCAATCACACCTACCACTTGCGTTTTGCTTGCCATAGTTTTCCGGATGTTTAGCTGAATTGACGAATATGTCCCGCGCAGTGTCCCCTCTAAACCTCCCGGCGAATGCCGGGATCAACTCCTCTAAACCCCTCTCAACAAACCACACTACATTACAGGTTTCACCTTGCGGGCGGTAAAAGTAATGCTTTCCAATTTCAACCAATTCCCTTCCCAGCGGTTTCCGGGTAGGTTGTTTCGGTATTGAAATTGACCTAAGCCAAGAAGGCTTCACCTCATATACCCAACGCGATGTGGTTTGAGCAAATCCAGGCTCTTCAGACCAGTGAAGATGGGGAGTTTGGTTGGCGTACGCCAACCAAACCACTTTGTTTTGAGTATAGAAAATCAACACCCTTTGCTGTTCAGGAATCGAACCTTCGTTATGTTTTCTTCGCTCGTCACCTTCATTTTGTACGTCGCTGCGCAATTATCCAATCACACCCCTACCCGCACCAATTACAGCCAGCCGGCACAGCCGCTGACCGGCCCGGGCGGGCAGGAATACCTGCACGAGGATGTTGTAATGTTTGACTTCGCTTCGCAACCGGAGGGGTACTGGCTTTTCGAGCCGGCGAAGCCACAGCCCGCAGCGGCACCCGTGGTGGTCTTCATCCACGGCTACGGCGGCTACAACCCCATGATATACGGCGCCTGGATCCGGCACCTCGTCCGCAAGGGCAACATCGTCATCTATCCCCGCTACCAGAAAAACATGCTCTCGCCCTCGCCAGAGCATTTCGCTGAGAATGTGTCCATCGCCATCAAGGATGCCCTGGCCGAGCTGAAAAAGCCCGGCCACATCACCGCCCTCGATTCCGGCCTCGTCTTCGTCGGCCACTCCTACGGCGGTGTGGTGGCTGCCGACCTGGCCGTGAACCACGAGCAATACGAAGTTCCAAAACCCGAGGCCATGTTCCTCTGCGCTCCCGGCTCTGGAAGTTTCAAAGGTGGCCGCCTGGATGATTATTCCGGCATGCCCGCCGACATCAAACTGCTGATGGTGGTGAACGAGAACGACTGGGTGGTGGGCGATGAACTGGCCGTCAAATTGTTCGAAGAAACCAAACACCTCAAACACCGCAACCTCTTGCGCCAGGTGGGCGATGACTACGGCAGCCCCGCCATCGAAGCTCACCACAACCAAACCTACGCCCTCGACACCGTTTTTGATTCCGGTGCCCGCAACTACACCTCAAAGCGGGCCCTGAAAATTGGCAGAACCGATGCGGTGGATTATTACTGCTATTGGAAATTGTGCGACGCCCTGCTGCACTTCACACGCACCGGTGAAAACGAGCACATCGCCTTTGGCGGAACGCCGGAGCAGTTGTACATGGGCCGCTGGAGCGACGGCACCCCCGTTCGACCGCTGGAGTTTTTCGAAGAAAACTGATTAGAAATTTTCCAGAATGGTCTTCAGGGCCACGGCGTTGTTTTGCCTTTCGTCTTTCTTCGCAAATAGGAGGGTAATGGTTCCATGCTCCGTTTCGAGGGCTTTCAACTGCTTTAGCAAATCCTCTTTTTCAGAAAGTTCTGCTTTGTATCGCTGCGCAAATTCTTCCCAGCTCCCCTGGCCACCGTGGAGCCATTTCCGCAGTTCATTGCTGGGTGCCACCTCTTTCAACCACAGGTCCACCCGGGCATTTTCTTTCCTCAGGCCCCTCGACCACAGCCGGTCCACCAGAATGCGGTAGCCATCATCGGCGGCCGGCGCTTCGTAAATTCTCCTGGTTCTTATCATGTGTCAAAAATTGTCTGTCAGTTAAAACCCCTCTCGATTACCCACAAATCCCAATCTCATCGTAAAGTGTCTCTGCAACACAGCTTCATTGAATGTGAAAAAACCACTTTTCAATCGCTGTTCCTGGCTGTGAAAAAAGCCCCGATTACATCAGCCATCTTGTAACCCGCTGTTTCAACGGCGGGAATTTTACCAGTCCCCCTACCCACATCAAACTTCTATTCAGAACATCACATCAGGAACGATCAATCACCATTGTAGCTGGCAATGTTGATGCTGATGTTTTGTAAAGATGATTGATGCAGTGAGGGGGGTGTCCGGCTACCCCTCGCTAAAGCAAGGGGTTTCAAGATGTTTGATGGAGTGGAAGGTTATTAACCCACCTGAATTTAACCTGCAACTTCAGGATCAAATTGCTCATGCAATACCCTCAAAGGCAGAATGACGGATTTGTGGGTAATCGATAGCATTGAAACCCCTCTCAACTTCTCTAAACCTCCCGGCGAAGGCCGGGATCATCCCCCTCTCAACCTCCCCACCAACTCTCTCACCAGCATCTGCACCCTGGGGCTTACCTCCCGCACGGTGGCAATCACCGACTCAACAGTCGTTTCCCGTATGCACTCGATGGGGTAGCTCTTGTTGGACACAACCGACACCACAAAGCTGCGCATGCCCATGTGGCGGGCCGCTATCACTTCCGGCACGGTGGACATTCCCACCACATCGCCGCCAATCCGGTGCAGAAACTCGTACTCCGCAGGTGTTTCCAGGTTGGGTCCGGGCAGGCTGGCGTACACCCCCGTGTGGGCCCTTATGCCTTTTTCTTCGGCAATGCGGCGGGCGGTCTCCAGCAAGTCGGGATCGTAAGTGTACAGCATGTCCGGAAAGCGGGGTCCCAGCCGGTCGTCGTTGGGGCCGCGCAGGGGGTTGGCAGGTTGCAGGTTGATGTGGTCTTTGATGAACACCAGATCGCCCGCCTCATAGTCCGGGTTGGTGGAACCGGCAGCATTGGAAGCAATGAGCACCTCAGCCCCCAGCAGCCGCATGACCCGAACGGGGAAGACCACCTCTTGCATGGAATAGCCCTCGTAATAATGCAGCCGGCCGGCCATGGCCACCACCTGCACGCCCGCTATGGTCCCGAAAATCAATTTGCCCCGGTGCCCCGGAGCCGTGGGTTTGGGGAAGTGCGGAATGTCTTCGAAATCAACCGCAACAGCCTGTTCGATTTCATCGGCGAGTTCGCTCAGACCGGTTCCCAGAATTATTGCCACCAAAGGTGGTGAAGAAAAATGTCGTTTCAGAAAATTTACGGCCTCGTCGAGGCTGCTCATCAATGGCATAGCTGTTTGGGTTTTGACTAGAACAAGGTGCCGCCTGTAATCGGCCTATGCGGCTGGGCTCTGATTCAGTAATCAGCGACTACCTGCTCCAACCGCCAACCGCCAACCGCCAACTGATAACTGCCAACTGCCACTCACCTCACCAGTGTCACATCCCCTTCGAAGAGCACCACCACACCGTCAATGAATTCCACTTCGGCGTAATAGGCAAAAACGGCGGGATCCATCAGCTGGCCTTTAAAGGTGCCGTCCCAGCCAGATTTTTCGTCGTTCAGGGGCAGGTTGAAGCCCTCGTACACCAATCCACCCCAGCGATTGAACACCCTGAAAGTAAGCACCGACCGGGCCGCCGGTCCACCGTACACCGAGAAGAAATCGTTGATGCCGTCGTTGTTGGGCGAGAAGGCCGAGGGAATGTAAACTGGCCTGATCACATTCACATTGACGGTTACGGAATCTGCGGCAGAGCAGCCGTCGCCATCCACGGCCGTCAGCACATAGGTGGTGGTGGTGAAAGGCTGTGCCGTGGGGTTGTTGCAGTCAGAACAGGTCAGCGTTTCCGGCGGTGTCCAGCTCAGGGTGACGGGAATGCCCATCGGGGTGACGATGCCGTTCAGGTTGACTGTGTAACCCAGGTCTACCACCTGGTCTTCACCGGCGTACACCACCAGCGGCGGCGGCTGGGTGATGGTGGCCGACTGGGTCAGCAGGCAGCCCCTTGCATCCCGTAGGTACACGGTGTAATCGCCGGCAAAAAGGTCGGCGAGGGCCGGGTCGGTTTGGTAATCCACCCCATCCAGGCTGTATTCGTAGGGAGGTGTCCCTCCTTCGGCAATGACGTTGATGATGCCGCTGTTGAAACCGAAGCAAACGACGTGCTGCAGGTCCAGGCTCATGGCCAATGGCGGTGGCTCGATGATTCCGGCCGAAGAGGTCGTCGTACAGCCGTTGGCATCGGTTACAGTCAGTTCGTAATTCCCTTCGGGTAAATTGCTGATGGTTTGGGTCATTCCGCCATTGCTCCAGAGGTAGGTGTAGTTGCCGGCGCCGCCATCGGGCATGGCCGTGATGCTTCCGTCCACCTCGCCAAAGCAACTGATGTCAGTCGGATCGAGGCCGAGGAGCAGGGGCGGAAAATCTTCAACGGTAATCTCAAAGGTGGCATCGCAACCAGCGGCATCGATGACATAGACCTGGTAGGTGCCGGCGGGTATGTTTGTCAGAAAGCTGTCGGCTTGCAGGCCGTTGCCGAAATCGTACTGAATGGGATAATTGGCGATGGCGATGCTGATGGAGATGCTGCCGTCGCTGTCGCCGTTGCAGGTGGGCGGTTTTACAGGATTGGCGCCTGCCTGCAGGCTGAGGCCTTCCGGAACGATGACATCGAGGTCGGTGCGGCAGCCGTTGGCGGAGACTACCCCAACATTGTATGTGCCTGTTTCCACATCGAGCAGAAAACTGTCGGGCACCAGCACCCCGGAATTCTGCCATTCAAACTGGAAGGGTTCCGGGGCCCCGGTGGCACTCAGGTAAATGCCCCCCGTCTGATCGTCGGGTCCGCAGTAGTCGCTCACCACGGTTGGCGTCACTTCGGGGCTGGGCAGAATTTCTATCGTCTTAATACTGGTCACGATGCAGCCCTCGTTGTTGGTCACCTTCAGCACGATGGACTTGACGCCCGGGGTGGAATAATTCACCGTGTGCGGGCCCTGGCCGCTGGCAGTTGCCGGTGATGCGCCAGGGCCAAAAGTCCACTCCCACGAAACGATGGGATCCACGCTGTTGGAATTATCGGTGAAAACGACATCCTGGTTGGTGCAGGCGGTGAGTGGCGGAGCTGTGGTGAAATCGGCTTCCGGCCCCTGGAAAGTTCCGGAACCGCCAAAGTCGATAGTAAAGCCGTTGCCGGTATTCGAAAAGTTATTGATGATGAGGGCGTAGGACTTGCCAGCCTCCATCACCAGTGCCGAAACGAAGTTGTTCTGCCCCGGGGCACAGCCGGGAAATTCATCGGTATCGGTTTCGCTGTCGCTGAGGCCGGTGGCACCGGTGCAGGGCTCCCAGTTGGAGAAGGGCTGGCCCACGTTCTCACCGGCAGCTTCGCAGCGCACTTTCACTTTGTTGGCGCAGTCATCGATGCCGCCGGGCAGTTCAAAAACAGCAAAGTCAATATCGTCGGAAGGGTTGTTGGGGGTGATGGTGAAGGTCAGGGTGCCGGGGTCTTTGCAGGTCCAGCGGTACCAGGCGGAGGCAAACTCAGAGCCTATGCAGATGCCAGGGTCTATCTCATTGTTGAGCAGGCCGGTTCCCACCAGGTTGCCGACGGTAAAAGAAGACTTGTCGCAAAGGATGGGGCCGGTGGGGCAGTCGCCACTGGGGCTGGGCACGGCGTTGAAGTTGTTGATGCAGAGCTGAAAGGTGCCGGTACCGCCATTGCGGGCGTCCACCCGGATGTAATAGGTTTCACCCACCTGCAGGGGGCCGGCAAATGTTTCCGCCACGCCGTTGCCGAAGCCGTCGGAGGCGCATTGTATTTCCGTAAAGCCGCCCGTACAATCGCCGCTGTAAATCACAAACTGCGGGTTGTTCATGGTGCCGCCAGGTGGAATCTGCCCGGAGGTATTACCGATGACGGTAACGGCCAGGTCGGTGGCCTGGGCCACGAAAGAGAACCACACATCGTGGGTCACATCCGGAAAACAGGTGGGTTGGGCAAAGGGGTCGAGCGTTGCGCCGCTGTTGGTATAGGCCGCTTTGGCGCTGCACCAGCTGTCGAGATCGGTGAGTGGTATGGCGTTGGAGCAAAGGTCGTTTGCCGGTTGGGCCGCCAGGCCCGAGGACAAAAGCAAAAAAGAAAGGAAAACCAAAAAACGGCGATGTGCGGTCATGCTGTGCGTATTTCGTAAACGGTTGGGATTTTGGTGGATTGGTATTTACAACGCTTAATAGTTTGACAATGCTTCTCCAACGAAAGTGTTTTGACAAAAGTACAACATAAGTGCTGCCGGGCTGACAAAGGGCCGGACAGTGTAGCCTTCAACTGCCTTCTATACCCTTGGGAAAAATGTATTTTTGCAAACCGTCAAGCCAACGGAGGAGAAACCCGGTCCGGGATCGGATTTTTCTCCGAAGGGAAAGACCCCGTTTCGAGCCTGTTCGTTGGGCAATTGCAGAAATTCGATGAAAAAAAACATTCCCAATTTCATCACCCTCATCAACCTGTTTTTAGGGTGTTGTGCTTTGGCAAGCATCATGTACGGCCAGTTCGTTCAGGCTTTTTTCTTCAGCCTGGCCAGCGGCGTAGCTGATTTTCTGGACGGCACAATGGCCCGCTTGCTGAAAGTGAAATCTGATTTCGGCACCCAGCTGGACTCCCTGGCCGACATGGTCTCTTTTGGCGTTGTGCCGGGCGCCATTCTTTACATCCTCCTCGTAAAAGGCTTTTCAGGCAGGGAGGTGCTGCCCATCGAGCTGACCCTGGCTGCTGCTCCGGCTTTTCTGGTAACCCTCTTCGCCGCCATCCGGCTGGCAATTTTCAACATCGATGAATGCCAGAGCGAAAACTTCATCGGCATGCCAACGCCATCCGTAACGATGTTTTGCGTTGGTTTGCTGCTCATCTACCATTTTGATTCTTTTGGAATGGGCAGCCTGGTCACCCAGCCGTATTTCCTCTATCCGGTCATTGCTTTGCTCAGCTGGTTGATGGTAGCCCGTTTTCCGATGTTCGGGATGAAGTTCAAAAGCCTCTCATGGGAAGGCAATGAAATCCGGTTTATCTTTGCCGCCTCTGCCTTGCTGATGATGCTCTTGCTGCGCGAAGCCAGCTTCTCACTCATCGTTTTGGCGTACATTCTCTTTTCTACCATTGACAATTACGTGCTGAAGCATTGACCTTACCGGCCTGCCGGTGAAATGCCCTGCACATTTTAAAAACCGACTCGTGCCATGATAAAATTTGCCAGTGTGAACGGTGAGATCGTACCTGCGGAAGGGGCGTCCATCGGTGTTACTGACCTCGGACTGCTCAGGGGCTATGGCATGTTCGACTTCCTGCTCATCCTAAACGGTCAACCGCTCTTTGTGGAAGACTACCTTGACCGCTTCTGGCGCTCAGCCCACCAGCTCAAACTTAAAGTGCCCCTGGACCGGGACCAGCTGATGGCCCATATCCAACAGCTCATCGAGGCCAACGGCCTGGACAATGCTTCCATGCGACTGGTACTGACAGGGGGCTATGCCTCTGATGGTTATTCTCCTTCGGAAAAAGCCAACCTGATCATAATAGAACACGAATACCCCACCTACACTCCCGACAAATACGAAAAAGGCATCAAACTGCTGCTGCACGAATACCAGCGCCAGTTTCCCACCATCAAAACCACCAATTACGTCGTCGGAATTCTGATGCAGGAAGAACTCCAAAAAGCCGGAGCCGATGACCTCCTTTTTCACCACGGCGGACTGATCACGGAAACGACCCGGGCCAATTTTTTCATCGTCTTGCCCGGTGACCGCATCGTTACCGCAGGGGATGGTATCCTGGAGGGCATCACCCGCAAACACACCCTCATGCTGGCCCGCAAACACTACCAGGTAGAAGAGCGCCAGCCTGCCTTGGAGGAGTTGAAAACCGCCACCGAGGCTTTCATTACCAGCAGCACAAAGCGCGTGATGCCGGTGGTACAGGTCAGCGATGTGGTCATTGGAAACGGACAGCCCGGACCGGTGAGCAAGCATTTGCTGGAGCTGCTGAAGGAAGCGGAAGCGGCCTATCTTAAAAACGACGTGAGAGTAAGTTAAGCCCGACATAACTATGAACCCCAAACCCATCCTCATCCTCGTAGCCGGGTTGCCGGCTTCCGGAAAGACCACCTTTGCCAATGCCCTGGCCAAAAAACTGGGCGCCCTCCGGCTGAACAGCGATACCCTTCGGGAAAAGCTGAACCTGCGCGGCAAGTACGATGAAGCCTCCAAACAAAAGGTGTATGAGGCCATGCTCACCCTCGCCGAAGAGATACTGCTGGAAGGAAAAAATCTGGTAGTCGATTCGACATTCTACAAAGAAGCCCTCCGGAAACCCTGGCATGAACTGGCCGACAAAACCAATGCCGCCACCTTTTTCATCGAAGTTACCGTCTCGGACGAAGACGCCCGCCAACGCCTGCAAATACCCCGTGCCGACAGCGAAGCCACCTGGGATGTTTATACCTCTCTTAAAGAAAGCTGGGAGCCCATCGAAGAACCCCACCTCAAGCTGAATGCCTCAAAACTCTCCCTGGAAGAAATGGTGGAGGAAGCGTTGAGAGCGGGAGTGAGGAGTTGAGCCCCGAATCCCGAAATCCTTCGGGATCGGGGGAGGAATCGAGGAATTGATCGGGCTTCACCCTTTTTGAGGAATTGAGGAGGGGGTGGAACCAAGGCATCTGTGTAGCTGATTGGATATTGTGAAAATCCGCCTGCGGCGGATGACAAAAGGGGGCTAGCATGTGAGGAGCGGGCTAGCGTTGTTGCGAGTGATTGTGCCACCGTGCCTCGCCTCCTCTGGTTGCGGCCAAAGGCCGCTAAGAATGGCCGTCAACGAGCGAAGTTCGTTACAAGCAGCGTGGAGCATTGTAAGCACCCGTGCAGCCGGCTGTTGATCGTGAAGATCCGCCTTCAGCCTGCAATTCCGGCCCGCCTGGCCGCTGGACAGGCAGCCAGGGCGGATGACAAAGGGGGTTAGCATTTGAGGAGCGGGCTAGCTTGGTTGGGGATGCCAATGCCGGTGCCTCTCAGTTCCTCAGTTCTTCAATTCCTCGATTCCTCACAATAATCACATCCTGCTGGAGTAATTCGGTGCCTCCTTCATGATGGTGACGTTGTGGGGGTGGCTCTCTTTGATGCCGGAGCCGGAGATGCGGACGAACTGCGCTTTTTTGAGTTCGTCGAGGTTGCGGGCACCGCAATAGCCCATGCCGGCACGGAGGCCGCCGAGGTATTGGGTCATCACCTCCTCTAAGGTTCCTTTGTAGGGCACCCGGCCTTCAATTCCCTCGGGCACGAGTTTTTTGATGTCATCCTCCACATCCTGGAAGTAGCGGTCTTTGGAACCGGCGCCCATGGCACCCAGCGAGCCCATGCCGCGGTAGACCTTGAATTTTCTTCCTTCGTAAAGGATGGTTTCACCGGGAGCTTCTTCCACACCGGCGAAGAGTCCACCTGCCATGATGGTGCTGGCACCGGCAGCCAGGGCCTTGACGATGTCGCCGGAGTAGCGAATGCCGCCGTCGCCAATGATGGGAACGCCGGTGTCTTTGATGGCAGCCCAGGCATTGTAGATGGCGGAGAGTTGCGGAACGCCCACCCCTGCCACCACCCGGGTGGTGCAAATGCTGCCGGGGCCCACACCGACTTTGACGCCATTGACACCGGCTTTTACCAGGGCAATGGCAGCTTCGGCTGTGGCGATGTTGCCGCCGACGATTTGCAGGTCGGGATATTTGCGGCGAACAGCCGCTACGGCATCGAGCACACCCTGAGAGTGGCCGTGGGCAGTGTCGATGCACACGGCATCAACGTGCACGTTCACCAGGGCATCCACCCGGTCCATCATGTCGTGGGTGACCCCCACGGCGGCGCCTACCACCAACCTGCCGAATTTGTCCTTGCAGGAGTTGGGGTAGTCTTCCACCTTCATGAGGTCTTTGTAGGTGATGAGCCCGGCCAGTTTGCCGTTTTCATCCACCACGGGCAGTTTCTCAATCTTGTGGTTCTGAAGAATATCCCGGGCCTTTTCCAGGTCGGTGCCGATGGGGGCGGTGATCAGGTTTTCTTTTGTCATCACCTCCGAAACGGGCCGGCCGAGGTCTTTTTCGAAGCGCAGGTCCCGGTTGGTGAGGATGCCAATGAGGTGGCCTTTGTCGTCAACGATGGGAATGCCGCCGATGCTGAACTTTTTCATCAGTTGGAGGGCATCGCCAACGGTGGCATTCACCTGCAGCGTTACCGGGTCAATGATCATCCCGCTTTCTGAGCGCTTCACTTTGCGGACCTGCTCGGCCTGCTGTTCGATGCTCATGTTTTTGTGGATGATACCGATACCTCCCTGTCTGGCAATGGCTATGGCCAGCTTCTCTTCCGTCACCGTATCCATGGCGGCGGAAACGATGGGAGCATTCAGTCTTAACCCGGTGGTAAATTGTGAAGAAACATCAACTTCCCGAGGTAAAACCTGCGAATAAGCAGGCACGAGAAGGACATCGTCAAAGGTGAGGGCTTCGCCCAAAAACTTATCCTGAAGGTGATTTGCTTTTTCCATCCGCAAAGGTATTTCTTTCTTTGTGAACCCGTCAAAACCTGATCGGTCAGATTTTTCAGAAGCGTGTAAAATTCCGGAACCGGACGCGCAAAAATACAGTCTATGTTAAGCGTACACAGCGACGAACATTTTATGAAACAGGCCCTGCTGGAAGCCCGGAAAGCTTACGAACAGGGCGAAGTGCCGGTGGGTGCCGTTGTGGTTTGCAACAAGCAGATCATAGCCCGGGCCCACAACCAAACCGAACTGCTCAACGATGTGACCGCCCATGCGGAAATGCTGGCCATCACAGCCGCCACCAACGCCCTCGGCGGTAAATACCTCAGCGAATGCACCTTGTACGTAAGCCTGGAACCCTGCCCCATGTGTGCCGGCGCCATCGCCTGGGCACAACTCGGCAGGCTGGTGTACGGCGCCGATGATCCCAAAAGGGGGTTCATGCGCTTCGGCAAAGCAATGCTGCACCCCAAGACCAAAGTGGAATACGGCGTACTCATGGAAGATTGCAGCTTGCTGATGACGGAGTTCTTCCGGCAGCGCAGGTAAACCATTGGCGAAAGCCGAATAAAGAAAACAAGCCCGGCGAACAATCAGCTGCTCCAAAACCTAAGCCCTGAGAATACATGAAACATTTTCTTATCCGTCATGTCTTGGTCTGAAGCCGCTTCTGCTGTACCTTTGTTTTGACCCAGCAAAACAAAAAGAAAACAACAAGCTCCCATGACCCTGAGAATACTCAATCATCCCATTGTACAGATTACTGCATTTGCGGTGGTTGGGGTCAGTGTTTTGGCGGTAGTTTTTCCCCATTATTTTCCATACCCGCTTTCCAGTTTCAGCAATTACGCCAACCAGTTGATGCTGCTCATGCTGATGGGTGGTTTGTTTTTTCTGTTGCTTCGGCAACCCCGTCTCACCTTTCTCAGTTTTGCGGGCTCGGCAGCGCTATGCCTGTTTTTGAAGTACAGCAACAACAGCGATGGCATCAACCGCTGGCGGTCACGTCTGACCCCGGAACAGGTGGTCTTGAAATCGAAGCCTGAGCATACCAACCAACTTCGGGTGGCCCACGTCAACCTCTCCAATGCCACGGACATAGACTCAACGGTTCAGGCACTTCGCAACTGCAAGGCCGGCCTGATCTCCTTGCATGAACTGGACCCCATGTGGGAGATGATCCTGCGGGAAGAACTCAGCAGTGCGTATCCTTTTCAGGAATTCTACGTGGACATTGGCCTTTACGGAATGGGCATCATTTCAAAATACCGGCTGGCAGGCATCGACACTTTGTATTTCGACGGAGTCCCGTCGCTGCGCACCGCCATCTCTGTTGACGGGCAGGACCTTCGTTTGTTCAGCCTTCATTCTGAACCCCTCATCCACGAGTCAGCGCGAAAAAAACTCTTGTTCCAGTTGGATACGGTCGGGACCCTCATTTCGCACGACAGCTTGCCCAGCCTCGTTTTCGGAGAATTCAACCTGATGACCTGGTCAAACGAACTTCAGGAGTTTTGCAAGACCGCCGGGCTTCACGAAAGCAGGAACGGCTTTATGCACTACGTTTCAAAAGGCCTCGGCTCCCTCTGGGAAACACCCTTCGACCACATTTTTTTCACCTCTCCCTTGCAGGTAGTGGAGTTCTCCAATTTTTTGGAACCAGGCACCGGAAAGCGGCTGGGCATCATCGGTGCTTACCAGGTTCAAAACGGCATCACCTATGTTGAATGACAGACTGAAGAGTTTCCTGTATGCGTGGAATGGAATTCTGGCCATGTTCAGGGCTGAGCCCAATGCCAAAATTCACTTACTCGCAGCCATCGTAGCCATTGGAGCCGGCTTCTGGTTTGACATAGAAAGGAGCGAGTGGTGTGCCGTGGTACTGGCCATATTTTGCGTTTTTGCAGCAGAGGCTTTCAACACCTCCATTGAAGAACTGACCAACCTCGTCAGCCCGGAACCCCATCCGCTGGCGGGAAAAGCCAAAGACCTCGCTGCGGCCGGTGTGCTGTTTACCGCCATCGGCGCAGTCATTGTCGGGTTCATCATTTTTCTGCCCAGAATTCTTAGCTTGTACGGTCAATAGGCACAATTTTATCAGGTCATGGCAGTTGAACCCACATTGCCTCTATCTGCACTAGCTTTTGCTTCCGGATAGAATTCAGACTTCACCTGGATCCCTACACTTAAACACAAAACCGATTCTCCGGGAAAGGATTCCCGACGTGGTACTTTGCTTCCGGCATTTGGAAACGAAGTATTGTCCCGACCGGAGAAGTCACGTTCAAAACAAAAACTATGAGACCCAGCATTCTCCTTCTCTTGCTGCTCGTAGGTCAGGTGAGTTTTGCGCAATACCAACTCGGCTTGCGAACGGAACGCTACAGCGGCACCAGTGGCCTTTTTCTCAACCCGACTTCACAGCTTTACAATCCACTTAAGTGGGACCTCAACCTGGTCGGTGTCGGTGCCTTCATCTCCAACAATTATACTTTCCTTCGGCAAACGAGCACCACGGATTTTCTCTTCAGTCTCAGCGACAAAACCGACCTCATCAAAGCAGAGCACGTCGAAGGCTCGGTTGCCCAGGATACTTATGTCATAGACTTCAACAACGCTAAGCGCAGGCATTATGCCACCACCTTTGGATATGTGGATGGCCCGGCCCTCTCGGTGCGCATTGCTGAAAACCACGCTGTGGGCATCTTCTCCAGGGCCGCCGTCTTGGGTGGCTCACAGGATATTCCGGCTGTATTCAGTTATTACCCTTACAACGACAGGGCTTTTTACGACACTTTTACCGTTCCGAAATTTCAGGGAGCAGCCATGGGCTGGAAAGAGTTCGGGGTCAATTATGCCTACAAGCTGCCCACTTACTACGGCTCCCTTTCCTTCGGAATAAATGTGCGGCGGCTTACGACCTACGAAGGAGCCTTCATCACCAGCGACCGGCCATTCCGTTACACCAAACTGCCGGACGACGTAGCCACCCTGGAAAACGCAGAGGGGGAATTCGGCTTCACCACCACCCACCTGCACGCCAATGAATTCAAACCCCGCAAAAGCGGCAATGGCTGGGCATTTGACCTGGCCGCCACCGCCCTCATTGACGAAGATGGATACGGCGGCTACCGCTGGCGCCTCAGCGCTGCCTTACTCGACATCGGCTGGGCAAGATTTACCTCTGCCGAAAAACACCACATCGGCACCGACCCCAGCGCCAACATCGACCTGCACGATTACATGAAATACTCCAACCAGCTCATGCACCTGGATGACATCGCCCGGCAGTTCAGCTACGAAACCATGGGTGATTCCCTGGCCTCGCTCATCGGCAACAGCTTTACGCTAGCGCTGCCTGCAAGTCTGAGCCTGCAGGCCGATTATGCTTTGAACAACCTCGTCTTCGTAAATGCCACACTGGTACAGAGCATACCCACGCCGCTGCCTTCCCCGCAGCGGGGTTGCATCCTCGCCCTCACCCCCCGCCTGGAACACCGCTGGTTCTCACTTTCCGCACCAATGGTGCTCTACAACTGGAGCAGCCTGCGCATGGGCCTTGCCGCCCGCCTCGGCTACCTGGTCATCGGCTCCGACCATGTGGGCAGCCTCTTTGGCCAGAAAGATTTTTACGGAACGGACTTTTATGTGGCACTGAAATTCAACCCCTTCGACCTAAATCTCGGCTGGTTTGGCGGAGGAGGCTCCACGGGCTCCGGAGGCAAAAAAATCAGACGGGGTGGAAAGGTGAAGTGTTATCAGTTTTAGGGAAGAGCCAGAGTTTGAGATTAATTTTAAAAAAAAGAGGAGGCAATTTTAGCTTACCTCCTCTTTTCAAAAACCCCTCTCAACCTCCCGGCGAATGCCAGATCAACCCCTCTAAACCTCTCTAAACCTCTCTAAACCAATAAACTCAAATATTATCCCCTCGCAATTTCCGGTAGCGTTTGCGGGCTTCGATGGAGAAAGTGCTTCCGGAATATTCGATAAATATCTTCTCGTAATAGCTCATGGCCTTATCGGGATCGCCGAGCTGGTTTTCATAGAGGCTGGCCATTTCGAAGAGGGCATTGTCCGCCCGTATTTCATCGGGGTATTGCTCCACGATTTTTTCATACAGTTCGATGGCCTTGTCGTACTGCCGCATTTTGGAGTAGATCTGCGCCTTGGCATACAGCACGTCGTCGTCCAGCTTGTGTTTGGGAAACTTCATCAGCAGGGTGTCCAGTTTTGCGAAGGCCTCGTCAAACTTGTTCTGGAAGGTCAGCAGGTCGGCGGCGGCGAAGAGCTTGAGCGCCTGGTCGGTAGTGTCCAGTCCGAGGTTGTCCATGATGAACACTGACATGTCGATGGCATCGTTGGCGATGAGTTTGGAGGTAGAGCCTTTCAGCACGTCAAACTGTGCCTGCGCCCACTGAAAATCGCCGTTGTAATAAGACAGCTTGGCATTGCGGTAGCGAGCTTCATGGCCGAGCTGGTCTTCCGGAAAGGCCTTATCCACCTGTGAGTACAGCAGGGTTGCCTCCCATATTTCACCTTTGATGAGGTAGTAGTCGCCCAGGCTCAGTTTGGCCCTGGCCTGGGTCTGTAGGTTGATGCCGGGGTAGGCAATGACTTCTTGCAGCAGTTCGATGGCCTTGTCGAGGTTGTTGAGGTAGCGGGCTTCCAGATCGGCCAGCTCGGCCACGATGGAAGCGGTCACTTTATTGCGACCGAACTCATCGAGAAAAGCCTCATAAGCCTGCTCTATTTCACGGAGCTCGGCCTCGGTGTAGTTGAAACCCTCCACCAACTTGTTGCGGAGGGCCCGCAGGGCTTCCCGTTTGGCATCTATGTAGAACATGGACTGCTGCCCCTTCACATCCACGATGTACTGGAAGGCAGCTATGGCGGCGTCATAGTCCTTATCCTGAAAAGCCGTTTGGGCCAGCCTGTAAATGCGGCTGCCGTTTTCATCGAGCCGGCGGTCCAGGGCTTTGGCCTGTCGCAGCGCACCTTTGTAGTCTTTCTTCTGAATGAAGACCCATTCGAGCAATTCCATGAAGTGGTAGGCCTCAGGGTTTTTCTGCAGGCGATCGTACAACTGGGTTTGCAATTCCAGAAAGTCATCCTCGGTGCCCAGGTAGCGTTGCAACTGGCTCTGAACAGTGGCCTGCCTGTCGGGGTAAGCATCCAGGCTGTTCAGGTAATTGGCTATCATGTTGGGGATGTCGCCTTTCCTTCGGTAAAGTTCCGCCAGGTTGAAAGCGAAGATGCTGGGGTTTTTGATCATCTCCCCGCCCTGCTCGTAGGCCCTGATGGCGTAGTCGTATTTGCGCAGGCTGCTGAAGGTGCTGGCCAGCCGGGTGATTTCGTATTGATCGGCGGGCATTCTTTTCAGGGCCTTCTCGTATTGCTCTTTGGCCTCGTCTTCTTTAAACTGCCGTTCCAGAATGTTGCCGTAGCTCACCAGCAATCGGATGTTTTTAGGGTCGTTTTTTAGGGCATCCCGAACGGCCTCTTCAGCTTCGTCAAACTGCTCCACCGCCATCAGGCAGGTGAGGTAGCGATTGAAATAATACTCATTGTTATTCTGGTTCTCGTACAACTTCTTGTACACATAGGCTGCCTTCTCAAACTCTCCGTCGTTGTAATACTGTTGGGCCAGCTTGGCATCTTGTGCCGATGCTGCAAAAGCCAGAAAGAAGAGGAATAGCAATACTGACACTGATTTCATGGGTCTTTGATTCTGAATGCTGAAAGAGAAATTCATTTTGCGAAGCAGGAAAAAAATCCGCATTGTTCTCACTCGAATTGTAGCGTTCCGCAGCAGACTTTATTCGGATATGTGTGCGCCAGCGCACAAACTGTCCAAATTCATTGCTTTTGAAAAAAGCTTCATACAAAAGTTTTTAGAATAAAGTCTAATGTTGAAAAGTGGTTTCCGGAAAGGACAATTTTAGCGCAAACGGGTTACAAAGAAACGCAAGTTTCATGCAAAAGTTGTCGGCCATGCGGCCTGCCCTGGCTTGCGGTGGCCAATGCAATGAGTACCTTTGCCGGCTCTAACAGCGACATTTTGAAGCTACAACCCAAACTCATCGTTCACGGCGGCGCCTGGAACATTCCTGCCGCCTACGAACAAGACCACCTGCATGGCGTGCAAACCGCCGTTAGCGAGGTGTATCCGCAACTGCTGGCCGGGGCCTCTGCCCTGGACGCCGTTGAAGCTGCCGTGCGCATACTGGAAGAAGACCCCACCTTCGATGCTGGCAGGGGCGCTTTTCTCAACGAAGCCGGACAGGTGGAGCTGGACGCCATGATCATGGACGGCGCCACGCTGCAAGTGGGGGCTGTGGCGGCCTTGCAGAACGTCCTCCATCCGGTCAGCGTTGCCCGAAGGGTGATGGAAAAAACAGAACACTGCCTGCTGGTGGCTGAGGGTGCCCTTCGCTTCGCAAAAAGCATGGGCTTTGAAGAGCTGGCCCCGGAAGAACTGCTGACAGCTCGTGAGCTGAAGTTTTTCGAAGAAATAAAAAACCAGGAGGGCTTCAAAACGCACCATCCGTTCCTGAATGCCCCGTCAGATACCGTGGGAGCCGTGGCCCTCGACTGCTTCGGCAACCTCGCTGCTGCAACCTCTACCGGCGGCACTGCCCGCAAAATGGTGGGCCGGGTTGGCGACAGCCCAATTCCCGGTGCGGGTGCCTATGCCGACAATGCCCTGGGCGCAGTGAGCGCCACCGGCTGGGGCGAGAGCATCATGCGGGTCTTGCTGAGCAAAACGGTGTGCGATTTGTTTGAGAACAATGAGGCCATGGAAGCTGCCCGGATGGGAATTGAACATTTAGCGCAAAAAGTGCAGGGCTTTGGCGGAATCATCGGGATAAGTGCCAAAGGTCATTATGCTTTTTCGCACAATACTCCTAAAATGGCGTTTTGTTTTGCTGACCCGGACGGCAGCACCAACGCATTCATTAAGTGCCCTCGATGAACGGCGAATTGATGACAAAACAGAAAGAGAAAACAATGCTGGAGGTGGCGCATCACCGCCATGTCCTGGGGGAGTTCATCGGCAACAAGCCCGGGCCGCTGTTCATTTGCATGGCCGGCATGCACGGCAATGAAACCGCCGGTGTGGATGCGGTGAAAACCGTTTTTCAACTTCTGCAACTGGAACCCCACGTCAACCCGACTTTCAATTACAACGGCACTTTTCTCGGCATCCTGGGCAATGCAGAAGCTTATCACCAGCAGAAGCGCTTCATCGCCAAAGACCTCAACAGAATCTGGACTCCGGAGAACGTACGCCGGGTAAAGGAAACACCCTACGAAAAACTGCAAGCCGAAGACAAAGAACTGCGGGAACTGGTGGAACTGATCGAGGCCAAGATCCGCCAGCACCAACCCACCAGGGTGGTCATGCTCGATTTGCACACCACTTCGGCACACGGCGGCATTTTCGCCATCGCTTCCGATCATCCGGAAAGCATCAGAATTGCCGTTGAGCTGCACGCACCTGTAATCACCGGTATGCTGGAAGGAATCAACGGCACCACCCTCCATTACTTCGTCAAGGAAAATTTCGGATTGCCCACCATCGGCGTTGCCTTCGAGGCCGGACAGCACAATGACCACCTTTCTGTGAACCGCTGCATTGCTGCCATCATCAACTGCATGCGCAGCATCAAGGCGGTAAGGGCCGAGGATGTGGAAAACCGGCACGATGCCCTGCTCATAGAGTATTCAAAGGACCTGCCCAAAGTTGCCCGCCTCGTTTCGGTCCACCACATCAAACCCGACGACCATTTCCGCATGAAACCCGGTTTCCGCAATTTCCAGCGGATCCACAAAGGCCAACTGCTGGCCACCGACATCCGTGGCCCCATCTACGCCCCCGAAGGAGGCCGCATCCTCATGCCCCTCTACCAGAACCAGGGTTCCGATGGGTTTTTCATCGTACAGGAAGAAAGCCACTGATTTCGTGGAATTATTAGCGGTGTCATTTTAAAGTGCCGACGACAAGGGTGCTCAATTCTTCAGTTCTTCGGTTCCTCAAATCTTCAAATCCTCCCTATCTTACAGGCCCAAACCCCCAGGCCTATGAGAAAACGATGGACGCTCATTCCTGCCGATGAGGAGGCCGTCAGCCGGCTGCACGGAGAACTGCGGATTCATCCTGTGCTGTGCAGGGTGCTGGTGCAGCGGGGCATCAGCACTTTTGACGAAGCCAAAGCCTTTTTCCGCCCTAGTCTCGACGACCTCCACGATCCTTTTTTGATGAAAAACATGGACCGGGCTGTGGACCGGGTACTCGCCGCATTGCGCAGCGAGGAGAAAATACTGCTGTACGGAGACTACGATGTGGATGGCACCACCAGCGTGGCCCTGATGTTTGAGTTTTTGTCCGGACTGGGTGCCAAACCCGACTACTACCTGCCCGACAGGCACAAAGAAGGTTACGGCGTCAGCCGGGAAGGGGTGGAGTACGCCCGGGAAACCGGTGCCAGCCTCATCATCGCCATGGACTGTGGCATCAGGGCCGTGGAGCAGGTGGAAATTGCGCAGCGACTGGGCATCGATTTCATCGTTTGCGACCATCACCTCCCTTCGGAAAAACTGCCGGGGGCTGTGGCTGTGCTGGATCCCAAACAGGCGGGCTGTGCCTATCCATACAAAGAGCTGAGCGGCTGCGGGGTGGCCTTTAAGCTGGCCCAGGCCATCAACACCAGGCTGGAAAGATCGCCGGAACATTTGTGGCAGTTGCTGGACCTGCTGGTGCTCAGCATCGCCGCCGACATTGTGCCCATGACCGGTGAAAACAGGGTGCTGGCGCATTTCGGACTGAAAAAACTCAACAAAACCGAACGGCCGGGACTGAAAGCCCTCATCGAAAGCAGCGGCCGACACCGGCCACTGGACATCAACGACATCGTGTTCGGACTGGCGCCCATGATCAATGCGGCTGGCCGCCTCAGCGATGCCCGCCATGCCGTTCAACTCATGCTGGCCAACGAAAAATTCGTGGCCGCTGATTACGCCCGCCTGCTCAACCACCGCAATACGCAGCGCAAAACCTACAACGAGGTCATCGTGCGGGAAGCCCGGGAAATGCTGGATGCCGATCCTGGCCTGGAAAACCGCAAGAGCATCGTCCTTTTTCATCCGGGCTGGCACAAGGGAGTGCTGGGCATCGCCGCCTCACGCCTGGTGGAGCTGTATTGCCGGCCTGTCATTTTGCTTTGCGAATCCAACGGCCAGGCTGTGGGTTCCGCCCGTTCCGTCAACGGCTTCAACATCCACGATGCCATTGCTGCCTGCAGCGAACTGCTGGTCAACTTTGGCGGCCACGACCACGCCGCCGGCCTGACGATGGAGGTGGATCAGGTTCCGGCTTTTACCGCAGCTTTCGAAGCAGCGGTGCAGGGCAGCATTTCCGAAGAGATGCTGGTGCCGGAGCTGAAGGTCAATGCCGTGGTAAGTCTCAGCGACCTCAGCCCCACCTTTTGGCGGGTGCTCCGGCAATTTGCCCCATTTGGCCCCCAAAACCGGCGGCCTGTTTTCGTCGCAAAAAACGTGAGGGACGCCGGCTACAGCCGCCTGCTGAAAGGCAACCACCTGCGCCTCTCGGTGCAACAGGAGGAGAAAAAGGTCTGGACCGGCATCGCCTTTGGCAAAGGGGAGGACTTCCACCGCCTGCAAAAAAGCAAACAGTTTCACATCGCCTTCAACCTGGAAGAGGACACCTGGCAAGGCAACAAACGCCTGCGGCTGCTGGTGAAGGATTTGTGGTTTTGATCCCGACATCCGTCGGGAGAGGAATCGAGGATATGAGGAATTGAACCCCGAAAGCTTTCGGGGGAGGGACTGAAGAATCGAGGGCTACGGGCATTGGCACGCACACTCAAGCTCGCCCGTTCATCCTATGCTAGCCCCTTTTGTCATCCGCCGAAGGCGGATCTTCAAAAGAACCATGCTGCTGCACAGTTGCCCACACTGCTCCAATCCTCCCCCTCGTCACCATCTCTATTCATTGGCGGCCCTTGCGGTAACCTGGGCATAAGCAGAGGAATTGAGCCTGCGGCCGGGAGGCCGCTACTTACTANCGTCAACGAGCGCAGCTCGTGACGAGCAGAGCATTGGCACGCACACTCAAGCTNGCCCGTTCATCCTNTGCTAGCCCCTTTTGNCATCCGCCGAAGGCGGATCTTCAAAANANCCATGCTGCTACACAGTTGCCCACACTGCTCCAATCCTCCCCCTCGTCACCATCTTTATTCATTGGCAGCCCTTTCGGTAACCTGGGCATAAACAGAGGAATTAAGCCTGCGGCCGGGAGGCCGCTACTTACTAGCGTCAACGAGCGCAGCTCGTGACGAGCAGGGAGGTGATTTTCAAAACTCGTAGGTCAGAAAAATGAACCTGTTGGCTGCGAAATCTTTGAATTGCCCGCTATCGGTATCATCCGGGATTGAAAGCCCAACATCATAGTAAACCAATGTGGATTTGTACTGACCGTAACCTACCGCACTCTCGATTCCGATGGAAATGGATTTTGCAAGTTGGTACCTGAAGCCAATGAATGCGATAAAAGCCCAGGACTTCAGCCTGCTTTCACGCTCCGTCAGCTCTCCGGGCTCAAAAGAATTGACGGAGAAAAGGAAGTTGGAAGAGGGGATGAGTGTACCGTCGGTTACTTTCATTCTGGTGAAACTGATCTCCGGCCCGTAATAAACCGACAAGCGACCCAAAGGCTTTTCGATTTCCAACCCGAATTTGATGTTGTTGTAAATGGCTTTGGTTTTTTTCCCGGCAGAATAGAGGTGTTTGCTGGCGTTGAACAACTCAGTGCCAATCCTGAGATAAACACTGTGGCCAGATTGAGTTGGTATTCTTCGCTTGTAGTAAAAACTGGATTTACTGTCGTTGATCAAATCTCCGAGCGGGGTGATCATTACGATGTTTTTCTTCAGCGTGTCTTTGGGAGCATTGTTTTGTCCGGCAAGCAGAAATGGAAGGCCGAAGAAAATAGCTGCAAGTAGCATGTTTTTCATGATGGAGCGGGTTGGAGGGTGAAGCAAAATGAATGTGTATCAGATCTGTTTCCGATGAACAGAACCCAAATTTAATTTTCAAAAAAAGCCAGTCTCCCTCTCCGGCCAAAAAATTCTGTTAAATCTGAAAACTGCCGGTACCGTTCCGAAGAAATTCGGAAAATCCGGTGACCCATCTGCCGGACTTAGGCCGGCATTCCCAATGTAGACAATAGCTACCTCCCCCCACCAAACTTGGCGCCTACCGCCTCACCTTCGGGCTTGTCGGGGTCTTGCCAGTTTTTGCGTTTGAGGCCCTTGCGTTCGGCTTCGCTGGCTTTGGCCAGGGCTTCGGCTTCGGTTTGGGCGGCGGCTTCACCATTGCCGAGCAGGGCCAGCAGGTGGGCTTTGGTTTTGAGGAACCAGGCCAGTTCTTCCGGGCGACTTTCCTGCCGGCAGCAGCGGGTGGACCAGTCGAGGGCAATGCCTTGCAGATTTGCGTCCTTGCAATGGTAGGCCAGGTTGGCAGCGTGAAAATCCAGCTCTCTCAACGGAAAGGGGTTTTCGGTGAGGAAATCAAACTCAAGCATGGCCTCAACGGTGGCAGCGTAGCGAAACCAATCGCCCTGGCGCTGGTAACGGATGCAGAGGGTTCGGGCCAGCAACTCCTTTTGGCGGGGTAGATCTTTTTCGCTTCGCAACAAGGCAATGAGGTGTGGCAGGTGGCTGGTGTCGGCCTCCAGATTTTGCCGAAGGGAAAGGATGTTCTGTTCCAGAATTCCGAGGACCTTTTCCGTCACAACCTCTTTTCCCCACACATCCGCAATTTGCGAGCGGTTTTCAAACAACAAGCGGAACAGGCGTGAGGAAGGATCCTGCAGGTACTTGTCCAGCAGTTGCCAGTAGTCTTTGTCCATGAAATGATCGGCGCTCATCAGCTTCATGAAACCTTCTGCCAGTTCCTGCTCTTTTTTCTGCTCGCCGGCCATGTGCAGGGCATCGAGGTATTCCAGCATGAACTTCGGGTTGCGCTCTCCCCGGTTGTAGCGGATTTCCAGTGCGGCCAGGTAGCCGTTCATGGTGAGGGCCTTTTTGGCGCTGTTGAGGAAAACGCCCTCAGCCGTGTGCGCCCCGACGATGCGGTGCAAGACATTCCCATTCACATCGATGAAAAGGTAGGTGGGAAACACTTTGACACCGAATCGCTTGCGCAATTCCCGTCCCTGGCCCCGCTCCATGTCGTATTTCACATTGAGAAAATTCCGGTTGAAAAAATCGGCTTCGGCCTGCCGGCTGAACACCTCTTTTTCCATGCGTTTGCAGGGACCGCACCAGGTGGTGTAGGCGTCGAAAAAGATGACCTTGTGCGTGCGTTGCGCCTCCTTGATCACTTCCTCCCATTCCGGTTGCTCGAGGAACTGGATGGAGCGCTGGGCAGGCAGCCATTGCGCAGCGAAGAGGAAAAGAAAAAAGGCCGTGAATGCTATGGGAAAGGTTGATTTCATGTAACCGGGCAGTTGTGTTTTTGGGCAGTAAAGCCACAAAAGTAAGCGGCACCTCATGTTCAGGGAAACCCGCATTAAGAGCCTGTTTAGATTTTCATGCTTGAGCGAAAGTGAGCAAATTTTATTCTGAACGAGGCAAATTTTGCAGGCGGATACGGG
>PAAY01000101.1 GCA_002698985.1 Saprospirales bacterium | reverse complement strand
CTAGCGGCTTGCAAAAAGGGGCTAGCATTTAGTGATCCATTTGCTGCTGGTTGCGGCCAGGAGGCCGCTACGAAGGCCCGCCAACGAGCAGAGCTCGTGTCGAGCGGGGGCTAGCACCTTGGGACCTTTCCCGCCTCAGTTCTTCCCCCGAAAGCTTTCGGGGCTCAGTTCTTCGATTCCTCAGTTCCTCGATTCACCAGTTCATCAAATCCTCCCCAAATAGTACCTTTGCGCACATTTTACAAACGCAACAAATTCAGGAACAACCATGCACCTTTCTGATCAGGAAATAGAACGGAGAAAAAACCTTGAGCGACTGCGGGAACTGGGCATCGATCCCTATCCGCCGGAGGCTTATCCAGTGAGCCATTATGCAGCGGACATCGTGGCCAATTACGAAGAGGAAGTGCTGGAAGACGGCACCAAAAACCGGCTGAACTTTCAGGAGGTCTGCCTGGCCGGCCGCATCATGGCCCGCCGTGAGGCTGGTAAAGCCCTCTTCATGAACTTGCAGGACAGCAGCGGAAAAATCCAGCTCTACCTGCGTCGTGACGAATTGGCCACCACCAACGAAGCCGGGGAGACGGATTACAGCTTTTTTGACGAAGTGATCAAAAAACTGCTCGACCTCGGCGACATCATCGGGGTGAAGGGCTATGCCTTCAAGACGAAAACCGGCGAGGTGACAGTACGGGTGCAGGAACTGAAATTGCTGGCCAAAGCCCTGCGCCCACTGCCCGTGGTGAAAGTTGATGCAGAGGGAAAGGTGCACGACGCTTTCTCCGATCCTGAACTGCGCTACCGCATGCGCTATGTGGACCTGATCGTGAATCCGGGCGTGAAAGAGGTCTTTATCAAAAGAACCAAGATGATCAATGCCATCCGCCAGTTCCTGAACGAGCGGGGTGGTTTTGAGGTGGAAACGCCGGTTTTGCAGCCCATTCCCGGCGGTGCGGCAGCACGGCCTTTCATCACCCACCACAATGCGCTGGATGTGCCCTTTTACCTGCGCATTGCCAACGAGCTGTACCTGAAGCGACTCATCGTGGGCGGTTTCGACTGGGTGTACGAGTTCAGCCGCAATTTCCGGAATGAGGGTATGGATCGCACCCACAACCCGGAATTCACCATCCTGGAGTTTTACGTGGCCTACAAAGACTACTTCTGGATGATGGAAACCACCGAGCAACTGCTGGAACGGGCGGCCGTGGCCACGACAGGTAGCACGGAAGTGCAGGTGGGCGACAATGTGATCAGCTTCAAAGCTCCCTTTGAGCGGGTGCCCATCCTGGAGGCCATCGAGCGCTACAGCGGCATTGACATCAGCGGCATGGATGAAGCCGGACTGCGGGAGGTGTGTGAAAAACTGGACATCGAAGTGGCGCCCAGCATGGGCAAAGGCAAACTGATCGACAAGATTTTCGGCGAGGTGGCGGAGCACAATTTCATCCAGCCGACCTTCATCACCGATTATCCGGTGGAGATGTCGCCGCTGACCAAGCGCCACCGCAGTAAACCCGGCCTGGTGGAGCGTTTCGAGCTCATCTGCAACGGCAAGGAAATCGCCAATGCCTACACCGAGCTCAACGACCCCATCGACCAGCGGGAGCGCTTCGAAGAGCAGGTGCGCCTTATGGAGCGGGGCGATGACGAGGCCATGTACATCGACCACGATTTCCTTCGGGCAATGGAATACGGCATGCCACCCATGTCCGGCATCGGCTTCGGCATCGACCGGCTGGCCATGCTGTTCACCAACCAGGACAGCATCCAGGAGGTGCTGTTCTTCCCGCAGATGCGGCCGGAGAAATTTGACTGACCCACCTGGCGGTGGAGTTTAGAAGGCTTCGCCTTGTTTAGTCAGCCTGTTGGCTGAGTTTAAACGGCTGCGCCGGGTTTAGTTCGCCTGCGGCGAAGTTTAGTTCGCCATTCGGCGGAGTTTAATCCACCTGGCGGTGGAGTTTAGGGCCTTCGGCCGTTTAGAAATTGCAGGGGTTTATGACAGAGGTGGCTAATGGGCCCCCTCAAATCCTCCCCCGAAAGCTTTCGGGGCTCACATCCTCAATTCCTCAATAAAATGCAAACCATCGCCTTACTTTTCGGGGGCGTCAGCCCGGAACACGAAGTTTCACTGAACTCGGCACGGAATATTTACCGGGCCATTGACAAGCAACGCTTCAAGGTGGAACTGGTGGGGGTGAGCCACAGCGGTACCTGGTACCATTTGCCTGAGGCGGCTTTTGAAAAGGCCGTCCGGGTGGAGGATGGTACCTGGCCGAAACTGGCGCTGGTGCCGGGCAGTGAGCGCCCCATCGTTTATGCGGATGCAAAGGGCAATTTTCCGAAGGTGGATGTGGTGTTTTCCATCATCCACGGGCCTTTTGGCGAGGACGGCACCCTGCAGGGATTGCTGGAAATCCTCAACCTGCCTTATGTGGGGGCGGGTGTGGCTGCATCGGCCATTGGCATGGACAAGGACCTGACCAAACGGCTGCTTAGGGATGCCGGCATAAACGTGGTGCCCTGGGTGACCCTCTACCACCACGAAACCCCGGACACGGAGGCCATCATTGCTGAACTCGGCCTGCCGCTCTTCGTAAAACCCGCCAACATGGGCAGTAGCGTGGGCATCAGCAAGGCAAATGACAAGGCGGAGCTGATGGCCGCCCTCAAAACGGCCTTCCAGTACGACGTGAAAGTGCTGGTGGAGAAAGCCGTGAAAGGCCGTGAGCTGGAAACGGCCGTCCTCGGCAACCTGGAAGAGGTGAAGGTGAGCGGAGTGGGGGAGATCATCGTGGAAGACGGCTTTTACGACTACGAGGCCAAATACATCTCCGATACAGCCGCCCGGGTGGTGGTGCCCGCCGAAAACCTGGCCCCCGAAGACGAAGAAAACATCCGCCAGACCGCCCGGAAAGCCTATCTGGCTCTGGGACTGGAGGGTTTCACCCGCATGGACGTCTTCCTGACTGCTGACGGCACCGTCTATGTCAACGAGCCCAACACCCTCCCCGGCTTCACCAACATCTCCATGTACCCGAAACTCTGGGAGGCGGCCGACCTTCCCTACTCACAACTGATCGAAGAGCTCATCCGACTGGGCCTGGCCAGGTATGAAAGGAAACGGGGCCTGTTGCGGAGAAAGTGAGGATTGGATGGGCCTGCTGGGGTTGCAGGGGTGGCTGGGATTAAGGATAGGAGGAAGTGTGCCACTGTTGTCAGATCAAGCCCATGACTATTGCAGTAAGTAAAGCGGAAATTCCGATTGTCATCAAACAGCTTTCAACATCGATTTGAAATTCCCTTCTTAAATCTTCTTTGCTAATTACCCAAAGTGCTGCACCGAAGAGTATTATGATGACAAGGTGTATAACCGGATTTGGTTGAGGAAATAAATTGTCTATTTCCTGAAAATCAATTTGAACATCCTGGGATGAGTATTCATCTGTCTGGAACCATCCCCAGGACAGGAAGAGTATTCCAATGGAATTGATAACGTTGTAAACGAAAAGAGCTGTCATCAAAACCCAGCCAATCTTATTTCTTTTCCAAAACAGGAAAACGGCAATTGGTAAAAGTAGGATAGGTATTACGTCTATAATGCTGGGTGCTATTAATTGTGGAGTGCCGAATATCTGGACGATTTGAAAGATTGCTATGAGCCCAAAAACAATTGCGATCAGGTTTATTTTTTCGTCAGAACTTTGAGGGTTTTTCTTGATCGGGTTTACTGTTTCAAGTATTTCGGCACCTAATGACTTGGCCTTTTCTTCTGCTTTTTTCATTTGCTTCCTCGTCTGGTCGACTTTGGCTCGCTTTTCCTGCAACGCCTTGCTTGCAGCCTGAATTTCTTCTTGACTAACATCCCTTTTTGATAGCTCCAATTTAGCTGCTTCAACCGCTGCGGGCTCGTAATTTTCAACGTCTTCTATAATTTTTAGAAGTTGCTGGTTATCGTAATTCTTGAATCTTCTTTGGAAATCGTTCATTTGAATTTGTTGAGCTTGTTGGTAATGGCCGAGCTTTCAAGTGCCATACATTTCCCCTTTATTACCCTCGTAAATTTGTCCAGGTTTAACTTGGAAATGTTGGAATTGAGGCGCAAGAGTTCAAGAGTCATTGAAGCAATCTACAAAACTAACTTGTCAAATATGGTTTGCCCGCATATTTGTAACTGTGGGTTAAGCGGCGTCTGATTTTATTGCTGTCGCTCCCTTCAATCTTCGAATTAATCACTGAATTCTTCTAATTCAAGATTTACCTGGTCTTTGTCAAAATGTTCGGGGTCATAGCTTCCTCCGAGCCACTCAAGCATTTCTTTGTGTTCGGGATGTTTTTTGTCTTTGAGAATGGCAAGGAGGCGGTAAAAGCCACCGACTCCACCACAGTCTTCAGGCGGGCAATTTAATTTTCCGTCAATGCACACCGGATACTTTTTTGAACTGTCCCGGGGCAGAAATTTTTCCACGAGGATTTTATGGTTCCAGCCGTCACCAAAATCGTATTCGTATTCAAATGTTTCTTTGGTATTTGTGATAACACTGCCAAGTGTTAAGATTGAACCATCTTCCAATTCGTCGTCAATGGAAAAGTCAAACTCATTGTTTACATCTCCAATTCGGCGTTGTTTAACATTGAACTCGTAAAGGTGGTAATCTTCCCAGCCCATGACGATTTGAATGATCTCATGAAGTTCAACAAATGTTGTTCTCTTGTCCACCAGCACTCGTCTCCAAATTGGTGGCTTCGTCCATTGCAGGGTGATTTTTAGTTGGATGATGTCGTCCATTGTCGTTGTTTTTTTTATGCTCCAAATGTTTGAGTATCCGAAGGTCATTGATTCACCATCAAGACCTGCGAATACTAAAAATGCGCTATGGCAAAATTAGAAATTTAAACTGCTACTGAGCCACAAAACCTTACACAGAATTAATAATGGGACGTGAGCCAATGGCCAGCCGATGCCCACAACGAACCCAACACCCTCCCCGGCTTCACCAACATCTCCATGAATCCGAAACTCTGGGAGGCGGCCGGCCTGCCTTATACTAAACTGATCGAAGAATTGATCGGACTGGGAGTGGCCCGGTTTGAGAGGAACAGACGGTTGCAAAGGACCAGGTGAGTTGTTAAAGTTAGGCGGTAACTTCAAGTTACCGCCTAACTTGCTAAACTATTTTGTTTCGAGAAAAAAATCGGCGAATTTGTTTTTCATTAAATCTATACTGCCATTAATTAATGGTTCGAGGTATTCGCCAGCTGACTCTGCAATTTTTCCGCCTGCTTCATCTGCAATTTTCGACCCTAATTTTTTAAACACGCCTTTTAATAAGCCTTTTAGTGAAGTGTCTGTTTTTGCGCCAATTGCAATGAAGGCTTTTTTTATGTTGTCTTTGGAATCTTCGGGTAGATAAGATTCAAAGAGAGCAACAAATGCGTCTGTTGTCAAGCGAACCAATTCCGGTGAAAATGAACCGTCGGTTATATGGTTGAGTGATTTAAGTTTAGCCCGTAAATGGTCAATCAGGTAAGGATTGTCTATTTCAATTCCAATTTTATCATTGTCCTTTAAGAAAATCGGGTTTTTGAGCAGTTCTCTTAATTCCTGGTCCAGTTCTGTTTTACTTGTTTGTCTAAGCTTTGATTCATAGAGAAGATTTCTTGCCTTTGATCTTGTTACTCTTAATTCTGAAACAAGTTTGTATATTTCAGGATTTTTATCAAAAATACCCAACTTTTGAAGTTTGATAAAAAGTAGAATGTCAAAATCTCTTTTTGAAATTGAACCAAAGGCAGGTGTCAAATAGTCTTGAAGTAATTCTTTAAAAGCATTTTTCACATCTTCAGCATCAAGACTTTCTAATTTATCAATTATCTCACTCATGTCTTGTTTAATTGCTCGTAATGTTCAAATAATCGAATGTTGCTCGTCTTGTTTTGCACACCTTCGGTTATCCTAACATCATTGAAGTTAAAGAGGTAATTCAATTTTATTCTCTCAGCTCATCTTTGCCGAGGTGAAGTCAAAGCTAAAAAAGCATCAATTAAAACACAAAACCTGGTAGGTCATTTTTTTTAGATTCCGGCTGGATTTGAGTGGTGTTGATGAAGTAACTCACTATAGACAAAGAGTTTATCTTGTCCCCACACAACCGTTACTTATCCCTCCGGCATCATTATACAGATCAAAAACAATCTGCAATGAAAGCAATCATCTTCTCGCTGTTTTTCCTTCCTGCTGTGGGGCTTTTTGGCCAGAATGATTACCTGCTGGTGGATTACGAGCAACTCGATCAGGCCATTTCAGATTCCAACTCGATGTATTACTATCCCCGGCTATTGGAGCTGTTCAAGTCTGGTGACACCACCCTGACCACCATGGACTACTTCCATTTGTATTACGGTGCCACGCTGCAGGAGGGCTGGTCTTCTATGAACCGCTTCGAAGATGAGGAGACCCGGAGGATCATGCGGGAAGAAGAGCCAGATCCCGAAGCGCTGGCCCAGGCTGAAAAGGCCCTGGAAGCGTACCTGGCTGAGGCGCCTTTCGACCTGGAAGAGCGGTACCAACTGCTGGTGGTGTCTGACTTGTTGGAAAAGAAGGACAAATTCGAAGTGCTGATGATTCAACTGCAGGGCCTGATCGCTGCCATTATGGAAACAGGCGATGGGCTGACTGTGGAGACCGCCATCCACGTGAACAAGGTACCGGATGAGTATTTCATCCTGAACATCATCGGCTTTGAATATGGCGGGGAACAGACGCTGGTGTATCCCTGTGATTACCTGTCGGTCGAGAAAAATGAATACGAGGTCGAGGGGCTGTATTTCAATGTGCAGCAGCACTTCAAGAGCCTGGAGGAGATGTTTGGCGGATCGCTGGATTCACCGAAAAAGGCAGCTGGGAAGGAAAGGAAGAAGAAGAAAAAGGAAATGAAGAAGAATTAGGGGGAGGGGGGGGTAAGTGCTTGTGTGATTATTATTTGCAACGTTTTCGGCTATGAGTAGTTGCGTGGTTTAGCACTTAACTTAGCAAGTACACACCAAACTGAAAATCCGCGAGGATTTTCAGAAGTAGACGAGAACAAGCAATTACTTATAGCCATTGTTGGTGGTAGTTTTTTATTCTTTATTGGTCGCTACGTTTTTAATTATTTCTACAATCTTGTTAGAAGAATCATTGTCCCTTTCAGAACTTAAATATCCTGTCTGTTGATTTGAAAAAATTGTGTGAGTTGCTTCAATAAGAACTGCATTCTTAGTTTGATTGTCTGTTCCTGCAGCTTTCGCAAAAGTTTCAAATGTGGATAGGGCATTCTGCCTGTGTTTATTCAAGGTCGCATTGTGTCTATGTGCTTTGTAATTGCGATTACAAATTGAAAGTCCATAGAATAAAGCGGAAAGGATAACAATTTTGGTTATTGAGAATTGAATTATTTCTGCACTAGTCGAATTAGAATCTGGGAACAAGAAAATGAAAATTATAGAAGTTACTACGATTGCTACTAGTACACCAACAGTCCATTTAAGCCAAGCCTTAGCTTGCTCTTCATGTTCAGTTGATTCAGTTTTAAAAATTTGAGAATGTCTCGAAACTCCAACCTTAGCAGCAGCTTCTTCGGCACTCTTCAAAGTTTCTTCAAGCTTTTTTAAGTATTCAGCTCCCTTTTCTTCAGTCTCTTTTGTTTTTTTCTCTAATTCAGAGGTCAGTTGGTCAAGTTTTGCTTGCTGAACGGATAAATCATTTCCACTTAATAGTCCAACAGTCAGTATAGGAAGTGTATGCTGGTAAAATTCGTCAAACTGATTCTCAAATTGGTTTACTAGATTATTTCTCTGATTAACGGGATTGTTTTGATTTGCATTAAAGTCTCTGAATTGCGTGAACATTTGAATTGCTTTGTCAAGCTGAGAATTGAAGTTATTCAGTAGGTTATATGGTACGTCTTCAAGGTTTACAGTTTTAGTTCTGTTAAACAATTCTATTGTTCGCAAAATAGTAGGTTCAGCGTCTTTGAAACATAGTTGGCTCCCAAGATCATTTTCCCTAACTAAGTCTTCAATTTGAAATTCGGACAATGTTTCAAGTTTAGCCTTGATTTGTTCTATAATTTGGTCAATTTGTTGCCTTGTCGCCATTTATTTCTTTTTAATTACCACCAACGTCCGAATAAACGAATGTCGTTTATTCAATACTTACCACCTTCATATATTCATCCAAGTTCAATTTAGGGGTGATTGTTTTAACTTTTCGTAGATCAAGGCCTTGCAAGTGAATTCCCGTAGATTGCACGGGAGTCATCGCAAAGTTTCCCCAAAATGTAAGTTTGTTGAAGCTCCTTCCGGATGAACGATTCCTACTGTGCGAAGCTACAAAACGCACATCAAACCCCAAAAACACTTTATTAATTTCTTCATTCACTCATCCGCCAAGTGTTGAGTATAGCCACACTCACAATCACAGCCCGAACCTCCTCAATACCCACCCTCCCCCGCAGTTTTGCTATTTTGCGGCCGGTTTTCATCATCAAACATCCGGCATGAGTAAGCGAACGAAAAAGCAACGGCCAAAGCAAAAGCCACAAAGACCACAGAAAACTGCCTCTGGATTTCCGAAGTGGCTGGACAGGCCCTCCTACCTTTCCGAAAAGGACGACTTTCTCAAAAAGATTTTTACCGGGCTGCTGGCGGTGGTGCTGGTGGTCACGGTTTTCCTGGCCATGGACAGCGGCATCAACGCCGACGATGAGTTTCAGCACGACTATTCCGAGAAGCTGGTGGATTACTACCTCAGCTTAGGTGCCGATACCGCTGCGCTCAACATTCCGAAGGGAAACATGCACTACTACGGTGGGGTGTTCGACATTTTGACCGGTTTTACCAACCGGGCCATGGGCTACACCTGGATGGATGCGGGCTACCACAAGGTGCGGCATTTTTACAATGCCCTGTTTGGGGTGTTGGCCATGCTTTTTGCCAGCTTGCTGGCCAGGGAAATTGCCGGTTGGCGGGCGGGCATCCTCACCCTGGCCTTCCTGTTCCTGTCGCCCCGCTTTCTGGGGCATTCGCTGATGAACCCCAAAGACATTCCCTTTGCCGCCGGGTACATCATGGCGCTGTACTACATGCTGCTTTTCTTCCGGAACAGCGAGAAACCCAGCTGGAAGACGGCTTTGGGAGTGGTGGCCGGCATCGGACTGGCCATCGGTACCCGGGCGGGGGGTATGCTGCTCATCGCCTACCTGTTCATGTGGGCGGGGCTGGACTTCTGGGTCAGAAACGGGCTTGGCGCCGTATTTACCGAAGGAAAGAAAACACTGCGCTATGCGGCCTGGGCGCTGGGCATTGCCCTGGCGGGCTACCTGCTGGCGGTGCTGTTTTGGCCCTGGGCCATGCAGGCGCCTTTCAAAAATCCCTTTGAAGCCCTGGGCGAATTTTCGAAGCTGGGCATCAAGATACGTGTGCTGTTCAAAGGCGAAAATGTGATGAGCGACCAGACCTCCTGGGACTATCCCGTGCAATGGATCTGGCGCACCATTCCGCTGTTTGCGCTGGCGGGTTTCATCGGGGCCCTTGCCATGATGAAGCGGCTCTTCAAAGAACATGCGGTACTGCCGGTGTTCATGCTTTTCTTCGCAAGCATCTTCCCCGTGGCCTATGTGATTTACAAAGACAGCATTTTGCACGACGGCTGGCGGCACCTGCTGTTCGTTTACACACCGATGGTGGTGCTGGCCTCCCTGTTTTGGCTGAAAGCCGAAAAACTGCTTCAGAACAACAAGACGGGGAAATACGCCCTGTACGCCATTGTGGGCCTGATGGCTGCCGAGTCGGCGCTCTTCATTGTCCGCAATCACCAATACCCCTATGTGTATTTCAACACGCTCAGCGGGGGCATCAGTGGTGCCTTCGGCAATTTCGAAACGGACTACTGGGGCGTGAGCATGAAACAGGCCGTTGAAGAGCTGGAGGATGCCGGCATTCTGAAAGAAGGAATGACGGACACTGTAACCATCGCCTCCTCTTACTCGTACCTCCTGCAGGTTTATACCAACGCCAAATACGGACCGCATGTGCAGGTGCGCTACCAGCGCTTCAACAACCGCTATGAAAGGCCCTGGGATTACGGCATTTTCCCGTCGCGGTACATCAAAGGGGCTCACCTGCGGGCAGGTACCTGGCCCAATGCCAGAACGGAGTTCACCGTGACGGCCAATGGGGTGCCGCTTACCGCCATCGAAAAGGGTGGGGGACCGGTGTTTGATGCGGAGCAGTATTTCAAACAGCAAAACTGGCAGGCCGCCGCCGATGCCTACGAGCGGGAAACCCAGGCCTACCCCGACAACGAATTGGCCTGGATGAAACTGGCCATGGCGCAGATCAACCTCGGCAAGTTTGCCGAAGCAAGGCATGCCGCCGATCAGATGCTGCGGGTGGCTCCGGAAAATACCGGTGGACTGCTGTACCGGGCCATGGCTGCCATGAACCTGGGTGATACGGCTGCCGCCGAACTGGACTTGCAGCATTGCCTGAAGGTAGAAGAGGATTTTGGCTCGGCATGGTATTACCTGGCAGTGATCAAACAACAGCGAAACGACCTGAACGGTGCCCTGCAGGACCTGCAAAATTGCATCGAGGTGGCTCCCAACTTCAGGGCTGCCTACGACCTGGCTGCCCGCATTTACGAGGCACAGGGCAATACCGAGCAGGCCCGCAAACTGCGACAGGCCCTCGGCCAATAACTAACCTACAATTTAGAACTTACAACCTGAACACCTCTTGAACTACAAGCTCTTATTCCCCACCTACCGAAACAGGTACCTCTTCGTAAAACAAAACCTCCGGCGTTTTTGCGAAGCGAGGAAACCTGCAAGGGTGCTGAACCTGGGCACCGGCGAAGGGGATTACGACCCCATGATCGCTGCCTGTTGTCAGCAGCTGATTTCCTGCGACATCAACGAGGCGGACATTGCCTGGGCCCGTGAACTCAACCGGGAGGTGCCGAACCTGGAGTACCGGGTGGAAAATGCCCTGGAGCTGAGTTTTGAGGATGACAGTTTCGACATGCTCATCAGTGTGGATGTGATGGAGCACGTTGGCCAGCCGGAGCAGATGACCCGTGAAATAGCCCGGGTGCTGAAACCCGGCGGCTTGGCGCTCATCACCTTTCCGCAAATCAACTTCCCCATCACCTACGATCCGGTGAACTACCTGGCTGGCAAGCGGCTCATTGCACAGGGTGCTTATGCTTTCGGGCACGAGTACCTGATCGATCCTGTGCAGTTTGAACAATGGGCTGAAAAATACGGCATGGAGGTGCTGGATGAGAAAAACCTCAGCGGCCACCTGGTGGCGCTGGTGGAGATGTACTGGACGGGCATCATTCAAAGCATTTTCAAAGCCAATGCCCGCAATGTTTCCGGAACGGAGAACAAGGCTGCCAAACTGCGGCCTTCCACCAAAGAGCCTTTCCTGGTTCCACTGACCGATGCTTTCCTCGCCCTTGACCGTTGCCTCTTCGGCAATGCAAGGCATAGCGTCGGAAAGGGGTTTGTGGTGAGGAAGAAGTAGCTGTTGGCTCGTGGCTCGTAGCTCGTAGTAGGGGGTAGCTCAGTAGTTATAATCCTCCATAATCTTCCATAATCCTCATAATCTCAAATAAACCACAGAGTTCCACAGAGTATTGACACGGAGTTTCACGGAGCTAGCGCCCCAAACCCTACACCCTAAACTCTACACTTTTTTTAACCGCAGAGTCAAATAGAGTTATTACACGGAGTTCCACAGAGTATTGACACGGAGTTTCACAGAGCCAGCGTCCCCAAACCCTACACCCTAAACTCTACACTTTTTTTAACCACAGAGTTAAACAGAGTTATTATACGGAGTTCCGCAGAGTATTGACACGGAGTTTCACGGAGCTAGCGCCCCTAATCCTTACACGCTACATCCTAAACCCTGGCGGTTCAGACGTTGCGATGCAACGTCTCTACTCCCTACTCCCTACTCTCTCCTCCCTACTCCCTACTCCCTACTCCCTACTCCCTACTCTCTCCTCCCTACTCCCTACTCAAATACCTGCCTGTACAGCTCTTCCACTTTTCCGATGGTTTTGATTTTGATTTTGTAGCGGGAGGTATCCAGGCCTTTGGTGTTGTATTTCGAGATGTAGATTTGGCGGAAGCCGAGGCGGTCGGCTTCCTGGATGCGCTGTTCGATGCGGTTGACGGAGCGCACTTCCCCGCTGAGGCCTATTTCGCCGGCGAAACAGGTGTCGGCAGGAACGGCCACGTCCTGCAGGGAGGACATCAGTGCGGCCACCACGGCCAGGTCGAGGGCGGGGTCGTCCACCTTGATGCCACCGGCCAGGTTGAGGAAGACGTCGTTTTGGGCGAAGGGAAAGCCGCCCCGTTTTTCGAGTACGGCCAGCAGCATGCTCAGGCGGCGCAGGTCGAAGCCCGTGGCGGTGCGCTGGGGCGTGCCGTAAACGGCCGTGCTGACCAGCGCCTGCGTTTCGATGAGCATGGGGCGCATGCCCTCGATGGTGGCAGCCACGGCGCTGCCGCTGAGCTCTTCATCGGTTTGGGAGAGGAGCAGCTCACTGGGGTTGGAGACCTCCCGGAGCCCGCCTGCTTGCATTTCGTAGATGCCCAGTTCGTCGGTGGAGCCAAAGCGGTTTTTCAGCGTGCGGAGGATGCGGTAGGTGTAGTTGCGGTCGCCTTCGAACTGCAAGACCGCATCCACGATGTGTTCCAAAAGTTTGGGTCCGGCAATGGCGCCGTCTTTGGTGATGTGGCCGATCAGGATGACGGGAATGTTAGTCTGCTTCGCAAAACGCTGCAACTCTCCGGCGCACTCACGCACCTGTGAAATGCTGCCGGGGGTGGAGTCGATGTGTGGTGAAGAAAGGGTTTGGATGGAATCAACGATGAGCAAGTCCGGGGCTATTTTCTGTGCGTGAGAGAGGATTTTTGCGGTGTTGGTTTCCGTGAGCAGGAAACAGTTGGGGTTGTTGTTGCCCAGGCGGTCCGCACGCATCTTGATCTGCTCTTCGCTTTCCTCTCCGCTCACGTAGAGTATCCGCACCGGTAATTGCAAGGCGAGCTGAAGCAGCAGGGTTGATTTTCCGATGCCCGGTTGCCCACCGATCAGCACCAGTGAGCCCGACACGATGCCGCCGCCCAGCACCCTGTTCAGTTCGGCATCGGGAGTGGGCAGGCGCCGGGTGTTGCCGGTCTGGATTTCACTGAGGGGGATGGGTTCAGCCTCCTTGCCGGCACTGTCATTGCCTTTCCAGAGGCGGCTGCGTTCTTCCCGGGTGGTTTCTTTTACCACCACCTCTTCAACGATGGTATTCCACGCTCCGCAGCTCTGGCAGCGCCCCATCCATTTGGGGGAGGTAGCCCCGCATTCGTTGCAAACAAAGATCTTTTTGACTTTGGCCAATGGTCAAGAATTTGTAAAAAAAGTGAGTGTTCGTTAGCAAAAGTGTTGCTTTTTCAGGCACTTACGATGTATGGATAAAAAAATTTTTTCGGCTTTAGGGTAAAGTTTACACAAAAGTTGAAAACACTTTACCTTTGGCCCGGTTTTTTGAAAAAAGGTGTAGGTACAAGAAAGCTGAAATCAAAATTTCTTTTTCTTGTGACGAATTCCATACCTTGCCGTCCAATAAGCGTTCTGCCATTTCAACGGAAATGGATTTCAGCAAGATTTTGAGTTTCTCTTCGGAGAATCGAAGATATATGTAGATTGTTTTCATTTGGTTTTTTGGGGTTATACAGGGTGCAACGTTTGTTGTTACCCTGTTTTTTTTTGTGCCTTCGGGTAATATAGGGCGAGATAAGTTTTATGTTTGAACCGCCTTTCATTTGAAAACTGAATCTTCACTCCGGATCACCAGCAAGGACAACGTTACTGTGATCCCCAAACGTCCTTCAAACCACATGATCCATCCCCACACCCGTTTGGTTTACATCAATGATGAGATTGGTTATGGCGTCTTTGCAACGGCCTTCATTCCAAAAGGCACCATTACTTATGTAAAGGATACCCTGGAACTGGAGGTGACACCGGAAGAATTTTCCAGGCACAGCAAAGCCCTTCAGGAAGCCATCGAGAAGTATTCCTACATTGACGAAAAGGGCAATCGCATCATCAGCTGGGACTTCGGGAAGTACGTCAACCACTGCTGCCACTGCAACACCATGAGTACGGGCTATGGCTTTGAGATTGCCATCAGAGACATTCAGCCCGGGGAAGAAATTACGGATGAGTACGGTCTTTTCAACATCAACGAACCCATGCAACTCAGCTGCAAATGGGGTGATTGCCGGAAGATAGTCTTAAAGGAAGACATCGACCGTTATTACGCCAACTGGGATGAATTTGTAAAGGCTGCACTCGCCATCATGAATGATGTGGAACAACCGCTCAAACCTTTTTTGGACGAAGTCACCTGGAACATGGTAAAATCTTTTCAACAGGATTCTTCAAAGTACAAGTCAGTGCTTTCACTGAAATTTGATCCCGCCCGCTACAACGGTTCCGGGGTTGCGGTCAAATAGCTCAAGTCCTGTGTGCCTCCGGCATTTCGGAAAGTCTTTGTGATGGTCACGGCCGATATGCTCGAAACGAAGCGATATGGGCGGCGATTCGGGACTTGCTCTGGCCCCGAACTCCCAAACCTTTTCGAGATTGGAAGTCTGGCTTTTCCCAAACCGTTTCAAATAGGGCAAGGAGATGTGTTGAAGAGGGATCGATAACCCTTCACAAACCAAAAATTCTGCTGAGAACTTCAGCCTGGAATGGTCTCTTGAAGGATACACAGTTCTAATTTTACGGTGTGCGCTTGCTCATTTCAGCTACAAACAATCAGAAAGGTGGGGCAGAGGCTGAACCTCTCATTTACGAAAAAAACAACGATCAGATGGCATCTTCTTCGGCAACAATCAATGCAGCCCGTAAGGTATTTCCCGGGAGCTTTGAGGCGCACCATCACTGGTACCCCAAGGCACTGAATGCCACCATCCATCCGATGGTGAACTTTTTCCTCAACCTGGAGCAAAATCGGATCATCACCCGCTATTGCCACCTGCACCCAGGGGTGCGGCCGAAAGACCTCGAGGAAATCCTGAACTACCAGCCAAAGTACTTTTTGTGGGCCGGGGCAGACCTGATCAATGTTACCAGCATAGAAGGCAAGCGCCTCATGGTGGTGATAGAAAACAACTCCTGTCCCAGCGGGCAGAAATCCATGCCACTGACCGACGATCACCAGGAACGTGGGGCTTATCGCTGGCTGATAGAGCGGACCTTCAAGCCTTACATTCAGCGCAAACGGCCTACAGCTCATGGAGCACTGGCAGTCGTTTACGACAAGAACCCCATGGAGAACACCGGTTATGCGGCTGTGATGGCCGATGTATTTCAGGAACCGGTGTATCTGGTGGAATTTTACCATGACGATCCGGACCCGGCCGTGCGCTTCGACAATGGGCAGATGCTGGTGCGGGATGAGCAGGGCAACTGGCACCCCATCCGTGCGGCATTTCGCTATGTGACTCAAAAACCCTGGAACCGGCTGCCCGTTCATACACGTACGCGTATTTTCAACCCCGTGCTGGCCTGCCTGGCAGGTGGCCGAAACAAAATGCTGGCTGCCAAAGCTTATGACTCTTTCAACGAAGAACTCGAAGACAAAGGCCTGCGCATCAACACACCCTACACCATCCGTGACGTGCGCAAGGAAGAAATTCCGGGTATCGTAAAAAGCATGGGCGGGCAGGCAGTTGTCAAAGTTCCCTACAGCAATGCCGGACAGGGGGTGTTCACCATCGTGTCAAAAGAGGAACTCAATGCTTTCATGGAGCGGCAATTCGACTATGACCGCTTCATCGTCCAAAGTCTTATTGGCAATTACAACTGGAGTTCCACAACCACACAGGGACGGCTGTTTCACGTTGGCTCCATCCCCTCTGCTGCCGGCCATACCTACGTTTGTGACCTGCGGCTGATGGTCAGTGCGACACCCGGGGGGATCAAACCACTCAGCATTTACGCACGAAGGGCTGAAAAGCCCTTGCCGGACCACCTGCCTCCCGGTGTCAATTCATGGCCCATGCTTGGCACCAACCTTTCCTATAAAAAATCCGACGGAAGTTGGGATACCGATACCAACCGCCTGCTGCTGATGGACCGCAGGGATTTCAACCGCCTCGGCATAGGCCTCGACGACCTCATCGAGGCTTTCATTCAGACTGTGCTGAGCATGACAGCCATCGACAAAATGGCCCAGCAACTGATGACCAAGGATGGTAAGTTCCGGTTGAAGCACTTTCGCCAACTCAACGATGACCTTTCTTTCATCGATGAATTGTTGCTCTGAATGATCTGCTGTTTCTTCAGTTGAAGTCACTTAATCTTTGTCTGAAATAACCTTGTCCCTCCAGTGAAAAAATACCGCCTGCTCGTTTTGACAGATCACCGGGGTCACTCCACAGAAAATTCCATCTATCCGCTGTTGCTGGAGATGCGCAAGCACAAGCGCTGCGCCGGTATCGACGTTGCGAGCAGAGGCCTGGAGAACAACCGGCTTTTCTTCGAAAACAGGGCTGTGAAAAACTTATTCGCTGCACCTGTAAGCCAGACATTTGCCTGGGACGAGGCTGGGAGTGCTTTTAAAAAGAACCTCGAACGCGTCAGCCCCCGGACTTATGACGCCGTTCTTTTACGGCTTCCCCACCCTGTAGTTGAGGAGTTCTGGGGTTTCTTGGAGACGGAGTTTCCTTCCGTGTATTTCATCAACAACCCGGCGGGAATGCTCAAAACAGGCAACAAGCTGTTCATGCTCAATTTTCAGGAGCTCTGCCCACCCATGAAGGCCTGCCACAGCATCGAAGACATCGATGAAATGAGGAAACAGTTTCCGGTGGTGCTAAAGCCCGTCATGAGTTATGGTGGAAAAGGCATCGTCAGAATCAAAGGCGACGAGGTGGTATTTTCCGAAGGTGAGAAAATGTCCTTCGGGCAATTTGCCGAAGCGTACCACCAACATCCGGAGCCTTACCTCGCCGTGAAGTTCCTTCGGAATGTTACCGAAGGTGATAAGCGCATCGTGGTGTGTTGTGGGGAGGTGCTGGGAGCGGTTTTGCGCTATCCGCCTGCTGATAGCTGGATATGCAATGTGGCTCAGGGAGGGAGCTCGGCTGAGTCAGCGCCTGACGAGAACGAACTGGCAATTGTGGCCCGCATTGACCCGGTGATGAGGGAAAATGGCGTAATATTCTACGGAATCGACACACTCTGTGACGATGAGGGGCGGAGGGAGCTGTCGGAAATCAATGCCTTGAGCATTGGAGGGCTCCACGCCATGCGAACCCCGGCAGGTGTGCCGGCCACCAAAAGGGCCGCTGAACTGCTTTGGGAACGCATTTACGAAGAGCATAAGGCGGAAAAATGAAGGGGTGGAAGAATCCCTGTCCGCCGACCCGTCTGCCGCCCTGCCTGTCCGTCCACAGACGGATCTGACGCCAGGCAGGCGGGCAGGAATCGAGTCCATTGCAAAATGGCCATCTTCCGGGTAGCGCTTGTTTTTATCACGAGGCAAACTCGGGATGAAATCAAAAACATGAGTTTCTGAGCCCCCTGCAAAAAGGCCATATTCTGGTCAGTACGTGTTTTTAATCCCGAAGGCTTTCGGGATCAAAAACATGATTCTTTCGTGAATTATAGGTTTTTGCAGTGCACTCAGTTTCTCGAAAAATTGAAGTTTTTGCAGTACACTCAGCAACCTGTACACCATAAAAAGTTCAAATGCCGGAGCCCGTCCGGACGGGGTCTATCGTTCGGGGTTCAGGCGTAAAAAAATATAGATTCATGAAAGCACCCATTTACGGAGTAAAGAACGTCCCTGTCATTGACAGGCTCGAACTGGACAAGCTTGAGGCCGGAAAGAAGCACCGCTTCCTGATGCACATCGTCACGGACGGGATGTCCATGCCCATCTATGTGCCATTGCTGGTGGCCAAGGGACTAAAACCGGGGCCGGTACTCGGAATCACAGCGGCCGTCCACGGCAATGAACTCAACGGCATTCCCGTCATCCAGCGCCTTTTCAAGGAATTGTCGTTGGACAAACTATGTGGCATCGTGGTGGGAGTGCCCGTGGCCAATGTGCCGGCTTACCTGCGTCGTACCCGCCGCTTTCTGGATGGAGTGGACATCAACCACATCATGCCCGGAGCGCCGAATGGCAACGTCAGCGGCGTCTATGCCTTCCGCCTGTTCGATCGCATCGTGCGCCATTTCAATTACCTGGTGGACCTGCACACTGCCAGTTTTGGACGTGTGAACTCCTATTACATCCGCGCTGATTTGCGGCATGAGATCACCCGGCAGATGGCCTTGCTTCAAAATCCACAGATCATTCTCCACAACCCGCCCTCCGACGGCACCCTGCGCGGTGCAGCCAATGAAATGGGCATACACTCCATCACCCTGGAAGTGGGCAATCCGCATACCTTTCAGCGGGGCATGATCCGGGAGGGCCTCACCGGCCTTCACAACATGCTTCACTACCTCGAAATGGTACACACGGTCATCGAGGAGCCCGATCACCAGCCCGTCATCTGCAAGAGCTCGGAATGGATTTACACCGACGATGGGGGCCTGCTCACCGTATTGCCGCAGGTGAACACCATGGTCAGAAAAGGAGAGGTAATTGGCCGTATCCACAATGTTTTTGGCGACGTGGTGAGGGAATACACTGCCCCATCTGACGGCATCGTCATTGGCAAAGAAGTAAACCCAGTCAACCAGACAGGTGGCCGTATGATCCACATCGGGTTCCCCGGTGAGCCATAACCGGTGGCACTCCTCAAAACCTTCCGACGAATGTCGGGATCAACTCCTCTCAACCATCAATCACCAGTGCCTTCATGAATTCGGCATCGGCTTTGGCGCTGTCGAAAGGTGTGGATCCATCGTATTTCTCCTGTTCCACAATGAAATACTCCATGCCCACCTCTTTGGCCGTTTTCAGAATGGGCCCATAATCGATGGAGCCCTGACCCAGGATGCAGGAGGCGTCTCTGGCATTGGGTTTGGCATCTTTGGCCCGGTCTTTCACGTGGGAGAGTTTCCAGCGGCCGGGGTATTTTTTCAGCCATGCTATGGGATCTGCGCCGGCGGTGACCACCCAATAAATGTCCATTTCGAAATCCACCAGTTCGGGGTCGGTGTTTTGCATCATCACGTCCTGCGGCAGTTCGCCTTCCAGTTCCTGAAATGAGTAATCGTGGTTGTGGTAGGCGAAGCGGAGGCCATTCTTTTTGCAGATTTCACCGCACTGGTTGAAGGTATCGCTGATGCGTTTGAAATCGTCCATTTTCTTTTGAGGCCCCACCCAGGGGGCAACCAGGTACTTCATACCCGCTTCGGCAGCCTGAGCGGCTTTTTCTTCGAAATTCTCAGCGAAGTTGCAGTGGCTGGCAATCAGATCGAGGCCGAGCTCGTCGCAAAGGGCTTTGTATTCCTTGTGGTCCATGTTCCACCAGAGGCCTTGCTGACCTTCGTAGTTTTCAACCTGCTTGTAGCCGTACTCGGCCACTTTGCGCAGCACGTTTTTCGGGTCTTTATCCATTTCGCTGCGCAATGTCCAGAGCTGGATGCCAAAGGGGCCCAGGTTGCCGTCAGGCGAAGGGTCAGAGTGTTCTCCGGATGCGTTTGCTTCCTCCGTGGATGAGTTGTTTTGGCAGGCCCACCAGGGCAGCACCACGCTGCCGGCGGCCATCAGACCGGTGGTCCTGATGAATTTGCGTCTCTTGTACTTCATGTCGTTTTTGTTTTTGTGGACTGGCTATCCGGAAGGGCATTGCGGAGCGAAAGAAAAGGAAAAACACAGAAATCGAACGGACAGGACTTCGATAAGCCCGGTTATGACTGCTCAATGTCATTTTGGTGAGCATCGGCTAGCGGATGGCTTAGCGCAGGAATGTCTTACTTTGCGGCCGAAATTCATCCGGAATGACCCTTCGTCAACGCGATACCTACCTGTACCGTTTTTTTGATTTCCTGGCAGCCATGCTGGCCTGGGCCTGTTTTTTCATGTATCGCAAATGGACGGAAGGGCAACCCGTGGCCTGGTCCACATTTCACGACCTCAACTTTTACTACGGTGTGCTGATGATCCCCACCGGATGGTTTTTGTTTTACAACCTTTTTGACGATTACAAAGACGTGTACAGGCTCAGCCGGCTGAGCACGCTTTCCAGAACTTTTTTCCTCTCCCTTTCGGGCTGCATCATTCTGTTCTTTACCCTCATCCTGGATGATGTTGTTGGGCAGCACCGGACCTATTACCAATCTTTTGTGGTCTTGTTTGCGTTGCACTTCACGTTCACCAGTTTCAGCCGGATGCTTTTCATAACCTGGGCCCGCGGCCGGCTGCAGCGCGGTCTGGTATGGTTCCCCACATTGCTTATTGGTGCTGACGAAAGGGCGGCCAAGATTTACACAGAACTTTCCGGCAACTCTTCCAATCTGGGGCACCGTTTTGTGGGCTATGTGCAGGTGAACGGAGGCGATGCTGCTCCGCTGATTCAGGAATCGCTGGAATACCTGGGCGATACCAGCCATCTCCACAGCATCATCGAGCAAAAGGCGGTGGAGGATGTGATCATTGCCATCGAGAGTTCGGATCACCGGCAGTTGCAGGGCATTCTGAACCAGTTGTTTGATTTTGGCGACCGCATTTTTATCAAGATCGTACCCGACATGTACGACATCCTGTTGGGCAATGTGCAGATGAGCGAGGTGTATGGAGCCGTATTGATCAGGATCAGGCAGGAACTGATGCCCAAATGGCAGCGGATTGTGAAGCGGCTGATCGATGTGGTGGCCTCGGGAACGGCCTTGCTACTGCTTTCCCCGCTTTTTCTTTACATCATGATCCGGGTGAGGCTTTCTTCTCCGGGTCCCATTTTTTACAAACAGGAGCGCATCGGTTTCAATGGCAAGCCTTTCATGCTGGTCAAGTTTCGCTCCATGTACATTGATGCCGAAAAGCACGGCCCGCAACTCTCCACAGAGGACGACCCCCGCTGCACGCCCTGGGGCGCTGTGATGCGCAAATGGCGGCTTGACGAGCTGCCCAATTTGTGGAACGTATTCAAAGGTGAAATGTCGCTGGTGGGCCCCAGACCTGAGCGTGCCTACTTCATCGAGCAGATCGTGCAGAAAGCCCCGCATTACCGGCATTTGCTGAAAGTCAGGCCCGGCATCACCTCCTGGGGCCAGGTGAAATACGGCTACGCCTCCAATGTGGATGAAATGATAGAGCGGCTGAAGTTTGACATCCTTTACATAGAAAACATGTCCCTGATGCTCGATTTCAAGATCATCTTTTACACCATCCTGGTACTGTTGCAGGGGAAGGGGAAGTAAAAGGTAAGGGCGATGTTTGACGAAGGCAATTACTGACCTGAGCCGTGAGAACACTCTTTGTCGATGGGGTAGTTTTCGAATGATCTTTCTCAATTTATTTTGTTTTTCAGTTTCCCCCGTCAGTGCCGGATTCCAATAGTTACAGGCAATCCAAGAGTTTCATCCTTCCAGGTTCAAAGGGGTTTCAGAAGCTTCAGCAAAAGACATGACCCATCTTTACGAAAAATTAAAAGCTGCTTAATACCTTTGCGCCGGCTGGCAATGAAACATGACCTACCTTTGCCGCCGAACATGAAAATGCATGAACGAGGTTGAAGTGTTCGTCCCCTGAACCGTTCCAAAAACAGGCACTAACAAAGCAGTTATGATGGACAAACAGACTCCTCTGTTCCTCTCATCAAGCATCACCAGGATACATACTCCTTTGGATTCATTGAACCCAACTGGTTAGCGCCAGTGAAGGAGGGAATACGCCATTTCTTTTAGACCAGCTCTTTTCACCCCGCCATTGTGTGAGGGCGGGAAAAACGTTTAACCAAATTCTATTCTTATGAGAAATTTGTTTGTACGCTTACTGGCAGTGGTTCTGCTGAGCACGACCATGGCCATGACCCTGTACAGCCAGGGGGGCATCTCCGGTACCGTTGTTGACGACAACCGGGAGCCACTCATCGGTGCCACTGTGGTTGCTCGCAACGATGCCGGTAACACTTTTGGTACCATCACTGACATCGATGGTTCATTTGCCATCGGCAATCTTGCCAATGGTACCTACACCGTGGTTGTTTCCTACACAGGATTTGAGACCATGGAAAAGGAGGTGACCGTTTCAGGTTCCATGGTTGACATGGGTGCTGTGACCCTGACTTTCGGGGCCGTTGGTCTTTCGGAAGTAAACGTCATTGCCTCGGTGGCCATTGACCGCCGCACACCGGTAGCCGTTTCTACCCTCAAGGGGGACCAGATTGAAGCCATGGTGGGTAACCAGGAGTACGTTGAAGTGCTTCGGAACACACCTTCCATTTACGCCACCAAAGGTAGCGGTGGATATGGCGACAGCCGTATCAACGTTCGTGGATTTGACCAGCGCAACACCGCTGTGATGATCAACGGTATCCCCGTCAACGACATGGAGAACGGCTGGGTTTACTGGTCGAACTGGGCTGGTCTTTCTGACGTAACCAGCACCATGCAGGTTCAGCGTGGTCTGGGTGCTGCCAAGACCGTTGTTCCTTCAGTTGGTGGTTCCATCAACATCATCACCAATGCTGCCGACTTCAAGAAAGGCGGTAAGGCCAGCGTGATGATCGGTAACGATGGCTTCCAAAAGTACGGCGTAATGCTCTCCAGCGGTTTGAGTGAGAAGGGCTTTGCTGCCACCATGCAACTGACCCACACCCGCGGTGACGGTTATGTGGATGGCACCATGTTCCGTGCTTATTCTTACTTCCTTTCTTTGTCAAAAACCTTCAACAGCCAGCACACCCTTGCATTCACTGTACTGGGTGCTCCGCAATGGCACCACCAGCGCTCAGTGAGCCGTTTTGACAACATCTCACTGCAGACTTACCTCGATGAAGGTATCCGCTTCAACACCGTTTGGGGAACCTTGAATGGCAAGGAATTCACTTGGAGAAGGAACTTCTACCACAAGCCTAAAGCATTCGTAAACCACTACTGGAACATCAGCGACAAGGTTGACCTGAAAACTTCAGCCTATGTTTCTCTCGGTCGTGGTGGAGGAACAGGTCCTCGTGGTCGCCTTCGCACCCCGGGTAGCATTTTCGACAGTTACAGCGGAAAAGGACAGGGCATCCACGATGCCAACGGTCAGGTTCGCTTCGATGACCTCGTAGCTTACAACCAGGGTTCTGCTGCCTATCCTGAGTGGGGCCAGAAAATCCCCGTTGATTCGGGCCCATTTGCTGGCAAATATGTAGTGACCAGCGACGGACGCTTCAACGGCAACGGCGCCATGGGCACAGGTTTCATCCGCCGTGCTTCCATGAACTACCACAACTGGTACGGAGTGCTTTCAACCCTGACTGCCCGCCTCAACGAAAACATCACTTTCGTAGGTGGTCTGGATGCACGTTACTACAAGGGTGAGCACTTCCGCCGTGTAGAAAACCTGCTCGGTGCAGATGCTTACCTTTCACGCTCTGACATCAACAATCCTGAGAACTACATCACCGACGAAGCTCCGGCTGATTTTGGAAGCTTTGCGGATGACGGCTACAAGAATGGCAACAACGTTCTTAACTACTGGAACGACGGTCTGGTAAGCTGGGTAGGCCTCTTTGGTCAGGTTGAGTACACCAAGGACAAGTTGTCTGCTTTCTTGTCAGTTTCCGGTTCAAACCAGGGTTTCAAGCGTGTTGACTACTTCAACTATGCCGAAAACGACACCCCTGACAACGACATCAACAACGATGGTGAATACCGTGAGACCGATTGGCAGAACTTCGGTGGTGGAACCTTCAAAGCTGGTTTCAACTACAACCTCAGCGACAAGAGCAACGTATTCGTGAACGGTGGCTACTTCAGCAAGCAGCCGATCTTCGACAACGTTTTCCTCGGCTTCCGCAACATCATCAACGAAGAGGTGAAGAACCAGACAGTTTACGCCTTTGAAGCTGGCTACGGCTACCGTACCCGTAACTTCAAAGCCAATGTAAACCTGTACACCACTACATGGGGTAACCGTCAGTTCGACGAGAGCTTCGATGCCATGACTGTCAATGGTACTGAGGTGGAAGTTTTGGCTTCTTACTCAAATGTTGAGGAGGTTCACAGCGGTTTTGAGCTCGAGTTCAACTACCGCCCCATGGAGAATTTAACCATCAACGGTATGGCTTCCATCGGAAAATGGGAGTACAGCAGCAACTTCACCGGTAACCTCTTCAACCTCGACAACGAGGAGGCACTGGCTGATTTCCCGGACAACAAGATCACCCTCTTTGCCGACGGCGTAAAAGTTGGTGACGCCGCTCAGACCACCTTTGCACTGGGTGCTACTTTTGAGCCTGTTTACGGACTGAAAGTTTATGGTAACTACTACTTCGCCGACAACCTCTACGCTGAGTTCGACATCCTCGAAGATCAGTTCAAGAAAGAAGGTGGTCAGGTGGTTAAGTTGCCGAACTACTCTCTCGTTGACGCCGGTATCTCTTACACTGTGAACATGCGTAAGATGACCACCACATTCCGTTTCAACATGAACAACGTGCTCGATGAGACCTATGTGGCTGAAATGGATACCAACGTACAAGACGATCCTAACACAACTGAAAATGAATTCTACACCAAGAACAGGGGCTTCTTCGGCTTCGGCCGCACCTGGAACGCCGGTGTGAAGATTTCTTTCTAAGCTATAAGCTGAATTTTAGCAATGGAGCTGCCCTTCCGTCAGGAGGGGCAGCTTTTATTTTTTGAGGAAGTGAGGAAGTGAAGAACTGAGAGGGCTAGCAGATCGATTCCTCGATTCTTCAAATCCTCCCCCGATCCCGAAGGCTTTCGGGATTCGGGGCTCAAATCCTCAATCCCTCCCACACCACTCGATCAACGAGCGGTACACTTCATTTTGCCGAAGGAGATTTTTATTGCCAAGGAGGATGACCTGTTCGCGAGCCCGGGTCAGGGCCACGTTCAGTTTGCGGTCTACGCCTTCATCGGAGAGGGAGACGAGGCTTTCCAGTTGCGAAGCGACGTTGGTGCACAGCGAGATGATGATGACATCCCTGGCGCCGCCCTGGTAGCGTTCCACGGTGTCAACGGTGATGCTGTCAGCAGGCAGGTTGTGTTTTTCGAACTGTTCCAGAATGCAGGCGATCTGGGCCCGGTAGGGTGTGATGATGCCCAGGCTGCGATCGGGGTGATTATGGTGGAAATGGGCTGCCAGTCGTGCAGCGGTTTCCGCCTCGAACTGATTCGTTTTTCTGGAGGGAGAGCTGTCGTCAACGGGGGCATCCAAAAAAACCATTCGCTTTGCAAAAACTTCCGGCGGGATGCCTTGCGGCAGTTCCGGGGTTTGAAAATTCAGCGGTAGGCGTTGCCGTTCCGCTCCCGGCAGCCCTTTGGGCAGGGGTTCCAGTTGCCCTTCGTAAAACTGGTGGGCGGGGAAGTGCATGATGTCCACGTGCATGCGCCCCTGTTGCCGCAGGCGATCGTAAGCCCAATGCCAGCCCTCTTCCTGGCACCTTTTATAGAGCCGTTCAAAGAGGCTGTTACGCAGGTTTGTGAGGCCAATTTTGCGAAGCGAGGCATCCAGCACCTCCGTTTGCTCCGGTGGCTGCACCACCACTGCCGGCAATTGCTTGTGGTCGCCAATCAGGATGAATTTCTCAAAGTGGGGCAGCAGGCCAACCAGTTGCGGTTCCAGAATTTGCGAGGCCTCGTCAATGACCACCTGGCTGAATTTTTTCAGTTGGAGCAGTTCCGTTTTGTTGGACAGTGATGCCACCGTACTCACCACGATCCGGTGTTGCTGGAGGATGTCTTTCAACGCAGCACGCGAGGCGACGCCGGCAGTTTTTTCAGAGAGTAGTTTAGCCACGAACCGGCTGCCGGTGGAATGCGGAGAGCCGATGCGGAGGTAATTATCAGCAGCCTTGGCAATGCTTTCTATCGCTTCGCAAATCTCATCCACGGCCCGATTGGTGTAGGCCAGCAGCAGGAGGTTTTCCTCGGTGTGCTCGAAAATCCACTGCACGAACCAGCGCAGCAACTGGCTGGTTTTACCGGTGCCGGGCGGCCCCCACAGCAGGAAGTAATCCCTGGCGTTGATCATCTTCTCCAACACCTGCCGCTGGGGTCCCGTCAGCGTGCCGTAGTCCGAAGGGAGCCTGACCGGGGCAGGATTGTCGTTGCCGGGCGAACGCCCGGTGAGGAGCAAAGAGCGCTTTTCTTTCGGGCTTTCAGCCCAACGGAAGAGACCCTGGTACATGGCGTTGAAACCCATGTCCATCTGGTCGTGTTCCAGGTTCCACCGTGCATACTCCTCAAAGATGCGTTTGTTGAACTGTTTGTACCGCAGCCGCACCATCACCTGGCTGTTGTTCACTTCCAGAATGGTGACTTTGAAAACCTGGCTGCTCAGGGTATTCAGCGGGTCGGTCTCCGCTTCCGGAGTGGGGTAGAGCAGTGCGATGTCGCCCGTGCGGAAATTGGCCAGCGGGTTGGTATGGGGCGTTTTGTTGAATACCAGTACCGGTTCGGACTGATCGGCTTTGTTTTCGGCCAGTTCCAGTGCCCGCAGCAGTTCAAAACGGTCTTCTTTCTCCCGGGTGTCGTCCAGCCAGATGGCGGCCAGGCCGTTGATGTTTTCATTGCCCTGCACGCCTGTTTTGGCCAGCAGGTGTTCCCTGGCGATCATCCCTGTAAAAGCATCGAAGTAGGCCTTCTCCAGGTCTGAAAGTCCGGCGTAAGCTTTTTCGAAGCGCTCCACATTGGCGTTGAGGAAGCCGGAGAGCCGCAGGTGGTTGGTGGTGATCCGGGCTGCCAGGTTGGTCATGGGCTTTTCCGTGCCCAGGCTGGCCAGCATCCGGTCGAAGGTGACCAACAGGTTTCGAGTCTGTAGCGCTTCCATTTGGATGGCCTTGTTGGGAGGGGCGTAGCGCAGCTGTTTCAGTTCTTCTTTTGAGTACAGGATGTAATTGGCGGGGTCCACTTTTTCGCCGAAGGTAGCCCGTACCATCATGTCGTAGAGCAGGGTTTGCACATAATGGCTGGCCCCGATCTGATGGATGTTCTTCATGAAGGGACTGCCGCTCTTCAGCTCCACGATGACGCTCTTGCTGCCTTTCTTCTGAAAAACGTCGAGGCGTCCCTGCAGGCCGTGGACGGGATCGTAAAAGGAGGGTTCCAGGAAGCAGGCCTCCCGTTCAATTTCTTCCTTTTCGAAATCCTGGCTGATCACCTTTTTCAGGCGGCTCCAATGGCCCTGGCTTTTTTGCATCACCTCCTTAACCTCCTGGTTGTTCCACAATGAAAACACCAATGGGTTCAGCCTGAATACACCCGGAAAAGTCTCTTTGAAGGTGGCCTCCGGGTTGTTCATCAGCTCGTCCAGGAAGAAGTTGGCGATGTTACCCAACATCATGGGCTTGCTGGTTTCACTCGGCAGGAATTTGTACAGCAGGTAGATCATCGGCTCCGATCCATAGCCGGTGAAGCAACTGGCCACAGTCGTTACGTCCATGAGGTAATCCGGCTCGATGACGATGCCCCGGGGCCGGTACAGCGGCAGGTCATCATCGCCTTCGGCAACTTCCACATCCAGCAGGCTGAGCGTCACGGGGAAGCCGAAAACCTTGCGGATGGCCCGGATGCTTTTGTTGAAAGGCTCGTTGCGGTCGGGGATGTTGTATTGCAGCCAGGCAGTGGCGCCTTCGTTGTTTTCATCGTGGATCAGCATCCGGTCGTTCTCCTCGTCGTCCTGCACGGCCGTGGCCCTGACATATGGCCGGAATTCCTTTACGGCGACGGACTTGTACTCAAAAGGCGGCTCAGCGGGGAAATACTTCCTGAAATCAGCCGGCACCTGCTCCCCGCTGAGATTCACCAGCAATTGGTGCAGGATGTACAGGGCAAGCTGGCTCAGCTCAGCAGGTTCTGTCTTGTGCCCTTCGCTGCGCAATTTCCGTCGGAAAAGGTGCACCCAATAGGTCAACTTTTTATCGAGCCGGTGGCGGTGCGCCGCATAGGCAATGCGGGCAAACAAGGTGGTAAAAGCCAGGTTTTCCGCCTTGGTGAGCTCTATGAAAATGAGCTCCAGCAAACGGTGGTAAGCCCAGGCCTTGTCAAGCCCCGAAAGCTCCCCGTTGTCATGTACCTTCCTGATTTCCTTGTAAAAAAGGTCTATGAGTGCCGGATTCAGTTTTTCCATCCGGCAAGTTTAGGACATTTCAGATTTCGACGACGGGTTTGTTTTAAACAGGAGAAATACTTTGGTGGTGGGGAGGAGGGTGAAAATTACTGGATTGATGGGGGTGTTGAAGAGAAGGGGAGCTGATTCAAAAAAACTTTGGTCGCAAGATTTTCAGCTGCCTCCCTGAGTTGTAGCATAGGCTTTAGCCTGTGCCTGACCAACAGGCTTTAGCCTGTGTTTGACCAACTAGTACTTTTTAAATCGCTGCTAATTGCGGCGGCCAGCTTGTCCAGCTTTGATTTGGAGACCGCCAATTAGTTACGTCAACGAACACAGCTCGTGACGAGCATACGTGGATTTTTGCAAATAGCGGCTAATACCTCACTCATTTTGAAGATTGTTGATCTGATTGTTTTAAAAAAATGGCAGCTTTAAAAGACCTGGTACTGGTTTGGCAAAATGCAAGAAATAGCATCTTCCATATTTAAGTAGCTTTCTTCAAAGGCTGAAATAGGCTATGATCTTGTTCTATCCACATCTTTTTTCTATTTAAACATTACATTGTAAACGATCAATCCTTACTATCGCAGCTCAAACAGTTGTTACTGACGTTTTAGCAGTTGACCTGCAATCAACTTTTCGTTTATACGCTCCTCCAAATCTTCTTCTTCAGGGCCTATCAGTGGAAAAGGAGCAATAGGCAAAGTACTATGGTTGTTAGCGTACTAACTAGGATTGGGTATATCTATTCAATTGGGACAATTATTCGATTGTTTTCAAAGCTTGAAAATTTGACATTTTGCATTTTTGAAAATTTGACATTTGATCTTATTCTGTTTACTGTAATAATATAGATAGAAACGGGTGTTTCTTCTCTTTCAGGGCTTACAAAAATATAGTTGGAGGAAAGGGCGATAGAAACACCGTCTTGATATTGTATGGCACAATAAAAGTCGTAAGAATACGAATCTTTTAGTCCTGATGTGTAGATTTCATACTTGGTTAGGTTGTAGCTTTTGTTCAAGAGTTCCTCCTTAACTGTAAAATCAAAATTTACTATGTCTGTATTTTTTATTAATTGAATTTGAAGGGAGCTGCTTTTAGGGTTTATAGCTGGTACAGCAATGTATTTAGTTATTCTTTGGGATGGCGTTATCAGTAGTTCTTTAGGCATATTCATTCGGTAAATGTTTTTCAATTTTTCTGGTTCATTTTGTAAGTAATTTTCAAAATATTCTAGGCCTAGCGGGAAGAGTAGTTCTTCTCCAGTGATAATCCGAAACTCTTCGAGGTTGATCTCTTGTATTTCGTTGCTGTTGTTTTCAAATGTAACTTTAAATACGCTAAGGTATTTTTGATTGATTTTATATGGATTGAAATAGTCTGGGTAAAAGTTGTTTTCTGACAGGTATTTTATTTCAGTCCCGTCATATCCAAAATCGTCACCATTCCATATTCTTTCTTTTAAATTGTAAGATGTAATTGAGGGTATGTTATATTCTGCTTCCATTTTGTTTAGCAGTTCAATTGCATTTATTTTTCCCTTTATGTAAGCCCTCTCTTGTCTTGAGTACTCTTTGAGCTCAGATTTGGATTGTTCTATCTTGAGGGCAAATTCTTTTTCGTAATTTCCGTCTCGACTCGAAGCTTCATATGTCTCTCTGTTGATGCTTGCAGCGTCAATTGGTGTAACTTCTATTCTCAGCTTGCCGAGACTTTCTTTTGATATTGATTCAGGAGAGAAACGAATGTTGAAATACCGGTGATTAATTGTTTTGGAAATTATCTTTGATGATTGTGGGGAACATCCTCCCATTGTGATAAGGGCGATGAGTGCAATTGTAATGTTTTTCATTGTTTAGGAGTTTAGTTTAGGACGAGAAATTTGTGTGCGAGAATTGTGGTTGTATATGGGGGAAGAACGAACGTCCAAGATTCGTTGCCACTTTACGCTGAGTCTTCCCAAAACCTTTTTCTACGATTGTTTTAAAGTACATTTAGAGTACTTTGTACCTGATAAGCTATCAACCTAAATGACTGCCTTCTTCTCTCTATTCATCCAACTTGATTTAGTTCAATCAATTGGTGATAGTGTTTTCATGGTCGAAGATAAAAAAATCTAAACCAAACGGACTCAAGTTTGGGAAAATTTCAGTACAAAGTGCTTTTTTTCCACTACACTAAGTCGGGCGCCAGTACGGTATCATTACCAATGATCAGGATCAATAGTTATCTTCCAAGTCCTATAAACATTTGAAAGAATTTCTTTTCTGATGCCCTCAAGACAACGAGGCCAACGAGTTGGAGTGAAATGTAATGTGTTGTTGTAGAACTCCTATTTGTAGGGTGGATTAGAATGAAGGTGGGGGACACTGTCATCACAACCACCTATGCCGTATTTTTCCGGCCTGCACTCACGAACCGTCAAAACCATGAGCCTGTATTTCATCGCAGTGATGCCGGATGAGAAGATCCAAAAAGAGGTGACCGCCTTCAAGCGGTATTGCCAGCGGCATTTCGGTGCGGAACATGCGCTGAAATCGCCGCCGCACATTACCCTGATCCCCCCTTACCGCTGGCGTGAAGAGCAGTTGCCGGCCCTGCGGGATGTGCTGGACATGTTCGCCCTGGGGCAAACGCCTTTCGAAGTGCAACTAAAAGATTTCGATTCCTTCCCCCCACGGGTCATCTTCGTCAATGTGGTGAAAAACAAACAACTCGACGAACTCCACGCTTCCCTTCTTCGCAAAATGCAGGCAGCTCTCGATTACCACGACCAGCGGGCAGCCCGCTTTCATCCCCACATGACCATCGCCCACCGGGACCTGAGCAAAACGGCCTATTACAAAGCCTGGGACTATTTCTCCCGCCAGCACTACCACCGTAAATTCCTGGTTGACAAGCTGGTGCTCCTGCACCACCACGACCGCCGCTGGCACGTTGAGCAGGAGTTTTTCTTTTGAGGAATCGAAGACTGCAAAAAGTGCGCTCAGTGGTTGAGAGGGGTTGAGAAAGGTTGAGAGAAGTTGAGAGAGGTTGCGCTCGATCGCTCCTAAATTTCTGTAAACCATAACTTTAGAATAAAATCAACCTCTCTCAACCAACGACTCTTGCCGGCAACTCCAATTCAAAAAGGCTTTTTGCAGGGGACTCATTCCTCAAATTCTGAGCGCACTGCAAAAAGTCCTTTTCTATTGAAATTGGTATAAGTTCCGTTGGTGGAGAGAAGTTGAGTCCAAACTAAAGCCTTGGTTTTGAGGGGTTGCGCATTTCACTACTGACAGCACTTCGAGTGCTGTCAGTAGTGAGATTTCTAACTTTTCGCACTACAGTGCCTTTTTGCAGTAGGCTCAAATCCTCGAATCCTCAAATCCTCGATTCTTCAGTTCCTCACCTTCCCAATTCTGTTAACAGCGTACGGCCTGTCGGGAATCTTGCGTTTCTTTTTGGTCTTCCGGGTAATATCATTCGGATATTTTATTCCTTTGCAAAATAATTACTTGTCACATTGACGGTCTGCTGATTGAGATCAATTCCATCGCAGAAAACCGAAACCTTGATGTTTTCTCGTACGCCGCCTGTTTTCTTTTTACTCCTTTCGCTCTGTCTGTTCATGCCTTCGGCCATGGAGGCGCAGTCCGTTTTTCCAATCAAGCAAAACAAGAAGTGGGGTTTGATGAATGCCGAGGGGTACCTCGTCAGGCCTGCCGTTTACGATGCCATTGGAGAGTTCAAGCATTACGGCTATGCCGTGATGCAAAGGCAGGGCAGGGTAGGGTTGCTGTCGAAAACGGGAGAAGAGGTGGTGCCACCCCGATACGATGACCTCAAAGTGCTGGATTCCCTCTTTCTGGCCGTCATTGACAGGGGCGAGTGGAAAGTCATTGACATGGCAGGGCGGATGGTGCTGGCCCCCGGCTACGACCAGGTGCGGGTGCTGCGCAAAGGAAACTGGCGGGCCATCGCCTTCAGCAAGAACGGACTCTGGGGCCTGGTAAGCGCTGATGGAAAATTATTGGCAGAACCACAGTACGATGAATTGAGTGTAATGGAACCCCTGCCCGAATGGATGACCGGCACCTACATCCTCAGCCGGCAAAACGAGCGCTTCGGCCTCTTGCACGCCAATGGCAAGGTCATTCTGAAGCCGGTTGCCAGCGAGATCAGACCTTACAACGATTTTCTCTTCTTCGCAAAAAGAAATCTGCTCTGGGGGGCTGTGGATGACACTGGGGCAGAAATCCTACAACCCCGTTACCAGTACTTCAGCAAGCTTTCGGAAAACTACATCAAGCTCATTGCCGACGGAAAAACGACGCTCTTTTCCCTGTTGTATTACAAGGTGGTTGCCGAAGGCGAGCACGATAATTACTATCCCTTTTCTGACGAATACGCCCTTTGCCGTAAAAACCGGCGCATGGGCCTGATAGACCACTGCGGCAAAACGGTGCTCTCTCCACAATACGATGAGGTACAGGCTTTTAACGGTGAAATCTTCCGGGTGAAGATGAACAACCGCTGGGGCCTGGTAAGCCATGACGATGAACTGATCCTCCCTTTTGATTACGATTACATCTCTCCCCTCGATGGAAAGGTGGCCCTTGTGCTGGCCGATGGATTGCGGGGGGCGGTCAATGCTTATGGTTACCAAATTGTGGAACCCGTCTATGACAACCTCGAATTCAAAGAGCGGGAAATCCGGGCGCTGGCGAAAGGCAAGCTGACCATCTTCCACCTGGACCACCGGGGCTACCTGGATGATCAAAATGCTTTCGGCAATTTCTTCTCCATCAGGGTGGTGCCCGACGGCAATCGTGACTGGTATCCGACATGGAGTCAAAACATCTACCAGCTCGACAAATTCGAGTGGTTCTATTCCACGAAGCACAACAAATGGGGCTTGCGCCGCCTCGACAATGGCGAGGTTCAGATTGAACCTTCTTTTGACGAAGTGCAGGTGCTCCGGGACATTGGCCTGACACTGGCCGGCGTGGAGCAATCTCAACCGGTCGTTTTCGATCGCACCAGCTTCCGCTATGAAATGGCCTATGGCCTGGTGCAGAACGATACCGGCCTGCTGGTGCACGAGGTTGATATCGTGGACATCCGCCTGGCCGATTTTTACGAGGGACTGCCTGCCGCCCGTTGTATTTTTTCCGACGGAAGGCATGGCCTGGTGAATAAAATCGGCAAGGTGCTGCTCAAAGGATTTGCCTACATCGGGGAGTACAAGGATGGTCTTGCAAGGGCCTCAGCCAAAGGACGACTGAGCGCGGTGCCCCCGGAAGCCGACCAGCATCTCGGCTTGCTGAAGGAATACATCTCTTCGCACATGATCCCCGTTTCACTGACGGACTACACACAATACGATCTGGACCTGGAAGCCAGGGGGCTGCTCATTTGTGAAGACTGCAAATGGGGCTACATCGATACCCTCGGCAATTTCATCGTTGCTCCGCAATACAGTTTTGCGAAAGATCTCGTGAACGAGGTGGGCATCGTGGCCATGGACGACAAATGGGGCATGGTGAACAAAGCCGGCAAGGAAGTTCTGCCCTGCCGATTTGACGAGTTGGGCTTCATGGAAAACACCGGCAACCAGGTGCTCCGCATTTTCAAAAAAGAACACAAATACGGCCTCATCGATTCGCTGGGGCAACTGGCTGTCAACGCCCAATACGAAGCCCTCGGTTCATTTACCGAAGGAAGACTGGCTGTAAAACGCAGCGGCCGCTGGGGCTTTGTGGACCGCAACGGCCTCGAAGTGGTGCCTTGCCGGTTTGACGAAGTGTCGGAATTCAGTGAGGGCCTGGCTGCCGTTCGCATTGGCTCCAAATGGGGCTACATCGACAAAAACGGCAACGAAGAGCTGCCCTTTGAATTTTCCAAAGCCGGCCGCTTCGGCAATGGCCTGGCGCCCGCCAAAAAAGCCGGTCCTTTCTATGGCTACATCGATCGGAGCGGAACGTGGGTCATCGAACCCGTTTATCCCCGGGCACATGAATTTGACCGGGGTGTGGCAGTGGTTGAAAAGATGGCTGGCGACTACATGCGTGCCGGACTGATCGACACCAGTGGCAATTACATTTCCAAGCCCCGGTTTTTGTCCATCGGAAAATTTGACGGCAACGGCCTGGCAGTGGTGGCCCTGGGTGGATCGCCCACCAAATACGCGCTGCTGAACCTGCAGGGCGATGTCATCACCACCTTGCCATTCCGCTACATTGGTGAGTTTCACGAAGGGCTGGCAAAAGTTCAATTGGGCGACCACTACGGATTCATCAACACCGCCGGACGGCTGGTCATCAAAGCCGATTTCGGCAAGGCCTCCGATTTCTCCGAAGGAAAGGCCGCTGTGTGGGTGGACGGCCGCTGCGGCTTCATCGACCGTTCCGGAAACATCGTTATAGAGCCGGTTTTCAGCCGTTGCATGGATTTTCAGGAGGGCAAGGCCATCGTCTTCAAAGGTGGACGCAGGGCCGGACTGATTGATCACGAAGGCAATTTCATCATAGAGCCCGGCATCAACCGCCTCATCGACTTCAACGAAGGGCGGGGCCTGGTGCGTGATGACAAATACCAGTTCTATTACATCACTGAGCAAAACCGCTTTTACGACGGCTTTTACGAGAAAGCCAGCCGCTTCCGCTATGGCATGGCTGTGGTGAAGGTAGAGGGCCGCTGGGCTGTCATCAACCAGCAGGGCATCGAAATCATCCCTCCCAAATACGACCGCATCGAACAGTTCGAGGACGGCTTTGCCAAGGTCCGTATCAGGGGCTTCAACGGTGTGACCAACCTCCAGGGCGAGCTCATCCTACAGCCCGATTACGAATACATCAGCTACGCAGGCGAAGGCCTCTTCCGCGTTGAACAAGGCGACAAAGTGGGCTACTTCGACCTCAATGGCAAATGGGTCTGGGGATTGCAAGAGTGAGGAGAGAGTAGGGAGTAGAGAGTAGAGAGTAGGGGGGCTAGCACATCCTTCATTCTCCATCTTTTCAGCCGGGCAAGCTCATCCCTGAATTGTGAATTTTAGCAGATCTTCTCGAATCCTCAGTTCTTCAGTTCCTCAACTCCAAGATCCCTCCTTTCCGGACGTAGATTTCACGGGCGATGTCGCCGTCTTCCACAACGATTCTGAGGAGTTCCTTTTTTCCCATAGCCTGGTCAGGGGCTTCGAAGTGGATTTCGTTTTTTGCATTTTCGGAAATGCTCAGATCAAAGCATTTGGGGGCGTTGGCTACCCCAAAATGGCTGGTAAGTTCCTTATCTCCCATTCTGACCCGCACCGGGGTGTTGCCGCTCTGGGTGTTGTATATGCAAAGTGTTATTTCGGAATTGTCGAGCTCGAGGTATTGGTAGCGGGGGATGTCTGCACCTTCGGGTTCGGCGGGCTGATTGGCTTTGCCCTGGATGTCTTCCGCATGGGTCAGGGTGGCGTTGTCTCCGCCATTCTCAGTTCCCATTAATTTCAACCATAACTTGCGCAAGAGCAAATAGATGCCGAATAGGCCCAAAACGAAGGTGAGTATGGACAGTGTATCCAGGCCAGCGAAGGTTAGCAATACAACCAAGCCCACGTTCAGGTAGAGCATAAAAAACCCCACGATAAGAACTACCAGAAATGACAACAACCACCTGCCAAAACCGGGTTCAAGGTTGCGAAGCCGTTTATCTTTTGTCTTTTTTTTCTTCCAAAACTTCAGTCGCTTCCAGAAGGATTGCTTTTTGAATTTGCGGCTTTTGGCGGCTGGTTTTTTGGGAATGAATCGCTGCTCAACGGCTTTTTTGGCCGCTACTGCCAGAGGGGTGTTTTGGGCTAGCCTGACAGTTTGTAAGATAACGGAGGGTGACAGGAAAGCCGGAACGGCTTGTTGGCGGGTGCCAACACCAGTGTCATGACAGATGAGGCAGGCAAAAAACAAGACCACCAGGGAGGTGCTGAAAGTTTTATTCATGTGCAGGGGCTTATTACCACTTGAAGAGTTTGGGTGGCGGGGCGTTGTGGGTCAGGATTTTCCATAACAGCAAGCCCAGCAATGCAATTACCACCATGGCTCCAAAGAAAAACAGAATTGCCAATCCGGCATTGCTGGCCAATAATCGGAGGTAGTAACTGAAGGCGAGCAAGCCAAGTGCCAGTGCCACTACATTGACAAGGATCAGCTCCCACAGGTACTCGTACCTTGTTGTCTGACGGGCCGCTTTGCGGAAATAGTTGGGTCTGGCCTGCTTTTCTTTTTTCTTCTTCCAAAAACACAGTTTTCGAAAAATGCTGTGCTTTTCTGCCTTGCCTGCAGCGGGGTGCAAGCCGGTGCCATGACGAGCTTGCTCCATTTGAAAATCTGGTGGCACCACTTTTCCCGCAGAAAATGCCGGAACGGAGCAACACAGCAAAACAGCACACAGAAGGGAGCTTAGCAAAGAAGAACCCCGGCAAATGAGCCGGGAAGTCAGGAGCATTTTGGTCGTTTTCATTTAATGGAGTTTTTTCCTGTTCAGGTTTTCCTTTCAATTTTCTGACAAGAACGAAAAATTCACGAACTTTTCGCAACCAAATGTGCAACAAAGTTCCCCCATGCTATGAATGAAGACTTCCTCCAATTCGTTTGGCATACCCGCCGTTTCGATCAGCAGCAACTCACCACCACCGAGGGTGCTTCCGTTCAGGTTCTCAACCCGGGCACCTGGAACAAACACGACGGGCCCGATTTTCTGGATGCACGCATCAAAATCGGTGAAACCCTCTGGGCCGGTCATGTGGAAATGCACACCAAAGCCTCTGAATGGCTGCGCCACAACCATCAGAATGATCCTGCTTTCGACAATGTGATCCTGCACGTCGTTTTCGAAGAAGATGAGCCGGTGAGGACTTCCACGGGAAGCCGCATCCCCGGCCTTGAATTGAAAAACCGCATTCCCGATAAGCTCTGGACCCGCTACCTGCAATGGCAGCACGGCCAACACTGGATACCCTGCCAGACCATGATTGACCAGGTGGGAGACCTGCATCGCAGCATGTGGCTGGACCGTCTGCTGGTGGAGCGCTTGCAGGCGAAAACCTCACGGATCGGTGAGCGCCTTGCTGCCAATGGCAACGATTGGGAGGAGACCTTTTACCAGTTTCTGGCCCGCAACTTCGGCCTCACGGCCAATGCCGGGGTGTTTGAGGAACTGGCCAGGTCAATTCCCCAGCGCATCCTGGCCCGTCACAAAGACCAGTTGCTGCAATTGGAAGCGCTGCTCTTCGGGCAGTCTGGACTTTTGCACGATGCGCCGGAGGAAGCCTATACCCGCCAGTTGCGCAGCGAATACGAGTTTCTGAGGAAAAAATACAAACTGACCCCGCTGCCCGCCACCCGCTGGAAATGGGGCCGCCTGCACCCCGGCAATTTCCCCACGGTCAGGCTGGCGCAGTTTGCCCGTCTGGTGCAACAGTCGGCGCACCTGTTCAGCAAAATCCTGGAGGTGGAAGAACAGGCGGATGTGGAAGCATTGTTTTCGGTAGAACTGGACGGCTACTGGAAGACGCATTTCTCCTTCGGTAAACCCGTCGAAAAGGGCCCCAAACGCCTCGGACCCGACACCATCCGCCTGCTCACCATCAACAGCATCGCACCTTTTCTTTTTTACTATGGTTCCACAATGGGGGAGGAAGTTTACAAAGACAAAGCCCTGAACCTGCTGGAGCAACTCCCGCCGGAAAAAAACCACCTCATAAAAGGCTGGGAAGCCCTGGGCTGGAAAGCCGCCAATGCCTTTGAAACACAGGCCCTGCTCCACCTCAAAAAAAACTATTGCGACCAGCGCCAATGCCTCCATTGCGCCATCGGCGCAGAACTGCTGAAATGAAGCGTGACGGGAGTGACGGGCGTGACAAACGTGACGAGCGTGACGGACGTGATGAACGTGACAAACTCCACAGTTCAGGGATGAGGGATGAGGGATGAGGGATGAGGGATGAAAGGGCTAGCCCCTCCAACCCCTACTCTCTACTCTCTACTCTCTACTCCATTCAAAAAACCATCCGATACCCCACTCCCCGCAGGGTGATGATCTGGACGGAGGGGTCTTCTTCGAGGTAGTTGCGGAGCTTTTTGATGTAAACATCCAGGGTGCGGGAGTTGAAAAAAGAATCGTCGCCCCAGATTTGAAGGAGGATGTCTTTGCGGCTGACGATGGCGCCGGGCTTGGCGCTGAGCAAGTCCAGCAGTTGGGATTCACGGTGGGAGAGCTGGTGGGTTTGGCGGTCGCTACGCAACAGTTGCTGGACGGGGGAAAAACTGAATTTGCCGATGGGACGGTCTTCATGGTGGATGGTTTGGGAAGCGATGGCCAGGTTCAGCAAATTCTGGATCCTGACCAGCAATTCCTCCATGCTGAATGGCTTGCGGATGTAGTCGTTGCCGCCGCTTTTGAAGCCTTTGAGCACATCCGCGGTCTGGTTTTTCGCCGTCAGGAAAAGGATCGGAACCTGGCTGTTGCTTTTGCGGATTTCATTGCCCAGGCTGAAGCCATCGGTACCCGGTAGCATGACGTCGAGGACGCATACATCCGGCTGGAATTCTGCGAAAGCTTTCAGCACCCTGTTGCCGTCCGGTACATGCAACACCGCGTGGCCCCGGCTTTCGAGGCTCTCTTTTACGATCTTGGCGAGTGCCGGCTCATCTTCGACGTAAAGGATCCTGGCCATAAATTCTAGGTTTAGCTTTTCTGTGATTTTGGCAATGCGATGCGGAAAGTACAGCCGCCTTCCTTCGGGCAATCCACGCTGACCGAGCCACCGTGAAGCCGTACCACATGGTACACATAGCTCAGCCCCAGGCCATGGCCCTTGATGTTGTGCACCTCGCCGGTTGGCACCCGGAAAAAGCGCTCAAACACCTTTTCCCGGTAATCTTCCGGGATGCCCGGTCCGTTGTCGGTCACTTTCAAAACCAGGTTCTCCGCATCCGATTCCACCACGAGTTCAACCACCGGCTGTTCGCCGCTGTATTTGAGGGCATTGTCCAGCAGGTTGTAGATAACCCCCGTCAGGTGCAGTTTGTCGGCCAGCAGGGTGTGAGGACCCGGTCCGATGTTCAGATGGAGTTGGCCGCCCTTGTTTTCGAAGTGCATCTTCATGGCATTGGCAACCTGTGCCGCCAAAGGTCCGAGATCGAGGGGTTCCTTGTTCAATTGCAGGGATTTCCCTTCCATGGTAGAGAAGTGCAACACTTTGTCCACCAGCAGAGACAGGCGTTTCAGCTCGCCTTCGGCAATGCCGAGGTACTCGCCGGTTTTGACGGGGTCTTTGATGGCGTCGAAATTCCGCAGGGCTTCCAATGCCACGCTCATGGTGGCGATGGGCGTTTGCAGTTCGTGGGTCATGTTGGCGATGAAGTCGCTCTTCATGGCAGCCAGTCTGCGTTGCGAAGCGAGGGAACGGTTGATGCTGTAAAAGGCCCCGCCTACGCTGACCAGCAGGAGCAGGGAGAAAACGATCTCGGGCCAGATGCGCCTGAAAATATACCAGTTGTAATTGCTCACCTCGGCGTAATAGCTTGTGCCGGTGGGCATATCGAGGTAGCTGGCACTTGCATTCTTCACAATCTGGAGGGTGTCCTTTGAACTGCTTTTTTTGATCTTGAAGGCAACGGGCAGCCCCGATTTTTCGACCTCTTTACGGAAGCGCTCTTCCAAAACCGGCAGCAATTGCCGTGGCTGCTCTGAATCTGTGGAATCCTCGGTCAAGGCAATGACCAGGGAGAGTGAACCGGTGGTCCCCAGCCATTTTTGCTCATGGGGCGAGCCAATCTGGTCCACCTCGATGCGGATGGAGGTATCCCCTTTGGCGTCCACTTTTGTGGAGCTCACATAGGCAAAAACACGGGCCGTGTCCTTCTGCAAATCAAGTGGCTCCAATGGAGGGATTTTCAGGTCTTCGTCTTGTGTAAACAGAATCCGGCTGGAGACGATGCGTTCCAGCACGTCTCCCTCGATGTCGTGCACGGAGCGGATGAACAGGTTCCCCGTTTCCTTGCGAAGATTGTCCACCTCATCCTGCCAGCTTTTGCGAAGAAAAAGAAACAGGAAAGCCGCCAGCAACAACATGCTGAAGCCCATCAGATAATATGGATATTGCTTTTGCATAAGCGTGATAGACGTGACGAGCGTGACAAGCGTGGCTCCCTGAATGAACGGGGCAGGCTGATACTCGTAGCTCCCCGAATGCTCGGGGCAGGCTGTAGCTGGTAGCTCGTAGTAAGGGCTAGCTAACCCTCATAATCCTCCATAATCCCCATAATCCTCCATAACCCTCAAGAAACAAAACTACACCAGCTCAAGCGGCTTCACGGCACCGGTTAACCTTAATTAACCTTGAACATAGGTTGGTTAACCTTCGGCAACATTGTGCTGCGCTACATTTGCCTCGTCAAAGGCCGGAAGGTCCGGCTGAACATGAAACAACAAACCTGAATACAATGAAGAATTTCCTGCTCGCACTTTTTACCATGCTTCCATTCTTTCTCCACGCTCAGACGGAAGGCAAGGTCATTTATACAGAGATCGTAAAATTTGACATGGACATTCCCGATTCCGAAGACGAAGAAATCAAAAAGCTGATGGAGCAGATGCCAAAAGAGCAGAAGTTTCCCAGAATGCTCTTGTTCAACGACAGCGAGTGGCTCTACACCGATGTGCCCGGGAGCGAGGATGAAGGCACCGTCGAATTGAGTCACGAGAGCGAGGGCATGGACTTCGAAATGAAGATTGCCCGCCCGCTGAACATCCTCTACGGCAACCTGGATGAAGACCTGTACCTGAACCTGCGTGAGTTCTTCGGGCGGAAATTCCTCATTTCCGACAAGCTGGAGCAGCATCCCTGGAAACTCACCGGTGAGCAAAGAAAAATTGGTGAATACGTGTGCCAGAAGGCCACCGCTGAAATTGACAGCCAGCAGGTTGTGGCGTGGTTTACCCCGCAGATTCCCGTCTCAGCCGGCCCCGACGGTTACGGTGGCCTTCCCGGCCTCATTCTGGAACTTGACATCGACAACGGCCAGCGCCGGGCGGTGGCAAGCAGTATCGAGCTCATGCCCCTCGAGGCAGATGCCATCGAACGCCCTTCCAAAGGCAAAAAAGTGAGCCGGGCAGAGTTTGAAAAAATCGAAACCGAAAAGCGCCGGGAAATGGAAGAAGAGATGGGAGGCCCGGGCGTGAGGATCATGATTAGGAATGAGGAATGAGGGATGAGGGATGACGGATTATAAAGGATTATGACGGATTATGAAGGATTATGAGGGTTAGCTGGGAGCCACGAATGTCACGAATGTCACGCCCGTCACGTCCGTCACGTCCGTCACGAGTTACGAGTCACGCGTCACGAGTCACGAATCACAAACAATCAAATCATGCGTACCATACTCCTCTCCATAGCATTGTTGCTGTTTTCCTTCGGCCTTTTCGGCCAACAGAAAATGACAGTTCGGGGCACCGTTGCTGACAGCACGGGCAGCCCACTGAGCGCTGCCACGGTGGTGCTCCTTCAGGCGCAGGACAGCGTGATGAGTGCCTTCGCCATCACCGGCAACGATGGTGCCTTTGTTCTGAAAAGGGTGGCCCCGGGTGAATACCTGTTGCAGGTAAGCTATGTGGGCTATGACGTGCTTTTCCAGCCGCTATCCCTGACCGGAGGGCAGCAGGAAGTGGATGCCGGCACCCTTGTGTTGAAGGAGGCCGCCACTGACCTGGAAACCGTGGAGGTGAAAGCCGAACACATCCCCATGCGCTTCAAAAAGGACACCCTGGAGTACAACGCCGATGCGTTCAAAACCCAGCCGGGAGCAGTGGTGGAGGATTTGCTGAAGAAATTGCCGGGGGTGGAGGTGGAGCGCGATGGCAGCATCAAAGCCCAGGGCGAAAACGTGCGGAACGTGCTGGTTGACGGAAAGGAGTTTTTTGGAAATGATCCCAAAATTGCGACGAAAAACCTGCCCGCCGATGCCGTGGACAAGGTGCAGGTCTTTGACAAGAAATCTGAACGGGCCGAATTCACCGGCATCGAGGACGGAAGGGACGAGAAAACCATCAACCTTCAACTGAAAGAAGACAAAAAGCAGGGCTATTTCGGGAAGGCTTCCGTGGGTGGCGGCGCCATCTACAACCCGGATGGCAGCTATGATCTGGATCGTTACAGGGCCCGGTTCAACGTCAACAGCTTTTCCGGTAAAACCCAGCTTTCCATGATCGGCCTGGCCAACAACATCAACGAGGAGGGCTTTGGTTTCGAGGATTATCTTCAGTTTATGGGCGGCCTGTCCAACTTCATGACCCCGGGCTCCGGCGGCCGTGTGGAAATAGACCTGGACGGCCCCGGCTTTGGGCCGCAAAGCGGCCTGAACAACACCCAGGCCCTGGGCCTCAACCTGAACAGGGAGTTTGGAAAGTCTGCCTTCGGCCAAAAAACGAAACTGAACTTCAGTTACTTCCTCAACCACATCGACAACCTCACCGACAAAACCACTACCAGCGAAAATGTGGTGGAGGACGAGACATTCAGTGAAACAAGCAACCTGCTGCGCAACAGCGACAACCTTAATCATCGCTTCAGTCTCACGCTCCGGCACGAGCTGGATTCCATGCAAAACCTGGTACTGCGATCCAATCTCAGCGTCAACGATGGCAGCATCAGCAGCCGTTCAGACCGCTATGCTTTCAACGGCTTCAACTCCAGTTCCGTAATGACCGACAACAGCTCCGACGGGAAGGGGCTGGATTTTGATTCACGTTTGAGTTACCGAAGGAGATTCAGCAAGAAAGGGCGCTCACTGGTGGCCGATGCTTCCCTCGGTAAAAAGCGCACAGAGAACGACGCATTGCGCTATTCCAACAACGCCACCCAGTACGATGGCAACCCGCTGCCATTCATCGACACACTGAATCAGCACCAGTTTTTTGACAACGACGAAATGAGTTATGGGCTGTCAGTTTCCTACTCTGAGCCCTTGGGCAAAAAGCGATACATTGAATTGTTTCTGTCCAGAAGCAATGCCACCAACGATACCCGGCGGGATTTTTACGACAGGCTGCCAGGCGGCGGGGAGCTGTTGAACGACACCCTGAGCACCGCTTTCAACCGCGGCTACCGCTATGACAGGGCCCAACTGAACCTCACCATTAACCGAAGGAAACTCAACCTGACTTTTGGGGCAGCGCTGCAACAGTCGGTGCTGGAGGGACAGCGCAACGCCGAAAATCCGCTGGAAAGGAGTTTTACCAGGGTTTTGCCCAGCCTGTTCCTCGACTATGAACTCGGCCTCAGTCGCAACCTCAATTTCGAATACCGCACCAGCCTGCGTGAGCCCTCGCTGGAGCAGTTGCAACCCATCGTTGACAATTCGGATCCGCTGAATATCTACATCGGAAACCCCGATTTGCGACCGGAATACCGTCATGATGCGGGCTTCCACTTCATGCTCTTCGACCAGTTTTCCATGACCAGCCTTTTTGCCAGCGTCAATGCCGATTACACCCAGGATCCCATCACCAATTCCACCGTGATCAGCGAGGACCTCAGCCGCATTACCCGGCCTGAAAACACCCATGAGGCCTACGGACTCCGGTCGTACCTCAATTTCAGAACGCCCCTCCGTTTCATCGGCACCAACATCAGCCTGACCTATTCGGCCAACTGGCGGAAAAGAACCCTGTTCATCAACGAAATTGAAAACAGAAATACCACCCGCCGCCACAGCCTGAACCTGTCTTTTGACAACCGAAAAAAGGAGGTGGTGGATGCAAGAATTGGGGCCCGAGTAGGCTTCAATAAATCTGCCTATTCAGTCAGCGAATCATTGGACCGTGACTACCTCGATCAATCGCTCTTCGCTGACCTGACACTGACACCTACTGAGAAATGGGCGTTCAGCTCAGACTTCAGCTATACCATCTATCCGGAGGAATCATTCGGGACCGAACAGACCATTGCACTGTGGAATGCCTCCATTGCCAGAAACCTGACGCCCAACAACCGCTTTCAACTGAAGCTGGTGGCTTATGACCTGCTCAACCAGAACCTTGACGTAAACCGGAGCAGCCAACTGAACTACATTTACGAAGAAAGAACCCGCTCACTGGGGCGGCATGTCATGCTCAATCTGTCTTACAACATCTCCGGTTTCAGAAATGGGCAGGAAGGCGGGGTGACCATTGATATTTTGGATGAGTGATTGAATTCTTTTCAGATGTGGGTGAGTAAGGTTCTTGCAGTATGAATCAGTCTGTTCCTCTTTAAGTATTCAATTACCTGAATCCAATTGGGACAATCACATTTGTGTCCAACAAACAGGTGATCTGTGGGCTATGAATCATACAAGCCATCGGCTTCGTCGGCACTCATGATTTTTGAAAGGTACTTTTTCTGACGTGCCTTAAGTTTTTTCTTGTATTCAACAACATCTTCCAGTTTTACCCTTCGATGCTTTCCAACTTTGGTAAATGGAATTTCTTCCTTGTCAAGCAATTTGATGAGGTGGGGCCTTGAACAACCAATCAAGTCTGCGGCAGCCTGTGTGGTAAGCTCGGTAGGTACAGGAATGAGGGCAACTGGTTTCCCTTTGCTGGTGTACTCCAGGTAAGTGGCCAAGATTCTCAAGGCTTGAACAGGAAGCTCAATTTTTTCACCTAATTCGAGCAACTCGATCTGGGTAGTTTCTGAATCCAATTTTTTGAGCAAGCGGGTAAGCTGCTTCAGTGTACTGGTTGCCATTTCCTGTTCCTGTATTCCTGGTTTTGCTGTTCGATCAGGCAATTTCATGACTTACTCTTTGGTGTAAGGATGAGCCAAGATAAACGAAATAAACGAAACGAGTAAGTCCAATTTTTAGATTTTTCCGGCGGATGCCGCCTGAACTCTTAATTTATCGCCCAGAACCTGGGGACTTACCAAATTACGCAACGGGGAAAGTTTAAACCTACCTCAACAATCAAAACTCCTGCACAATCAGCTCTTAAAAGTGCACTAACTTCACATTGTCCAGCCAGACGTCTGCTTCTGTTTTGGTGAACTCCCCTCCGTCAAAAGGCAGGATGCCGCGGATGAGGATGTAAAAGCGGTCGGTATTGGCAGAAGCGATCAGTTCGGTGAGGTCGAAGTAGATCTTGTTCCAGTCTTCTTTTTCAAAAACGTAAAAGGCGTAGTTGGGCTCTTCAACGCCCTGGGCGTCAACGGCGATGACGCCAAACTCCAGGGGTACCCCGGTTTTGTAATTCACCTCCATGAAAATTTTTCCCTGTTCCGAAACAGACAGTGTGAAAGGTGAGATGGAGGAAACCACGAAAGTGTTGTTGGCGGTGTCCAGGTGGACATGACCTGAATAGTTGCCTTCGAAAACGTCGAGATCGGAGCGCTCGATGAAGGTAAGTGGATTCTCATCGCGGTCGTCAGAAAAAATGTGAACGCCGTTTTCAAATCCCTCCACGAATTCAAAGCTGGCATTGTCCACGTATCTTGTAGTGGGAGACACTTCGGTGTCTTCGTTGGCCACGAGGTTGACGACAGCAGTGTATCGCTCGTAGAAAGGGTAGATGACGGCCGAAAGGCTGTTCCCGTTGGCTTTTATCACCGGGTCGATGTTCACTTCGTAATCGCCTTCCAGCAAGACAGGATAAGTACCCGGAAGGGGCAGCACACCCAGGGCATGCGTTTCTCCGGTATTCAGGTCCCGGAAAAACACCTTGGCATGGCTCACCTTGCTCGATACCGAGCCGTGTACGTTAGGGTTGGTGGCCTGCACCACGAATTCATCCAGTTTGAGAAAAGCGGGGATTGGTTCATCTTCTGTGTCGCAGCCTGCAAAAGAAAATGCAGCGAGTACGAACACTATTGCCAATGGAAAAAGAATCTTTCTCGATGTCATTAAGGGTCGGGTTGTTATTTACCGGCTAAGAGCCTATTCAGATTGCCATCGGTTGGCAGCAGCGGCAAAAATCTGAAAAAAGACCCCGGCTCCCGCGCACATTCCAGACAAAAGTCAGGAATGTGAAGAATCGAAGAACTGAGTTCGCCATTGGCAACTAAACGCCCGAAGGGCCTAAACCCCGCCTGCAAGGCGGTTTAAACACACCGAAGGTGTCTAAAAACTGCCGCCAGGCAGTCTAAACACACCGTAGGTGTCTAAACACTGCCGCAAGGCAGTTTAAACGCTGCCACCAGGCAGCCTAAACACACCAAAGGTGTCTAATCCTTCCAAATCCTGAACTCTGTGCGGCGGTTGAGTTGGTGGTCGGCTTCTGAGCAGCCGTCTTTGCAATTGACGACCGGTTCCGTTTCACCCAAGCCTTTGGCCACCATCCGTTTGGGGGAGATGCCTTTGTTCCGCAGGTATTCCATGGCCGCCATGGCCCGTTTTTCAGAAAGGAAAAGGTTGTAGGTAGCGCTGCCCCGTTTGTCGGTGTGGGCACGCAGTTCCACCATCAGGTCTGGGTGTCGCTGGAGGAACTCGGCCAGCTCATCCAGTTCCTTTTTGCTTTCCGGGCGGTTGATCTCGGCTTTGTCGAGGTCGTAATAGATGTTTTTCATTTCAACCACCAGACCTTCGTTGAGCATTTCTTCCAGGCTCATGGTGGTGGCTGGGGCGGCCATTTCCTCTTCTTCCATGCCGGCTCCTTTGGCTTCGGTGGCTTCCGGGCTACCTTCGAAACCCGTGTTTGCAGGAGCAAGGGCCACGTCTATGGTGGGGTTCTCGGTTTGTATGTTTTCCAGTTGGGCTGGTGTGATCAACACGTTTTCAGACCTGAACTGCCGGCGGCTGCCCTGCAGCACATAATCGCAGTCGCTGGGCAGGCAGGGGAAGCTGTAATAGCCATTCTCGTCGGCTCTGACTTCCACCATTTCACCGGAGCAAAGATTCATCATGACCATCGAGGCGTAGGGGACGGCTTTGCCGCTTCTTTTGTCCGTAACCCGGCCTTCCCATGCCACGCAATCGATTGGTTTCATGGCCAGGTAGATGCCGTCCAAATCGTGGCGGCTTACTTCCAGGGTGGCATCTTCGAAGCCTTGTTGCGAAGCGAGGAAGACAAAACGCTCACTTTCATGGAGGGCCACCTCCACGAATCCGTTTGCATCGGCGGTGTAGCTGCTGTTGGGGGTCAGGGCACCGTTGAAGGGGTCGATGGGGTGTTCGCTGAAGAGGAGCTCACCGGTTTCAGGGTTTTTCCGGGCGGTGATGGTAAGCTTGTCAGTGGCACCGGTGAAAAAGCCCTCGGCAGTTTGGCTGAGCACCACCACCTGTGCTCCGCTCAGCGGTTGGCCGCTGATGGCATCCAGCACTGTAATTTTTTTCGTCGGCTGCGCCAAACGCTTCAGGGCCAGCGGGTCGGCCAGGGTGAGTTCGTAAATGTCATCCCTGCCAAGACCTCCCTCCCTTGCGGAAGAAAAGTAACCATGAACGCCGGACATATCCAGCACCAGCCCGAAATCATCCCGGGAGCTGTTTACGGGGTGGCCGCAGTTGACGGCTTTATCAAAGACGAGTTCGCTCTGGCTTTCGGCAAAATAAATGTCCAGCCCGCCCAGGCCTCCCATGGCATCGGAGGCGAAGTAGAGGGTGCCGTCGTCATGCAGGTAGGGGAATAGCTCATTGCCGGGGGTGTTCACGTTTGGCCCCAGGTTGATGGGCAGGCAGTAGTGATCTTCGCGCCAGATGCAGGCGTAAAGGTCCATGCCGCCGTAGCCACCCTCACGGTCGGATGCAAAAACGATGATGCGCCCGTCGGCAGAGATGGCAGGATGGGCATTGTTGCAGTTCTCATCGCCCAGTTCCAGTTCTTTAGGTTTGGTCCAGCCGGCTCCTTTGCGCTCACTGAGCAGGATGCGTAGACCGTTTTTGCCACCCTTGCGTTTCTTGCTGTTGGCGGTCATGAGCGCCACCTCACCGTCCCTGCTGAAGCTCACGGGGCCTTCGTGCAGTTTGGTGTCGAAGTGAGAATCGAAGAGGCTTGGTGCTCCTGGTTTGCCTTCTTCGTCAAATTTGGCGAAGTACAGGGTGGAGAAATCTTCTCCCGTCCAGCCGTCAGCTGCCGTCAGCAATGCCTGTTGAACGCCGTTGCGCGGGCGTGCTGAAGCGAAAACGAGGCCTCCTTTGTAGAAGGCAGGACTGAAATCTATCCATTCGCTGTTCAGCTGTTCAAGGGGTTTCACCAGCACCCCGGTCACTTCGCGGTCTTTTTCGCCGAGCGGCATTCTGAAGTTATCCAGTTGGCCGGTGGCCTGTGCGTATTTGCGGTAGTAATCTTTGGCCGAGGCGGTGTTGCCATTGCATTGCAGTACCTGGGCGTAATACAGGTAGTTGAGTGGATCTTCCGTGCTGTCGATGATCCTTGCGTACCATTTTTCGGCGTTGCGGGTATCGTGGTTGAGGCGGAAAGAATGGGCCAGTTTTTCCATGGCCTCCAGGTCGGGTTCGCCGTTTTCGAGGTAGAGGTCAATGGCTTCGGCGTAGGCCATCCGGTCGTAAAGCTTGTCTGGGTTTTGGCCGAAGGCCGAAGTGAAAAGGCACAGCAATGCCAGGGTCAACAGTGTTGATGGGTATCTCATGGGAATTTTGATGTTTCGTTCCGGAAATGGTAGTGCCAGTGGGCACATCGGCAGATGGGATGCCCTGTCTATACGGGCTTTCAGCTTGTGTGTTGCCTTCGGTAAACAGGCCGCCTGCCAGATCATTTCCGAAAAAACTTTTTGAAACTGATCAATGAACTAAATTTACCGCCACTGCGAAGAGCGGCAGCTGTGCCTTTCTCTTTGCAAAAAATAAACCATAAAAATTTGCAATATGAAGAAGTTGATCTACGCACTGTGTTTTTCAGGCTTGATGGCAGGGTTCGGTTGTCAGAATGAAAGCACTGTTTCAACCACTGAAGAAAGCAAAACCGCCGCCATAGACATGGAATTTGCGAAGCTTTTCGATACGGTGAATGTTGTGAAGATGCATGTGTTCAGCGCCGATGAAAGCGCCAACTATCCCTACAATGGAAATGCCATCGAAGGAGATCACCTGGCCTTGCTGGCCGATGACCTGAAACCTGCTGACGGCGGACAGGTTTTCGCCTGCTACTGGCTCGAGAACGATGATTCTTACATGCTCAGGATCAAAAACGGTGATGCAGCCAGCAGCCTCGTACTCGCCCGTTACAATCCATCTTCAGGTAAACTCGAAAAAGTCAGCGACCTGGCTGCCTACACTTGCAACGAGTCGGAGTGCCAGCAAAGAGATGCCTGGTTCATCGACCTCGACGACGACCGCGACCTGGAACTCATCACCCTGGATATGACCCTGGATGCCGACGGCAACAAGGTGAGCGAGACTTTTACCGTTATGGCACGTGATGAAAAAGGCATGTTCAGCAAAGCCGATGAACAACTGGCTGCCCTGGCACCGCAAGACCGCTATGTGCCTTCCAGCCACCGCTGATTCTCAACCCCTCTCAACCTCCCGATCCCGAAGGCTTTCGGGATTCGGGATCAACCCCTCTAAACCTCTCTCAACCCTCATAACCTCCAACTTCACAACCACAAGCAACCCCTTATGAGCAAAAAGACCAGCAAGAAACCAGCCGTAGCTTACTTCTGCATGGAGTACGGCCTGAGTTCCGACTTTAAGATTTATGCCGGCGGCCTTGGCATTCTGGCCGGCGATTACATGAAAGGCGCCAAAGACCACGGTTACCCCATCGTTGGGGTGGGCATCAAATGGAAGCAGGGCTACGGCGATCAGATGATCGACAAAGATGGTCGCCCCTTTGATGCATACCACAACTATGTGTATGATTTCCTGAAAGACACCGGAGTGACGGTGGATGTGGAGATTCGGAGAACCACTGTCAAATGCAAGGTGTGGCTGGTGGACTGCTTCGGCAATGCCCCCCTTTACCTGCTGGATACAGACATTCCTGAAAATGCCGACCGATGGATCACAGGGCAACTCTACGGCTGGTTCGGAGAGGAGCGCATTGCCCAGGAAATGGTCCTGGGCATTGGCGGCGTACGGGCGCTGCGGGCATTGGGCATCGACGTGGATGTTTACCACTTCAACGAAGGCCATGCCCTTTTTGCCGGTTTTGAGCTGTTGAGAGAAGAGCTGAAAACCCTGAAGAAGAAAAAGCAGAAGAAGCCCTTTAAAACAGCCCTGCAACGAGTTCGGGAGAAGGTGGTCTTCACCACCCACACACCGGTCATTCAAGGCAACGAGTCGCATCCCATCGACCGGATCATGTACATGGGAGCCAACCTGGACCTGTCTCGAAAGCAACTAAAAAAACTGGGCGGTGAGCCGTTTAACATGACCGTTGGGGCACTGCGCATGGCCCGCAAATCCAACGCCGTGGCTCAGTTGCATGGCGAAACGGCCAACAAGATGTGGGCCCATGTGAAGCGGCGCTCAGAGATCGTGGCCATCACCAACGGCGTTCACGTGCCCACCTGGGTGGATTCGGCGGTGTTGAAAGCTGCAAAAAGCCGGAAAAAGAATGCCCTCTGGGATGCACACATGGCCAATAAAAAGGCACTGGTTGACTTCGTGAAAAAGCGCACTCGCAAGCAACTCGATCCGGAAAAGCTCATCATCGGTTTTGCCAGACGGGCAGTGGCCTACAAACGTGCCGACCTCATCTTCCGGAAACCGGAGATCATCGAACCCCTGCTCAATTCGCAAAAAGTGCAGATCATCTTCTCCGGAAAGTCGCACCCCCTCGATGACCTGGGCAAAGAGCTGGTGGCCAACATCGTGGCCATGTCAAAGAAGTACCCCAAATCTGTCGTCTTCCTTGAAAATTACGACATGACCATAGGAGCTGCCCTGACCCGCGGTGCCGATGTGTGGCTCAACAACCCGGTGCGGCCCAAAGAGGCCAGCGGAACCAGCGGCATGAAAGCCGCCATGAACGGTGTGCTGAATCTCAGTACCCTCGACGGCTGGTGGCCCGAAGCCTGCCAGCACGGTGTCAATGGCTGGCAATTCGGCGATGGCTTTGAGAGCGACAACCAGGAGGAGCAGGATACCCATGACCTCGATGCACTCTACAAGGTGCTGCAGGAGGAGGTTCTGCCCACTTTTTACGACGATAAAGAAAAGTGGCAGGAAATGATGAAAGCCAGCATAAACACTACCCTGGAGCAGTTTTCCGTTAAGCGGATGCTCGATGAATATTACGAGCTGCTGTATCCGGGATGAGGGATGCCCCGAAAGTTTTCGGGGGAGGGATGAAAGGGCTAGCGCCTCCAAACCCTACACCCTAAACTCTCAACCCTACACTTTTTTAACCGCAGAGTTAAACAGAGTTGTTACACAGAGTTCCACGGAGTTTTGACACGGAGTTNNACGGAGCTAGCGCCCAAACCCTACACTCTAAACCCTACACTCTAAACTNTTTAACCGCAGAGTTAANCAGAGTTGTTACACAGAGTTGCACGGAGTTTTGACACGGAGTTTAACGGAGCTAGCNCCCAAACCCTACACTCTAAACCCTACACNCTAAACTNNTNAANNNACAGAGTTNAACAGCGTACCCTTGCTAAACCCAATAATCGTCATAATCCCTATAATCCCTATAATCCCTATAATCCCTATAATCCCTATAATCCTCCAATATCCTCAAAACAAAAACGTCATGAAAAACACTGCTCATCTTCGCCTCACAGCGCTTTTTTTCGTCGCAATTGCCTTTGTGGTCTCCTGTGCGGTCAACCCAGTTACCGGCAAAAAGGAATTCATGCTGATGTCGCAGAATCAGGAGAAAGCCCTGGGGGCTTCTTACGATCCGCTGGTCATCCAGCAGTTTGGGCTTTACGAAGATGAAAAATTGCAGGAGTTCATTACGCAGCACGGGAAGGAGATGGGGCGCATCAGCCACCGTCCTGAATTGGATTACCAGTTCCGGATTTTGGATTCGCCGGTGGTGAATGCCTTTGCCGTACCGGGTGGTTACGTCTATTTCACCCGTGGCATCATGGCACATTTCAACAACGAGGCGGAATTTGCCGGTGTGCTGGGCCATGAGATCGGGCACGTGGCAGCCCGGCATTCCGCGAAGCAGTACAGCAATCAGGTGCTGGCACAGTTGGGCCTGGTATTGGGGATGGTGGTCTCGGAAGAGTTCAGGAATTATTCCGATCTGGCCTCGGCGGGACTTGGTCTGCTCTTTCTCAGCTACAGTCGAAAGCATGAAAGCCAGTCGGACAAACTGGGTGTGCAGTATTCAACCGCCGTGGGTTACGATGCCCACGAAATGGCCAATTTTTTCCAGACCATCCAGCGGCTTCAGGAACAGAGTGGGGCAGGAGTGCCAACCTTGCTTTCCACCCACCCGGATCCGGGCGACCGCTTCAACCGGGTGCACCAGCTGGCTGAAAAGGAGCAGATGAAAGCGCAAGGCAGAGACCTCAAGGTGAACCGTGAAAGCTACCTGCGCATGATCGATGGCATCGTTTACGGAGAAGATCCCCGCCAGGGTTATGTCGATGGCAATGTGTTCTACCATCCGACCATGCGCTTCCAGTTTCCCACTCCCGCCGGCTGGCAGGTGGTGAACATGCCCTCGCAAGTGCAAATCGTACAGAAAGACGGAAAAGCGGCCATCATCATGTCATTGGCTACCGAAAGCAGCCTTGCCGAAGCTACCAGGGCCGCCATTGCCAAAGACAGCCTGAAAGTGATCAGCCGCCGGAACACCCGCATCAACGGCAATGACGCCGTTGAACTCACCGCCGACCTCAACGAAAACGTGCGCCTCATGATGACCCTCATCAATTACAACGGCGTGATTTACAAATTTGCAGGCCTGGCCGGAACGCCGGATTTCAATACCTACAAGCCCTATTTCACGAAGACTTTCAACGGATTCAAGTCGCTCAGTGACCCCGCCCGCATCAACGTAAAACCGGAGCGCATCCGCATCAAATCCGTTCAGAAAGACCAGACGCTGGAGGAAGCACTCCGCTCCTTCGGCATGCCCGCCGACCGCCTTCAGGAACTGGCTATCCTCAACGGCATGCAACTCAACGAAGGCGTGCAAAAAGGCATGCTGATTAAAGTAGTTGAGTAGAGAGTAGGGAGTAGGGAGTAGGGAGTAGGGAGTAGGGAGTAGGGAAGCGCTAGCCCTTTCATCCCTACTCCCTCATCCCTCATCCCTGAACTGTCACGTTCGTCAGGTTTGTCACGCTCGTCACGTTTGTCACGTTCGTCACGCCCGTTACGTTCCATTTCGAATTACCTAACAAAAAACTTACCTTCGACACTGGTAATCCGGGGGCTACCGGAATACCTCAAATCCTTGAAAACTGCATAACCATGAAGTCTCATTCATTCCCTTCTCTGTTCGGTGTTTTCACCCTTTTCTTCTTAATCTCGATGCTGGTTCAATCCTGTGCCGACAAGCCCACCTATGTAAAAGCCGATGAGGTGCCGGCTGCGGTGGTTCCGTATGTGCATGGTTTCACCAGCGGAGTTATTTCATTTCGGGATCCGGTGCGTGTGCGCTTTACGGGATCAGCTGTATCGGCGGAAGAAGTTGGCCAGGATGCCAGCGGTATTCTGGAATTTTCGCCCAAGGTCAGGGGCCGTGCCTGGTGGGAAAACCAGTCCACGCTCCGTTTTGATCCCGATCCGGCCTGGGAGGCGGGCCAGGGATATGTCGTAACCGTTAACCTGGACGAGGTGTATGACAACCTGCCCGAAGGTGCCAGGTCTTTTGAATTCGATTTCCTGGTGAATGAGCACAAGTTCATGGTGGACATTTACGGGCTGGAAATTCCCGAAGGTGAAAACCGGGCCTTTGTTCGGGGCATGCTGATCACCGACAGGGGACTGAATTCTGAAGATGTGGAAAAAGCCATACAGGCATACGACGGCAACCAGCCCCTCGAGCTTGCCTGGGACCACCACGACGATGGCACGCACCTGTTCCTGGTGCAGAATGTAGCCCTTCGGGAAACGGCTGGCAAAGTGGAATTGAAATGGGACGGCCAGCCCCTCAACATGAACTCCAGGGGGCAGGCAGAAGTCGAGTTGCCTGCCATCAGTGATTTCAGGGTGCTTTCGGTACACCTGAACGAAAAAGGTCAGCGCACACTGACCGTCTATTTCTCGAAGCCATTGCGCAGCGACCAGAACCTGAACGGCCTGGTGGCCCTGCAGCAGGCTGGCATGGACAACATCTACGACATGCAGAGCGAGATAGCCGACAACAAGCTGATAGTTTATCCTCCCTCGTACCTGCGGGGGCAATTCAGTGTGGTGTTGTTCCCCGGCATTCAGAGTTCTGACGGAAAAGAGCTGGATCGACCCACTACCTGGAGCGTGGAGTTGAAAGCTCCGCCTCCTGCCGTGCGGCTGGTGGGCAACGGTGCCATCTTGCCCGGCTCTGACAAGGGGCTGCTCCTGCCTTTCGAGGCTGTCAGCCTGCAGGCCGTGGAAGTGGAAATTTTCAAGATCTTCGACAACAACGTGATGCAGTTTCTGCAGGATGCCACCCTCGGCGATATCTCCAACAGTTATGAGTTGCGACGGGTGGGCAGGGTCATCAGCCAGCAAATGGTGCCCCTCAAAGGTCTCAAGGCGGATGCCGATCCCTACGAGTGGAACCGTTACGCCCTGGATCTCAGCAAGTTGTTTACCGCTGATCCCAACGCCATATACCAGGTGCGCATCGGGTTCAGGCCGTCCTATTCGCTCTATCCCTGTGTAGCCACTGAAGAAAAGGAGCGCCCGCTGCGCACGGCCTCGGTCAACACGGAAGGCGGGGAAATCAAAAGTATCTGGGACGATTACTACGGCATTGAAGGCTATTACGACGGCTTCAATTGGAGCCACCGGGAGGACCCCTGTTATCCGGCCTATTACAACCGCGAGAACTTTGCGGCCACCAACGTGATGGCCACCAATATCGGTCTGACGGCCAAAACCGGGGAGCCGGGCCAGGGTGGACAGGTACAGGTTTTCGTGGCGGCAGCAGACCTGCGTACCGCCAAAGCCCTCAGTGAAGTGGAGCTGGAGTTTTACGACTACCAGAAACAACTCATCGCTTCGGCAAAAACGAACGGGGATGGACTGGCAGAGGTGACACTTCCGAAAAAGCCCCATTTCCTCATTGCGAAGAAAGAAAAAGAAGTGACGGTGATGCGGATGAACGATGGTGATGCGCTCTCCATGAGCCGCTTCAACATCACAGGTAACGTGGTGCAAAAAGGCCTCAAAGGTTTCATTTACGGCGAGCGCGGCGTGTGGCGCCCCGGTGACGAGCTGTTCCTCAATTTCATCCTGGATGATCCGGGACACAGCCTGCCGGAGAATTATCCGGTGGCGTTCGAGCTCTACGATGCCCGCGGGCAGTTGCAATACAGCACCGTGGTCACCAACAACACCAAAAACATCTACCCCATTCATGTGCAAACAGACCCAGCTTCGCCTACCGGCAACTGGCGGGCAGTGGTCAAAGCCGGCGGAGCAGTCTTCGAAAAAACGCTCAAGGTGGAAACGGTAAAACCCAACCGCCTGAAGCTGGACCTGAAATTTGCCGGCGGCAAAGAGGTGTTGAGCATCCAGGATGAACCCGTGCAGGTGGACCTCAAAGTGAACTGGCTGCACGGTGCCCCCGGCGCCAATCTGCGCACGGTGGTGGAAGCCCAGTTGCAGCCCGTTACAACAGCCTTTGACAATTTCGGCGGCTTTGTTTTCGATGACCCTGCACGCGAGCTCTACAGCGAACCGGTGGTCATTTATGACGATGAGGTGAACAAGGAGGGAGCGGCCTCTTTTTCCGCCCGGCTCTACAACAAAGACAACAACGCCCCCGGCAAACTGTCCCTGCGCATTTCTGCAAGGGCATTTGAAAAGAGCGGTGATTTCAGCATCTACAACAGCAGGCTGGAGTACCACCCCTACACGGCTTATGCAGGTGTGTCCGTTCCGGAAAACAAGTGGGGTGAAAAGCGCCTCCAAATCGGCAAGGAGAAAACCATCCGTTTTGCTGCCGTGGGCAGCGATGGCAAACCCAAGGGCGGCCACAAGCTAAGCGTTGGCCTGTACCGGGTGGACTGGCGATGGTGGTGGGAGCGCGATTACAACAGCTACTCCAATTTCAACAGCGCCAACCATTACAACGCCATCGAAAAGGCAACGGTAACCACCGATTCGAAAGGTCTGGCTTCGTGGAATACCAAAGTGGATGACTGGGGCCGCTACCTGGTGCGTGTTTGCGACGATGAGACAGGCCATTGCAGCGGCGACTTCTTTTACGCCGGTTACCCCTGGTACGATGACGGCTCCAATCTGCTGGCACGCCAGGCCGCGGCCATGATGACCTTCAAAACCAGCAAAGAAAAATACGAAGTGGGTGAAGACATCGAAGTGACTGTGCCCGCCGGCGAGTCCGGCAAGGTGCTCATCACCCTGGAAAAGGGCGACAAAGTCCTGAAGTCCATGTGGAAAGAGGCCAAAAAAGGCGAGAACACTTACCGCTTTGAGGCCACCGAAGAAATGACGCCCAACGTGTATGTGCACGTCAGCCTTGTGCAGCCCCACGGCCAGGTGCAAAACGACCTGCCCATGCGCATGTACGGTGTGCTGTCGGTGGAAGTGGAGGATCCCGAGACCATTCTGGAACCGCAAATAGAGGTTGCTTCGGAACTGAAACCCGAGCAGGAATTTACCGTGAAGGTGAGCGAAAAAAATGGTGAGCCCATGGCCTACACCATCGCCATCGTGGATGAGGGGCTGTTGGGACTGACCAATTTCAAGACCCCCGATCCGCATGCTTCTTTCTATGCCCGGGAAGCCCTCAACGTGCACACCTGGGACCTTTACGATCAGGTGCTCGGTGCTTTCAACGGCAAACTGGAACGGGTGCTTTCACTGGGTGGTGATGCCGACGTCAACACCCCGCTGGAGCGCAAAAACGCCAACCGTTTCAAACCGGTGGTTTTGAACGCCGGCCCATTCTACCTGAAGCGGGGCTCCAAAGAACACAAGTTTACCCTGCCCAACTACATCGGCTCGGTGCGGGTCATGGTGGTGGCGGCCAATACCAGCGGTGCCTACGGCAATGCCGAAAAAACGGTGCCCGTGCGCAAGCCGCTGATGGTGCTGGCCACCTTGCCCAGAACCCTTGCCCCCGGCGATCAGTTCCAGTTGCCGGTGACGGTTTTTGCCATGGATAAAAAAGTGAAGAATGTGACGCTGAACCTCCGGGAAGACAGCGGCCTCTGCGAAATCGTCAACGGCGGCAGCAAGTCCCTGCAATTCAGCAGCACCGGTGAGCAAATGGCCACCTTTGCCATCCAGGTGCGGGAGGGCGTCGGAATCGCCCGCTTCCGCGTGGAGGCCAGCGGGGCCGGAGAAAAGGCTTTTGACGAAATAGAAATTGACGTCAAAAACCCGAACCCCTTTATCTCGAAGGTGTATCCGGCACTGATTGCACCCGGTCAGAGTTGGGCGCAGGACTTTGAGCCGCTCGGTATCAGGGGCACCAACCAGGCCATTTTGGAGGCTTCAGTCATACCACCGCTGAACCTGGGCGAGCGCCTCAATTTCCTGTTGCGCTATCCGCACGGCTGCATCGAGCAGACCACCTCCTCGGCTTTTCCGCAACTCTACGTTGGCAAGCTGATGAAACTGACAAAAGACCAGCAGCAGCGCATCCAGCATAACGTGACGGCCGCCATCAACAAGCTGAAAAACTTCCAGAACGGCAGCGGCGGCTTCGGCTACTGGCCCGGAGGAAATGCCGACGAATGGGCCACCTGCTATGCCGGACACTTCCTGCTGGAAGCTCAAAAAGCCGGTTACAGCGTGCCTGACAACATGATCAAGCGCTTCATCAAATACCAGCAAACCATGGCCCGGCTGTGGACGCCAACCACCGTGGTAGGGGCCGGAAGGGACTATTCGCAACGCACCCAGGCCTACCGTTTGTTCACCCTCGCCCTGGCGGGCAAAGCGGAGGAAAGCTCCATGAACCGCCTCAGGGCTTATCCCCGGCTGTCGCAGATGAGCAAATGGCGGCTGGCAGAGGCTTATGCCCTCACCGGCAAACGGAAGATCAGCGAGGAACTGGTGAAGGCAGTGCCCGTGGCAGTGAGCCCGTACACGGAGCTGAGTTACACTTATGGCTCCGACCTTCGGGATGCCGCCATCGTCCTCGAAGCCCAGGTGCTGCTCGGCGATAAGATGGCAGCGGCCGAAAATGCCAAAGCCATTGCGGAGCGAATCAGTGAAAACACCTGGTACTCCACCCAAACAACGGCTTATTCGCTGATGGCCCTGGCCCGCTACCTCGGCGAGTTCGCTCCCAGCGAGGAGTTTTCCATTTCCTATGCCCTGGGCACCGGCGCCCGTGCGGATGCCGGCAGCAATGAACCTGTTTTGCAGATCGAAATACCTGTGGATGAAGGCAACAACCGCCGGGTCAACGTGACCAACACTTCCGAAACGCCGGTTTATGTGCAGCTCATCCTCAGCGGCCAGCCCTCCACCCAGATGCTGGTGGAAGACGACGCCCGCCAACTGCGCATCGATGTGCGTTACACCACCGTGAATGGCCGCGAGCTGGAACCCTACAGCCTGCCTCAGGGCACGGATTTCATCGCCGAGGTGATGGTGACGCACCCGGGTAGCATTGTCCGCAATTTCAACGAGCTGGCACTAGAGCAACTGTTTCCCGCCGGTTGGGAAATACTCAATGCACGCATGTTCCAGACCGCCGAGTTTTCCGACACTAGCACACCGGAATACGTGGATGTCCGGGACGACCGGGTTTACACCTATTTTGATTTGCGTCGCAATGAAAGAAAAGTGTTCCGGGTGCGGCTGAATGCAGCTTACGTGGGGCGCTATTACCTGCCTCCCACCACCTGCTCAGCCATGTACGACAACAACATCTTCGCCCGCCGTGCGGGCAACTGGGTGCGGGTGACGGAGCCGGGAAAACCACTGTGATGGTTTGGCAATGAGGCCGGCAACTGAAGTCGTGGATTGAACCAGGTTCGTTGCAAATCTGGACCGCATCAGACCGAGATCGCTTGCGCAACCCGGCCGGGCCACTATCGTCTTGGTGGGACGCTCATGGGTTGCCTTTGAGCCAAGAGGTACGTGTGAAAAACCGTTTCTTCTCCTTTTTTTAGAAATTTGCCAGGACCAGTCGAAATGCTTCACAAATCACAACAATACAGCGAGATGATGTACCGAGTTCTGTTAGTTCTTTTCGTCGGAAGTATGTTGGCATGCACGCCAAAAACAGGTGAACAAACCACGGAAACCCAACCCCAGCAGCCTGTGGAGCCGGAGGTGCCGGTGGTTGAAAACCCCTGCGGCACCTTTGCCGATGCCCCCAACCCCGATCTGGCGCTGGAGAACTTTGTGTTGTACCGCGATTTCCTGCGCACCAACGACTGGGACCTGGCATTTGATTACTGGAAAAAGGTGTACAAGGATGCGCCCGCCGCTGATGGCAAGCGCAGCACCGTCTTTACCGACGGCGTGAAGTTCTACGAACACTACATGCAGCAGGACACCAGCAAAAGGCAGGAGTACATCCAAAAAATCTTCGAGCTGTACGACAAGATGGAAGAGTGCTATCCCGACGGAGGGATGGTGACCGGCATGAAGGCTTTTGACTACTTCTACAAATACCCGGAACTCAAAACCAAAGAGGAACTTTACGAGCTCTTCAAGAAATCCATAGAGCAGGATGGGGGAGAGCCCCGCTATTTTGTAATCAACCCCTTTACCTCTTTGCTGGTGGACCTGGTTCTGGATGAAAAGATACCCCTCGAAGAAGCCAAGCAATACGCTCAGCTGATTTTTGATTCCATTGAAAAAGGACTGGCGGAATGTGAAGGCCAGGAGTGCGAAGGCTGGAAGGTGATCCAGGAATACGCCCCGGTGCGTCTGGAAGCCCTGGAGAGTATTCAAGGCTTTTTCGACTGTAAGTACTATGCCGACAAATACTATCCTGAATTTGAGGCCAATCCTTCAGATTGCGAGACCATCGTGCGCACTTATTCCAGAATGAAATGGGGAGGGTGTCAGGACAGTGAGCAGCGCTTTGCCAATGTCAAAACTGCCTACCTGCAAAACTGCTATGAGGCGCCTACCAGCCCCGTTGAGGCCTGCAATGAGTTTCTTCGCAACGGCGAATACCGCAAGGCCATCAACTGCTATGAGGAGTTGCTGCAAAACATGACCGACGATGCCCAAAAGGCGCAGATCAACCTCATCATTGCGAAGATCTACTTTGCCTACCTGAAGAATTTCCCGAAGGCAAGACAATACGCCCGCACGGCTGCTTCCTTGCGTCCGGGCTGGGGCGAACCCTACCTCCTGATTGGCACCCTTTACGCCTCCAGTGGCCCGCTTTGCGGCCCCGGGCGTGGCTGGGACAGCCAGGTGGTCGTTTGGCCGGCCATTGATATGTGGAACAAAGCCAAACAGGTAGACCCCTCCGTGACCCGTGAGGCCAACAGGCTCATCAATGAGTACGCACAGTACATGCCGACCAAGGAAGATATCTTCCAGCGCCTGCTCCAGGAAGGCGACCCTTATTTCGTTCCTTGCTGGATCCAGGAGTCAACCATTATCCGGGCGGCGAAGTGATGGACGTGACAATCGTGACGGGCGTGACGGACGTGACTGGCGTGACAAACGTGACGGTTCAGGGATGAGGGATGAGGGAATAGGGATGAAAGGAGCTAGCGCCTCCAAACTCTACACCCTACACTCTAAACTCTAAACTATATAACCGCAGAGTTAAACAGAGTTTTTGCACAGAGTTGCACGGAGTTTTGACACGGAGTTCCACGGAGCTAGCGCCTCCAAACTCTACACCCTACACTCTAAACTCTAAACTATTAAAAAACAGAGTACGCCTGCATCAACTTACAACTTACAACCTACAACTTATAACCCCAATAATCCTCTATAATCCTCCATAATCCTCTATAATCCTCAATAATCCTCCATCATCACATCCACTCCCGGGAGGAGGATTCCACCTTATACAGTACCCAGTCGCACAGGCGGGTGGCTTTTTCCTTCGGCAAATAGGGGATTCTGACGGAGCCGGCGGCGGTGTGCAGCTCGATGTGGGCCAGGTTTCGGCGGCGCAGGAACCAGTTCTCGTGGAGGGTGACGCCTTGCACTTTGAACAACTCCAGCAACACCCCTCTGCGGGTAACAACGCCCCATTCGGCTCGGAGGGCCTCTTCGCTGATCTGCCATTGCCAGTTTTTGTGGAACCGAACGGCCAGCCACATTCCGATGGGCAGCCACAATAGCCAAAGCCAGTGTCCTGGCATGCCCCAGGTGAGGTATAGGAGAACGGCCACGGGGCCTATGGCCTGGAGCCATACCTGCCGCCAGATGATTCTTCGGTGGATGCCGTGTGGGGTGTATTTACGGCCTTCCTCATCCGGGAAACAGATTTTTTGGACTGTCGCCAATTGGTCCTGGTAGCAGCCCGGCACCGAAAAGGTGGTTTTGCGACCCATGGCAACGCTTGCCGCCTGTGGCAGCCGCAGGTGTACCATTTTGAAATAGCGCCGCAGTGGATTGTCTGACCAGCGCATGAACTGGATCTTCGGAAAGCTCGCCGACACCTCGTGCCGGGTGAACAGGCCGCTCACCATTTTCAATCCGTTCAGGGTTTTGAAGACCCGCAGGTCGAAATAGCGCAAAACCGTATTGAGAAGGGAAAGAAGAACTGACAGCACCAAAAAAAAGACCACACCCCAGAGAAACAGAAAGGCATAGTGGTCGTCGGTTGCCATGCCTGGCACTTTTTCCAGTTCCTTTTCCAGTTGAATGTCGAGGGCGTTTGCCACATCGTCAATGAAGCCGTAGGTAAAGGCCATGATGATGCCGGCGGTTCGCAGGTGGTTTTGGCTGAGGCCTATTTTCAACAAGTCGGCAGGTTTCAGCCGGAAAAGCAGCAAGCCTTCGGTTGTGGCTTTGGGGGCTGCATGGCCTTCATCATCGCCGGTTTCCAGCACTGTGGCTTTGCTGTTGTTTGCTTCCACATAGCTTCGCAATGCTTCTGCCTGTTCTTTGCGGATGGCCTGGAGGCTGAACTCCTGTCCCGCGGAGCCGGCTGTGTCGATCTCCACGGCCACCACATTGAGGGTCTGGTGCAGGATGCCCTGTTTGAAGTTGATGGTCTGGATGCGGTCCAGCGGCACGTTGATTTTTGTTTTGCGAAGCACGCCCTTTTCCAGCACCAGCTCGCCGTCTTTTATGTAGAAGTAAAAGTTGAAATAAGAAATCACCGAGATCAGGGCTCCCAAAAGTGCCATTCCGATGAACAGCCAGGTAAAGCCACCGAATACCTGCTTTTTAGGGTTGAAGAAGACCACCAGGATGAGCACCCAAAGTTGGCGAACCAGCATGCGCAGCACATTGCCCAGAATGAACAATATGGCCGCCGAGGATTGTCGGGTTGGCTCAGGAAAGGGGACTTGTTGCTGCATAAATTGGCTGGTTCAAGACGGACAAAGATATTTGCCGGATGCTAAAGTGTTCTTTCAGACTGGGAAATTGTCTGAATTGACCTTCTCTTGCTCTTTCATCGTCCTCAACATTGCGCAGCGAAGAAAAATATGCTCATCAACAAAAACAACATAGAACCGGGTGGCCAGGAAGTGATCCGGCTGCTGGTAGGCCGCCTGCCTTCCGATACCCGCATTTACCTGAACGTCCATGTTTACCGGAGTGCCAAACCCGGCCCGGTGGTGGGCCTGCTGGCCGGCGTCCATGGTGATGAGATCAACAGTGTGGAGATTTTGCGAAGGGTCATTGCCGGAGGCATGCTCGAAAAACTGGAGCGGGGCAGCGTGCTGGTCATCCCGGTGCTGAATGTGTATGGCTTCAACAACTTCTCCCGTGATGTACCCGACGGGAAGGATGTGAACCGCAGTTTTCCCGGCTCCGCAAAAGGCTCGCTGGCCTCACGGGTGGCCCGGCTCTTCACCAGGCACATCCTTCCACACATTGATTTTGCCATTGACTTCCACACCGGCGGCAATTCCAACTACAACTACCCGCAGATCCGCTACACCGCCGGCCACCAGGCCAGCAGGGAACTGGCAGAACAATTTGCGGCGCCCTTTCTCATTGCTGCCCGTCCCATTGCCCGTTCGCTGCGCAAAACCGCTGTGACCGCCGGCAAGCCCGTCATCGTTTTCGAAGGCGGCGAAAACCTCCGGTACGACGGCCTCTCCATAGAGCAGGGCATGGCCGGCATCCAACGGGTGTTGCACGCCCATGAGATGCTCGGCAGCGCTCCGCCACCCACCCACGAACCCGTGCACCTGACCAAAACCACCTGGGTGCGGGCCTCCCGCCCCGGCATGTTCCGCTGGACCAAACCCTCCGGACAACCCGTCAGAAAAGGCGAACCCCTCGGCCTCATCAACGACCCCTTCGGTGAAAGTGAGTACCCCGTCCTGGCCTCCAAAGACGGCTACCTCATCGGCCACAACAACGCCACCATCGCTGGCCAGGGCGATGCGCTGTTTCATATTGGGGCGTGAGGAGCGTGACAGACGTGACAGACGTGACGGGCGTGACAGTTCAGGGATGAGGGATGAAAGGGCTAGCACCTCCAACCCTACACTCTAAACCCTACACTCTAAACTTTTTAACCACAGAGTTATCGGAGTTATAAACAGAGTTTAACAGAGTACCCCTGCAAAACCCAATAATCCTCTATAATCCCCATAATCCTCCATAATCCCCATAATCCCAATCAACCGACAACCGACAACCGACAACGGGCAACGGACAACAGCCAACTGTCAACCAACAACCTTACCTTTGCAGTTCACCAAATCTGATAAAGCCGTGGTGGTGTAAGCTGCCGGCTGCAAAGACCATATGTCACTACTGATAGGTTTTTTTCTCCTCTCGATCATTTTTTCCTTTTTATGCTCCGTTTGGGAGGCCGTGCTTTTGAGTATCACGCCTTCTTTCATCAAGCGCATGGAAACCGAGCGGCCTCCGCTGGGTGCGCTCATCAAAAAGCTCAAAGAAGACATTGACCGGCCCTTGTCGGCCATTCTGACGCTCAACACCATTGCCCACACCGTGGGTGCCATTGGTGTGGGTGCGCAGGCCGGCAAGCTCTTTGGCAGCCAGAGCATCCAGTTGGCGGGCTTCAGTCTGTCCTATGAGTCGATCATTGCTGCGCTGATGACGCTGGCCATCCTGTTTCTGTCGGAGATCATTCCGAAGACCATCGGCGCCAACAACTGGCGGAGCCTGGCCGGCTTTACGGCCCGCTCGCTGAATATGCTCGTTGTCATTCTGAAACCCTTCGTCTGGCTCAGTTACAAGTTGACCCGCATGCTGAAGAAAGACAAGTCCAAATCCGTCTTCAGCAAACAGGATTTTGCCGCCATGACGGAGGTGGTGAGCGAGAGCGGTGCCCTGGAGCAGGCCGATATCCGGCTCATCAAAAACCTGCTCAAATTCGATGACCTGACCGCTCAGGATGTAATGACGCCCCGCACCGTGATGGTGATGGCCGACGAAGACCAGACCCTGGAAGAATTTTACCAGGAAAGCCGTCCCCTGCAATACTCCCGCATCCCGCTTTACAAAGACAATCCGGAGAAGATCACCGGCCTGCTGTTGAAGAACGACCTGCTGGACAACATGCTCAACGGCAAGAAAAACGAGCTCCTCAGGAACCTGAAACGGCCTGTGGCCATGGTGCCTTACAACATGTCGCTGCGCAAGGTTTTTGAAAAGCTGCAGGGCAAGCGGGAGCACCTGGCCATCGTCGTTGACGAGTTTGGCGGCCCCATCGGGCTGATCACCCTCGAGGACGTCATCGAAACCCTGCTCGGCCTGGAGATCATGGATGAAACCGATTCCATCGCCGATCTCCAGCAGTACGCCCGGAACCTCTGGAAAGAGCGCTCCAGAAAACTCGGCATGGACACCGCTGCCAATCCTCCCAAAACGCCCTGATCATGAAGCCGGCCCCTCGGCGCATATTGACACGAACGGTGTTGCTGCTGGGCATGGTGAGCCTGTTCACCGACATGGCCAGCGAGATGCTGTACCCCGTCATGCCCCTGTACCTCGAAAGCATCGGTTTTGGTGTCGTCGGAATTGGCCTGTTGGAAGGCATTGCGCAAGCGACGGCGGGCCTCAGCAAAGGCTGGTTCGGCCAACTCTCCGACCGCAGCGGCCGCAGGTTGCCCTTCGTGCAATGGGGTTATGCCCTCAGCGCCATCTCCAAACCCCTCATGGCCATCTGGACGGCCCCGCTGTGGGTGCTCTTTGCCCGCACCCTCGACCGCCTCGGCAAAGGCGTGCGCACCGGCGCCCGTGATGCCCTGCTCTCCGATGAGGCCACACCCGCCACCAAAGCCCGGGTCTTCGGCTTCCACCGTGGCATGGACACCCTCGGTGCCGCCCTCGGGCCGGCCCTGGCACTGCTCTTCCTCGTGCAATGGCCCGGTCAGTACATTTGGCTGTTTTACATCGCTTTTGTGCCGGGGGTGCTGGCGGTGCTCACCACTTTTTTCCTTCGGGAAAAACCCCGACCGGCCACAGCGCCCGGCAAGCCTCGGCCCGGTTTCTTTTCCTTCGTAAAATACGCACTCGGGGCTGCCCGGGAATACCGCCGGCTGCTCACCGGCCTGCTGCTTTTCGCCCTCATCAACAGCTCCGACTTTTTCCTGCTGCTCATGCTCAAGCACCAGGGCATCTCCGACCAGGTGCTCATCGGGGTGTACATTTTCTACAACCTCAGCTATGCCGCTGCCAGTTACCCCGCCGGCATCATCGCCGACAGATGGGGCATCCGCAGGACCTTCATCAGCGGGCTCATCATCTTTTCATTGGTCTATGCCGGCATGACCCGTGCCGGCGGCTGGCTGGAATTCGGGCTGATCTTCCTGCTCTACGGCTTTTACGCCGCTGCCACAGAGGGCATGGCCAAGGCCTGGATCAGCAACATTGCAAAGCGAGAGGAAACGGCCACCGCCATCGGCACCTACGAGGCCCTGCGAAGCGTGGCCACCCTGCTGGCCAGCAGCCTGGCCGGTTTGATATGGTATTCGCTGGGGCCCGTCTGGCTGTTCGGCATCACGGCCGTGGCTGCCCTGCTGTTGGCCTTGTTGTTTGCTGTTTACGTTCCGCCTCCGGCTAAACCTGGGACCGCGTGAAAAAGATTTGGAAAAAAATGGAGCAGATTGGGAAAAAATAAAAATCCCTATATCTTTGCCCCCGCTTCGGAAAAACGGAGCCGAAATCCTCAAAGGTGCGGTAGCTCAGTCGGTAGAGCAATGGACTGAAAATCCATGTGTCGGCGGTTCGATTCCGTCCCGCACCACCTCCAAAGCCCTTGCATTCCGCAAGGGCTTTTTTCGTATTGCCAAAGGCGAAAGAAATGGCAGACCATCCCGAAGCGCTCTTCCACCAACTTTCATTTTATTCCCAAGTCGAAGTAGTTTGGGAAACCCCCAGCTTTAAACTTCAGTAGGGGGTGGGAGTTTGGCCGGCTTCGCCGCCCAAACCACTTCGTTTTGAGTATATTCCCTCGGCCTGGCCGATGCGGAATTCACCCACCAGCACGTGGTGGACGCCTGGGCTGCACAGACCGCAACGCCTGATACTAAGCCTGTCAAACTCACCTTTGCCCTCGTGGGCCTTTACCTGCACGTGGAGCAGGGCTTCACCGGCAGGGCCGTGCAACTGGCCCACATGGCCATGGCCCGCCGCATAGTTGCCTGGCCCGCCTTCACCCTTCCCGAACACCGTGGCCACCTCACCATCCGGGATGTGCTGGATGTCCCGCCCGGCACCGACCGCAATGAGATGATCCACCGCTGGGCCGCAGCTGTCTGGCAGGCCTTCATCGAAAACAAACCTATCATAGAAGAACTGTTGAAAACATATCCGGAGGTAGGGAAGCTCGGAAGTTAGCTACTACTTGTAGCCGGGCACGCTGGCCTGGTGCAAATCCGGCAGGGGATAGACATTTTGGGAAAGCGTTTTTTTGGCTTTTCAACGGATTAATGACTGGTAATCAAACGAGGAGTATGACTTTTGGGGATACAGAACTATTTTTACAAAACAACAGCAATATACCAGCCGAAGTCGGGCAGGCATCCAAGAAGCTGTGATGAGGAGTGGAGATTGTGACGAGAATGGCAAGTTGCAAGCTTGCCTGGACGGAGAGGAATTTGAACGGTTAGGACTTAATAGCGAGCAATTGACGACTTGTAAAAAAATGATTATGGAATATCAAGAGAAATTGAGCTTGATTGCTGCAAAGTTAGACAAGCTGAAAATAATCAAATCATTTGATTCTATTGATGAGCCAGAATCGCATGTGTTAGCATATTCTTTTTTAGAGATTGAAGAATCATGCAAAAGGCTATGTCGAGATTTTTTTCCTAAACTTTGTTCCGACACTTTGTCTGAGGAGGATATTAATAATTTGCTTTTTGATATAGGGGAAGAGTTTCGTCACATCATGTATCACATTGGCGATACAAAATTTTATAAATATTTGAACGAAGAGTAATATGCTAAAAATGAATACCTCTTAAAACTCTATTGCCTCCGGTTCTCACAAGTATGTGGAAATGTTCAATAGTTTTTCGAGGCCAACTTGTAATTTGCAAACAATCATCAGACATTTTGAACACACTTTATCGGCTTTCATTGGTTTCATTTTTTTCTGACCTCATCCCAGCAAATTGCCAATCATTACCTAACTTATCCATGCTATTTATCCCAATTGCCAATAGGTACAAAATTCCGAACCATGAATGCGAAAATATACTTCTGTCTGCTCTTTTGTTTTGTTTATCTTTCTTGCAATATATGTTCTTTTTTTGGTGCCAATGAATTAGGAAATAAGTTTGTACTACTTGAAGGTGATCGTGATAGCGATCGAGTAATTGTCTATTGCACTACGCCAAGTGGTTGTTGTGATGCTGGAATACCTGTCGTTCCATCAAGAGCGATGAATTATGGAAAAGAATATGTTGTGGCTGCGAGTTTTGATGAGCGGTGGATTGTTGCTAGGACTCAAATCCTCAATAGTGAAAGAGAGGCCTTTTGGATAGTTGATAAGAATTTTGAATTGGATATTGAAAATTGTGATAAAATCAATTGTGATAACATCATGCAGGCTCACGTTTCAGGTCCGTTGGATTTCAATAGCCTTCAAGAAAGAAAAAAGGAGTTGGGAATAGGATTCAAAATTGAGTCACGATGAGATGGTTTACAAGTTGCTTCTCCGATGCTTTCGGTGACTGCATAAAAGTTTGCAGACAGCCGGTAACGCTGATCTCCCGAACACCATCATTCCCGAAGGAGAACATCCTGATGCAAGGCTGTACCGTGTGCTACACTTAAATAATTCGAATCCCATAATTCAGGCCGCAACCTAAAGTTGCAACCTGAACCCCTCTCAACTTCTCTCAACTTCTCTCAACCCGCCGCCGCCGGTACTTACCTTGCCAAAAGCCCATTGAAGTCGGGCAGCACGCCACTTCATTTTCACCAACGAACAAAGTACCTGCCACCCGTTACGAGTCACGAGTCACGGGTCACGAGTTACGAGTCACGAGTCACGCACCCACCCTCTCAAACCTCGCCGTAAAGTGCCGCAGGAAAGGCGGTTCATAGGTGATGCGGAAGCCCCGGACCTGATCCTTGCCGGCGAGCAGCATTTCAAAGGTTTCCACGACGTAGTCGATGTGGCTTTGGGTATAGACCCTGCGGGGGATGGCCAGGCGGACCAGTTCCATGGGTGCGGGGACGAGCTTGCCGTTTTCGTCGTATTTGCCGAACATGACGGAGCCAATTTCGCAGCAGCGGATGCCGCCTTTCAGGTAGAGTTCACAGGCCAGGGCCTGGCCGGGATATTCCTCGACGGGGATGTGCGGGTAAAACTCCCGGGCATCGACATAAACGGCGTGGCCCCCGACGGGGCGAATGACGGGTATGCCCATTTCGATGAGCTTTTTTCCGAGGTAGGCCGTGCTGTGGATGCGGTAGTTGAGGTAGTCGGGGTCGAAGACTTCTTCGAGGCCGGTGGCGATGGCCTCCATGTCGCGGCCAGAGAGGCCTCCATAAGTGGCAAAGCCTTCGGTGATGATGAGGACGGTGCGGCACTGGATGGCCAGCTCGAGGTCTTTGAGGGCCAGGAATCCACCCATGTTTACGAGGGCGTCTTTTTTGGCGCTCATCACGCAGCCGTCAGCCAGTGAGAACATCTCCTGGGCAATCTCCCGGTAAGTCTTGTTCTCGAAACCCTTTTCCCAGTGTTTGATGTACCAGGAATTTTCGGCGATGCGGCAGGCGTCGAGGATGAAGAGGATGCCGTGTTCTTTGCAGATTGCCGACACAGCCCGGGCGTTTTCCATGCTTACGGGCTGGCCGCCACCGCTGTTGTTGGTGACGGTGAGGATGACGGCCGCAACGTTTTCAGCCCCGTGTTCTGCGATGAGGGCTTTCAGTTTGGCCGTGTCCATGTTGCCTTTGAAATGCGTTTCCCAATCGGGATGGCGACTGGCCTCCACGGGTATGTCAATGGCCGTGGCGCCGCTGTACTCGATGTTGGCCCGCGTGGTGTCGAAGTGGGTGTTGGCGATGAAGACCTTGCCAGGTCCTCCGATGCGGCCATAGAGCAGGTGCTCTGCCGCCCGGCCCTGGTGCGTAGGCAACACATAGGGATAGCCCGTCAGGTCTTTCACTGCACTTTCCATCCGGAACCAACTGGAGGCGCCGGCGTAGCTCTCATCGCCTTTCATGATGCCCGACCATTGGTTGGCACTCATGGCGGAGGTGCCGCTGTCGGTCAGCAGGTCGATGATGACTTCTTCGCTGGGCAGCAAAAAGGGATTGTAGTTGGCCTTTTCGAGGTAGCCTTTCCGCTCCTCTTCGGTGCTCATCCTGATTTGCTCTACTACCTTGATCCTGAATGGTTCGATGATGGTTTTGTGCATTTCTTGGAGATTATGAGGATTATTTGGATTATGGAGGATTATTGGGGTTGTTGTCGGTTGGTTGGGATTATGAGGGTTATAGGGATTATGACCCCGATACTCATCGGGGATAGATGATTATTGGGCTTAGCAGGAATACTCTGTTTAACTCTGTTTTCAACTCCGATAACTCTGCGGTTAAAAAGTTTAGGGTGTAGGGTTTAGAGTGTAGAGTTTGGGGGCGCTAGCTCCGTGGAACTCCGTGTCAAAACTCTGTGCAACTCTGTGTAACAACTCAGCTTAACTCTGTGGTTAAGAAGTTTAGAGTGTAGGGTGTAGAGTTTGGGGCGCTAGCTCCGTGGAACTCCGTGTCAAAACTCTGTGCAACTCTGTGGTTAAAAAGTTTAGAGTGTAGCGTTTGGGGGCGCTAGCTCTTTCATCCCTCCCCCGAAAGCTTTCGGGGCATTCCTCATCCCTGAGATGTTGGCTAAGTCACGTCCGTCACGTCCGTCACGCAAACGCGGCCGCAAAATAGCCAGCCGGCCACGCCGGGCTGATGACTTTTGTCAACCGGCGGCATTGTGGAACGAAAACTTATTTTTGGCCCTTCGGTAAATGCCGAATAAACGACATTGGAAACCAACGAACATTTATGAAAAAGATCATTGTGCTGGGAGCTGGACTGGTGGGCGGGGTGATGGCCCTTGACCTGGCCAAAGACCACGACGTGACTGCTGCCGACCGGAGCGAGGAAGCACTGAGCCGTTTGCGAAGCAAAGGAAAATTGAAAACGGTGCAGGCCGATCTGAGCGATTCTGAAGCCATCAAAAAATTGGTGTCGGATTATGACCTGGTGGTGGGCGCGCTGCCGGGCTTCATGGGTTATGAGGCGCTGCGGGCGGTATTGGAGGCTGGAAAGAACGTGGTGGATATTTCCTTTTTTCCGGAAGACCCCTTCGGACTGGACGAACTGGCAAAACAGCAGGGCGTGACGGCCGTGGTGGATTGCGGTGTGGCCCCCGGCATGGGCAACATCATCCTGGGCTATCACCATGCCCGTGAAAAGGTGAAGCGCTTTCGGTGCATGGTAGGAGGGCTGCCACAGGTGCGGGAATGGCCCTGGGAGTACAAAGCCGTTTTTTCACCCGTTGATGTCATCGAGGAATACGTGCGGCCAGCCAGGTATGTGGAAGGTGGCCGGCTGGTGGTTCGCCCGGCATTGAGCGATCCGGAACTCATCAACTTTGAAGGTGTGGGAACGCTGGAGGCCTTCAATACCGACGGCCTGCGCTCGCTGATCAAAACCATGCCCGACATTCCGGACATGATCGAAAAGACGCTGCGCTATCCGGGTTCCATCGAATACCTGCGGGTGTTGCGGGAGAGCGGCTTCTTTTCCGAAGAAGAAATCGAAATCAAGGGTGTCCGCATCCGGCCGGTGGATTTTACGGCACGGTTGCTCTTTCCATTGTGGAAGCTGAAGGATGGCGAGGGCGATTTCACCCTGATGCGAGTGGAGGTGGAGACGGAAAGCAGGAAGTGGCAGTACGACCTGCTGGACCATTACGACCCCGAAACCGATACCATCAGCATGGCCCGCACAACGGGTTTCACCTGCACGGCAGTGGCCAACCTCGTGCTTTCGGGGCGCTTTGACCGGAAAGGCATCAGCCCACCGGAATTTGTGGGGCCCGATGAGCACTGTTTCAACTTTGTGATGGACTACCTGCGGGAACGAAAAGTGCATTACCGGCTGTCAGCAGGGTAGGGGCGGAGCAATTATTGCCGGGTACAACTTGATGGTTTGCTGCGAGCAACTAACTTTACGGCTGGTGTTGCGGCCTGGCATAGGCAAAGAAGCAGTGCTCACATTGCCCGAAGGGCGAAGAGGGAAATCCTCCGGCAACAGCACTTTGTGAAAAAAAACCTTGATGAAAGAAAAGCTAAAGACCTCCATTCAGTTTACGAAGAACCTGTTTACCACCGGGGCTTTCAAACAAACCAGCCGGAAAGTAGAATTGGAGATTTGTTCGCTGTTGCCGAAGACGGGAGCGCAAACCATCGTGGAGTTCGGCATCGGACATGGAAACATTACCCGGGAAATCCTCCGCACCATCTCACCTGAATCACGCCTGATTGCCTTTGAGGTCAATCCTGAATTTTGTGAGTATGTATCGGAACATATAGAGGATGAGCGCCTTACCATCGTCAACGACGGGGCGGAAAACCTCCGCAATTACGTCGAAGGCTCCGTGCACGGCGTGGTATCGTCTCTGCCGCTGACCCTTTTCCCGAAGGAACTGCGGAAATCCATCCTGCAAACTGCTTACGATGCCCTGGAGCCGGGGGCTTATTACAACCAGATCCTCTATACACGGGTGCATCAGAAGATGCTCACCTCCATCTTCGACGAGTGTTCGGTGGTTCGCTTCATCAACATCCCCTTGGAGTACGTTTACCACTGCCGCAAGCTTTCCAAAAAGTCCTGACCCTTGGAGTTTGGCAAGACATCCGACCTGTCGGCGGTGGACTTTTCGCTGCCGGATGACCCGCCGGTCAACAGCCGGATATTGGGTGGTGCCGGAGTTGAAGGCCCTGTCGAATTTTACCTCGGCGCCACCGGTTGGAGCATCCGTGAATGGGTGGGCCTGCTTTACCCGAAGGGCACCAAGCCGGCGCAGTACCTGCACCATTATTCCCGCCAGTTCAATACCATCGAGTTCAACACGACTTACTACCGCCTGCCGGATGCGGGGCTGGTGCAGCGCTGGTATGAGCAGTCGGCTGCCGATTTTCGCTTTTGCCCGAAGGTGATGCAAAGCATCAGCCACAGCCGGGATTTTGCCCTCGGCTCGGACCTGGTGGATCGTTTTTGCGAAGCGATGAAGGGCTTCCGGGAAAAATTGGGCTGGTGTTTCCTGCAGTTGCCGCCATATTTTGGCCCTTCGGAAAACAACCTGCAAAGTCTGGAACAGTTGCTGGCCCGCATCAGCGTTCCGCTGTGTGTGGAGCTGCGGCATGAGGGCTGGTTTGAGGATGGCAGCGCCGGATCGGAACTATTCGGTCTGCTGGAAAAATACGGCGTGGGCACTGTGATCACCGATGTGGCCGGCCGCCGGGATGTGTGCCACATGACCCTGACGGCACCGGTGGCCATGGTGCGCTTTGTGGGTAATGACCTGCACCCCACCGACACCCAACGCCTGCAGCAATGGGCTGAACGCCTGCACCAATGGTGCGAACAGGGCCTCCGGGAAGTGTATTTTTTCATGCACCAGCCGGATGAGCAGAATGTCCCCCTCGCCTGCCGGCAACTGATGGACCTCGTCGAAAAATGGGATTTGCCCCTGAAAACCCGCTGCCCGCAAATTTTACAGGGAGGTCAGCAGGGTGAGCAATTGTCATTATTTTAGCAACCGGCAAACCCTATAATTCTTAACCACAGAGTTAAACAGAGTTTTGACACAGAGTTGCACAGAGGTCGTGGCTCGTAGCTCGTAGCTCGTAGCTCGTGGCTGGTAGCTCGTGGTAATCTCTGCTCCCCGAAAAATTTCGGGGTCATAATCCTGATAATCCTAATTTAACCACAGAGTTAATGGAGTTAAAAACAGAGTTGAACAGAGTACCCCTGCTAAACCCAATAATCATCTATAATCTTCATAATCCCTATAATCCCTATAATCCCCATAAATGACTGAAAATAAGCAGGAGCAAAAAATGGCTGCAAAGACCGAAATGCCTTACATCCACCGGGATATCAGTTGGCTGTCCTTCAATTACCGGGTGCTGCAGGAAGCCAAGGACCCCAGTGTGCCCTTGCTGGAGCGGTTGAAGTTTCTGGCCATATACTCCAACAACCTCGACGAGTTTTTCCGGGTGCGGGTGGCCAACCACAGGAATCTTTTGCGGGTAGGCCGCAAAACCCGGCAGCAGTTCGAATACGAGCCGAAGACCATTTTGAAGCAAATTCTGAAGATCGTAAATGCGCAGCAAGAGGAGTTCAGCGAGATTTTTGAGAAGCAAATCGTTCCGGAACTGAACCGCAACAACATTTACCTGAAGCGCCGCCTCCAGCTCAACAAAGTGCAGCGGACATTCGTGGAGAACTACTTCCGGGAGAACATGCTGCCCTTCGTGCAACCGGTGTTGCTGGTGAAACACAAGATCCGCCCATTCCTCAACAATGCCGCCCTTTACATGGTGGTTTACCTCGAAGACAAGGAAGACGCCAGCCGGCATTACGCCATCGTCAAAATCCCCTCTGACCACCTTCCACGTTTTGTCATTCTTCCTTCGGCTTCCGCCAAACGGCACGAGCTCATCATGCTGGACGACATCGTGCGGCACAACCTTTCGCAGATGTTTCCCGGCTACCACATCCTGGATGCCTATTCCATCAAGCTGACCCGGGATGCCGAATTGTACATCGATGACGAGTACAGCGGCGACCTCATTCAAAAGATCAAAAACAGCCTGAACAAACGGCAGGTGGGGCCACCAAGCCGCTTTGTCTACGACCGGGAAATGCCCAAAGAACTGCTCGATTTTCTGGTGGAGACCTTCGACCTGAAAAAGGAAGACCTGCTGGTGGAAGGCCGCTACCACAACAATTTCGACTTCTTCAAATTTCCGGATTTCGGCATGCAGCACCTGAAGTTGCAGCCGCTGCCGCCATTGTCGTACCACGAGCTGGATGACGAACAGGATTTTTTCCAAGCCCTTCGGGAAAAAGACCACCTGATCTACCCGCCCTATCACCACTACGATCCGGTGGTGCGCATGTTTGCCGAAGCGGCGAAAGACCCTGCTGTGACCCATATCAAGATTACCCAATACCGGGTGGCCCGCAAGTCACAGATCATGAATGCGCTGATGGATGCGGTAAAGGCCGGCAAACAGGTTTTCGTTTTCATCGAAGTGAAAGCCCGATTTGACGAAGAGGCCAACCTGCGCTGGGGCGAAAAGCTGGAAGCTGCCGGCGTGAAGGTGGCTTACAGCCTGCCCGGTGTGAAGGTGCACGCCAAAATGGCCCTCATCAGGCGGGAGGACGAAGACGGCCCGCGCCTGTACGGATACTTCAGCACCGGAAATTTTCACGAAGAAACGGCCAAAATTTACTGTGACTTTGGCCTGTTCACCTCTGACCACCGGCTGACGGCAGAAGCCGGACGCCTCTTTACTTTTCTGGAGACAGGCATCAAGCCTTTGCAACCCTTCAAACACATGATGGTGGGGCAGTTCAACCTGCGTTCAACGCTGGAAAGCCTGATCGACCGGGAGATCAAAAACCACAAGGCGGGCAAGCCGGCCGGCATCACCCTCAAGCTCAACAGCATTCAGGACAAAGACATCATTGCTAAGCTGTACCAGGCCAGCCGGGAGGGCGTGCGCATTCGGATGATCGTGCGGGGCGTATGCTCGCTGGTACCGGGAAAAAAAGGCTGGAGCGAAAACATCGAGGCCATCAGCATCGTGGACCGCTACCTGGAACACGCCCGCGTTTTCATCTTCGAAAATGACGGCCAGCCGAAATACTACCTGGCCAGTGCCGACTGGATGACCCGCAACCTGAGCTTCAGGGTGGAAACGGTTTTCCCGGTGTACGACCCTGATGCCCAGCGCATGATCCACGACATCATCGAAATGCAGTGGAACGACAACATCAAAGCCCGTATCCTGGACGAGGTACAATCCAACCGTTACCGGCGGCAGGACACGGAAATCGCCGTGCAGTCGCAGGTGGAGACCTATTTCTACCTCAAGCGCAGGGAAGAGATGATGGTGCGGGCCCGGGAAGAAGCAGAAGAGGCTTCCGACGAGGCTCAGCTTTCAGCCGGTTCCAGCAAGGGATAAAGCACCTTCCAGACATTTTCCAGTACCACTTTCTGGCCTTCCGCATTGGGGTGGATGCCATCGGGCAGGTTGAGTTCGGGCACTCCGCCCACACCTTCCAGAAAAAACGGGATGAGGGCAGCGCCGTGCTTTTCGGCCAGCCGGGGGTAGATGTTGTGAAACTGCCGGACGTAGTCAGGGCCCAGGTTGGGTGGGGCTTCCATGCCTGCCACCACCAGTTTGGCTTCCGGGTATTTGCTTTTCACCTTCGTCAAAATGGAATCGAGGCTCTGGAAGCACACTTCGGGGTCTATGCCCCGCAGGGCGTCGTTGCCACCCAGCTCCAGCACGAAGATGTCCACCGGTTGGCGCAGCACCCAGTCAATACGCTGGTTGCCGGCAGAGGAGGTTTCGCCGCTCAGGCCGGCGTTTACCGTTTTGTAGGGGAGTCCGAGCGAATCCAATCTCAACTGCAGCAGGTGGACGTATCCTTCCGAGGGATCGAGCCGGTAAGCGGCGGTGAGGCTGTTACCGAAAAAAACAATGTGCTTGCGCGGGGCCTCCTTTTGGGCAATGGGCGTCTCTGTTTGAGAATCGGAGACGGTTTGCTGCGGTGATTCGGCGGCCGGGTTGCCGCAGGCGAAGAAAAAAATGAGAGCGAATAAAAGTGCCGGGATGAAATGCTTCATGTAATCTGAATGCTTGTTGTTCAATTTTTTACGAAGTGCAAAACAGCGCAAAGTTAGCTATGGATGTATGCGCCGGGGGATTTTTGTGAGAAAATTGAAAGACCGAAGACCCGCGAATGGCACGCATTTCGGAGGTATTGCGGCAACTTGGCAATTTATCAAACAATACAATTTCAAAGTTAAACAGCGGAGAGAGCGTCAGAGAGGAGGTATGTGATCAAAAAAGCAAAACCCAGCTCAATGAATCCGAATCTGAACACAGTCATCATTGTTGAAGACAACAAGGCTGATGCAGAAATTACCAGGCACGTCCTGTCAGAAATTTCGGCTACTGCCGATTTCGTACATTGCGAAGACGGCGAACAACTGCTCGAAATGCTTCCCAATTCGAACACCGACCGGATCAGGTTTATCATTCTCGATCTCGGCTTGCCCAAGCTTGACGGCAAAGAAGTGTTGAAACGACTAAGCGAACGACAGGACTGGCAACGCCTGCCCGTCATCATTTTCTCATCGTCAGAAAACCTGGACGACATCATCACCTGTTACAAACTGGGGGTGAACGCCTACGTAAGCAAGCCGGCCAATTACAACGAATACGACAGGGTTGTGAAATCCATCCACCGCTTTTGGGGTGCAGCCAATCTGACTCCCTCAATGGGTCACTGATTTCCGTAGAGAAAATCGAGGTTGCGTTTGAGACCGGAATAGCCGGTTCGTTTCACAGCCGAGCGGCGAAACAGGCCTTTGAACACCTCTTCGGTCAGTTCCAGCCAGTCGCTTTTTTTCATTTCCAGCAGCTCTTCCTTCGGAAAAAATGCGGGCTCATCATGTGGCCTCGAGAAGCGGTTCCAGGGGCAGACCTCCTGGCACACATCGCAGCCGAACATCCAGTTTTGCATTTTTCCACGGAATTCTTCCGGAATGGCCTCGCGCAATTCGATGGTGAGGTAGCTGATGCATTTGGAGGCATCCAGCAGGTATCCGCTTTCGGCAATGGCTTCGGTGGGGCAGGCATCGATGCAGCGGCGGCAGGTTCCGCAATGGTCCCTGATGGGTTCGTCAGCGGGCAACTCCAGGTCGATGATCAGCTCTGCCAGGAAATAATAACTGCCCGCCCGGGGATGGATGAGCAGGGTGTTGCGACCCGTCCAGCCGAGGCCGGCCAGGGCAGCCCACTGGCGCTCCATGACGGGCGCTGAGTCGGTAAAACAGCGGCCGTGCACCTCGCCAATTTCATCGTTGATGAAGCGGAGCAGGCTTTTGAGTTTTTTCTTCAGAACGAAGTGGTAGTCCTCCCCAAAGGCATACCTGGCCAGCCGTGGTGCTTCCGGGTCTTTTTGTTTTTCCTTCGGAAAATAGTTGTGCATCAACACCACCACCGTTTTGGCCCCGGGCACCAGCTTGCCGGGGTCCAGCCGCATTTCGAAATGATTGGCCATGTAGGCCATCTTGCCGTTCAGGCCCCGGTTGAGCCATTCCTGCAGGCGGTCTTCCTCCTCCTCCAGCTTTCGCACCCGGGCAAAGCCCACCCAGTCGAAGCCCAGCCTCCTGGCTTCTTCCCTGATCATCGCCGCTGATTTGTATTTGCCGGGCATTTGAATGTGAGGATTATGAAGGATTATGAGGATTATGGAGGATTATGAGGTTGTAAGTTGTAGGTTGTAAGTTGTAAGTTGTAGGTTGTAGGTTGAGTTGGTCTGGAATACTCTGTTCAACTCTGTGGTTAAAAAGTTTAGAGTGTAGGGTTTAGGGTTTAGGGTGTAGAGTTTAGAGGTGCTAGCTCCGTGGAGCTCCGTGTCAAAACTCTGTGCAACTCTGTGAATCAACTCTGCGGTTAAATTAGGATTATAGGGATTATGACCCCGATACTCATCGGGGATAGATGATTATTGGGTTTAGCAGGGGTACTCTGTGCAACTCTGTTTTTAACTCCATTAACTCTGTGGTTAAATTAGGATTATCAGGATTATGACCCCGATATTTTTCGGGGAGCAGAGATTACCACGAGCTACAGCCTGCCCCGATCCCGAGACCTCGGGAGGGGAGCTACCAGCCACGAGCTACGTTTGTCACGCCCGTCACGTCCGTCACGTCCGTCACGTCCGTCACGTCAAAATCTGCAGTTTGGCAAATTTCAGCATGATGCGCTTTTGGGCGTCGGAATCCAGTTCAGGGAAGAAGATGGTGGCCACGCGTTTATCCCGTGAGCCGTCCACGGAAATCACCTTTCCTTCGCCGAAACGGAGGTGCAGCACCTTCATGCCGGGCTGGATGGAATCCGGAGGGCTGGGTTTGAAGGTGGCGGGATCTGCCCGCATGACTTCTTTCCGGGTGGAGGCCGGTTTTTTGAAGTTGCCTTTTACACCTGAAGTCTGGGGTGCGCTTTTGCCCGAAGGGCCACCGGCTTTCGTTTCAAAGCGCCCGAAAGCGGCCCTGCTGCGGCTACCGTGCGGCGAGGCCTGGTCCAGGTGGATGGGTGAAATTTCATCCAGAAAACGGCTCGGTTCGCAGTAGCGCTCCTGACCGTAGCGGTAGCGGCTGTGGGCATAGCTGAGGGTGAGGAACTGCTCGGCACGGGTGATGGCCACATAAAAAAGGCGTCGCTCTTCGTCCAGTTTTTCCGGGCTCTCCATGCTCATGAAGCTGGGGAAGAGCTGCTCCTCCATACCGGCTACGAAGACACTCTTGAATTCCAGACCCTTTGCGGAGTGAACCGACATCAGCGTGACGTAGTCGCCGTTTTCATCGGCCTCGTCCAGGTCGGTGACCAGGGCGATGTTTTGCAGGTAGGCCGAGAGAGAACGGTCGGTGGAGGCAGCTTCTCCTTCTTCCACCACGTCGTTTTCGACGAAAGCCTGGATGCCGTCCAACAGGCCGGTTACGTTGTCGAGCCGCTGGATGCCTTCCACGGTGGTGTCCTGTTTGAGCAGGTCCAGCAGGCCTGATTGTCTGGCAATGAAGGTGGCGGCTTCGTAGGCATTGCTGTCGATGGCTTTCTTCGCAAAGCCGTCTATCATTTTGCGGAAGTCATTGAGGACGGTGGCGGCACGGGCGCTCAAGCTGGTTTGCGGAATGGCCTCCCATAGCGGCACATCCAGCGCGCCGGCGGTGGCAATGATCTTCTGCATGGTGGTGTTGCCGATGCCCCTGCGCGGGTAATTAATGGCCCGGCGCAGCGCCTCATCGTCTTTGGGATTCACGGCCAGGCGCAGGTAGGCTATGAGGTCTTTGATCTCTTTGCGCTGGTAAAAGGACAGGCCGCCGAACACCTTGTAGGGTATGTTGTAATGCCGCAGGTATTCCTCAAAAATTCTCGACTGTGCGTTGGTGCGGTAGAGGATGGCGATATCCTTGTTGCGGAGGTGGAAGCGGTTTTTTTGTTCCACAATGGTGTCGGCCACCCGTTTGCCTTCCTCGTTGTCTGTCATGGCCCTGATGACCTTGATTTTCTCACCGGGGCCTTTTTCGGAATAGATGGTTTTGGGTATCTGCATCTGGTTTTTGGCGATCAGCTCATTGGCAGCCTTCACGATGTGATCGGTGCTGCGGTAGTTGGCCTCCAGCTTGAAAACCTTGATGCCATGTGGTTTGAAGTCGTTTTCGAAATCGAGGATGTTCTTGATGGTGGCACCCCGGAAAGCATAGATACTCTGTGCATCGTCGCCCACCACGCAGATGTTGCGGGGGCTGCCCTCAAAATGCACCAGCTTGCGGATGATGGCATATTGCAGGAAGTTGGTATCCTGAAACTCGTCCACCAGCACATAGCGGAAGCGCTCGCGGTACTTGTTCAGCACTTCCGGATGGTTCTGGAACAGCTCAAAAAGCCGGAACAGCAGGTCGTCAAAGTCCATGGCGCCGGAGCGCTTGCAGCGTGCCACGTATTTTTCATAAATGTCAACCGTGTAGGGGCGTTTGGCCCGGCGGTCGTCGTCCAGCAGGTCGGGTCGCTTCCGGTAAACTTTCGGAGTGATGAGGTTGGTTTTTGCTGCTGAGATGCGGCTGCGGATGGCGTTCACATTGTACTGATCCTTGCTCAGGTTCATCTCGTTGATGATGGAGCTGATCACGCTTTTCGTATCGTCGGTGTCGTAAACGGTGAAGTTGGAATCGTAGCCGATGTGTTTAGCTTCTATCCGCAATATCCTGGCAAAGATGCTGTGGAAGGTACCTGCCCAAACCCTGTTGGCCCGCGGGCCGACCACCTTCTCGATCCGCTCCTGCATTTCCCGGGCTGCCTTGTTGGTAAAAGTCAAAGAAAGGATCTCCCACGGTGGCACCCCTGTCTGTATGAGGTGGGCAATGCGAAAGGTGAGCACCCGGGTCTTTCCCGATCCGGGACCGGCCACCACCAGCACAGGGCCATCTGTAGTGGTCACTGCCTGCCGCTGCACATCGTTCAGCAGGTCCAGGTAAGTAGCAGTGGTTGAGTCGTTATTCATGGTTAAGAGTGTAGGGTGTAGGGTGTAGAGTGAAGGTTTAGGGTTTAGGGTTTAGGGTTTAGGGTGTAGGGTGTATAGCTAGCTATCTCTCTCATCCCTCCCCCGAAAGCTTTCGGGGCATCCCTCATCCCTGTTTTTTTAGTTCTTCCCAAAATTCCACGGCCCGGCGGGTGTGGGGGATGCAGATGCTGCCGCCGACCAGGTTGGCGATGGAGAAAACCTCAAACACCTCTTCGGTGGTCACACCCAGCTCGTGGCAGGTTTGCAGGTGGTAGCGGATGCAGTCGTCGCAACGCAGCACCATGGAAGCCACCAGACCGAGCAGTTCTTTGGTTTTCTTGTCCAGTGCGCCATCGGCATAGGCCCCCTGGTCGAGGGCAAAAAAGCGGTTCAGGGTCTTGTTCTTCTGCTCGAAGATCTTCTCATTCATCCTGCTCCGGTACTCGTTGAATTCTTTAACCATTTGCTGGTGGTTTAGGGTGTAGGGTTTAAAGTTTAGGGTTTTTTGGTGTAGGGTTTAGGGTGTAAGGTTTAGGGCAACTTCAGTTCCTCAGTTACTCCCCCGTGCCGATCCCGAATCCTGAAATCCTTCGGCTTCGGGATATCGGCATCGGGGCTCAGTTCTTCAAATCCTCAAATCCTCAAATCCTCAAAAAAATCAAACCGCCTGCAGCAAATCGTACTGCGTAATGATATGCCACTGGCCGGTGCGGTCTTTGGTCAGCACGGCCTGAATGCTCTTGCTAAGGTACTTATTCAGTTGGCGGAACGGCAAATCAGCTGGCACCTCCGGAAAGGGTTTGCCCATGATGGTGCTCACCGGTTTCTCGGCGTTGTTCAGCGGGTTGTCGAGGAGGAATTTGAGCAGGTCCGTTTCAATGACAGAGCCGATGTTCTGACCTTCCTCCATGACCGGTATCTGTGAGATGTCGTGGCTTTTCATGAGTTCGAATGCCTGCCGGACGGTGTCGTCGGGGCTCAGGGTGTAGAACGATTTGTCCCGCTTTCCAGCCACCAGGTCTTTCACCTTCAGTTCCGTATCCAGGAAGCCCCGCTCCCGCATCCAGTCGTCGTTGTAGATTTTGCCGACGTAGCGGCTGCCGTGGTCGTGGAAGATGACCACCACCACATCGTCGGGGCCCAAGCGGTGGCTTAGTTGGAGCAGGCCAGCCACGGCACTGCCGGCAGAGTAGCCCAGCATCAGTCCTTCCTCACGGGCCAGGCGGCGGGCCATCACCGCACCGTCCTTGTCGGTCACTTTTTCAAAGTGATCTATGATGCTGAAATCGTAGTTTTTCGGAATGATGTCCTCCCCAATGCCTTCGGTAATGTAGGGGTAGATTTCGTCTTCGTTGATCTTTCCGGTTTCGTGGTAGGCCTTGAGCGTGGAGCCGTAAGTGTCGATGGCCCAGACCTGGATGTCGGGATTCTTCTCTTTGAGGAACATTCCGGTTCCCGTCACGGTACCTCCTGTTCCGGCGCCCACCACCAGGTGGGTGATTTTGCCGTCGGTCTGTTCCCAGATTTCCGGGCCAGTGCTTTCGTAATGCGCCAGGCGGTTGGCCAGGTTGTCGTATTGGTTGAACCAGAAGGAGTTGGGGATTTCCTTGCTCAGTCGCTCCGCAACGGAGTAGTAGCTCCGGGGATCATCGGCGGCAACGGCCGTCGGACAAACGATGACCTCCGCACCCAGGGCCCTGAGCAGGTCCAGCTTTTCTTTCGACTGCTTGTCGTTGGTGGTGAAGATGCAGCGGTAACCCTTGACCACCGCGGCCAGGGCGAAGCCCATGCCCGTGTTGCCACTGGTGCACTCGATGATGGTGCCGCCGGGCTTGATCTTGCCTTCTGCCTCGGCCACTTCCAGCATTTTCAGACCGATGCGGTCTTTGATGCTGTGGCCGGGGTTGAAGGTCTCCACTTTGCCGAGTACCAGCGCCGGCACATCGGCCACCACTTTGTTCAGTTTCACCAGCGGCGTGTTGCCGATGGTTTCCAATATGTTTTTAGCGTATTTCATTTACGAGTGTTAGTTAATTTAGTGTTCCGGCCCGGAGCCATTCCAAAACCGGCGTGCGAAGTTACACGGATTTGAGCGTTTGCCGGCAGGCGATGTCTCAGAATGATTGTGTTCAAAGCCCCAACCCATGCGTACACGAGGCACGTCATAAAGAAAAGACGATCAGGCAACGAACCATCAAAATCCCAACTATGAAATTACAATTCCTTAGCCTTGGCATTTTTTCATTTTTCCTCTTCGCTTCCAGCAATGGCGTGCAAGCCCAATGCCCCTTTGATCCCACCATCGAGGGCGACACCATTCTCTGCCCGGAAGGCAGCACCGAACTGAAGACCCAGGTTTACGACGCCTATCAGTGGTACCGCCGGGCCTGGGGTGCCAGCCAGGCCGAGCCCATACCCGGAGCCACCGGGCAAAGCATCGTTCTTACGGAAGTCGATGCCTTGAATTACTACAGCGTGGAAGCCACCCTGAACGGCTGCACCGAAACCTCTCCCGAAGTGCTGCTGGATGCATGGGCTTTTCTGTTGCCAACGCTTTCCCTTACCGGCAATTACGAGTTTGACCCCAATACCCAAACCTTTCTCATTTGCGAAGGCGACACCATGTTTCTGACCCTCAACCCGCCTTACGAGGCCAGCATCACCTGGTACAACAACGGCGTGCCCATCCCAGGCGAAACCGGAATTACGCTGCCCGTGACCCAAAGCGGGGCATACACCGTGGTTGGGGCCCCCGCCATCTGCCCGAATTTCATCCTGTCGCCCGGGGTGGTCACGGAAGTGACAGTGGACGTGTGCAATGCCACAGGAGAACCTCAGCCGGGTTTGCCGGAGCTAGCCCTTTTCCCAAATCCCGTGGCGGATGTTTTGCGCATACATTTTTCTTCTCCTTCGCCTGCGGCAACCTGGCGGCTGACCAATGTTGCCGGGCAGCAGCTTGGCAGCGATTCATTTACCGAAGGAAAAGAGGCTGAAATAGACCTCAGCCAACTTCCCGCCGGTGTCTATTTGCTGCATCTGCGTTTTGCCGAAGGAAAAACTGTGGTGAGAAAAATCGTAAAGGACTGAAAGCATCCTACTTTTGGGCATGCTGTTAAAAGACCTTACCACTGAACGCCTGCGTTTCCGGCCCCTGGAGTACTCCGATGCGCCCATGTTGCGCACCTTTTTCGAAAACCCGGAGGCCGTAAAATACCTGTTCATCAAAGACCCCATCGACGCGTACCTGGAGGCCTGGCTCATACGGGCCCAGGGGCGCTACCGCAACCGTGGCGACGGACTTTTTGCCCTGGAGCATCGGGAAACCGGTGAGTTCATCGGCCAGTGCGGGCTGATCTGGCAGCAGGTGGAGGGCAAGGAGGAACTGGAAATTGGCTACCACCTCATGCCCGGGCATTGGGGGCATGGCTATGCCACAGAGGCTGCCATTGCCTGCCGGGAATTCGCCTTTCGGGAAAAACTGGCGCCCCGCCTCATTTCCCTCATCCATCCTGAAAATGTGCGTTCGCAGGCGGTGGCCCGCCGCAACGGTATGTCTTTGCTGAAAGAGAGCACTTTCAAAAATATTCCGGTTTGGATCTTTGGCGTGGAGGCACCCAGGTAATCTGCCTTTTCTGTTGCAAGGTTTTTTCTGCTGCCTTCGGTAAAACGAAATCCCGTCGTAACTTCCCCTGCGAATTGAGAGACTACAACCATGAAAAGAATCCCCCTCAACGTAAGCACTGTGAACAAAGCCGCCGGCAACCTGCGCCGGCGCATCGTTCAGCTGGTTCCCAATGCGGTGAACGCCCAGTTTGAGCCGCCCCGCACTCCCTTCGAAAAATACTTCAGGGACAAGCTCCTCAAAAAAATTAACCTCAAAGAGGTGGAAGGCTTGTCGGTACTGGAGGTAGGTTGTGGTATTGGCGACCTGCTCAAAGCCGCTGCCCAATACAAGCCCAAGGAACTCTATGGCACGGATCAGTCGGTTACCGCCATCGAGATTGCGCAGCGATACCTGGAAGGCATTCCGGTTGACCTCAGCGTGGCCCCGGTCACCAACCTGCCTTTTCCCGATGCCGCTTTCGACATTGTGTATGTGCTTTTTGAGTTGCAGTACCTGAACGACGAGGAGATGGAAAAGGCTGTTGAGGAGGTGTGCCGGGTGTCAAGGGACCTGGTAATTCTGGTGGAAGAAACAGCCCCTTCCAAAAATGTTGCTCCGGATATGATCTACCGCCCGGTGGAGGATTACAAAGCCCATTTTGACGAAAGACAGTTCAAGCTCAGGAAGGTCAGCTACCTCGACGTGGCATTCAGCCGGGTGATGTTCGGTGCCCGCCGAACCCCATACCACTGGGTTCGCTGGGTGCTCAGCCCCATCCTGTACCTCTTTGGCTATCCGGCCAGCGTGCTGAAACCACCCTCTTATGAAGAGGCTGAACCTCCTTCCTCAAAACGTGCCCTCTGGCTGCAAAAAATGCTGCTGCCATTGACCAAAGGCCTTGACGAAATCCTGCTGCCTTCGAAAGGCATTACCATCATGCGCTTCGAAAAACAAAAGCTGTTTAACAGGGGCTGAGGCGGTTGTCCCCGATAGCCGTCGGGGACAACCGATCCCCGGTCATTTAATCGGTTCGAACCGTGCCTGGAAAAAGCGCAGGTATTTTGGTTCGTAAACCATATTCAAGCCTTTGATGCGGCTGCGCTGGTCGTACACTTCCAGAATGCTTTCCACCACCACATCCATGTGCGCCTGGGTATATACCCTTCGGGGAATGGTCAGGCGAACCAATTCCAGCTTCGGATAGTTGTGGTCGCCGGTTTGCTTGTTGCGGCCGGCTGAGACGATGCCCCGCTCCATGGTGCGGATGCCGGAGTCGAGGTAGATGGCGGCCGCCAGGGCTTGTGCCGGGAATTTGTCTTGTGAAACCGTAGGCAGGAACTTTTTGGCATCGATGAAGACGCCGTGGCTGCCCACCGGTTTTACGATGGGGATGTCGTTGGCGATAAGGCGGTTGCCGAGGTACTCCACCTGGCCCACCCGTGCCCGGATGTGGTCGTCGTGGACAGACTCCCCGATACCAATGGCCATGGCCTCCATGTCGCGTCCGGCCATACCACCATAGGTGTGCAGACCTTCGTAAACCACCACCATGTTGCGGGCCTGGTCGAAAAGTTCGGGGTCGTTCAGGGCCAGGAAGCCTCCGATGTTGACCAGGGCGTCTTTTTTGGCACTCATTGTGGCGCCATCCGTCAGGTCGCATATTTCTCTGACGATTTCGGCAACGCTCTTGTCGGCGTAGCCTTCTTCCCGTTGTTTGATGAACCAGGCATTCTCAGCCACCCGCGTCATGTCGTGGATGATGAGGATGCCGTGTTTTTGGGTGTATTCCCGCAGTTCCCGCAGGTTGGCAAGTGAAATGGGTTGTCCGCCGGCCATGTTCACCGTGGTGGCTATGCTGACGTAGGGAATTCGGTCGGCACCGTATTGTTTCACCAGGGCATCCAGCTTGTTCAGGTCCACGTTGCCTTTGAAAGGGTGCTCGTTTTCAGGGTCGTGCGCCTCATCGATGATGATGTCGTGGAAGGTGCCGCCGGCCAGTTCCTGGTGGAGGCGGGTAGTGGTGAAGTACATGTTGCCGGGTACATGGTCGCCCTGTTTGATGAGCAGTTTTGAAATGATGTGCTCTGCGCCCCGGCCCTGGTGGGTGGGCACCAGGTATTTATAGCCGTAGTATTTCTTCACCGCCTCTTCCAGGTGGTAGAAGTTTTCACTGCCTGCATAGGCTTCATCACCGAGCATCATACCTGCCCATTGGCGGTCGCTCATTGCGGAAGTTCCACTGTCGGTCAGCAAGTCGATGTACACATCTCTGGAGCGCAACAGGAAAGTATTATAGCCCGCTTCTTCCAGGGCTTTTTTGCGCTCTTCATAAGTGGTCATTTTCAGTAGTTCCACCATCTTGACACGCCAGGGCTCAGCCCATGAGCGACGACGGCGGGTGTTCACGTCAAGGTCCATATTTTGTCGTTTTTTTAATCAATGAATGGTTAGGGCGGGAATGGAAGGTACCGCTTCCAGCCGGGCGCAAAAAAAACCGGATGCGGTTGGGAATCTGATGAGAAAAATCATGCGCCCCGTTGGCCTTTCTGTTTGGTGCTTTGTTGAAGGAATATAACTTTGGCGCCTTGTGGTCGTGACTCGTGATGCGTGACTCGTGACTCGTGACTCGTAACTCGTGACGAACGTGACGGGCGTGACAATTCAGGGATGAGGGATGAGGGGTGAGGGATGAAAGAGCTAGCGCCTCCAAACCCTACACTCTAAACCCTACACCCTAAACTTTTTAAACCACAGAGTTATCGGAGTTGAAAACAGAGTTGAACAGAGTTTAGACAGGGAGTTCCACGGAGCTAGCGCCTCCAAACCCTACACTCTAAACCCTACACTCTAAACTTCATAACCACAGAGTTAAGCAGAGTTGTTACACAGAGTTGAACAGAGTTTAGACAGGGAGTTCCACGGAGCTAGCGCCTCCAAACCCTAAACTCTACACCCTACACTCTAAACTCATTAAAAAACAGAGTTGAACAGAGTGTTCCTGCTAAACCCACATAATCCCCATAATCCTCCATAATCCTCCATAATCCTCCATAATCATCATAACCCTCAAGCATGAAGATCATTTGCATAGGCCGCAATTACGCTGACCACGCCAAAGAGCTGAACAATCCCGTTCCGGAGAGGCCGGTGGTGTTCATGAAACCGCCGTCGGCGCTGTTGGTGAACGAGAAGCCATTTTACTATCCGGATTTTACGAAGGACCTCCATTACGAATGTGAGGTGGTGCTGAAAATCTGCAAGAATGGGAAGGCCGTACAGCCTGAATTTGCGCACACTTATTACAATGAAATTGCCCTGGGCATTGACTTTACAGCCCGTGATCTGCAATCAGAACTCAAGAAAAAGGGGCAGCCCTGGGAACTGGCCAAAGGTTTTGACAATTCTGCTGTACTCGGAAAGTTCCTGCCGATAGAAGATGTCCGGCAGCCGGATGGCGACATCGAATTTTTTCTTCGCAAAAACGGAGATGAGGTGCAGCACGGCCACACGCGTGACCTGTTGTTCCCCTTCGATGAGCTGATCGTGTTTATTTCCCGTTATTTCAAGCTGCTACAGGGCGATCTCATCTTCACCGGAACGCCGGCCGGCGTAGGCCCCGTTCAAATTGGTGACCTGCTTGAAGGCTTCGTTTTGACGAAGGAAGGAAAAGCAGAGAAGTTACTGCATTGCGAAGTGAAGTGATTGGTTTAGAAATGTTTAGAGGGGCTTGAGAAGTCAACCGAACCTCTCCAAACCCCTCTAAAACCCCTTTAAACCTCTCCAACCTACCTCATCACCGTGAACTTCCTGGCAATGGCTCCGCTGTTTGTGCGAAGCTGGAGCAAGTAAAGCCCGTTGGGTAGGTCACTGACGTCAATGTTGACGGCGGTGCGCAGGTCTGTTTCCGGCTGCTTCCACAACACGCTTCCCCGCAGGTCGGTGATTTGCAGGTAGGCCCTTTCGTCCAGTGGCTCGGTGAGGGCCAGCCGGAGGAGGTTGGAAGCAGGGTTCGGGAAGATCACGAGGTCCACACCATCGGGCAGGGCCTCGTTGGTGGCCACGGGCGCATCCGGGTCTATGACGATGTTGAATTTGGGCGTACCCATGAAGCCACCCTGATCATCCTGCACGATGAAAGTGAAGAAATCGAAGAGGGCATCGGGATTGGTGTTGGTGTAGGTGATGCGCTCCTGGTGGATGTCTCGCATGGTAAAATGATCACCAACACCGAGTTGCACGCCATCGCGTGCGATGTAGCCATCCTTGGTCGCCACCACGATGGTGAACTGCAGGTCGTCGGCAACGTCATCGGCATCCTGCACATTCAGGTAGATGTTGTACAGGGTCCGGGTATCGAGGGGCGGCACCGGCATGGTGTCGTTTTTCACAATGAAGGGGTGCTCCGGCTCGATGGAGGCACAGAACTCAACGCCCCAGGCTTCGAAGGTTCCTCCCTGGCCGTCGTTGTTGATCACTTTGATGTTCATGGTCCATTCTCCCAGGGTGTTTTCCCCTTTGAAAGCTGCGAGCGGGTTTTGCGGGCGGTATTTGATGCCGTTGATGGGCGGGCAGTTGTCGGCAACGTCGAAAGCAGCTTCATCGTCCAGGCCGAGGTCAAAGGCTTGCGTATTGCCACAGATGCCGCTGAACAGCACCACCTCGGTGCCCGATGGGCTAACCAATGAGGCAGCAATGTGCGGAAGGGCGTCGTGTGTTCCTTTTAGTTTTGACACATTGATGTCGGAAATGGTGCCGCTGGAAATGATGGGCAGCACGGAAGAAACCGTCGGTGTGCCAATTGCTGAGATGGATTTCGGAACATCGCTGCTGACAAACGGCGTACAGGTCACCGTGCGGGTCTGGAAGGTGGCGGGCAGGGTAAAGTCTGCCAGGCCGCATTCGTTACCCGGCTGGATACGCCAGTAGTAAACCGTGTTTTCATCGAGGCCCACGGTTGGCACATAGTACGAATCCGTCAGGTTGTAAGCCTCTTCGACAATGTCGTCAGGGGCAAAGAAAGGCGTCGTGCTCAACTGGAAATTCACCACATCGGCCTGCGGCAGGTCCGTCCAGCTGAACTCCGGCAATACGCCGAGTCCTGATTCACCATCAGCCGGACCTTCCAGCGCAAGGGCTGTAAAGTCATTGTTGACGATGTTGAAGTAGAGTTCTGAAAGTATGGTGTCTCCTCCGGCAATGGTTTGCAGCGTAGCTGTGAAAGAACCATCGTCGGCAACGCCCGTCATATCAGCGGTGAGGGTAGTGCTCTCACCCGGCATCACCGGATTGGCACTGAATGAGACCTGAACATCGGCGGGCAGGCCATCGATGATCTCAAAGCTGACCGGCTGGTCGAAGTTTAGGATGCTCTGCGTATTGATGGTTACTTCGGCAATGTCCGGCACACAAACTTGCTGGAATTGCGGAGCGAAAGAAAAAGCAAGGCCAGGCTCGTCAGCCGGCTCTATCGAGAAATTCTGATTGGAAACGTCGAAGAAGATGTTGTCAGCCGCTTCGATGCGGATGCGGGCACTGGATGTGGTTACGTCCGGAATGAAAACGGTTTCGCTGCCGTCGTTCGGCGTGCTGATGGCCAGGGGAATGTTGAAGGCACTGCCGCCGTTGACGGAGAGCAGGATATTGACAGACTGGCAATTGACTTTGTTGTTGTCGGTGTTGGCCACATCCCAGGTGACGGTTACCTGTTGACCGGCTTGTACGTTGTCGAGGTTGGAGTTGGGGTAGGTGACCTTGAACGGTCCGGCCGAATCAGTAGCTTTGAACTTGACATCCTGCCAGGTGATACCGCCGGCGTCTTCGCTCATGTTGTTGTCTCGGACGGTTACCCTGAAGGTGAAATCCCGGGAGTAAGTCGGCAGCACTTCGGTAATATCGGAGCCATTGCTCAGCACGGTGCTCATCTTCGGAAAAGTTCTGACAGGGGTGGTGGTGGGATCCCAGCTTCTGAAACTCGGTGCCGAAGCGATGGGGGTGCCGAGTTGCGAGACCGGACCGAGGTCCATCTGCTCCCAGCAGTAGGTGATGGCATCGCCATCTTCGTCAGAGGCGATGGCCTCCAGTTCGAAGGGCGTTCCGATGGGGATGTAAAAGCCATCGGTATAGGGCAGGCTCACAGCCGGGGCGTGGTTGTTGGTGGTCGTTACCAGCGGGCAAATGTTGCCACCGGTATAGTGGGTGTAAATCCAGTATTCTTCAACGGTGCCACCGTGGTAATGTACTTGCGAAGGACCGGGAATGTTGTTGGAACCACAAGCACCCTGGTACGACAAAATGGTGCTTCCGCTGCCTGGCTCATAGGCTGAACCTGCGTGGTGCTGACCTTCGGAGCCGGGGCAGTTGTTGAAGGTGTGCCCTGCGGAAAACTGGTGCCCCATCTCGTGGGCAGCGATGCTGAGGGTGGTACCCACCACGTTGCTTCCGAAGTTGCAGGTAACACCACGGGCTTTTCCGGCGCTGCACACAGAACCCGAGACCACACCTCCCACGTCGCTGCATGGACCGGTGTAAACGTGGCCCACATCAAAGCTCGACAGGCCGACGATCTGGTTGAGCACCTGCTCGTTTTGCGACAGCAGGGCCGTGCCCATGTTGGCGTTGTTGTAGGGGTCGGTGGTGGGGTCCAAAAAGACCAGTTGGTCGTTGTTGGGAATGAGCACAAGCCGCATGTCAGCATCCCTTCCGACAACGCTGTTCAGGGTGTTGGCGGCTGTTACAAGGGTAGATAGTACGGTTGGAACGGTACCGCCATGCGTTTGTCCGTATTCTCCGGTGCAGGCCAGGGCGAAGCGGTAATCGCGGCGCTCTACCAGTTCGCCGTCACCACCGCCACGCACGCCGCCTTTGTGGGCAGCAATCTGCTCAGCTTCTTTCTTCTTCGATTCCATTTGCACCACTTTGATGAGCTCTGGAGGCAGGTTGAGCTGATCGAGGCGGATGTCTGATTTGGAGTAATTCAGGTAGTATTTCGTTTGGTTGGTGGCATAGCGGGAAATGATAGATCCCCCCTTCTCGGCCAGTATCACGGCGTGGAAACCGTCCAGACCTGTGCCCATTCGCAAGGTGTAATGGGGGTTGTCGACTCCCTGTCCGGCGTAGGTCTTGATCATGGGGTATTTGGCCGCCAGTTCAGGAGCCATTACCGAAGATTCCCAAACCTTGAAAGTTTCCATGCGGCCATCTGGCATTGGGAGGGTGATGGGCAGGGCCTGTTCTTTGATGTTGGGGGTGCCTTCAGCCGGTGCATTGCGCAGGTAATTCCTGATTCCGTCGAAATCCAATGAAAGCAGACGGTAGTTGGCCGGCATGTCAACCGTTTCTGCATTTTCCGGAAGGAAGATTTGCTCGTAGCTGACCTCTTTCCAGAAGTTGGCGGGAGTTTGGGCAAAGGAAACCAGTGCCAACAGCAGCAGGCAGCATGTGGTGGAGAAGTATTTCATCGCAATAATTTCAATACTGATTTGAGTGGTGAATGGGTTCTGATGGAGAAGAAACACCCGCTTATGCAGGATGTTCTGCAAATGTACTTTTCCTGCCCGCTTCCCCGAACGAAGCTTAGGAATATGTTGGTTGGTTTACAGACAAAAACGCAAGCAGCGGAGCTGAAACCAACTCCGCTGCCTGAAAACTGTCGTGAAAACAGCAATTACTGGGCGTTCTCCAGTGCACCTACCACATCGCGGCCGATGCTCTCATAGTGGAAGCCCATGTCCTTCATGATTTCGATGTCGTATAGGTTCCTTCCGTCGAAAATGACGGGAGCCTTCAGCAGTTTGCGCATCACATCGAAGCTCGGCGTTCTGAAGACGGTCCATTCAGTGACAATGGCCAGCGCATCCGCATCCACCAGGGCCTCGTACTGGTCTTTGGCGTAGCTGATGCGGTCACCAAAGATCTCTTTTACATTGTCCATGGCTTCAGGGTCGTAAACCTTGAGGCTGGCACCAGCTTCCAGCAAGTCATTGATCAGGTAAAGGGCTGGTGCTTCACGGATATCGTCCGTGTTGGGTTTGAAGGCAAGGCCCCAGATGGCTATGGTTCTGCCTGCCAGGTTTTCACCGAGGTAGGATTTGATTTTGGCGGTAAGCCGGTGCTTTTGATTGGCATTCACGTTCATCACTGCCTTCAGAATCTTGAAGTCGTATTCGTAATCTTCGGCAGTTTTGGCCAGTGCTTGTACGTCCTTCGGGAAACAGGAGCCTCCGTAGCCTACACCCGGGAACAGAAAGCGCTTGCCGATGCGGCTATCGCTGCCCATGCCCACACGGACCGAATCCACATTCGCACCTACCTTTTCACAAAGGTTGGCAATCTCGTTCATGAAGGAAATCCTGGCGGCCAGGTAGGAGTTGGCGGCGTATTTGGTCATTTCAGCAGAGCGCTCATCCATAAAATAGATGGGGTTGCCCTGGCGGACGAAAGGCTCATAGAGGCGCTTCATCACTTTGCGGGCACGCTCGCTTTTGGTGCCGATGACCACCCGGTCCGGTTTCATAAAGTCTTCAACAGCTACTCCCTCCCGCAAAAACTCAGGATTGGAAACTACGTCGAAGAGCTCTTCATCCAGGCGCTGCGCCAGAATGGCATGAACTTTCTCAGCGGTTCCCACCGGCACCGTACTCTTGTCAACGACGACGGTGTAGCGCTTGATCAGCTTTGAAAGATCATCGGCAACACCCATGATGTATTTCAGGTCGGCAGAACCGTCCTCACCCGGAGGTGTGGGCAGTGCCAAGAAGATAACTTCTGCGTGATCTACTGCGCTTGCAAGATCAGTGGTGAATTTCAAGCGCCCCTGGCGGGTATTCCTCTCAAAAATTACGTCAAGCCCCGGCTCATAAATCGGGATCTCACCGTTTTGCATCCGCTTGACCTTGTTCTCATCGATGTCAACACAGATGACGTCATTTCCCGTTTCTGCAAAGCAGGTGCCTGATACAAGCCCTACATATCCGGTTCCTATTACTGCTAATTTCATGTTCGTTTGGTTTTTGTGAACCGCAAAAATAGCGGCCTCACCGTTCTCAGATCAGTGTAATTGTAAAATTGATTTGGATTTTCTGACAATTGGGGGTGTGACTTTTAATTTGACGGGGAGAATTGCGCAGCGAAAGAACAATCACAATAGATGGAGGTTTTAACTTCGCTTCGCAACAAAAAGAACTTCATACCAATTTGCCGAAATGGTCCTATCAAAAAGTCTTCTGACACTGGTTTCAGTATTCATTTTCATCTCATGCAGCACGAAGCCGGGAAAATTTGAGTCAACTTCCGTGCCGTCCGCACCGGACTACAGTGACCTATTTTACTGGGCTGCGCATCCGGACAAAGAAGACCCCTCCGATCGGGTGCCCGATCCCTCTCTTTCAAACGGTCATCCGGTAACTGATGTAGATGTCTTTTTCTTGCATCCAACCATCTATTTCGGCAAGGCCAAATCCTGGAACGGAGACCTGCACGACCAGGAACTCAACGAAGAAACTGACAATTCAACCATCCTCCACCAGGCCAGTATTTTCAATGCTGCAGGCCGCGTGTTTGCCCCCAGGTACCGGCAAGCCCACCTGAAGGCCTTTTATACAAAGGACAGAAAATCCGCTGCCGAGGCTCTGGACCTTGCCTATGCCGATATTGCTAAAGCGTTTCAATACTACCTCGACCATTGGAACCAGGGCAGGCCCATCATCATCGCCGCTCACAGCCAGGGGTCGCGCCATGCCGTTCGTTTGCTGAAAGAATTTTTTGACCATTCTGCCCTTCGGGAAAAACTGGTAGTGGCCTACATCGTGGGATGGCCAGTAGCTGTTGATGAGTTCGACAACATCCCCTTGTGCCAGACCCCCGAACAAACCGCTTGCTTCTGTTCATGGAGAACCGTGAAACACGGCTTTTACCCGAAGGGATTCCCAAAAGGAGATTCAATTGCAGTTGTCAATCCGCTGACCTGGACCACCGAGCCCAGCCCTGCCGGTCTGGATCTCAATGAAGGCACCGTTCTGAAAAAATTCAACCTGGTAAAACCCGGACTGGCAGATGCACAAATCTCAAACGGTTTCTTGTGGGCCCACAAGCCGCGCTTTCCGGGTTCCTTTCTTTTGATGAAGCGCAATTACCACATTGCTGATTACAATTTCTATTACGCCAATGTCCGCCAAAATGCCCTTGAAAGAGTTGCCTCCTACCTGAATGGCGCATCGGAATGAGCTCTAACTTGCTGATAATTTGGGGTTTCTGCAATTTTCGAATATCCTTAACACATTTTTATTTCTTCAAAAGCAAGTGATAAGTGCGGCGTGTGCCCCGCCTCGCCAAATATTTTTTGCCTTTCCGGGGTTTGCTCCTTCGGTTAATTTGGATGCAATAATTTGTAAATTGTTGAGGGCTAGCGAGTTGTGTTAAAAATCATCAATTTTGCGCCAACAATTTCAGCCTTGGAGCGTTTCAAGGCAGCCCAGACCAGATTGAAAGCAAAGTTTTTATTACCCATGAATCTGTTCAAAAAGGCACAACCATATAAAAAATTATATGTATTTCTAAATCATGCACTTGCAGCATGTTGTGTGCCTTTGGAGCGAATTTTGCGTACTTTTGAGAATCCTACATATCCAAAACCGAAAACCATGAACTTCCGACTTAAACCGGCAGTGGTTTTTACCCTGCTTGTTGTGTTGGGCATCACCTTTCACAATTTTACACTGCCCCCACAGCCCGGGCCTGCAAAGCCTTCGCCGGCCCCGGATCTCCCCACTACGATGGTACTGAACACAGATCGTTACGGCAAAGTGCACAACGCACAGCTGCACGACGATGTGTTTGCCCAAACCGATTGGAAAGAACTCGGCTTCCCAAAGTTTGACGAAGAGCTGGAAATTGCCTTGAAGAACCAGTTGCGTGTTCTCGAGAATTCCAAATTCAAGGATGGACAAAAAGTTGGTAACCTGCGGGTTACCAACGGTCAGTTAAAGGAGACCATTGAGATCTTGCTGCAAAGGGTCAAAGAAGACCCAGGTGCCCTTTCTCAGTACCTCAACGCCTACCAGGTATGGGGTGGTGATAAAAAGGGCAACACCTATTTCACTGGTTATTTTACCCCGGTCATGGAGGTGAGCAGCGTACCTACGAAAAAGTACAAGTACCCCATCTACGCCTATCCAAAAGAACTGGCGGAAGAAGGAAAACTGCCGACCCGTGCCGAAATCGATGGCGAAGGTGCACTGAAAGGAATGGGCCTCGAATTGGCCTATGCTTCCAACCCGCTGGATATTTACATCATGCAGTTGCAGGGTTCTGGCTATGTCAAATTTGTCGATACCGGAGCTCAAAAGCTTTTCCGCTACGCCGGTGAAAACAGACACCCTTACCGGAACATCCAGCGTTTTTTCCGGAACAGGGACGACATCAGCATCGGCAACCTGAGCCTGTCAGGTATCAATCGCTACCTGAATCAGTTTCCGGAGATGATTGATAGTGTACTGTTTTTCAATCCATCGTACACCTTTTTCACCCCCTCGACGGGGCTGGTCAAGGGTGCCGGCATGGTGCCATTGATGGAAGGAATTTCAGTTGCTGCAGATGACCGCTACTTCCCGCTGGGAAGCGTGCTGCTGGCTGCCTTTCCTGTAATTGAAAATGGCATTGTGAAACGCCATGAGTTCAAAGTGCTGTTGCCCCAGGATGTGGGTGGTGCCATTCGCGGTGCCGGCCACCTGGATGTATATTGCGGAATCGGAAAAGAAGGACAGAGGAAGGCTTCATCACTGCATCACTACGGTCAGGTCTGGCTGTTGCTGCCGAAGGACGAAACTGCCGTGGCCCTGAACGAATAAGACTGGCCACCATTCCCAAAATGTAAAGGGGCAGATGATTGTGACTCATCTGCCCCTTTTCGCATTCAGGCTGGTCAGTTTGCGAAATGCCAATGCACCAAAACGCCGGCAGTCCATTGAAACAGGTGGGTATTTCCCAAGCTTGATGGCAGTTCCGGATCGATCAAGGTAGGCAGCGCTGACCAGTTAAGATGAGGGACATACCTGATGCTCAGCATGGGGCCAAAGCCCAGTTTTTCAGAAACAAAAATCTTGGTGCTGAGGTGGGTGCCAAAAGAGGCAGCCAATAGGTTGTGTGAAAATTGTTCCTGTTCACCAGTGTATTCACCATCGGAGAAAAGGGGTCTGTTGTAGCGCATTGCCAGGTAACCGGCTCCGGCAGAAAGTTCAATGCCCGCTGAAAATGATGGATGTGCAACCTTTTCATCCTTTTTTATCGTCAGAAACCTGTAACCCAGAATGCCACCTAAATTGTAGCCAATCAATTCGAAATGGTGGAAGTGGAAGTCCTGCGTGTTGCGGTCGATGGCAATGGCTGGTGCCAGGTAAAACCCTTCCGTGTGCAAGTCCATCTGGTAGCGGAAACTGATCATGGAACCATAGCGCATGAAGGGGCTGTGCTTTCCGGTCAGGCCGTTTTCGAAGGCGATTTGCCAACCTGGAATGGAGTTGTAAGTGCTGGCAACCTGTACGCCAAGCTGTGAGTTAGCGATCCCGAGCGTAAGTGTAAACAGCAGTGAGAGGAATATTTTCATAAAAGGGCTTGTGCGTGGATGATTTTCAGAACAACGCAATCAGTGGGTAGCCTGTCTGTTCAGATAAATTCTTAACCTTGATGCTCTGCAAAAACGGACCAATGGAATCGCCTTCACCGGAAACTTTACAGAATGACCCCCGTTACGAACTCTTGCTGGTTATCAGGCACGACGACCTGATGCCGTTTCTGGAAGAGTACCTGTTCAGCAGGCATCCGGTAATGCGCCTTTTTTGGACGATCAACGCCTTGATCCTGGTGGCAGCCATCGCAGCTGCCTTTAAAGACACTGGCCAGGGGCTTATCAGTTGGGGGGCACTGATCCGACAGTTCATCCTCGGGGTTCTCCTTTTGCTTTCCGTTGGCATTGTCCTGCATGAGGGCATTCACGGGTTGGCCTACAAAATCAGCGGGGCTCCCAGGGTAAGCTTTGGCGTGAATTGGCGTTGGTTTTACTTTTATGCCATTGCCGATCGCTTTGTGATCGGACGTAAGAAGTTCTATTTTGTAGCTCTGGCACCTTTTGTGGTGATAACATTGGCGATAATTGCAGGTCTTTTTTATGCAGATGTTGAAACGAAGTGGGTGTTGTGGAGCGTTCTGCTATTTCACACGGGAGCCTGCGCCGGTGACATCGCCATTCTGACATTTTACCTGAAATACCAGCATTTTCCGAATCTGCTCACATTCGACGATCGTTTTGAAGGAAAGTCTTATTTCTATTTGATGCGATAAGACCTCAGGCATTTACCTGAAAGACCATGCTCAACTTACTGAACATATCCAAACAGTCGTTGCTCCTGTTGCTCCTTGCAATGGGATTCTTCGGTGGTTGTGTTCAGGAAAAAACAATGGTGCCAAAAGCCGTTGATCCATTCGAGGGTGTTTCAAGACAATACGTTGACAGCCTTCTCAAGACCCTCTCTCTCCAGGAAAAAATCGGCCAGTTGTTGATTTGGGAAAACGACCAGGCTCCCGATTCAGCTGCCCTTACTGATATGCTGCTGCAGGCCGGGAAAGGAAGGGTAGGGGGAATGCTGGTTCAAGGCCTCGATGTTGCGGATTTCCTGGCATTCAGACAACATGCCGATGCCTTAGCTACACTGCCGCTGTTTTGGGGAACCCGCCAATCGGTAAGCCTCCATCAGGATTTTAAGGGGTTCAGCGCCATCCCCAGGCCCATCAGCCTGGCAGCGCTGGATTCGGTGGGGCTTGCAAAAGAAGTTGAAGACTTATTTTTCAGTCAGTGCAGTGGGCTTGGACTCAACCTTGCCATTGGCCCAAGGCTGAATGATTGGAACAAAACAGTTGATCCCAATGCTTTCTTCGCCCTGCCGGGCAACTTTGAGCAGCAAACCCGTAGCGTCTTGTCTTTCATTGAGAGGTCCCGCCAACAACGAATGCTTTCCTTCGGTCAAAACCTGGATCGGCTCATCCTGGAACCCAACGACACCATTCGGGACAGCTTGAATTACCGTTGGAAACTGGCCGGGAATGCAGGCATCAGTGGCCTTGTATTGACCGATAAAATTTTTCAGTACGACACCCTGGCCCGCAGCAAGCCCGGTTTTCTGCAAAAGTACCTCTCAACGGAACTGTCCATGAAAGGGCTTGCCGTGGCACGCCTCGGCAAGGTGGAATCTCCATTTTACAAACTGCTGGTTGGGGCGGATGTGTTGCTGACCGATGACCCCAAAAGGGCCTTTTACGCCATTGTGAAGCTGGTGGAAAGGGGCAGCCTCACCGAACCATACCTGGACAAGAAAGTGCGAAAAGTTTTGATGGCAAAGGCCTGGATGGAAGGTGGCCAAATAAAAAATACACAAGACCGGGTGCTTTCAATGGGCGAAGGCCTGGCCCGGCTTACCAGCTACGAACCTCCCTCGAGCTCATTGCGCAGCGAGGAAGAAATAGAAAGAAGCCGGGTGCTGGCCGAGGAATGGAAATGTTATTTCGAAGATCCGGCATGGGAGCTGTGGGCAAAGAACATTTTTGAGGCTTCCGTCACACTGGTCAATGATGAACGACAGCTGGTGCCCCTGCAATGGCAACGGGGAACACCGCTGAACGTTTGGGTGGTTTCGGGAGAACGGATGAGTACCTTTCTGGGTAAGCTGTCGAAATATGCAGATTATTCAAGCCGGCAGGTGCAGCCAAAATATGGAGTGGTGCCGGTGTTTGATTTCCCGCCTGTGTCAGAAGGAGGAATCAACATTGTACTGTTGGATCAGGTGGACCTGAGCAGTCAGAAAAATGCACGTTTTCTGAGATCGCTGAATGCCAATGCCCTCTCCCGGCCAATGGTCGTTGTGAATTTCGGCTACCCATCGAACCTGTCTTTGCTGAACAAAGACATTTCGCTTCTTCAGGTTTACGAGCGCAATGGCACCACTGAAGCAGCCTGTGCTCAGATAATATTCGGCGGCCTGCCCGCCAAAGGAAAGCTGTCATTGACAATTGACACCCAGCTGACCGCCGGCCGCGGCATTGTGAAAAATTCCACACGCCTGGGTTTTGACGATCCAAAGGCGGTGGGAATTGCCCCTGAGCGCCTGACGGCCATCAACGCCATCGTAGAGTCAGCCATCGACGACAAGGCCTTTCCCGGCTGTCAGGTACTGGTTGCCAAAGACGGCAAAGTGGTCTATACAGATGCTTTTGGCAACTATGACTACCGGCACGAGCAGGCCACCAACACCGTTTCTTTGTACGATGTGGCTTCAATCACCAAAGTTGCTGCTACCACGCTGGCCGTGATGAAGCTGGCAGAGAAAGGTTCTCTGAAAGTGAGTTCCAGCCTATCTTCCGTTTTGGATCTCGAGGAAGGCGCTACCGTTGGCAAAATCAAGATTGGGGAGTTGCTTCAGCATCGTTCGGGCTTGCAGGCTCAGATGCCCATTGGCAGGTATTTCAACAGCCGGAGCGTGCCTGCAAAAGGCTGCAACAAGTACTTCTGCCGTTATCAGAAAGAAGGCTATGGAATCCAGGTTTGTGATGGCTTGTTTTTCAACAGCCTTTACCGGGATTCCATCCTGCTGCGAACCCACAAGCTGCGGGTCGATTACCGGAAACGGTACCGGTACAGCGATGTAAATTTTGTTTTGCTTCAACAAGTCGTTGAACAGAAAACAGGAAGACCGCTGGATCAATACGTGGATAGCATGTTCTACCTTCCGCTGGGCCTCCGCTACACGACTTTCAACCCATTGCACAGGTTCTCTCCCCGGTACATCGTACCCACCGAAAACGACCGCATCTGGCGCAAGGCACTGGTTCATGGTTTTGTGCATGACCCCACGGCAGCCTTGCTCGGCGGTGTGTCCGGAAATGCCGGATTATTTACCACAGCTGAGGACCTGGCGGTAATTTTTCAGATGCTGTTGAACGGTGGAACCTACGGCGGACGTCGCTATTTCAGCCCTGCAACCATCAAGTGGTTTACCGAATCAAAGAAAAGTGACCAGCGGGCGCTGGGTTTTGACAAGCCTGCATTCAAGCGCTTCCCGACCTATTCTGATCAGGTATCTGACAGGGCTTTTGGGCACACCGGATTCACCGGCACCTGTGTCTGGGCCGACCCGGAGGTGAATTTGGTTTACATTTTCCTCTCCAACAGGGTTCATCCCAGTGCCAGAAACAGCAAGATGAAAGCGGGATCGATCCGGGCCCGGGTCCACGATGCCATTTACGATGCACTGAATACCTACCAGGTCAAACTTCCCACCTTACCAGCCAGTGTAAAAAAGGATTAGTGACAGAAGGGCAAAAAAAAACTACCCCTCCGCCCTTGCGCTAAAAAGCTGCCGGGTTTCGGGGTAGTCCCACACACTATTAGAACACCCACTATTGAGTTTTACGCTGGTTCTCTTGCGGTTCTATTGTTAGATACAACTGAACTACCGGAGTGTTTAATAAAACCAGCCCTACTCCCATTCGGTTTCGGGCTGGTCCCACACACTATGAGAACACCCAATTTCTTTTTGGTTCATTGATCCGGTACACATCTGCACCGGGTTTGGGGTAAAAACCTACCCTCGTCCCGGAACTTTTAATCCGGGACGGGGTAGCCCACACACTATGAGAACACCCAATTATATCTTTTTGGAGAATGACCGGTGCCTGGGGAAAATCAAACAGCCAGTTGAGGATGGAGGCAAAATTCATGGGCATCGTGATGTGTATGTTGTTCGTCAAAATGTGTGAACGGGTATTAAAACACACTTAAGAGCAAACTATTATGCAAACTGCACAAGACTTGAATGTTATTGTTTTTAACAATGTGTCAGTTGGTGTTTCATTGCGAAGCGAAAGAGGTGTGGGAAGGTAGCTTTGGCTGAACTTTGTATGGGTGTCGCTGCGCAAAATAGTAACGCTTGTCCGGGCAAAGTATTTCACGAAAATTCAGCTGCCTGGATTGCGATGTGCTTTTCAATACAAACTTGCGCTACTTTTACGGTCATGCCATCCGGCCTGCCTGGAAATTCGCAAATTTGCCTTCGGTCAATCACAGACGTAAACCTATGATTCCTCACAAAACAGTTGAACAAGTACTGGAAACCGCCCGCATAGAAGAGGTGGTTGGTGAGTTCGTTCAATTGAAAAGACGGGGAGTCAACATGATTGGCCTCTGTCCATTCCATTCTGAGAAAACGCCTTCCTTCACGGTTGCTCCTTCAAAAAACATCTTCAAGTGCTTTGGCTGTGGCAAAGGAGGCTCTGCAGCCACTTTCCTGATGGAGCATGAGAGTTTCACCTTCCCGGAAGCCATCCGCTGGCTGGCCAATAAGTACAACATCGAAATCGAGGAGGTGCAGCTGACCCCGGAAATGCTTGCCATCAAACAGGAAGAGGAGTCGCTGTTCATCCTGAATGACTATGCACGCTCATTTTACGAAGACCAGCTTTTCAATACGGATGTGGGCAAAAGTGTCGGGTTGAACTATTTCAAAGAGCGGGGATTCAGAGAGGAAACCATTAAAAAATTCGGGTTGGGTTTTGCCCCTTCAGAACCCGATGCCCTGACCAAAGCTGCTACGGCCAAAGGTTTCAAAAAGGACTATCTCCGGAAACTGGGCCTTACCACCCAACATGGCAAGGATTTCTTTCGAAACAGGGTGATGTTTACAATTCACAACCTCTCCGGTAAACCCATTGCCTTTGCCGGCCGCATCATGCAAAAAGATGCCAGGGCTCCCAAGTACATCAACTCGCCCGAGACTGATATTTATACGAAGAGCAAAATTCTCTACGGTGCCTATTTTGCGAAGAAAAGCATTCAGAAACAGGATGAGTGTATTCTGGTGGAAGGCTATACAGATGTCATTTCGCTGCACCAGGCCGGTATCGAGAATGTGGTGGCCAGTTCCGGCACCTCATTGACCGAAGGCCAGATCAGTCTGATCAAGCGCTTTACGCCCAATATCAAAATCCTCTACGACGGTGACCCTGCCGGTGTTAAGGCTGCCCTGCGGGGACTTGACATGGTGCTGGAGAGCAACATGAACGTGAAGATCGTGCTGCTGCCCGAAGGCGAAGACCCCGACAGCTACCTTCAAAAGGTGGGGGTGGAAGATTTTGAAAAATACATCACTGAAGAGGCGAGGGATTTCATCCTGTTCAAAGCGCAGCTCCTGCTCGAAGAGGTAAAAGACGATCCCGTAAAGCGGGCTGGTCTGATCCGGGACATCGTTGGCAGCATTGCCAAAATTCCTGATCCCATCAAAAGGTCGGCCTACATCCGGGAGTGCTCCAGGGTGATGGAGGTGGAGGAAGATGTGCTCCATGCAGAAACCAACAAGGTGGTACGCTCTATTCTTGAAAACCGGAAGCGACTCAAAGCCCGCAAGGAAGGCACTCAGGTCAACATCGTTCCGGAAGGAGGAGCACCTGTAGAAACCACTGCCGTTCCTCCTCCCCAACCGGCCAGGTTGACGTCGCACGAGTTCAAGGAAAAGGACATCGCAAGGCTGTTGGTGGCCTATGGAGACAAAGTTTACGACGAGAAAGAAAACATCTCGATTGCAGAATATGTGATTGCCCAGATCGAAGAGGTGCTGCCGGAATTTGAATCCAAAAAATACCGGAGGATCGTGGAGCTGGCTTTGCAACGGCTGGAGGCTGGAAAGAGCGTAAACCCGCAGTTTTTCATCGGTCATGCCGACGCCCAAATCAGTTCCCTCGCCGTTGATCTGCTGCACCAGCCCTGGGAGTACAGTCCCGGATGGGATGAGCGGGGGCTGTTTCTGAACACCCAGAAAATGCCCGATGAAAACGCAGTCAACGATGCAGAAAGCGCTCTCCATCGCTTTTTGCTGAACAGGGTGATCAAGCTTTGTGAAAAGAACCAGGAGCGGATCAAAAATGCAGCTGCCGAAGGCGATAACCCGGAATTGGTGAAATTGCTCAAAGTGCAATCAAAACTGATGGAACACCGCAATGCCCTTGCGGAAAAGCTGAAAACCGTTGTGCTGAAAGGGTAGGGGCCAGCGGCCTCATTCCACGATCTCGAGCCTGATTTCCACCCTTCGTCCTTCTTTGGGGTCCTTCACGTTCCGGTCTATTTGGCCGGGAGTTATTTCCAGCCGATCATTTTTCAGGCCCAGGCTGTTGAATGCCGATCTGACTGCCTCTGCCCGCTGATTGGCAAGGCGAATGTTTTTAGCGGCATTGCCACTGGGGTCGGAGAAGCCCTGCAGGATGGCTTTCAGCTCAGGATGCAGGAGCATCAGTTTGGCAACGGTTGCGACGGTCTGCTGCCCTTCGGAACCCAGCTCCGATGAACCGGTGGCGAAATACACTTTCCGGATGCCGAGGGAGTCAATTTTTTGCCGGAGGGCGAGGCGTTGCTGCATTTTCTTTTCCTCGGCGGCTTTTCTGGCCAGCTCCTGTTGCAGGGCCTGTTTTTCTGCTTCCAGCTCTTTATGACGACGGGCGGCCTCTTCCTGAATCCGGGCTATTTCTTGCTGACGGGCTTCTTCCTCAGCCTGTTTTTTCCGGGCGGCTTCCAGTTCGGCGGCCTTTTGTGCTTCCAGCTTTCTCTGGGCTTCCATGGCAGCCAGTTGCTGCTGCAACTGCTGCACCACAGCTTTGAGAGAATCAGCGGAGCTGTCTGCCGGCTTTACGGTCCTGGAAGTGTCAGCAGCCATGGAATCGAGCCGGCTCTGCAAGGCTTCCATTGAATTTTTCAATGCTTCGTATTGTTCATCTTTTGCAATGTCTTCTGCTTTCTGTGGGGCTGCCTGCGGCTGGATGATGATGGGCTGTGCCGTTTTGGGGGGCTCCTGAAGTTGGGTCTTGATGGCTTGAATTTCCTGGCGCAGTTGGGCCAGTTCTTCTTTGTCGTACTTGGGGTTTGGCTGGTTCAGCTTTTCATTGAGCCTGGCTATTTCGCTGCGCAATTGTTCCACCTGCTTCCTGGTCTCTGAGGATTCCGCTTTCAGTGCCTTTACTTCTTCGTTCACAGGCTCGATCGCTTCAAGGTCTTTTTTCAGCTTCGCAACTTCTGCCCGCAGTTCTTTCACTTCAGGGGGCACCTGTGTCGCAGGCAGTTCACTTTTTTTCTTTTCAACGGCTTTGGCGGCCGGTGGCTCCTCTTTCACGACTTTGACCTTGACCGTGTCTCTCACAATGGTTTCAGCAGGCAGTGAGTCCTTCACGGTAGCCCTTTGCGGAACCACCGCTGCGGAACTGTCCTTCACGCTCGTTTTGTTGGGGGCCACTTCAATTTGCTGGATGATGACCTTCTTTTTCACCGTCGTGTCCTTCACGATTTCCAGTGTATCCGTCAGCACTTTCTGAAGGATTGTGGAATCCTGCTCCACTTCCGTGCTGTCGGTTGTGACCGCTATTTCATTTTTGACGATCAGTTCATCCTCTATTTCCCGTTCCGTAAAGCTGGCGCTGTCCTGCTCCACGATTTCAACTTCGATTTCCACCACTGAATCAGCTCTGTGGATCAGCATGGAATCCGGAAGAAGCGATTCTGCTCCGGCAGAATCCATTTCCACTTCGATGATCTCCTCTTCCTCCAAAAGCAGGGTGTCGGTTTTACTTCCTTCGGTAAATGCCGGTTCATCTTTGACCTCCGAAACGGAAAGCACCTTTTTTACGGTTATGTAGGTTTTGCCGTCTATGACTTCCACGGTCGAGTCGATTTCCACATGGCGGAACTTTTCCGGTTTTACGGCTGGTCTGGCGGGGGCCTTGTCGGCAGCTTTTTTCACTGGAGCGGCGTCTGTTTTTGTGGCATCAGCCGCCTTGTCTGAAACTGGCGGAGCAAGGAGGGGAAGCGAGCCGGTGCGGATGACCGGCGCCCGGAATGCTTCCGGCTTGCGCTGGAAATTGTATTGCAAGGAAATGCTCGCCATCGTGTAAAAGTCGTTTTTGCCATCCTGGTTGCCGCGGTATTCACCCTGGATGTTGGCAGGGTTGGCGGCATATTCCTGCTCCGGAGATTCGTAGTCCTGCAGGAATTTGCCGGCCACGTCATCGAGGTAGTCTGTCTGCGTGAAATAGAAATTGTACTCGACATTGAGGTTCAGGCGGTCGAGGAACCTGAACTTGAACCCAATGCCGGTGGTAGGGGTCAGGATAGTGGTCTTGTACTTTTTCCCTTCGGTTCTGAGATCGGTAAGGTTGGTTTCGAAATCGCCATCTTGTTCGATGATCTGGGCGCCCGGAGTGCCGGTTTCCTGGTTCCGGATGGTGCCATCGGGCCAGTAGTAATAGCGCTGGCCGTTGGTGTAGAGGTCTCCATAGACCTTGAATCTGGTCAGTCCGGCACCAACTTTCAGGTAGGGGGCAACCACCGCCTTATTGCTGAAAAGGATTCCGTTGTCGAGATACCACGCAAAGTACATGGAATAGTTCTTCAGCTTTGTCTGGGCATTGAGAGAACGGGTAAAATTCTTTGTGTCGGTTCTTAGGTCACCATTCCAGTCAATGGCTCTGTCATTGGCTGTGAAGTTGCCTTTGCTGTAGGCAAGGCCAAGGCCCCAGGATTTGGACAGGCTCTTTTCCACCATCCAGCCATACGACTCGAAGTTGATGTTTTCGAGGGGCTTGATCGTTTTTTTTGTGGGCTGGAGGAGCCTGAACTTGTCGGTGAGGTCGCCGTAGTAGCTGAAAATGCCACCGTTGGTGCCCACTTTCCATCCGAAATCACTCTGCTGGGCATGCAGACAAAGGCTGCCTGTCATGAGCAGTAGCAAAAGGGTGAAGATATGTTTGATGTTGACCATTTCCCTGAATTTGAAACAGGGAACCTCCCAGTTGGGAGGTTCCAAAAGTGAAGTATTAAATGTGGCTATTTGTCGAGGCTCAGTGAAATGTTCACTTTGGCACTGATTCCGAGAAAAGGCTTCAGAACGATCGAATTGCCAGAGCCGTTGGCCGGCGTCTTTTCGATGATGGCAGCGCCACCATTCAGTCGGATGAAAGAGAAAAGCTTGTAGTCAATACCTGCGTAAAGCGGCCGGTTGAAAATAGGCCCGCTGTAAGTGGTGCCATCATCACCATTGAAGTTTCTGGTAAAAAAACCGACTGTCAGCGAAGCGTCCTGAAGGAACCTGGGGGCAATGGTGCTGGTGGACAGCGGGAATCCCAGTCCGAAATATGCCGCATCGCCGAAAGAGCTTTTATCGTCGAGCTTGCCATTGAGCCAGATGCCGCCATATCCGGCGTTGATGGCGAAATGTGTCGGCCTGTCTTCCGTCGGATAATCATCGATGTAGCGCTGATCGTAGAGCATTGCCCAATCCTGGTTGAGCAGGAAGCGCAATTCCGAATCCACCTGGGTTTTTACCTGTTGCAAGGCATGGGCTTTCATTGCTGCCTTTTTTGCCTCTTTGAGTGAGTCAGGCAGGCTTTGCATGGAAGCAGGAAGCTTGGTATTGTCGAGGTTGTCGATGCTCTGGGCAACGAGGTCAGAAAAACCATTGAAACTCAAGTTGGTTTTGCTTCGGTAATTCTGCAGCCCGGTCCAAACGATGGTGTTGAGGTCGGCCACCAGTTGCTTAGATTTCCTGATCAGCTTGAAGCCAGACCGGCCTACCTGGGTGGTCTGGTCGAGATAGGCATGGAGGTTGGCCAGCAGTTGCTGGTACAGTTCCGCTTTCTGCTCATCCGATACCGCAGAGAAGAACGTAATGGCCACATCGTACTTTTTTGAAGCCTGAAGCGGATAATTCATCGGAATGCTGAAGGCAGTTCCTTCGTCGTTGAAAGTGCGCTTCCAGACTCCTGCCGCAAGGGGCCCTCTGCTCTCCAGCCCTTTGTGGTTGTAGATACTTATCTCAACCACGTCAATAAAGGAAGGAATGTTTCCGGTGAACAATATGTTCCTTTCGGAAGGAAGCGGCTCATTTTCACCGAAGCGGTTCAGTTCGTAGTTGTAAATTACCGTGGAATATTGTCCCATGGCCACTGAGGCGGCAAGGAGAATCAAAACGAAAGTCAGAAATCGTTTTACCATTGGTGTAAATGTTAGCGTTTTGCGCACCGGCAAGGCCTCGTCCCTGATTTCTCTCGAGACGACAGCATTGTACTTCCGGTGTGTGAGGTGGTTAGTTAAAGATGACTAGGGTCCTGAATGATTTTCACCCTTTTTGTGAGAAGTTCATTGGCAGGTATTACCAGCCTTTCCTTCTTGTCAGTCTCCAGAATGATGGATGTGCTGCTGGCAGTGATGATCTTGCCTTTCAACCCTTCCAGTTCTATGGTTTGTCCAGGATGGAAAATTCTCCTGTTGAAAAAGTTTGCAAGGATATTGGTCATTACCTCCCTCGATGCAAGGCCGTATGACAATGCTGCAGCACCAAGAATGGAGGCCAGAATGATCATCAGATTGCTGGTGATTATTTCCGTATTCACTCCTGCCTGGTTGAGGGCTGTCAGAATAATGAGAATCAGCAGCAGGTAAAAAATGACGGAACTGATCATCTTGCCAGCTGCAATGCCCAATGAATTGGTAGCTGAGCGGATGACATCTTTCACAAAGGTGGCAATGTAAGTGCCCACGACGAAGAATATCACCGCTACCAGCAGGTTGGGCAACAAGCCCAGCAGTTTGGAAACTTCCTGTGAAACGGCCGTCCAGCCCAGCGCATCGGAAGCCGACAAAACCACCAGTAGCATGAGTATCCAGTAGACGAATGTTCCAATTACTTCGGAGGGTGGTCGCGCGATATTCGCTTTGTTCAGAAAAGTCTGTGCGTTGATTTTTTCAGCGAGTGTGTCAAACTTTATGAGTTTGAGGCCTTTGGAAACCAGCTTCGATGCAAACCTGGAAAACAACCAGCCCAGAAGAAATATGAGAAAGGCGCCGAGAATCTCCGGGATGGCTCCCATAATTTTTTGACCGAAGGTCTGAAAACTTGTAAAAAACACTTCTGCCCATCCTGTAAATTCGTTCATGACTTTGTGGTTTGAAGTTTTGTTTCAACTAGCGTTAGCGATGGCAGGACTGATAATGGTCTTCCGGGTCACAATCCGGTCATGCTATTCCTCATCTGGCTGGTCGCCGGTCTGGTCATTAGCAGTTTCTTCGTCCTCTTCAGAAAGGAAAGACAAATTGGCGAGGGGAAATTTAACGGCAAACAAGTCCACGACCTCCGCCAGCAAGCCAACAGTGTCAATGGTGTCAAAGACGGCCTTTTTGAGGTTTTCAGGCATCTGTCCTTCAGGCTCGATGCCTTTCAGTTTGGATTCGAGAATCCTGTCGAAGGTCTCTTCCAGTTTTTCTGGCGGTATGTCCTTGTTTTGGTCACTCATCGCTGTGGTGATTGTTTACAAGTTCTGCGAGGCGGTCACGGCTTCGCTTAAGTCTCATCTTAACGGCGCTCTCTCCCAGATCGAGCATTGTGGATATATCTTTCACCGAAAAGCCGTCCTGGTATTTCATCATCAAAATCATCCGGTCGGATTCACTGAGGCTGTCCATCAGAACTTGCAGTTTTTCGAGCCTTAATTCAGTCAGTTTCTTCAGGTCCAGCTCGGCATCGCTGTCGGCAATTTCATTTGACTTTTCGTCAAAATCCTGCATCCTGACTTTGTTGCGTTTTTGCAGCCAGGAAAGGCAATGGTTGTAAGTCACTGCGTAAATCCAGCCGAACAGCGGAGAGTCACCTCTGAAAGTGCGGATTTTCAGCAGAATTTTGACCATGATATCATGGGTCAGATCCTGAGCGTCATCATGGTCCTTGACGATGCCCAGGCATTTGAAATACACTTTGCGGGCATATCGGTCGTAGATCTGTTCCTGGCATTTGCGTAGCGTGAGTGCATCGCCGGAATCCTTGATCAACTTCACCAGCTCTTCATCTGACAAGGAGTCATAGAAGGTTTTCTCAGTCTTTTCTTTTTGTTTTTCCTGCATTCAATTAAAGTGGTGATAACGCGCTCAAATGTAGGCAAGATCATCAGCTTTGTTTCAATGCAGGAGCCTTCACTTTAGCAGGCTGTATCAACGACACCGGAATTTTAGCCGGGTCACTTCTGATTTTTATCAGTGAAAAAAGTTGGTGACCACCGCAGCGGGTAGATGTCCTGTTGGAGCTCCTTCCATCGGAGCGTATTTTTTCTTCGCAAACACTAAATCCTACACTACATGGAATCAATCAAATCAAGCCTTGCGGACCACATCAAACAGTTCAAGTGGTTTTATACGGTAATCGGCGTTTTGCTCTTGTTGGTTATTTTTCTTTTTGTCTGGCAATCGATGACAGCCCGGCAGCACGCCAAAGAACTGGAGCAAACCAAGACCCACTATGAAGAGGAAATGAAGCTGGCCCTAGACCTCAATGCCCAGCGCCAACTGACCCTTATGATGAAAACTTTTGTCTGGGCTGTGCGATCATCCATGATCCGTGACAACCTTGACGAAGTGGATCAGTATTTCAGGCAACTGGTACAGGAAGAGCACATTTCTGAGATCGTACTGGCCAATGAGGAGGGCACCATTCTGGTCTCAACCAACAAAAAGCACGAAGGACAGGCCTTCACCGAACACTACCCGGCAGCATTGCTCAGACCCGACGACATCCGTTTTGAAAACCGTGACGGATATTACTATGTATCGGCTCCCGTACTTTCATTGAATACGAGGCTGGGCACCCTGTTCGTCGTTTATGAAGCTGAGGTTGTTCAACTGGAAGAACCAAAAGCAGTGCTGAACCAGCCTCAACAACCGGACACAACTGCCGTGCAGTAAAGGAATTTTCCGATCTTCGGAAAAGAATCAGGCATTGGCCCGGGTCAGAATTGGGCCCGGGCTGTTTTTCTTTCAGGCCATACTTCGCTAAACACAAACCAGGCAACCACTCCAAGGCTGAAGGCAAAGTACAGGGCCAGCAGGGTGGACGCCCCCGGCATCATCCTATCCAGCCCGAACCAGTCACCCATTGCGACGATAAGCCCCCAACCCATGGCAGCCCGGAGGCTCTCGGTGAGCAGTGCCCAGGGCGATTTATCCAGCAGGGTCGTGTAGCTGTAAACGCTCAAAAACAGAAACAGCCCGTAAACGAGCAGCATGGGGAAAGGTATGTTGGCAATCTGGTTGAACATGAAAAACATCAGCAACAGGGTGGTGATCAGCTGGAACCAGGACCAGTACACCAGGGCTGTGGAAGGGTGATTGTCGTACTTTTCAAAGTGGTCGAAATCTTCGACGATTTGGACCGGGTATTTTTCTGCAACATCCGGTGGCCGCCAGCCCGTGGGTTTGAACCACAGCAGGAATTTATGCTTCCAGCTTTTCGTGCGCCAGGCATCCTGCAACAGCAGCCAGAAGTGCTGGAAATTGATCAATATGGGGTTCCATGTTTTCACGGGCCTTTTCACTCCGTAAACCGGCTGCACATCGTCCAGCTCAGGCTGGAAGGTGCCGAACAGCTTGTCCCAGATGATGAGGATCTGACTGTAATTTTTGTCGATGTACTCCGGGTTCATGGCGTGGTGAACCCTGTGGTGCGAGGGCGTGACGATGATCTTTTCCAAAAAGCCCAGTTTGCCGATGACCCTCGTGTGGTACCAGAACTGCATGAACAAGTGAATGGGGGCAATCACCGCAATCACCTCGGCCGGCACGCCCAGCAGCGCAGCTGGAAGCATGAACAGGGCAGCAAATGAAAGTACAGAAGATATGCTTTGCCGGAGGGCACAGGAAAGGTTGTATTCCTCACTGCTGTGGTGGATGATGTGGCGGTTCCACAAAAAGTTGATTTCGTGTTCCAGCCGGTGCACCCAGTAGCCCGCAAAGTCCTTTGCGATGAAAGCGACCAGAAAAACTGCCCAGGTGGCTTTCAGTTCTACTAATTTGATATGGTCAACCAACCAGCTGTAACTGATGATCACCACGCTCAATCCCAGCACGTCTTTAACCACATTGGTAACTCCGGAACTGAGGCTGGAGATGGCATCCGGCCCGCGGTTGACCTGCATGCCTTTGTATTTGGCAACCAATGCCTCGATGATGATGAGGCTCACAAAGAAAGGGATGGCGATGTTGAGGGCCTGGGCGTATGCTTCCATGTCACTGTCCAATTTTGCGGAAAGCAAATTTAAGCGTCTCAGCCGCTTTTGAACAGAACAGGCAAGGAATTACTGACGGTTTGAAGAAAATTTCAGAAAGAGAGAGCTTATTTCGAATCGTCTCCTTTCAACCATGCAATGGCATCTTCACGCTTGTCGAAAAAGGCATTATAGACGCCATAATTGTTCATTATGGTGAGCATCAACTCTGTATCAGGAGTGTGAACAAAACCTGGAAGGACGAAGGCTATCCTCAATCCCTCCGGGGCCTGACTGATCAAAATATCTTTCAGCTCCAGCCAGTCTCTCATGGACATACGGTGGTTGAACCCATGAGATTCAATAAGAATTCGGTGCTTGCCGATTTCACGGGCCTTTTGCATCATGGCCGGCCACTTTACACGGACTACAGCAGGCTGCATCACATAGCCCGGTTCATTGACGACCAAAAGCCCCCATTCCGTTTCTGTAAAGGTGTATCCGGTCTTATCCACGGTATTTCCAGTTTAGATCAATTCAGCACATTTGTTTGTCATCCACGATAGTTGGGATTCGGCCTGGAAATATTTGTCCAAAAGCCAATACGCTGTTAAAGACTGCCCAATGTAAGCAATTTGTTGGAAAGGGCTGGCATCTTCAGCAAGTACAGCGAATTAACAATGTCTTCGCGAGGTGAATTTTGGAGCGAGAATTTTTGAAAGGCGCTAACATAAAAAAGAAACCCCGGATGTTGTTGAGATTTTTTCAACATCCGGGGTCTGTTAATTCAATGTGTCGAATTGTGTTTAGGAGCCACCAGCAAAAATTCATTTTCGATTGGAGTTGCTGGCAAGTAGCCCTGGTTTAGAGAGGTTTAGAGGCGTTCGCACATAACCTCTCTAAACCTCTCTAAACCCCTCTCAACCCCTCTCAACTCCTCTAAACCTCTGACCGCACCTTTGCATCACACCAACTTATTTATTGTTTCAACACCTGCAGCACTGCAAATTGGTCAGTGCTTTTAAGCAGGATGTTGTAGAAGCCTGGTGTGAGGTCGGCAGTTGGATTCCAGTCAAATTGATGGGTTCCGGCAGAAACCCGGCCGCTGAACAATTCTTCGATCAACCGGCCACTGTTGTTGTAGATTCTTATTTGCAAATCCATTGATTCTTCCAGGGTAGCATTGAAAGAAGTGTGGGTTGAAACAGGGTTTGGACTTGGCCGGGTGATGTTCCATTTGCTGGTGATCAGTTGATTTTTTACGCCGGTGAATCCTTCTCCTGCAAATGAAACGGCGATGGGGAAGGTGCCACAAGTGATATTTTGTTGTACAGCCATGGTGCCCAGGTCAATGGCTGTTGATGTACCGGCACCGTTGTTTGCAGTGAATGCCTTGTTTGCCGAAGGAACAACGGCGATGTCAATGGGAGAGCCGGTAACAGGAATGCTAGTTTCCACCACTGTATTCTCGATGTCGATGACTGACACCGAGTTGCCAGCGGTGTTGGTCACCAGCGCTCTCTTACTGTCGGCTGTGAAGCTGACGCTGGTGGGAAAAACGCCCACGGGAATAATGGCCTCTATGGAGCCATCGCTGGTATTCAACAGGGAGACCTGGGTGCTGAGGTTTTGCACGATGCAGATTAGCTTGCCATCGTGACTTACGGCCAGCCGCTCGGCATTGGTAATACCTGTGGCGAAAGAAGAAGAAGTTCCGGTGGCAGTGTTGAAGCTGGTCACGGTTCCGGTAATCTTGTTGGTGCTGTACAAAGTGCTGCCATCCGGGCTGAGGGCTACTCCATTACCGCCTCCCATCCAGGTAGAAAGCACTGCATTGTTGGTCAGATCCAGGACGGAAATCGTACCGGCGCTTGCATTTCCAATGTAGGCCTTTTGCCCATCCGGTGAAATGACCACGTCACTGGCCCCGGCGCCACAGGTGAGGTTGGTGAAGTTGAACGGGTCAGTTGGGTCAATGATGGAAGCAGAACCGCTTCCGGCAAAAGTGATCACCCCCTTTGCCCCGTCAGGGGTGAAGGCAAGATTCGATGGCATGTTGAAAGGGGCCAGGGTTCCAACCACCGTGTTGTTATCGGCATCGATGATGGTGATGTCGTTGGTGAGCTGGTTGGCTACGTAAACCTTGGTTTGACCGAAGGTGGAAAATGCTAAAGTGATGGCGAATGCAGACAAGAGCATTCTGAAAAAAGTAAAATTTTGAGTCATAATGATGTGAGTAAGATTGAGGATGAAAATTGCCCGAAGGGCGAAGGATTAAATTTTTAGTTTCCTGCTAAATCAACGACGCCTCTGAAAAACCTAAAAAACCTGAAAAACCGATAAAAACGCTAAAACCAAAGCTTGCCTTCAGAAACGCCTTTTGCAGTGCTTTCGATTATTTAATGGTGAAACTGTAATCTACCGTGATGGGAAAAAAATGATCGCATTCTTTTCTCAAAACTTCGGCGGTGGTGGCCTCGAAGGCTGCAACCTCCACACGGATGCCGTCGCTTTTAAGGTGACGAACCAGTTCCACATAGTCGGCATCGCCGGACAGGATGATGATGGTGTCCACTTTTGAAGCTACCTGCACGGCTTTGATGGTGAGCGGAATATCGGCGGATTTGTAACAGGGCACCACCGATCCATGGAAGTGCCTTTGCAAACGCTCCGCCAGTTTTTTTGAAATGCTTTTTCCTTCCCGGAAATAAATGAGCCTTGAAAGTGCCCGGTTTTGCAGCAATGCCGGAACCAATTTGTCGAAGTTGATCATGGCGTTGCGGCCGGCTTCTTTATGCAGGCTCATCTCGATGTTGTTGCCATCGATGAGTATGGCTACTGACTGGTCGAGCAGTATCTGTGGCGGTTGGGGTAACTGGGGTTGCTGTACTTTTTCTTCCTGGGCAGCTTTTTTGCCGCCGTTTTTACTTTTTCCACGCATGATGTCTGAGGTTGGGTTTTTGATAGATTTATGTGAGGTTTTTTGGTGGTTTTTGAAGGTTTTTTTAGTGGTTTTTATATGGGGCTTGGGAAGACGTTGCGGTGCAACGTCTCTACGGCCCCGTATAAACACCTTGGAAGTTGTTACTGTTCGACTTTGACTCCAGCCTTGCCGTCCAGGTCGAGGAGGAAGGCGTATTCCATGGCTATTTCCTTGTAAGCCCGGAAGCGGCCGGACTGACCGCCGTGGCCGGCATCCATGTTTGTGTGCAGCAGCAGCGGATTGTTGTCTGTTTTGAGCTCCCTTAGCTTCGCAACCCACTTGGCCGGCTCCCAATACTGAACCTGTGAATCGTGGAGGCCGGTGGTGACCAGCAGGCTGGGGTAGTCCTTTGCTTCCACGTTGTCGTAAGGGGAATAAGAGAGCATGTAATCGTAATACTCTTTCTTGTGCGGGTCTCCCCACTCGTCCCATTCGAAGGTGGTGAGCGGGATGGTCTCGTCCAGCATGGTGGTGACCACATCCACGAAAGGCACGGCAGCGATGACCCCGTTGAACAGGTCTGGGCGCATGTTGATGACGGCACCCATGAGGAGGCCGCCGGCGCTGCCGCCCATGGCGTACAGGTGTTCAGGGCTGGTGTACTTTTCTTTCACGAGGTGTTCAGCGCAGTCGATGAAATCGTAAAAGGTGTTCTTTTTCTTCAGCAATTTTCCGTCTTCATACCATTGGCGCCCCATTTCCTGGCCGCCCCTGATGTGGGCGATGGCAAAGGCAAAGCCCCGGTCGAGCAGGCTCAGCCTGGATGGTGAAAAGGATGGGTCGAGGCTGTAGCCATAGCTGCCGTAGCCGTACAGCAACAAGGGTTGTGTGCCGTCCTTTTTGAAGCCCTTCCGGTAAACGATGGAGATGGGCACTTTGACACCATCCCTTGCAGTGGCAAAGATTCTTTCACTTACATAGTTGCTCCGGTCAAAGCCACCGAGTACTTCCTGCTCTTTCATGACCTTTTTCTCCTTGGTTTTCATGTTGTAGTCAAAAATTGAAGGAGGCGTGGTCATGGACTGGTAGCTGATCCTGACAACATCTGTGTCGTAACCGGGATTATTTGACAGCCGGGCCACATAGGCGTCCTCACCGTAGTCGATGTAGTGGTCATCACTGCCATCCCAGGCCTTGATCCTGGTTTTAATCTGGCCGTTTATGCGTTCCTGCAAAACCAGGAAGTTCTTGAACAACTCAAAGCTCTGGAGAAAAGCATCCTCCCGGTGGGGAATCACCTCTTTCCAGTTTTCTTTGGTGGTGGCGTTTTCATCAGCCTCCATCAACCTGAAATTCTTCGCATCCATATTGGTGCGGATGTACCATTTTCCACCGGCGTGGTCGGCGCTGTATTCCAGGCCCCTTTCGCGGGGTTGCAGCACCTTCCAGTCGCCATCCGGGTTGGAGGCATCCAGGTAGCGGTACTCCTGGGAGAGTGTCTGCCAGGAGGCGGCAATGATGTACTTCTTCGATTTGCTTTTGCCGAGGCTGAGGTTGAAGGTGGGGTCTTCTTCATGGTACACTTCCACATCTTCGGAAAATGGGGTGCCCAGCCGGTGCTTCATGATCTTGTACACCCGCAGCGTTTCGTCTTTCAGTCCGTAAAAAATGGTTTTGTTGTCATTGGCCCATTCGATGCTGCCGTTGGTGCCGGGGATGTGGTCCTCGAGCATTTCGCCTGTTTCCAGGTTTTTGAAGCGAATGGTATAAATCCGGCGGCTCAGGGTGTCTTCGGCAAAGGCCAGGAGCTTGTTGTCGGGACTTACCTCCAAGCCGGTGGCATTGTAGTAGTCATAAGGCTCCGCCATTTCGTTCACGTTGAGCATGATCTCTTCCGGTGCATCGAGGGTGCCTTTCTTCCGGCACCAGATGGGGTATTCAAGGCCCTCGTCATAGCGGTAGTAGTACCAGTAGCCGTTGTCCAGTTGCGGAACGGACTCATCCTTTTCCTTGATGCGGCCTTTTATTTCTTCGAAAAGTTCATCCTGAACCTTGCTGAGGTGTTCCATCACCGACTCCTGGTATTTGTTTTCGGCTTCCAGGTAAGCTATCACTTCCGGATTTTCCCTTTCACGAAGCCAGTAGTACTTGTCGATCCGGGTGTGTCCGTGTTCGGTAAGTTCATGCGGTTTTTGCGCTGCTTTGGGAGCTTCGAGTTGCGCCACTTTTTTGTGCATTCCTGACATGGTTTTTTCAGTTTTTGGCTGTTCTTCGCCGCAGGCGGCAATGAGAAATGTAAGGGCTAAGCCGGTAAACAGGAGTTGAATAGAATGAAAGGTTTTCATGGCAACGGTTTGGTTGAGAGCTGAAAAATTTCACCGGCAAAAGAAAGAAAAAATAATGGTGGCTCGTAGCTGGTAGCTCGTAGCCCTACTCCCTACTCTCTACTCCGGGATGAGGGATGAAAGTGCTAGCCCTCCAAACCCTACACCCTAAACTCTAAACCCTAAACCAAAAAAAGCCTCCCCCGAAGGAGAGGCCCTGTTGAGAGCCCGAAGGCTCTTGACAACAAAAATCGGCCTTCTGACGGTTGCCAAAATTTGAAGTCACGAATGTGTCTCACACAAAGAGGGAATACTTCTCACTAACTTGCGGCCTGGATGTAAAAACTGCGCAAATGAAAATAGGATTGATCGGATACGGCAAAATGGGCAAGACCATCGAGCGCCTGGCTGAAAAGAACGGCGATGAAATCGTTTTGCGGATTGGTTCCGGGAATGCGGATCAGTTGACCACTGAAAACCTCCGACGCTGTGATGCGGTGATAGAATTTACCAGGCCGGAAGCAGCTTTTGAAAATATCCTTGCTTGTCTCGATGCAGGGGTGCCCGTGGTCTCAGGTACCACCGGTTGGTTGGGCAAATTGCCGGAGGCGAAGAAAATTTGTGAACAGAAAAAAGGAGCATTTATCTACGCTTCCAACTTCAGTGTGGGTGTCAACCTGTTCTTTGCCATCAATCGCTATGTGGCCAGCTTGATGAACGGGCACCACGAGTACCATCCTTCGATTGAGGAAATCCACCACACTCAAAAACTCGATGCACCCAGCGGCACTGCCATCACCCTGGCCGAAGATCTCATCGAGAAGGTGAAAAATCTGAAAACCTGGAAACTCGACGGGGAAGGGGAAGGCATTTTGCAAGTAAAGGCGAAGCGACTGCCGGAGGTGCCTGGGACACATATTGTTTCCTGGAATTCTGAAATCGACAGCATCGAGCTGAAACACACTGCCCATTCCCGGGAAGGTTTTGCCGGCGGTGCATTGCTGGCTGCAAAATGGCTGGTGGGCAAGCAAGGCTTTTTCACCATGCAGGATGTGCTGGGGATAAAATAAAAAATGCCCGCCCAGCTATGCAGGACGGGCCATCTTTGGGGTTAAGTGCTTTGAGTTTTCAAAGCGTCTTCTTTGCTCAGAAACGGTATCCGATACCGGTGTTCAGGAGGGTGGTGCCAAAGCCCAGTTCAGAATAAATACTGAATCCATAAGCAATGTCATAGCTGGCGCCCACAAATCCCGTGTAAAGCAATTTGGTTGAATTCGGCTGTAGACCGAGGTGGTTGGAGAAGTAATCGAAGCTACCCTGGCTGGCTTCAAATTTTGAAAAATTGAGGCCTAGCTGCATACCTCCGTAGAGGTCCAGTTTTTCAATCCGGTCGATGTGGAATGCGGCTTTGAGGGCAGCCTGCTGGTAGGTATGTTTGAGTTGCTGCAACAACCCGTCGGAAACGATGTGCTGGGGGCCATTGTAGCTTACCCGGCTGTAAAACAAACCAAGGCTGAATTTCGAAGACAATTTGTGCTGAACCTGAATGCTGAAGGGCAGGTAGTTGCTCTGGCCGGTTTCAAAAGCGGTGGCTGTCTGGCCCAGGCCTATCCCTGCCATGATTTTTGTGTTGGCCGAAGGGGTGTTTTGAGCGTTGCCAAAGGCGATGAATACAAAACTGAGTAATGCGATTAAGGCGGTTCTCATGGGAAACTAATTTTGATTGACCTCTCTTCCCGGCTGGCGCCGTAAAGATGAGGATGGGTTTAACGAATGGTTTTGATTTTCCGGTGGCCTGGCCACCAAGGGGTCAAAAATTCAAGTAGAGGTCAATCTCGAATAGTGTGGTTTTTTAGTTTCCCAAAATTTTGAATGTGTGTCTGAAAAAACAATGCCCAAATAACGCCCCGGAAGAAAAAAGATACAAGTTTCGCGGGCTGACTTTTGGCACTTTTTAAAATGAGTTGCAAAAGTATCTTGCGCTCACTTTTGTAATCGCTGCCAAGTGTAAAAAAATTGTAAGCAGTGCCGGCACTGCTTCAATAACTGTAAAGTGATGTGTACGTTGGCCAATGGCCGACAGACAAGTGCCACCAATAATCCTCCGAAGGGTTTTTTTAACTTTGCAATCCTTGCCCCAACTCCAACAAGCTTCGACAAACTGGACAATCGTTTAAAACAAAAAACATTCATGAGAATCTACCTTGACAACGCTGCCACCACCCCCATGCGGGAAGAAGTTATTGAAGAAATGAGCCGCTGCATGCGGGAGTTGTACGGCAATCCATCCAGCATCCACGCTGAAGGGAGGAAAGTGCGTGCAGCCATCGAAGAGGCCCGCAAGAAAGTGGCCAATGCCATCGGTGCCTCCATCGGTGAGGTTTTCTTCACCTCCGGTGGAACGGAAAGCAACAACATGGCCATCAAATGTGCCGTAAGAGACCTGGGCATCACCCGCATCATCTCCTCTCCAACCGAACACCACAATGTGCTGCATCCGCTTGAAATAGTGGAGAAGCAGGGCGTGCAGGTTCAAATGGTGGAGGTGGACAAGTGGGGCAGGATCAACTACGAGCACCTGGAACAACTACTCCGGGACAACGGTGGCCGGAAAACCATGGTCTCGCTCATGCACGCCAACAACGAAATAGGCACCGTGAGTGACATGGCCCGCATCTCTCAGCTTTGCGAGCAATACGGCGCTCTTTACCACTCCGACACGGTGCAGACCATTGCGCATTTTCCGATCGATGTGTCAAAAACCAAAGTCCATTTCATCTCGGGTGGCGCTCACAAGTTTCACGGCCCAAAAGGTGTCGGATTCATCTACATCAACAGCGAGTCCATGATCAAGCCATTCATTGACGGTGGCTCTCAGGAACGAAACATGCGGGGAGGCACCGAGAATGTTTACGGCATCATCGGAATGGCCAAAGCACTCGAACTGGGCATTGCCGAAATGGAAAGCCACCGTGAGCACATCGAAGGCCTGCGACGCTACCTCATCGATGAACTGCAGAAACGCTATGTGGACATCCAGTTCAACGGTGATTATGCCGGCGATTACCTCTATACGGTTTTGAATGTATCTTTCCCCCCTTCGAAAAATTCGGAGATGCTCTTGCTCCACCTCGACATTGCAGGAATCAGTGCCAGTGGCGGATCGGCTTGTAGCTCCGGCGCCGATGCAGGCTCCCACGTATTGAAAGCCCTCGGTGCGAATCCCGAACGCAAAGCCATCCGTTTCTCATTCTCATTCATGAACACCAAAGCGGACATCGACTTTCTGCTGGACAAACTGGACACCCTGCTGGAAAAGCGGCAGGCGGCCCCGGCACTTGGTTGATCTTCGTCAAAACTCGACGCTATGCCTAGATCTAAGATTGCAGGAATCGGTTATTACGTCCCTGAGAAAGTGGTAACCAACTTTGACCTGATGCGATACATGGATACCTCCGACGAGTGGATCCAGGAGCGAAGTGGAATCGTGGAAAGGCGCTACGCCAAACGCTTTGAGGAAACAACCTCCGTGTTGGGAGCCAAAGCTGCCCGCATTGCCATCGAACGTGCCGGCATCACCCCGGAAGAGGTGGATTTCATCATCTTCGCAACCCTCAGCCCCGATTACTTCTTTCCCGGTTGTGGCGTGCTGATGCAAAGAGAACTGGGCATTACCAAAACCGAAATCGGCGCCCTGGATGTGCGCAACCAGTGCTCCGGCTTCATCTATGCCCTCACTGTTGGCGATCAGTTCATCCGTTCGGGCATGTACAAAAACATCCTGGTGGTGGGAGCCGAAGTACATTCCATGGGACTGGATTTCAGCACTCGAGGTCGAAACGTAACCGTACTCTTCGGCGATGGTGCCGGAGCCGTGGTGCTGCAACCCACCGAAGAAGAAGGCAAGGGCATCCTCACCAGCCGCCTCCATTCCGATGGAACCTATGCCGAAGAACTGGCCATGATCAATCCGGGTGCCCACAGCGGTTATCACCTTCGCAAACTCGGACTGGATGCCGATCTGGGCTATGATGAAAACCAGGAATTCGGCGGCCTGTTTGTGACGCAAAAAATGCTGGACGAAGGAAAGCTCTTTCCTACCATGAACGGCCAGTTGGTCTTCAAAACTGCTGTGGTCAAGTTTATCGAGGTCATCAACGAAGTGCTGCAGGATCAGGGTTACAGCCCCTCGGATATCGACCTGTTCATTCCGCACCAGGCCAATTTGCGCATCTCGCAATTCGTACAGAAAAAACTCCGACTGTCTGATGACCAGGTCTGGAACAACATCCAGCGCTACGGAAACACCACCGCCGCCACCATCCCCATTGCCCTTGCAGAAGCCTGGGAAGCCGGCAAAGTGAAAGAGGGCGACCTGCTCTGCTTCGCCGCCTTTGGCAGTGGATTTACCTGGGGGGCAACTTTGATTAGGTGGTAGAGGGAGGAGGAATTGAGGAACTGAAGAACTGAAGAACTGAGCCCCGATGCCGATATCCCGAAAGTTTTCGGGATCGGCATCGGGGCAAAAAGTCGTTTTTAATTGGAGTTGCCTGCAAGAGTCCTTGGTTGAGAGAGGTTGGTTTTATTCTAAAGTTATGGTTTACAGAAGTTTAGAAGCGACCGAGCGCAACCTCTCTAAACCTCTCTGAACCCCTCTAAACGAAGAAGGCACTTAGGAATCGAGCCCGAAGCTTTGAGCTTCGTCCGGTATTGAACTTACTCACACCATTCATACAAGCTCAAACTGATGAACAGACATTTCCTCCTCGCAATTTCCATCGTCGGAATGGTGGCACTGGCCTCCTGTGGTGAAGCACCGGCCACTGACCAATCTTCGACCACCGAACAGCAGGTAAATGCTGACACCCTTTCCAACGGCAGCCGGCCGTGGACCTACATGAAAATGGTAGCCATCGTGGAGGATTACCAACTGGGCACCGACAGCTCGGCTGTGAGTCCGGTGGATGATCCAAATTTCGAGGAATACCGGGAATACCGCCAGGGAGTGCTGAAGCGGAAAGTCGTCCGCTCAAAAGACGGCCGCCCGCTTTACGAATACCTCTATGGCCCGAACGGCTGGGAGGTGCGCAAGATCTACTGCGGCAACGGCCAGGAAAACTTTATCGGGGTGGCCAAAGACGGTGAGTTCTATGGCCTGTCGCAATGGTGGTATTGCGACGGCAAGCCGGAGCACAGCGGTTACCGCTACAAAGGCAAAAAGTTCGGCACCTGGACCTATTACAAAGAGGATGGCTCGGTGGACTACACCGAGGACTTCGGCATGTTGGAGTACATGGACTCCGTCCGCATTGCCCTTTCCGATCAGGGATAAGCCACGGCTATCACTCCGGCACCGTCGGTCAGGTTCAGGAACTGGCCATTCTGGTTCCACAACATGGCCTGAAATTTCACATTGAGCTTCACGGTCTTTTGTCCGTTTTCGTTTTCGTCAAAACTTTCCACTGAAAGGATTTGGAATCCGGCATTGGCGGCCAGTTGCGGCCCCATTGCCGAAGACCACTCCATGCCCGTCGCATCGGTGTAAACCACCCGCACCCCACCGGGCTGGAAGGGCTGGCTCACCACGGTAAAGCTTGAATCAATGACCATTTGTGTGCTGAGGCTCCAGTTGAACCGGGCCGAACAAAAATCGCCCGACTGAGACGGGGTTTGGCCGGAAGCACTTGCCTGGCAGCCATTGGCATCCGTCACATTGACCTCGATGGGTACGGAGGGCGCCAGGTTGTTGAGGGGTATAACGGGTTGGATGATACCGGTGCTCCACTGGTAGTTGAATGGTGCCTGGCCCAGTACCACTGCCTTCAACGCCGTTGGAAAGGGAGTGCCGGGATTGGTGACCGTGTCCATGAACACCTGGCAGGGCGAAGGCTGCACCGGAGAGAGCATGAAGATGGATTGCGTCTGGCTGCTGAAACAGGAGTCGATGCCGGATAGCATGGTCAGCGTAACCGGCATGTTTTGAGGAGCCTGAGCAAAAGTGATGCTCACCTGGCTGCCAGCCATTGGATTGGCATTGGGCAGGCTCCAGCTGAAAAAAGGGACGTCGTTCGGGCTGGTCAAAGAGGGGCTGGCGTCAAGGGTTAGCAGGTAAGAGGTGGTGGTGTCGAAAGTCCAGATGGTATCGAGGCCGCCGGGGTGCTGGTAGGTGTGATTGCCCGGGAACAAGGCCGCCATGATGTCCGTTTGCCCGGAGGGCGAAGGGGCAAGGTCGTCGAAGTAAAAGGCGATCTTCTCGCTGCAGGCCACATTGCTGCACGGCTCTTTCTCCAGCCGGCCCCAGAACGTGAACAAACCCGTGGTATCCTGTTCAAAGCCGGTAAAGAGGTAGTAGTCATCCACTCCGGCTATCCAGTTTTTCCCCATACCATCTATGACGGCGCTGACGCTGAATACCGGATCACCCTCCGGTGGCGGCTCAACGTCCAGTTTCTTACAGCCGGCCAGCGCCAGCAATGCCAAGATCAAGATGCCCAGAAAGTATTTCATCTTTTGAGTTTTCTTCGTAAAAAATCAGAACCCAAGCCTTGCCGAAAGCCGGAAAGTCCACTCACCGGATTCTTTCAGGATGTAGTTGCCAAGGGGTGGGGCATAGCCTTTCTCCGTGATGCCGCCGGGTTGGAAGTGGCCGGAAATGCCGATGGCCGTCTGCTGGTTGAACCGGAACCAGTAGGCAGCGCCAGTGCCCAGCCCAAAGCGTTTGAATCCATCCTCCACCAGCCAGCCGGCATCCACCTGTACGAACTCCTTTTCAGGCGGGTGCGTGTTTTCCACCCTTCGGTAAAAGCCACGTGCACCCCTGATGCCCATCAACAGCCGGGGGCTTAAAGACAACTCCAACTGGTGCCGCTTTTTGGACAGACCTAGTCCCATCGTCAGCTCCAGGTAGTGCAGGGAATTGGGTTTCAGGAACTGGCTGTCAAGTTCCAGGCCGAAGCGGTAATTTCTGCCAACCGCCACCTTGCTGGCCTCGAAGGTCCCCGTGCGGTATTCGTAAGCTGCACTCCCGAAGAGGTAAAGCCCCTTTTCCAGCCAATGGTCTTTGCGCAGGGCCAGGCGGAAGCCGTTTCTTTCCAGACCGGGAGTAAACACCTGTGAAACTTCCACCGACCAGTTTTGCAGCAGCCAGCTTTTCTCCAGGTGCTCCTGCTGATGAACGAAGCGCCGTTCCCAGGGCAGTGGCAGCAAAGCCGGAGTGGGGTAGGGCAGCGCTGTCAGGTTTTCAACTTTTGCCGTGGCTGCGCTTTTTGCTATGGCTCCGGCAGGTGTTGTTGCCGCAAGCCCTTGTGAGGCCGGTTCAGGCGGTGCCGGTGCAGGAGGCTCATTGTTTGCCGAAGGAAAAAAATCCGGAACAGCCACCGGGCGGTTGCCGGAACGGCGTTCAGCAGTCCTGGTCCGATCAGTTCCGGCAGCGGTGTTTCCACCAGGTCTGGTGGACGTTTCCGGACCTGCATTGGAACCTTCGACGGGCCTGGATTCATTCAGTGAAGGTCTTGTTCGCTGCGCAACGGAGGCTTCCACTTTCGGCTGGGGTGCCGGGGTTTCAGTTGCCGGCCACAGCAGCCAGCCGGAGGCGATGACCCCCGTTGCGAAGAATAGCCAGAAAAAGAGCCGGCGCCGCCGTTTTCGGCGTTGCAGCAGGGCCTGGGCCGCCTCCCAGTAGGCTTCGTCAAAAGGGTGTTCCCTTTTGGAAAGTTGCTCCCGGAAGTATTGGTCGAGTTTGTGGTCCATCTTCGTATGGTTTGGGTTCAGGCTCTATTTGATGATCTTTTCCTGAACCGGATGTCCTTTCTTTTCATTTTCGGTTTTCAGCATGTCCTGGAGGCGCTTTCTGGCAAAGGAGAGGTGCCATTTGGAAGTGCCTTCGGAAATGCCCAGCAATTTGCCCACCTCTTTGTGGCTGTAGCCGTCGATGGCGTACAGGTTAAAGACCTTCCTGCTCATGGGCGGCAGCGAGTGGATCATGGCTTCCAGCTCTGCCGCATCAAATTGCAGGTCGGCTGTGTTGAGGTCGGTCAACTGATCGTGATCGTTGAAGTCGGTGAAATCGTGGTATTCCACCAGTTCTCTCACCTGTCTGTTTTTCCTGAAATCGTCGATCAGCGTGTTGATCATGATGCGTTTGATCCAGGCCTCAAAGGGTTGGTCTTCCCGGTATTTGTCCAGCTTGGTCACTATTTTCAGGAAGCCCTCGTTGAGCATGGCCACGGCATCGGCCTCCACGTTGCGATAGCGACTGCAAACACTCATCAGAATGGGAAAGCACCAGCGGTACAAGCGGTACTGCGCCCGGCTGTCGCCCTTTCTGGCATCCCTGAGAAGTTTGCGGTCGGTCATGAATCGGCGTTGAGGTGTGTGGTTTCCGGGGGTGGTGAAAAAGCGCAACGGAAGCGCCTTCAGCGGCACTTCCGTTTGCATGCTTACCAGGTGTTATTTCTTCGCAAATCGCCTGACGATGCGCTCGTTGCCGTTGCGCAGCGACAGCAGGTAAATACCAGGGCTTAGCCGGCCGGTATCTATGCTGAAGTTTGTTTCGCCTGCGGCAATGGCCTTTTGTTCGCTTCGCAAAACCTGCCCCAGTGTGGAAATGATCTCAACCGTGGCGTTCAGGTTTTCGGTGGCGTTTACACGTACCTTTAAAGTCTGTCCCGCAGGATTCGGCCACAAGCTGATGGCGGCGTTCAGGATGGCCTCATGGGCATCGGTAACACCCTGGTCATTCACATCAAAATTCACGGTAATGGCAGCTTGGTCGGGGCTGATGGTGACCCAGGCAGCGGTGGCAGGCAGCCCTGGAATGTCAACCACCAGTTTGTAGGTTCCATAGGGCAGTTCCTCGAAAGTGTAGCCTCCATCGCTGGCGCTCAGCCGGTAGCTCAGCGGTTTCTCGGCTTCGTCAAAAAGGAGCACCGAAGCACCTTCCACGGCATCGCCACGGTCGTTGCCGCCACCGTGGAAGCCGGGGCCTTCGCTTACGAAGCCGTTGATGGTGCCGGGCCCGCTCAGCGAATCGCCTTTGGTGAGGGTAATGTTGAAAAGCTGGCCATTGTGCGAAACGATGATGTGGGATGCTTCCTGCCAGGTCTGTACATCGCCGTAATAGGTGGGCAGGTAGTCATCGGAACCGGGTGTGTTGGGTGCCAGCAACGCCAGGGCCAGGTATTCCCCTTGCGGAACCGCTCCAAAATCGTAATAGGCATTGCCATTGGGCAGTGGCGGCAGGGTGGGGTCGGGCAGCAAAGCGGTCTGGCCATAGAGCGTCAGTGCCGCAGCGGTGCTGTCGTATTCGTAGAGGTACACAGTGCCTTGCAAAGTGAGGTTGGGGCTGCTGCCTTCCGCCGTTACAAATCCCTTCACGGTGAAATTGCCGAACATTTGCCCGTACTCATAGCAGGCAGAAGCCGTGCAGCCCGAGGAATGGGTGACGGTGACACAGTAAGTGCCGGGCCCTGAAGGAACGATGTAAGGCAGGGTGTCGCCGGTGCTCCATTCGTACCAATAGGCATTGGCCGGAACCACCGCCAGCAGCACGGTGTCGAGCGAGTTGGGGAAAACCGTTTCCACAATGTCCACCTGGCACGGATAGAAACCCACGGTGATGCAGTTGGTCGCTACGCAACCCGTTGCATCGGTCACGGTGCTGCAATATGTGCCCGGCTGGGTGACGAAAATGTTCGGGCTGTTCTGGTTGTTGGAATCCCACTGGTAGGTGAAAGGCGGGGTGCCCTGTGCCACGGCGATCAGTTCCCAGCCATTGGCACCGGGAGGAATGCTGTCCTGGTAGATTTCTACCGAACAGCCATTGACATACTGGTAGCAGGCCGTTGCTACGCAGGAGTCGGCATCGATGACCGTGGCGCAGTAGGTGCCCGGCCCGTTTGGCTGGATAGTCTGGCCGGACTCGCCCGTGTCCCAGAAGTAGTAATATGGGGCTTGGCCCCCTATTGCGAAGACAGTCAGACCGGCAGCGGTTTCTTCGATGTATGCTGAGCAGGAAGGCGGTTGCACCCAGGTGAAACAGTCACTTGCCGTGCATCCGGTTGCATCGGTCACGGTGACACAGTAATTGATACCGGCTGGGTTTGGAAGTGCCGTGATGCTCTGGGTGACCTCGCCGGTATTCCATTGGTAAGTGAAGGGAGCGGTTCCATTGGGATAGGCCGTCAGAATCCAGGTGTTGTTGATGGTGTCAGCTCCGATGGTCACTTGGCAGTTGTTCCCCGGCGGGTTGATGACCACCGAAACACAGGCCGTGGCGCCACAGCCGGTGGTGTCCCAAACTGCTACACAGTAAGTACCCGATTGGGTAACCGTGATGGAGGGGTTGCTGGTTCCACCTGAATTGTTCCAGAAATAGGTAAAGGGCGGGGTGCCTGTCGGAACGGCGGTCAGCACCAGCGCATTGGAACCGGCCACCGAGTCCACCTCGATGTCCACCCAGCAAGCGGGCAGGACATTGCTGCACCAGGTGAAATCCTGCACGAAGCTGTTGTTTCCGGAGTTGTAGTTGAAGGAATAAAACTGGTAGGTGCTGTCGCAATCGAACATGGCCACCGTCAAAATTCCCTGGGGAGGGAAGTTGGGCGTGATTTGTATTTCATCTTCGTAAAATCCGTTGGCGTCAGTCCACTGGGTTGATTCATAAAAGGAAGGCCCCATGGGGCTGACACGGACGTCTATGTAGATGCCCACGTTTTCTTCGGGATTGCCGTTGGCATCGCTCACCGTTCCGGAAATGGAAAGCGGGAATAGCTGAGCCATGGCCATCGTTCCGAAAACGAAAAGTGCAAACAACAGGGTCAATAATTTCTTCATCGGTTCAATTTAATTTTGGTTTGAAAATTACTTCTTTCAGCCCTTATCACGAAGGCCAGCGCCCATCGGTTGGGTTCCCTTCGGAAAAATGTTGGGAGCAGACATTTTTTGGCCTACAATTGCCGGGCAGTTGTCGGTTGTCGGTTGCGGCGCAAGGTCTGTACAACCCCAAAACCCTAAAAAAACCCTTCTGAAAAAACCTCAAAAACCTCAAACAAAACCACACCATGCCACCATTAGCAGACAGAATGCGGCCCAGAACCCTGGAGGATTACGTTGGTCAGGAGCACCTGGTGGGGCCCGGGGCCATCCTCCGCCAGTCCATCGAGAGCGGGCGGTTGCCTTCCATGATCCTTTGGGGACCACCGGGCGTAGGGAAAACCACCCTGGCCGGCATCATCGCCAACAGGCTGGACCGGCCCTTCCACACTCTGAGCGCCATCAACTCCGGCGTGAAGGATGTGAGGGAAACCATCGAAAAGGCGAAAAGCCAGCGCTTTTTTAGCGCGCCCAATCCGGTGCTTTTCATCGACGAGATCCACCGCTTCAGCAAATCGCAGCAGGATTCGCTGTTGGGTGCGGTGGAAAAAGGCATTGTGACCCTCATTGGTGCCACCACGGAAAATCCCAGCTTTGAAGTCATTCCCGCACTGTTGTCACGTTGCCAGGTGTATGTGCTCAAGCCCCTGGGAAAGGACGAGCTTTTGGCATTGATCAATAAAGCCCTTGCTGAAGATGAAGTGCTGAAAGAAAAGGATATCAAACTGGTTGAGTACGAAGCACTGCTGCGTTTTTCCGGTGGTGATGCCCGCAAGCTGTTCAATGCATTGGAACTGGTGGCAAACCTGAGTGAATCTGAAAAGCCCCTGGAAATCACCGATGAGCTTGTCACAAAAGTTATTCAGCAGAACCTGGCCCTGTACGACAAACAGGGGGAAATGCACTACGACATCATCAGTGCCTTCATCAAGAGCATTCGCGGCAGCGACCCGCAAGCAGCGGTCTATTGGCTGGCCCGCATGGTGGAAGGCGGTGAAGACATCGAGTTTATTGCCCGGCGGATGATCATTGCCGCCGCCGAGGACATCGGCCTGGCCAACCCCAATGCCCTGCTCATGGCCACCACCTGCCTGCAGGCCATAAGAACGGTTGGTATGCCGGAAGCACGGATAATCCTTTCAGAAGCTGCCATTTACCTGGCCACATCACCCAAAAGCAACAGCGCCTACGCTGCCATTAAGCAAGCTCAGGACACAGTGCGGAAAACCGGAAACCTGCCCGTGCCGCTGCATTTGAGAAACGCTCCCACCAAACTCATGAAAGAGCTCGGCTACGGCAAAGACTATGGCTATTCTCACAATTACGAAGGCAATTTCAATCCTCAGGAATACCTCCCCGAGGACCTTTCTGATTCCCGCTTTTACGAACCCGGTAAAAACGCTCCCGAAGACCGGATCAGGCAGTGGTTGCGCCAGCGATGGAAAGGAAAGTATGGTTATTGAGGATTATTGAGGATTATAGAGGATTATCAGGGCAACCCCTCTCAACTTCTCTCAACCCCTCTCAACTTAACAATCCACTCATAGCGCTGGTGACCTACAACCCATTACACATCTGCGTGCTTTTGTATGGTACAAAATTCGATTTTTCAACCCCGGTGCTGTTGCCGGAGGCGATGAAAACCACTAACAATACACCCCCAGCTTTGGCACAATGCTTGCCCAACTGAAAGCAAATCCCCCGCCTTAAAATCTTCCCTCAGAAATTCCCTCGGATTGATTTTCCCCCTCATCTGCACAACAGCAGGTGCAAGGTATTTCGACAACAACTATTTGAGCAAGGCATGAACAACAACTACTCACTTTCACACCCATTTCAGGTTTCTCTCCGAGTAGTCGGAAGCTGTGGCTTCTGTTTTCCCATGTTCTTACAATGCTGTTCCTGACTCCGTTGCCGCAAGGCGAAGGGCAGATCCTTGCTCCTAATTGAAGATTGATAATACCCGCCCCCCAGGCAGGCATTACGCTGCGTGTCGGTACAAGATAAATTTTGGGTTTATAGTGTTTTTTCGGGCTAAGCTCGGCTGTTCTGCAATGGCAGACAGCCGGGAGAGCCCTTTTTTCGGATTGACTCAAAGCACTGTTTCCCAGCCTGTTATTTCACTCACTTAATTCTAAATCGCAGTCTTATGCACAAATCCTACATTTACCCTAAGCTGATCCTTCTGGTGACGTTTCTGGCGCTGGGACTTTCCAGTGCTCATGCACAGTTGGAGTTCAAACTTCAGCTCATGGATGATACCACCTGGGGTGTCTATGTCAGGCCTGATACCACCATCACGCCGACAGATTCAACGGAAGTAGGTGCCGGTCAGGTCACCCTGGTTGCACCAAACGGTTTTACTTATTCCGGTTTTACCAATGTAAAAGGTATTTGGATTGAAAATGCGCGGGTAAATGCACCGCCGGAGAATCCATCCAGGGACTACATTTCTTTTGGTTTCATCAGCAATGTTCCCAAAATCACAGTTCAGGCTGGGAGTGAAACGCTGTTGTTTAAATTCAACAGGGTCGGGTCTTGTCCCGACTCATTGTATTTGATCGAGAACGGTGTGGACCCCTTTGATCAATTACCCAACTCGGCCAACTCAAACCCAGGTAACAACCTGGATATGTATGATTTTCTCAATGCACAATTCTACACCTATGCAAGAAACTATGCTCCATCGGCCTGGAGCTGTCATGACTGTGACGGTGACGGAATACTCAATGGTATAGAAGATACCAACGGAGATGGCTCCTGGACAGTAGGGGTCGATACCTCCAACTTGTGCGATCCTTGTGATCCCATACACGTCGAAACAGCCACACTGGACTATTTGGGGGGCTACAATACGATTTGTGCCGGTGATGTAGGAGATACAGCCTACCTCGTTGTTACCATCGAGGGTGGTTGGGTTCCTTATACAGTAATATATACCGACGGAACCAATGTGGATACTGTTTCCAATTTCCACAGCGGCGACTCCATCGCTGTCGTTCCGACTACCAGTTTGAATTACACATTGTCGACCGTAATAGACTCCTTTAACTGTGTCATCAATCCCGATTCGATTGTCGGTAATATTCCGATCATAGTGGAAGGTCCGATCTCATTCACGGCTGATCCTGTGGATGTAACTGAATGTTCCGGAAACGCTACCTCCTTCTCGGTCTCTGCGACCAATGCGGGTGCGGGAACGCTCTATTACAACTGGCAGGTCAACAGTGGTTCAGGCTGGGTGGACATTACCAATGGTACGCCTTACAGCACTGCAACGACAAACACCCTGGTTATCAGTGATGTAGCCGGATTGCACGGCAATCAGTACCGGGCCAAGATTTTCACCGACGTGTGTGATACGGTATATTCTGCAGCTGCCACGCTCCAGGTTGAAGGTCCGATTTCAGTGACTGCCAACCCCAGCGACAGCCAGATCTGTGATGGTGGAAACACTACTTTCACCGCTTCTGCAGTAAACGCTGGAGCAGTAGGCACCCTTTACTACCAGTGGCAGGTCAATACTGGCTCCGGCTGGGTTGACCTCTCAAATTCTGCTCCTTACAGTGGAGTTTCATCTACCACGCTGACGTTAACCGGAGCTACGGTTGCGCTGGATAGCAACCTGTACCGGATGAAGATCTTTACCGGGCAGTGTGATACCATCTACACCAATTCGGCCATGCTCGACATCGAGGGTCCGCTTACGGTTACTGACCATCCGGATGACGTATCCAACTGTGCCGGGAACGAGGTATTCTTCTCCCTGGCTTTCACCAATGGTGGTGGCCCATTGAGTGATGTTTCGATTCAATGGCAGGAAAATACCGACTCAGGCTGGGTGAACTTGAATGATGCAGCACCTTACAACGGTGTTCAGACTGATACACTTGCCATCACCAACGTAATTGGCCTCGATGGCGCACAATACCGGGCCTACATATCAACAGGAACTTGTTCTGCTGTTTACTCCAATGCAGCTACGCTGAATGTAAACGGCAATGCATCCTTCTCTGACCATCCGGATGACATCACCGTATGTTCCGGCAATGATACCATGTTTGTGGCGGCGGCTTCCATTCCGCAGGGAACATTCACTTACAACTGGCAGGTGAGCTTTGACAATGGTGTTACATGGGTAAATCTCAGTGATACCTTAACCGTGGATTCGGTAGCTCCAACGGGAGATACACTGTTCATCAGCGATGTGGCTGGAATGTACAACTACAGATTCCGGGTGCAGGCCTTGTCCTCCAGTTGTGATCCCGTCAACTCAGATGAGGCCCGACTGACCGTAGAAGGACCAATTTCGGTGAACACCCATCCGGCAGATCAAAGCATTTGTGCAGGGGAACCTGTACTCGTGACTGCGGCTTTCGACAACCCCGGTGGTACTACGATTTACCGCTGGCAGGTCTCTACCAATGGCGGATCCAGTTGGTCTGACCTGAGCAATACGAATGGCTACAACGGTACTGCGACACCAAACCTCAGCATTGCGACGACAACAGGAAAAGACGGAAACCAGTACCGGCTCAGCGCCCGAACTGGTACCTGTAACATCCTGTACACCAACCCGATGACCCTGACTGTTGAAGGTCCACTGACCGTGACCACTCATCCTACACCCGTTACAACTTGTTCGGGTGAGGCCGTGACATTTTCTGCTGCTGTTTCCAATGCAGGGGCAGGTACGATGAGTTACGTTTGGCAGGAAAACGATGGCTCTGGTTGGTCCAATCTTTCCGATGCGGGAGTGTATTCAGGAACAACAACTACCACCCTGAGTATTTCAGATGTATCAGGCTTGTACGGTCGCTGCTACCGCATGCGAACCACCACTTCTGAATGTACAGAGGTATTCACCAACGAAGCCTGCCTGACCGTGGAAGGTCCATTGGCCATCGTTGATGAGCCGGATACAGTTTACCAGTGTTCAGGAGAGCCGGTGTACTTCATCGTTGGTGTTACAAACGGTTCAACTGATGATCCGAACACCTACTACCAGTGGCAGGAGAGTTCCAACAATGGTGCGACCTGGACAAATCTTACCAACACCGCCATCTACAACGGTGTCGGAACGGATACTTTGAGTATTGCCAACACTTCGGACAAAGACAACAACCTTTACCGTGTACTGACCTGGACGGGCACCTGTGATACTTTGACCTCTGCCGTTGCTCAATTGCTCATCGAAGGTCCGATTACGGTAACCGATGAGCCGGACAACATCACCGAGTGTAGCGGTTCGGGAGTCACCTTCCAGGCTACCATTGCCAATGCAGGTCTGGGAACCTTGTACTATCGGTGGGAACGCTCCTGTGACGATGGTATCACCTGGGACACCCTGTCCGATTCCGGAGTTTATTCCGGCACCGCTACCACTACACTTGTTATAAGTGATGTGGCAGGGCTGGATAGCTGCCGATTCCGTTTGCGTTACAATACCGACAATTGTGTAAATGACCACACCAACTACGCCGTGCTGACGGTTGAAGGACCTATCTCAATTGATGTGCTCGGCCAACCGCAATCAGTTACTGCATGTTCCGATGAAACGGTCAACTTTGGTGTTACAGCGCTGAACACTGGCTCAGGCCAGATTACATACCAGTGGCAGACCAAATCAGGCAGCAACTGGGTGAACCTGAGCAACAACAGTATTTACAACGGTGTTACCTCCTCAAATCTTAGTGTGGTGGCGTCGGGCTTGAACAACACCTGTTACAGGGTGCTGATTCAGACTGCCAACTGTTCAAGTATTGCCTCTGACTCAGCCTGCCTGACCGTGGAAGGACCAATTTCATTCACCGACCATCCGGATGACATTACACAGTGTTCCGGTGAGTCAGTAATTTTCGTTGGTTCGGCCGGAGTGGCAGCAGGTACAAGTGGTACCATCTCCTACCAGTGGCAGATTTCCAGCGATGGATTGAACTGGTCCAATATTCCAAATGGTGCTCCTTACAGTGGAGTTACCAATGATACCTTGACCATCACCAACGTCGCAGGACTAAACGGTCAGCGATACAGGCTAACAGCCCGCACTGCTGAGTGTAATCCTGTTGAATCAGATCCAGCGAGACTGACCGTTGAAGGTCCATTGACTGTGACCAGTAACCCATCTGACTGGAGCACTTGTTCCGACAAAGAAGCTTTCTTCGCTGCCAAGGTCAGCAACCCGGGTGAAGGTTATGTCGAATACCAATGGCTGGTTAGTACCGATGGCGGTTCAACCTGGGGCCTCATCAATAACGACAGTATTTACAACGGTTCCAAGACAGATACTTTGAGTATCAGTCCGGTAGCCGGAAAAGGTGGATACATGTACAAGCTACAGGCATGGACCGGCACTTGTGATACCGTTGAAACTGCTGCTGCCACACTTTCTGTTGAAGGTCCGCTTGAATTCACAGATGAGCCTGATGACATCACCGTCTGTGCGGGAGACCCGGCATCTTTCACAGTGGCAATTGACAACCCTGGTTTGGGTTCCGTGAGCTACCAATGGCAACGAAGTACCAACGGTGGCCAGACCTGGTCCAACCTGACCAATACATCACCTTACAGTGGTGTTACGACCAACACCTTATCGATTTCCAATACCACTGGCTTGTACAACAACAAGTTCAGGTGTCGTATCAGAACGGCCAACTGTGAGTGGGTGGCTTCAACCAATGCCACACTCTTCGTAGAAGGTCCAATCACCATCGATGTACAACCTGTGGATGCGACAGTGTGCTCCAACATCGGACACCAGTTTACTTCTACCATCAGTAACCCGGGTGCCGGTGTACTAAGCCTGCAATGGCAGGTGAGCAGCAACGGTGGCTCTACCTGGGCCAACGTATCCAATGGCGCCATCGGCAATGGTGGAGTTTACCAGGGTGCTACCACGGATGATCTGAATATCAGCCTGGTTGAAAGCCTCGACGGTTATCAGTACCGCCTGGTAATTAGCACCAGCCAATGTAATGACACGACAGATATTGTAACGCTGACCGTGAACGATGCCTGTACAACCGGCACCTGTGACCTTGACCTCGATGGCACCATCAATGACCTGGATGCTGACGACGACAACGACCAGTTGACCGACTACTGGGAGGACTGGATGACCGTCCACAACACACTGGATGGATGGTACTACACTGACAGCAATGGTGATACCCTGTCTTACGACAGGTGTTTGACCGACAGTGATGGCGATGGAGTCCTGGACAACCAGGAAGACCCTGACGGTGATAACATCAACAACGGTGAGGAGACCGACGGCGACCTCGTCTTCGACGGTAACCCGCTCGATCCTTGTGATCCTGTCCTCGGTCCAACCTGTATCGGAATCAACGTCTCCATCAAGGTGCGCTTGCAGGGTGCATTCCTGACCGCTCCCGGCCAGTCGCTCATGCAGGATCACCTGAGAGAGAAAGCCTACATCCCGGCATCCGAGCCGTACGAAAACATGCAGTACTTTACGCATTACGGCGACGGTGGAGGTGAAGTGGTTTCTGACAGTGCAACCATCTTCGGCGCCACTGGCAACAATGCAATCGTTGACTGGGTGTTCGTTGAGCTGAGAAGTTCTTTCGACCTCGACAGCATCTATCACACCCGCTCGGCACTGCTGACGGCAGACGGTCATGTTGTTGATATGGACGGTGACACCGTGCTCCATTTCCCGACAGCCAATGCCGGTTCCTTCTTCGTAGTGGTTCGCCACCGGAACCACCTGGGAATCATGACGGCGGAAGCGCTGGAACTCAGTCCGATCGTTCAGGAGATCGACTTCACGGATCCAAGCTTCCCGACAAACGGATTGTATGCTCAGGTGACGCAGAGCGGTGCACCAGCCATGTGGGCCGGTGACCTCAACAGCGATGGCCGAAGCATCTACCAGGGTCCGGGCAACGACGTCTATAAGATCTTTGCGACCATCGTTTCCGACCCTGACAACACGAACCAGATCGCCAACTTTATCAGCCAGGGTTATCTGACTGCAGATATAGACCTGGATGGACGAGCGATCTTCCAGGGACCGGGCAACGACCGATCGAAGGTTCTCTTCAACGTGATCCTTGCTTACCCGGCCAACGGCAGTAACCTCGCCAACTATGTGATACTCGAACAACTCCCGTAACCCGGGAATATGAACCAACCGATGAATGGCAAAGCCTCTTCGCTCCGGCGAAGGGGCTTTTGCCGTTTGGAGGGTTTGGGAGGTATTTGGGAGGTTTTTTTTTGAAGGTTTTTGGGAGGGTTTTTTATGTTTTTGGGGTTGAGGTTTTTTCGGGTATATGAGGTTTTTTTGAGGAGCTTCGGCAGGGGCAGCCCCGTTTGACAGGCAGGCAGCCTTCAGCTGTCTTTAAAGTACTTTCAGTAACATTCTTTGATTAGGCCCTGCAAAAAGTTTATTGGGCAACTCAACGTGTCACGAGTCACGCGTCACGCGTCACGAGTTACGCGTCACCTTTTCCCAATCCATACGCCATAAGGGAGCCAGATCGCATCTTTGCTGTATAAGTTGCGAAGCGAGTAACAGACCAACCAACTGAACCTACATGAGCGAAAAGGAACTCATACAGGCTTGCAGGGCGAACGACAGGAAAGCGCAAAAGGCTTTGTACGACCGCTATGCACCTGTGATGTTGGCTATTTGCCGGCGCTATGTAGGAGTGCTGGAAGATGCGGAAGATGTGATGGTGGAAGGCTTCTTCAAAGTGTTTTCGAAGATAGATTCCTACAAAGGGGAGGGGAGTTTTGAGGGGTGGATAAAGCGCATCATGGTGAACGAAGCCCTGATGTTTTTGAGGAAAAACAACCCGCTGAAATTTTCCGAAGAGCTGAACGACCGCATGCGTGGCGTGGAAATGCCCGGCATCGAATCCCGGCTGACGGCGGAACAAATCATCGCCCTGCTGGATGAACTGCCTCCCGGTTACCGGACAGTTTTCAACCTCTTCGTCATCGAGGGTTACAAGCACCGGGAGATTGCAGATGAGTTGGGGATCAGCATCAACACTTCCAAATCCCAACTAATACTGGCAAAAGCCCGCTTGGCAACTTTGGTGCAACAGCGCCTGGGTATCAGCCCTCCAACCAAATGAAAGAACCTGTAATGAAAAAGCAACCGGAAATCATGGAAACGCAATTCAAAAAAGCCGCTGATCAGATTCGCCTGCAACCCTCCGAAAGGGCCTGGCAACGGCTCGAACAGAAGCTGGATCAAAAGCTGCCGGCCAAAAGGCGCTTTTTGCAAGCTTGGGTATGGACGGCGGCTGCAGCGCTTTTGCTGGCCTTGTCGGTGCTCTGGTGGCATCACCCTGCGGGCAATGGGATCGAGCAGCTGGTGCACAGCCAGCCGCCGGCTTCGCTTGAAGAACTCGAAGCCACCGGCTCCTGCGAACCCTATTGTCTGATGATCAAACACCGCAACGAACTGCCAATGGACTACCGTTTTCCTTCGGTAAACGCTGTGCAGTAATGCCCGCAACTGGTCATTTTCCTCCCAAGGTCTTATCCTTGCATGCTCCTGCCCAGTGAGTAACTTACCTGGCAACTGAATGCGAATCAGCAAAAACACATGGATTGTATTGGGCGTAGCGGCGGTGGCGCTCCGGCTACTGCTGACACCGGCATCGATCGAGCAATGGTACAGCCGGGGCCTGTATGTTGGCATCAGGGCCATGTTCAGCGCCCTGACGGGATGGATGCCTTTTGCCGGAGTGTACTTATTGTTTGCTGGATTGATAGTTTGGCTGGTTTTACAGATCCGCAGGTTTTCCTTCGGTAAACTGAAAAGCGGTAAGTGGTGGCTTTCCGCGGGGCATTCACTGCTGGCCTTTGCAGGGGCGGTAGTGTTCTTTTTTCTGGTTTTGTGGGGCTACAACTATGGGCGCATTCCGCTGGAGCAACAGCTGGCACTGGAACCCAGACCACTCAGCTTTGATGAATTGAAATCAGAAATGGAGTTGGCCACCACCGAAGTGATCCAGGCAAGGGAGTTTTTGGTCGGAAACGATACCCAGGTCATTCCACCGAAATACGATGCCAGCGAACTCGAAACCCTGCTGGCCCGCGAACTGCACAAGCAATTACACGAGCTTGGTTTTCCGGCATTTGAGCAAATTCATGCCCGCAGGCTTTACCCTAAGGGAATCCTGTTGCGCATTTCTACGGCCGGAGTTTATATCCCTTTTACCGGTGAGGGGCATGTGGATCCGGGCCTCCACCACCTCCAACTGCCGTTCGTGATGGTACACGAAATGAGCCACGGGCAGGGCTTCGGAGGGGAGGGCACCTGCAATTTTCTGGCCTACCTCACCTGCCGGCGTGCCGCCGATCCTTACCTGCGCTACATCGGTCTGCTATACTACTGGCGCTATGTGGCTGCCGATTACAGGGCCTTCGATCCGGATGGCTTTGACGAGATCAGGGAAAATTTACCCGAAGGAGTGAAAAATGACCTCAGGGCCATCCGCAAGGTCATCGAGCGGTACCCCGATATTTTTCCTGCCGTAAGGGATGCCGCCTACACCGCCTACCTACATGCCCAGGGCATCCACGATGGCCTGAAAAACTACGACAGGGTCATTATGCTGGTACATGCGTGGCGGGAAAATCGAGGAACTGAGGATTGAGTCCCCCGTGCCGATCCCGAAAACTTTCGGGATATCGGCATCGGGGCAAAAAGTCTTTTTTTAAGGAATCGATTGTTCATTTAAGAATTAACCTCCCCTGAATTCTTGAATCATCGATGGTTACTCTGCTGTTCACCTTTGCTAGCCCTCCTCCCCCCTTGAGGGGGGACAGGGGGGTGAATACACTGATTACCAATGATTTCCCT
>PAAY01000100.1 GCA_002698985.1 Saprospirales bacterium | reverse complement strand
ACAGCACCGACGACGTGGCCCAGGCCGGTGCACTCAACCTCTGGACCTCCCAGGGAATGGAAGTGCTGAAGCTGGAGACGGTGATCGACACGCAGTTCATCCCATGGCTGGAGCAACGCCATGAGGATCTGACCTTTCAGCGTGTGGATGCCGAGCTCGATGACAGCCTCAAGGACACCGACGCTGAAATCACCGACCAAGACGGGACCACGGAGTCTGACCGACTGCGGGATCTGATCAAGGCCGCCTTGGCGAACGACAAGGTGACCGTGCAGGTGCAGGCCTTGAAAGCCGAAGGAGCTCCACCGGCGATGATCCTGTTACCGGAGCAGATGCGACGCCTCAATGACATGGGCGCTCTGATGGAACAACGGCTTCCTGGCTTGCCGGACCATCACGTTCTTCTGGTGAACAAGCGTCATCCACTGGTGGAGGGGATGTTGAAGCTGAAGGCTGGAAGTGTTCTCGTGGGCGATGCTCAGAGCTCACCGACGGAAGCACTGGCTCAGGACATCGCCCGCCATGTCTATGACATGGCGCGACTGGGTGTTGGCGGCCTCGAGCCGAATGAACTCAGTGGCTTCCAGACCCGCAGCGCAGAACTGATGGGAACGTTGATGCAGAGGGGGATGTGAGGACGTCCGTTTGATAAGGTGGTTGTTTGGATCTGATTGTTCAGACCCAAACAACCACAAACAGAAGGACGACGACATGTCTCGGGTGTGCCAGCTCACCGGTACTCGCGCCAACAACGGCATGGCTGTGAGCCATTCCCACATCCGTACCAAGAAGCTGCAACAGGCCAATTTGCAGAATCGTCGTCTGTGGTGGGCTGAAGGCAAGCGCTGGGTGAACCTTCGTGTCACCACCCGCGCCCTCAAGACCATCCAGAAAAAAGGTCTGGGCCCCTACGCCAAGTCTCTGGGCATTAACCTTGCCAAGCTTTGATTTCAACCGTGTGCGCCGGCGTGATCTGATCATCAAATCCGGCCTGCTGCTGACGGCGTTGTCAATCACCCCATCGAAGGTTTGGTCCCTCGGTGGGGTTGTTTTGCAGGCAGGCACTGAGGTTCCAGGTTTTGACCTGCCGGGTTCCAGCCGGCGCGAACCGGACCGTGACCGCTGGTCCAGTGGGGATCTGCGCGGACGCTGGCTGGCGGTGTATTTCTATCCCCGTGATTTCACCGGTGGCTGCACGATTGAAGCCAGGGGGTTTGAATCCCTGCACGAGGACTTCCTTGCGGCTGGAGCCGAAGTGGTGGGGATCAGCGCCGACAGCGTTGATGATCACGCCTCGTTCTGCGAAAGCGAAGGCCTCAGCTTCCCTCTGTTGTCCGACCCCGATGGGACGGTGAGCAAAGCCTATGGGTCATGGATGGCGCCCTATTCACTGCGCCACACCTTTCTGATCGACCCCGACGGCATCCTTCGTCAGCGCTGGGTTGCAGTCAGGCCCAGTGGCCATGCTCAGGAGGTTCTGGACGTGATGACGGATCTGCAAAACAACACCTCGGTTTGACAGAATTAGATCAGTTGTGAAATAGTATTCAAAATTGGAATTACTATATGGGTTTAAGTTCATTCGTCATCCTTTATCATCGAACCCCGTTTGATGAGGGAAAAGATTCGTCAGGCAACCGAATCTGGGTTGACCAGAAAAGCCCAAACGGCATTATTCCAACTCTGAGAAATCTTTTCAGAAGCCGAGATGACGGCACCTGGATTGCTTGGCGCCGGGTCGATCATCCCGAGCAGTCAGACGTTGAACGCTTGGAGATGGCCAACCCCTCTCCCTTCACGCTGAGCAGGATTCCGCTGACAGATGAACAGATATCCAGTTTTTATCACATCACCTCCAAGGAATGCTTCTGGCCAATTCTGCACACATTCCCAACCCATTTCAACGTTAACAACGCCAATTGGACCATTTTTGAAGAGGTCAATAAGCGATTTGCCAATGCTGCCTGTGCAGAGGCCGCCGAGGGAGCGACCGTCTGGGTTCACGATTACAACCTCTGGCTTGCGCCTGGCTACATCCGACAGCAGAGACCAGATCTGAAGATCGCCTTCTTCCACCACACGCCGTTTCCGGGTAACGACGTTTTCGCCATCCTCCCCTGGAGAGAACAGATTCTGGAAAGTCTGCTCTGTTGTGATGTCGTCGGCTTCCATATCCCCCGCTACACAGAGAACTTCGCCCGTGCTGCCAGCACACTGGTGGGAGCCAAGCGGGGCCCCAAGGTCCCTGTTGACCAAAAATTCATCACCGTCGGTACTGCCCTCTCGGAAGGGACAGTGACCAGCCATCTGGATCACAACGGCCGCCGCATTCAACTGTTGAGTTCCCCTGTGGGGACATCACCCGATGTGATTCAGGAGTTGTCGTGGAGCGCCTCCGTTGAAAGTTACGGAGAAATGATCGTCCAGGACACAAAAAAAGGACGAAAGTTGATTCTTTCGGCAAGCCGGGTTGATTACACCAAGGGCAACGAAGAGCTGCTTCTCGCATTTGAGCGTCTGCTCGAGCGACGGAAGGACTTGCATGGTGAAGTCGTCCTGATGCTGGCCTGCGTTGCTGCAGCAAGCGGCATGAAGATCTACGAGGAAACGCAGCGATCCATCGAGGAGATGGCCGGTCGCATCAACGGTCGTTTCAGTCAGGTCGATTGGATTCCGGTTCGGTTCTCCACCAGACGGATTCCCTATGAAGAGATGGTGGCTTGGTTCTGCCATGCAGATGTCTGCTGGATCACGCCGCTGCGGGATGGATTGAACCTGGTGGCCAAGGAATACGCCGCTGCCCGTCGTCATCGTGGAGGAGTGCTTGTTCTTTCGGAATTCACCGGCGCATCCGTTGTTCTTGAAGGGGCCGTCTTGACCAATCCCTATTCCAACCGCCGCATGGACGACGCCATCGAGTCGGCTCTGGAGATGCCGGAGGACGAGCAGCGCCAACGGATGGAGACCATGTCAGCGGCTGTGGAGGCCTACACCGTGAAGGATTGGGCCGAGGAGCAGCTGGCAGGGTTCCCTGAAGTTGCCAACGTTGGCTGATGGTGGTCCGGCGCCGCTTGATCGCCTTTGGTCTCGGTCTTCTCCTGTTGGCAGGTGTCGTCTGGGGAGGTCAGCAGCAGGTCCAGTCGGTCACGATCCTGATGCCAGCGCCCTACGCCGATGCCACGGCGACGCTGGTGGATCGGTTCAACGCTGACCACCGCGGCCAGATCCACCTCAGCGTCAGCCGAGGTCCCCTGGAGACGGAGTCAATCTCCGATCTGGCTATCAGCAGTCTTCTGCTGGGGTCTCCACCGTTTGATGCCTTGCTGGTGGATGTGACCTGGCTGCCGAAGTATGTCGCCGCCGGATGGTTGGAACCCCTTGAACCATGGTTTGACGCCGCTGATGAACAGGAGCTGGTGGCGGGAGCTCGGCTTGGCAATCGGGTGAATGGGTCCCTGTACCGCTGGCCTTTGGGTGCCGATGTCGGCCTGCTGTACTGGCGAACAGACCTGATGGCCGATCCACCAACAACGCCGGATGAACTCGCGGCTGTCGTGAGCAAGCTGCAGCTGAACGGTCAGGCGCCCCAGGGGTTTGTCTGGCAGGGGCGTCAGTACGAGGGTCTCAGTTGCGATTTTGTTGAAATGCTCCAGGCGTTCGGTGGTTCCTGGTTCAACGCAGCCACTGGAGAACCGAGCCTCGACAGTGCCGCGGCGCGACAGACCGCGACCTGGATGAAAAGCCTGATCAACGACGGAATCAGCCCGCGGGCCGTCACCAATTACGCGGAGTCGGAGTCCCTGCAGGCGTTCAAGGCCGGCGACGCTGCGCTGATGCGCAACTGGCCCTATGCCTGGGCGGAACTGCAGGGAGATAACAGTGCAGTGAAGGGGCGCATCGGCGTCACCACCATGGTGGCGCTTCCGGGAGAGACCCCGGCAGCCACCCTCGGCAGCTGGGGTTTGAGCATGTTGCGGGACACACCCCATCCCGCAGCCACCGCTGAAGCGATCCGATATCTCACCAGCCAGGAGGCCCAACGAGAACGGTTTCTCAACCAGGGCTACACCCCAACATCCCAGGCCCTTTTCCGGGATCCGGAGCTTGTGGAACGTTCTGCGGTCCTTCCGCAGCTGGAAGAGGCTCTGGCCAACGCGGTTCCACGGCCGATGTCCCCTCTCTATGCCCAGATGAGCGATCTGCTGCAGCGTCAGCTGAGTGGAATCCTCACGGAAAATCTTGATCCAGATGCCGGGATGGCTCAGGCCCAAGAGTCAACCCTCACCTTGTTCCGTTCCGCTGGGGGCTCGGCATGAACCTTCTCCTGCTGCTGCCGGCTTTGCTGCTGATGGGCCTGGTGTTTGTATGGCCGATGCTCCGCTACGGCTGGCTGAGTTTTCATGCCGATTCAGTCCTCACCGGCCTCAACCCTGTGCCCAATGGCGGGGCCAATTGGGTTCGCTTGCTGGATGACCAGCGCTTCTGGCAGGACACGCTTCAGACCACCCGGTTCGCCGGCGTCTCCGTCGGCCTGGAACTGCTGCTCGCTCTGGCGATTGCCCTGCTGCTGGATCAACGCTGGCGTGGTCGAGGGATGGTGCGTGCCTTGGCCCTGCTGCCCTGGGCCCTCCCCACCACGATGATGGCCCTGGGTTGGCGCTGGATCTTCAACACCCCCTACGGCCCGATCGAACGTCTGACCCAGATGCTGGGGCTCGGACCCCTGAATCTCCTGTCCACGCCGATGTGGACTTGGCTGGTGACCGTTTTGGCCGATGTCTGGAAGACAACGCCATTCATCGCACTACTGTTGCTGGCTGGCCTGCAGACCATTCCGGAGGATCTGTACAGCGCCTTCCGTCTCGAAGGTGGGCGGCCAGTGCAGGCCCTGACGAGCATCACCCTGCCGTTGTTGATGCCCTACGTCCTGATTGCACTGCTGTTCCGCGGCGCTCAGGCCTTCGGCGTCTTCGATTTGATCCAGGTGCTCACGGGGGGCGGCCCGGCGGGCAGCACCGAAAGCGTGGCGCTCTATGCCTACCTCAATGCCATGCGCTTCCTGGACTTCGGTTACAGCGCCACCGCGATGCTGGCGGGATTTCTGCTGCTCAGCCTGACGATGCTGATCCTGGCGATGCTGCTGCGCCTCAGCGGTCTGATCAAGCCGGTTCAACCATGACCCGTCGCCTTGCCCCCTGGATCAGCCTGTTGCTGGTGTGGTCCCTGCTGCCCATGCTCTGGCAGCTGATCAGCTCGTTCTCCACCGCGGAATCGCTGGTGGACGGTTCGATTCCATTTCTGCAGCGCTGGACCCTGGTGCACTACAGGGAGTTATTGGCGAGCGATCCTCCCTTCTGGCGCTACGTGCTGAACAGTGCCGCCGTCAGCGGTCTCACCACCCTCATCACCCTTGCGCTGGCCATCCCCGCTGCCTATGGCCTGGCCAGAGTCCCCCAGCAGCTGCGGCGCATTGTGCGTTGGATGACCGCTGCAGCCGCGTTGTTCCCCTATGTGCTGCTGTTTCTGGCGTTGCTGGAACTTGCCCGTCGGTTTGCGCTGGGCAACAACCTGTTCGCCCTGGCCTTGCCCTATGCAGGTCTGGCGATGCCCCTGGCCCTGCTGCTGCTGACCTCAGCCTTCGAAGCACTTCCCAAGGAACTGGAGGATGCGGCCCGATTGGAGGGTCTGGGGCTCTGGCAGCGCCTCCGCTGGGTGCTGGTGCCTCTGCTGGCACCAGCCAGCGCCAGCACGGCGATTTTGGTGTTTCTGTTCGCCTGGAATGAATACCCCATCGCCTTGACCTGGCTCAGCCGGGACGAACTGCTGACCCTTCCGGTTGCCATGGCTCGCATTGCCGGATCGTCGATCTATTCCATTCCCTACGGCGCCTATGCCGCCGCCACGGTTCTGGGGTCCCTTCCTCTGCTGCTTCTGGTGCTGGTCTGTCAACGTCAGATCGTGTCCGGGCTCACCAACGGAGCGATCAAANGCTGATGCTNCATCTCAACGGGCTGGGCAAATGCTTCGGGGACCAGTGGATTCTGCGGGACCTCAACCTTCAGTTGCATGAGGGTGAATGTGTCGCTTTGCTGGGGCCCAGCGGTTGCGGCAAAAGCACTGCGTTGCGCTTGATCGCAGGACTGGAACGACAGGATGAGGGATCCATCGAACTCGATGGTGCACCGCTGGACAGCATCCCCGCGGAACGCCGGCGCATCGCCATGGTGTTTCAGAGCTACGCGCTGTTTCCTCACCTGAGCGTTCGGGAAAACCTCGACCTCGGTTTGAAGATCCGCCGAGTTGCCCCCGCTCAACGCCAGCAACGGATTGAGTCGGTGTTGGACACGGTGCGACTGCGGGAGATGGCCGATCGTCGACCTCAGCAGCTGTCCGGAGGACAACGCCAGAGGGTTGCCCTGGCCAGAGCTCTTCTCCGTGATCCCAGGGTCTACCTGCTGGACGAACCGATGAGCAACCTGGATGCCCAGTTGCGGGATGACCTGCGTCCGGAACTGCGCCAGCTGATCCTGCAGGGATCCCAACCTGTGGTGTACGTCACCCACGACCAGCAGGAGGCGATGGCTCTGGCGAACCGCATTGCCGTCCTCAAAGGGGGACGCATCGAACAGATCGGAACCCCTGAAGAGCTCTACAAGACGCCCGCCAGCCGCTTCGTCGCCAGCTTCATCGGCCGTCCTCAGATCAATCTGCTGAACGTGGATCAACAGCTCACCATCGGCATCCGACCAGAGGACGTGGGCTTCGATCCCGATGGGATGCCCTGTCGCCTGATCAGTCGTGAATGGCAGGGGGCGAGCCAGTTGTTGTTGCTGGACAGTCCCCGCGGAGCCCTGCGCATGCTTTGTGCCGGTGATGCTGTCCTGAGCGAGCCCCTGTCCGTGAGCTGGCCGGCCCATGCGGAGCATCGCTTTGATGCCGGCAGCGGACGTCGACTTGCTGGATAACCCGGACTTAACCCCACGCCACGGCGCAAAGCGCATCATTGGGGAACCGTTCTGAAAGTCGATGGGGTCCCGTTTCACGCTCCGCTCGTTCCTTGTGATTGCAGGGTTCAGCGCTGTGGTTGGGGTGAGCGGCAGTGCCGCCAATGGGGCTGACACCATCCGTATCAGTGGCTCCAGCACCGTCTTTCCGATCACCAAGGCCGCGATTCAGGGATATCGAACAACAACCAAAGGAAAGTCTGTTGACTTTGACATCAAGGAAACAGGTTCAACAGCAGGCTTCCGCGAATTCTGCAACGGCAATATTCCTCTGGCCAACGCATCGCGGCCGATTTCCGGCAAGGAGCTGAAGCGTTGTGCAGACAATGGCATCAACTTCATTGAACTTCCTATTGCCTTTGATGCCATCACTGTGGTGGTCAACCCGGCGAACAACTGGGCAAGGTCGATGACCGTCAATGAACTCTCCAGGCTGTGGAGTAAAACAGCCCAAGGAACGATCAACCGCTGGAACCAGGTGAATCTTGATTACCCGGATCGGGCCATCAAGTTGTGTGGTCCGGGCCAGGATTCAGGAACCTTTGACGTCTTCAACAAAACGATCAACGGCTCCAAGACCAATTCAAGAACGGATTACCTGGCCAGCGAGGACGATAATGACCTTGTGAAGTGCGTGGCTGATCACCCCCAGGCTCTGGCGTATTTCGGCTATGCCTACTTCAAAAACAACACGGACAAACTCAAAGCCGTCAAAGTCATTAATCCCAAGGACAATGCTGTCTTGCCATCCGTCAAAAGTGTGCAGAATGAAAAATACCGACCCTTGTCTCGCCCACTGTTCCTCTACATCAATGATCAGTCCCTGAGAAACAATAAGCCCTTCAGGCAATTCATCAGCTACTACCTGCGCAACATCAGCACCTTGGTCTCCACTAGCAACTACATCCCCTTGCCAGATTCAACTTATCGCCTTGTTGAATCCAAGAAATATCGCCACATTCTTGGCACAAGTTTTGGAGGCAATCTGCCCGTGGGCCTCACGATTGGGCAAGCCATTGATCGCAGTTTTGATCAACACAAAACCGAATATCACCGCTGAGGCAGAAAACGCCTGAGTTGGCGGCCATGGAGGGCGGCTCCGGATCGGATGCGCTCAACCTGCTCAGGATCGGCTGGGCAATCCAAAGCGGCTCGCCATTGGCTGAGGAGCCCCTGTTCGTCAGGCAGCGCATCGAGAGATGTGCAGGGAACCCCCGCCATGGCAGCGGCAGCTTCAACCTTGGGGTCGTAACTCAAGGCCGCCATCGGGCAGAGAGCAAGACGGGTCAGGATGAGCGCATGGAGGCGCATCGGGATCACCAGGCGAGCCTTGCGAACCGAAGCGAAAACCATCTCCAGCGACGTTGGAACCATCGTGGTGCTGCGTGACCGGAGATCTGACGACACCACCCCCTGATCGCTGAGCCAATCGAGCAGACCTCCATCCTGATGGCGATGGAACGCCAACCAGCGGATCGGTGCATCCAGTTCCTCGGCCAGCCCCTGCAGCGCGTTCAGCAACACGGTCCACTCCTGAAGGCCCAGCAGCGGAGACGGACGCCAGCACACCACAATCGATTGCCCCCCGGTCCAGGACTGTCGGGGCAATCCCCAGACCGGATCTGGTGCGATCTGCATCGGCAGCTGAGGAGCCCAGCGGCTGGCACGGTCCATCGACGCCTGGTCCCGCCAGCTGGCACTGCGGCAGGCAGGGAGCAGCAGGCGCACCAACCTGCGACTGATGGGACGTTGCAACGGGCCCAGCCCCTGTCCCCACAGCAGCACCGGCCGGCCCCGCAAACGGGCCATGGCGATGATCACCAAGTAATAGACCAGGCTGCGCAGGCTGGTGCTGTCCTGCAGCAAGCTGCCGCCACCCAGAACCACGGCGTCGACCCGTCCGATGGATCGCAGCACAGAACGGAGGGAGCGCCGGTTCACTGCTTCAGCATCGGGCGCCAGTGCAGCGAGTGCATCGGCGTCATGGGCCGTGACCAGCAGGCGACAGGGCTGCGGCATCTCCCGGAGCAGCACCGTCAGCAGGGCGTCATCCCCGAGGTTGTTCTCGCCGTAATAGCCGCACAGGAGATAGGCCGGAACGGATCTGGCAGCCAAGGGACTGACCTCCGCGAGGGGGGCTCATTATCAACTGAACCCACTGATTAGGGTGTCGGTATGCATGCCCTCTCCCTTGGCACCTGGTGGATTCATGTCACCTCGGTGATCGAATGGAGCCTGGCCATCATCCTGATTCAACGTCGAGGATTGAAGTGGTTGGCCCTGGCCATGGTGCCGGCTTTGATCAGTGCCTTGGCGGCGTGCACCTGGCATCTGTTCGATAACAGCGAGGCCCTGCGCCCTCTGGTGACCCTGCAGGCGGCGCTCACCCTCATCGGCAACGTCGTCCTGGCGTGGGCGGCATGGGCCCTCCTGCAACGACGGGCAGCAAGCTGAGCCATGGACTTTGATCCCGCACCGCTGTTTGCCCTGTCGCTGCTGCCTTATCTGTTGTTTCTCCGTTGGCTCAAACGCAGTGAGGCCTTGCCCGATCTCGCACTCTGGGGGTTCCGGCTGACGCTGTTGTTTGTGCTGATGACCATCGGCGCTGCCGT